>NZ_FYEM01000013.1:0-162873 GCF_900188475.1 Agrobacterium sp. 719_389
CTTGTTCAAAACGTGACCGTCAAAGTCTATTCACTAGGGTCCAAATCTCTCCAGACCCCGCAAGCTTCGCCGCCCACGTTTCTCTTTCTTCTCATATTCAATTGTCAAAAAACAGACCGCATCAAACAGTCACAAAATCAAACCCCAAAAGCATCAAGCCATTGGAAACAAACAAGCATTCAGCTCATCATCCTGATTTCTTTAGAACGAAAGTCGTCGTCGCCAGCAGCGCCGCCGCCCTCGTTCAGTGAGCGGACTTATAAATCCACACCCTCAAACAAGTCAACACAGCAATATCAAAAAAATCAAGAAATGTGACAGATTACTGATTCTAAAAGAGAATTTGAGATTTATCGTACAGATTAACGGATTTTAACGACTTTCGGCCATGCGAACGGAAAGCAGGACAAGTCTCTCCCTGTATAGGGTTTCCATTTCGCGATTAAAGGATGCGGGCGACCTTGCGGATATCAGTCGGAAGACGGGCTGAAACGGGCCACAAGGGCATGCGCATTGCCGGGATAGGTGAAGCGCACATAGGTCACGGCGCCGGAATTGCTCCAGGTACGACGTTCGACCACCAGGCAGGCCTGCCTGTCGGAGATGCCGAGCAGGCGTGCGATCTCTTTCGACGGCGCCTCGGCGCTGATCCGATGTTCGGCAGTGCTCCACGGGACATGGCCGAGCAGCCAGGGCCCCGGCGCAATTTCGGTAAAGTCGGTTTCAGCCGCTTCCGGCACCGCCGTCAGACTGATGAGACGCTGCTCGACACAGAATTCGCGCGCACCGGCGAAATGGATGCAGAGAATCTCGAGCAATGACGTGCCGACGGAAACGTCGAGGCGCTCACGATCCCCGCTTTTGGCGCTGCGCCCTTTGCGCTCCAGGATCTTGAAGCCATATTCGAGGCCAAGGGATTCGACTTCCGCCCCGATGTCATGAATTTGCAGGACTGCAGACTGGATCTGCGGCTGGCGAACGAAACTGCCGGATTTCTTGCGGCGCTCAATCAAGCCGGCCTTGGCGAGCTGGCCCATGACCTTGTTCACCGTCATGCGCGAACAGTGATACTGATCGGCGAGGTCTACCTCGAAAGGCAGCCGGTGGCCCGGCGGCCATTCTCCTGAAACGATCCGGCCCTCGATGTCGCTGAGGATGCGCTGGTGCAGGGTTTGCCCGGCCGATGCTTTCGTCACGTCCGCAATGCCTTTCCCTACTGGCTTTTTCCCGTTTCTACCGAGCCCATATCAGCTATCGAGAAGTTCGGCCATGACCTTGTTGAAGCGATCGGATATTTCACGGCGGTGGATATGCCGGCCGGCTTGCACGCGCTTTTTGCCGCGCATCCAAACGGAATCGACGCCAACACCACCGGCAAATATCCATTGATCGAGAATCTGGGATATCGGAAGATAAGAAACGGCGGAAACATCAAGAGCGACAAAATCCGCACTTTTCCCGCTTTCCAGACCATTTGGCGACGCCAGAGCCCTGCCGCCGCCTTCGAGCGCCTGCCGGAAGAGTTTTTCTCCCGTGGAATGGCCGGCATCGGCAATGACATTACGCGCCCGACGCGAGAGGCGCTGTGAATATTCGAGGGTTCGCAGTTCTTCCGGCACGGAAATCAGAATGTTGGAATCGGATCCGACGCCGTAATGGCCGTTTTCACCGAGAAAAGCCGGAGCCGGGAAGATGCCGTCGCCAAGATTGGCTTCGGTGATCGGGCAGAGACCGGCAACGGCGCCGCGTTTCGCCATATGCCGCGTTTCGTTTTCCGTCATATGTGTCGCATGGATAAGGCACCAGCGATCATCGACCGGCGCGTTTTCAAGCAGCCATTCCACCGGTCTCGCACCGGAAAAGGCAAGTGAATCGTCCACTTCCTTCGTTTGTTCCGCCACATGAATATGGATTGGCCCACCCTTTGCCAGCGGCTCGATGGCTGCCAGCTCGTCGCCGGTTACGGCACGCAGGCTGTGTGGCGCGATGCCGAGGGCCGCACCCGGCAATTTGTCCAGCACGGCCTGTGCGCCCTGCATCAGCTTTCCATAACTGTCGAGCGAATGGATGAAGCGTTTCTGTCCATCGATCGGAGCCTGGCCGCCAAAACCGGAATGGGCATAAAAGACCGGCAGCAAGGTGAGGCCGATGCCCGTCTGCGACGCGGCCGCGCCGATGCGTTCGGCCATTTCGGCGATATTGCCGTAATGCGAACCATCCCTGTCATTATGCAGATAGTGAAATTCGCCGACCCGGCCGAAACCGGCCTCCAGCATTTCCATATAGAGCTGGGCGGCAACGGCCTCGATATGGTCAGGCGTCATGGAGAGTGCGAATTTATACATGACAGTGCGCCAGCTCCAGAAACTGTCGTCACCCGGGCCGCGGATTTCGGCAAGCCCCGCCATGGCCCGCTGAAAGGCGTGGCTGTGGAGATTGGGCATGGCTGGAACGATGACGGCGTGACGCTCATCCTGCGGCTGCGGGGAAACACCGGTTTCGACGGATGAAATAATGCCGTCATCGCAGATGATGCGAACATCCTTCGCCCATCCGTCCCCCAGAAGCGCTGCGCCCGCGTGAATTGCCGTCATGCCACCCTCTCCTTTGGTTCTGTCCGGCAAGGCCATTTCAAACACGAAAATGCAGCTTGCCAAGCCAATTATTATGTATATACATTTAACTCACAAAGGAAAGGCGAAAAGCAAATGCCAGGGAACAAATCTGCAAACGGAACGGCGACGGGCAACGCCACGGCTTTGTGGCGCAACGCCCGGCTGGCAACCTTCAATGCCGACATGGATGGCATCGGCGCCGTCGAAAACGCCGCGATTGCCGTGCGTAACGGCCGCATCGCCTTTGCCGGTCCTGAAAACGACCTGCCCGCCGATATGGCGACAGCCGATGAGACCACCGATTGCGGCGGCCGCTGGATCACCCCTGCCCTGATCGACTGCCATACACATCTTGTCTTCGGCGGCAATCGGGCCATGGAATTCGAGATGCGTTTGAATGGTGCGACCTATGAGGAGATCGCCAAAGCGGGCGGCGGCATCGTTTCTTCGGTGCGCGATACGCGTGCGCTTTCGGAAGAGGTTCTGGTGGCGCAGGCGCTTCCGCGCCTCCACACCCTTCTTTCCGAAGGCGTTTCCACAGTCGAAATCAAATCCGGTTACGGTCTCGACATCGAAACCGAACTGAAGATGCTGCGCGTCGCGCGCAGGCTTGAAAAATTGCGGCCTGTGCGCATCGTCACCAGCTATCTCGCCGCCCATGCCACACCTGCAGACTATAAGGGCCGTAACGCCGATTATATTAGCGACGTTGTTCTGCCGGGGCTGGAAAAAGCCCATGCGGAAGGACTGGCGGATGCGGTTGACGGCTTCTGCGAAGGCATCGCCTTTTCCGTCGAGGAGATCGATCGGGTTTTCAAGGTTGCAAAACAGTATGGCCTTCCGGTCAAGCTGCATGCCGAGCAGCTTTCCAACCTTGGCGGTTCCGAGCTTGCGGCATCCTATAATGCGCTTTCGGCCGATCACCTCGAATATCTTGATGAGGCCGGCGCGAAGGCGCTGGCGGAAGCGGGAACCGTGGCCGTGCTTCTTCCCGGCGCCTTTTATGCGCTGCGCGAAAAGCAGCTGCCGCCGGTACAGGCGCTGCGCGATGCCGGAGCCGACATTGCGCTCGCAACAGACTGCAACCCCGGAACATCGCCGCTCACCTCCCTGCTGCTGACGATGAATATGGGCGCCACGCTTTTCCGCATGACCGTGGAAGAGTGCCTGACGGCGACGACACGCAATGCGGCAAAGGCGCTCGGCCTGCTTGCGGAAACCGGCACGCTGGAGGCCGGAAAATCGGCTGATTTCGCCATCTGGGACATCGAGCGCCCGGCCGAGCTTGTCTATCGCATCGGTTTTAATCCGCTCCACGCCCGTATTTTCAAGGGACAGAAGGTTTCCTCATGACCATAAAAGCCATCACCCTTCATCCAGGCGCCGTGACGCTTGCCGAGCTTTCCACCATCTACTGGGAAAACGGCACGGCAAAGCTCGATCGCAGCTTCGATGCCGGCATTGAAAAGGCAGCGGCTCGCATCGCGGAGATTGCTGCCGGCAATGCGCCGGTCTACGGCATCAATACCGGTTTCGGCAAACTTGCTTCCATCAAGATCGACGCGGCCGATGTGGCGACGCTGCAGCGCAATCTCATCCTGTCGCATTGCTGCGGGGTCGGCGCAGCGCTTCCTGAAAATATCGTGCGGCTGATCATGGCGCTGAAGCTGGTTTCGCTCGGCCGCGGCGCATCCGGCGTGCGGCTGGAACTGGTGCGGCTGATTGAAGCCATGCTTGAGAAGGGTGTCATTCCCGTCATTCCCGAAAAGGGTTCTGTCGGCGCTTCCGGCGATCTCGCGCCGCTTGCCCATATGGCAGCGGTGATGATGGGCGAAGGCGAGGCCTTTTATGAGGGAGCGCTTCTGCCCGCCGGCCAAGCGCTTGCGAAAGCCGGATTGACCCCTGTTGTGCTTGCCGCCAAGGAAGGGCTTGCACTTATCAACGGCACACAGACCTCGACGGCGCTGGCGCTCGCCGGTCTTTTCCGCGCCCATCGCGCGGCACAGGCGGCGCTTGTCACCGGCGCGCTTTCCACCGATGCCGCTATGGGGTCGTCTGCCCCTTTCCATCCCGATATTCACAGCCTGCGCGGCCATAAGGGCCAGATCGACGCGGGAGCGGCGCTTCGTAATCTGCTGGAAGGTTCGGAAATCCGGGTCAGCCATATCGAGGGTGACGAGCGGGTGCAGGACCCCTATTGCATTCGCTGCCAGCCGCAGGTGGATGGCGCCTGCCTCGATCTTCTGCGGCAGGTGGCCCGCACGCTGGAAATCGAAGCCAATGCCGTGACCGACAATCCGCTGGTGCTTTCAGACAATTCCGTCGTCTCCGGCGGCAATTTCCACGCCGAACCTGTGGCATTTGCCGCCGATCAGACGGCGCTCGCCATTTGCGAAATCGGCGCGATCGCCCAGCGTCGCGTGGCGCTTCTGGTCGATCCGGCCCTGTCTTATGGGCTGCCGGCCTTTCTTTCCAAGAAGCCTGGGCTGAATTCGGGCCTGATGATCGCCGAAGTCACCTCCGCCGCGCTGATGAGTGAGAACAAGCAGATGGCGCATCCGGCCTCTGTCGATTCGACGCCGACCTCCGCCAATCAGGAAGACCATGTGTCCATGGCCTGCCACGGCGCGCGACGCCTGCTGCCAATGACGGACAATCTTTTTGCCATCCTTGGCATTGAAGCGCTTTCGGCCATTCAGGGTGTGGAGTTGCGCGGTCCGCTGAAAACCAGCCCCGAATTGCAGAAGGTGATTGCCGCGCTGCGCGCCACGATCCCATCGCTGGAAGAAGACCGTTATATGGCGCCGGACCTGAAGGCGGCGGCGGAACTGATCGCTTCCGGCGCTCTGATCTCGACGATCTCGGGCGGCATTCTGCCGAAGCTGGAGGTTTGAGATGCGTGTCTTTGACATCAATGAAGGTTCATCGCCGATCATTCTCGGGCTACCCCACACCGGCACGAATGTGCCGGCGGATATATGGCAACGCCTGAACGACAATGGCAAATTGCTGGCCGATACCGACTGGCATATTCACGATCTCTATGCGGATCTGATCCCGGAAGCGACGACAGTGCGTGCCGCCTTTCATCGGTACGTGATCGACGCCAACCGCGACCCGGCCGGGGTGAGCCTTTATCCGGGCCAGAACACAACAGGGCTTGTTCCGGAGACCGATTTCGACGGGAAGCCGATCTGGAATGAAGGGCAGGAGCCCGCTCAGGACGATATCGCATACCGTCTGGAAACCTTTCATGCGCCCTATCACGCAGCTCTCGCGGCGGAAATCGAGCGGGTGAAGGCCATCCACGGCATCGCCATTCTCTATGATTGCCATTCGATCCGTTCGCATATTCCCTTCCTGTTTGAAGGCAAGCTGCCGGATTTCAATATCGGCACGGATATGGGCACAACTTGCGACCCGGCGATCGAAAAAATCGCTGTCGAAGCGACCGCCGCTGCAGAGGGTTACGACAGCATTCTGAACGGTCGTTTCAAGGGCGGCTGGACGACGCGCCATTACGGAAAACCGCAGAACCGCGTGCACGCCATCCAGATGGAGCTGGCGCAGTCCACCCATCTTCAAAGCGAGACGCCGCCTTTCGCCTATGACGCGGGCAAGGCCGACCGGCTTCGCTCCCATCTCAAAACCATTCTCACGCGCATGGAAAAATTTGCGCTCGACACGAAACGATAAGGGGAAAACACATGAACAATCCACGCCATAATATTCGTGAAGTCCGCGCACCACAGGGCAATGAACTCAATGCCAAAAGCTGGATGACGGAAGCGCCGCTGCGCATGCTGATGAACAATCTCGACCCCGATGTCGCCGAGCGCCCGCATGAGCTGGTGGTTTATGGCGGTATCGGGCGCGCTGCCCGTACCTGGGACGATTTCGACCGCATCGTTGCGACGCTGAAAGATCTGAACGAGGATGAAACCCTCATCGTGCAGTCGGGCAAGCCGGTCGGTGTATTCCGCACCCACAAGGATGCGCCGCGCGTCCTGATCGCCAATTCCAACCTCGTGCCGCACTGGGCGAACTGGGATCACTTCAACGAACTGGATAAGAAGGGCCTTGCCATGTACGGCCAGATGACGGCCGGTTCGTGGATCTATATCGGTACGCAGGGCATTGTGCAGGGCACCTATGAGACCTTCGTCGAGGCCGGTCGTCAGCACTATGACGGCAACCTGAAGGGCAAATGGATCCTGACCGGCGGTCTCGGCGGCATGGGAGGCGCACAGCCGCTCGCCGCCGTCATGGCGGGCGCCTGCTGCCTTGCCGTCGAATGCGATGAAACCCGCGTCGATTTCCGCCTGCGTACCCGTTATGTCGATGCGAAGGCGCATACGCTCGATGAGGCGCTGGCGCTGATCGACCAATGGACCAAGGCGGGCGAGGCGAAATCCGTCGGCCTGATCGGCAATGCGGCGGAAATCTTTCCGGAACTGGTCCGTCGCGGCGTCCGCCCCGATATTGTTACCGACCAGACCTCGGCGCATGATCCCGTCCATGGTTACCTTCCGGCCGGATGGACGGTTGCCGAATGGCGCGCCAAGCAGGAAAGCGACCCGAAGGCCGTTGCCGCCGCAGCGCGCGCCTCGATGAAGGTGCATGTTCAGGCCATGGTCGATTTCTGGAACGCTGGCGTTCCGACACTCGATTACGGCAACAATATCCGCCAGGTCGCCAAGGATGAGGGGCTGGAAAACGCTTTCGCCTTCCCGGGCTTCGTGCCGGCCTATATCCGCCCGCTGTTTTGCCGCGGCATCGGCCCGTTCCGCTGGGCGGCCCTGTCGGGTGATCCGGAAGACATCTACAAGACCGACGCCAAGGTGAAGGAACTGCTGCCTGACAACAAGCACCTGCACAATTGGCTGGACATGGCGCGCGAGCGCATCGCATTCCAGGGCCTGCCGGCGCGTATTTGCTGGGTCGGCCTTGGCGACCGCCATCGTCTTGGGCTTGCCTTCAATGAAATGGTGAAGAACGGCGAGCTGAAGGCGCCTGTTGTCATTGGCCGCGACCATCTGGATTCCGGCTCCGTCGCCTCGCCCAACCGCGAAACCGAAGCCATGAAGGACGGCTCGGACGCCGTTTCCGACTGGCCGCTCCTCAATGCGCTGCTCAACACCGCATCCGGCGCGACCTGGGTTTCGCTGCATCACGGCGGCGGTGTCGGCATGGGCTTCTCGCAGCATTCCGGCATGGTCATCTGCGCGGATGGCACCGACGATGCGGCCCGCCGACTGGAGCGCGTGCTCTGGAACGACCCGGCGACCGGCGTGATGCGCCATGCCGATGCCGGTTACGACATCGCCGTGGAATGCGCCAGAGAACAGGGCCTGCGCCTGCCCGGCATCCTCGGCAATTGATCCTGCCACGGCCGGAAATGGGGAACACCTTTTCCGGCCGCTTCTCTTAGAAGTGAACGACCATGACCCTGCTGCGCGCGAGCGACTACAAGCGAATGCCCTGGAAAAACGGCGGCGGCGAGACCGTGGAAATCGCCATCTTTCCGCCCGGCTCTTCCGTCGATGATTTCGACTGGCGTATCAGCATGGCGACGGTCGCAAGCGATGGGCCGTTTTCGATCTTTCCCGGTATAGACCGCACCCTCGCCATTCTTGAGGGAAACGGCATGGCTCTGGAAATTGCGGCCGCCGATCCGCTGCTGCTGACCATGGAGAGCGCGCCCCTGCCCTTTCCGGCCGATGTTCCCGTCAATGCGACCCTACCCGACGGCGCGATCACCGATCTGAACGTCATGACCCGTCGTTCGACCTTTCGCCATGTCGTCATGAGGCGCTCGGGTCTGTTTGCGGGGAAAGCAGACGGAAACACGACGCTTGTCCTGGCGCTCGATCCGCTGATGGTTTCGACCGGTGACAGCAAGGACCGGCTGGGGAAGCTGGATGGTCTGCTGATCGACGGCGGTTTACAGTTCACCATTGAATCAGATCAAAACGAAAGCGCGTTTTTCCTGATCACGCTTGAGCGTCTCTGAAGCCTTTCCAGAAAAAGGCGTCACAGTTCCGTCCCGATAATGCTCAAACCGCTGCCGCTCAATCCAGACCCAGCGGATCGGCCACCCGTGGCCAAAGCTCGAGGCTCGCCTTGCGATAGGGCGTTTTTGCCGGGTCGGTCGGATAGGACGTCGGGGCCGCGATATAAACGATCTCGGAGGCGACCGGCGCAAACCCCGCATGAAAATGGTTGGTCGACTTGACCAGCAGCACGTCTTTTTTCGCGAAATCGATGCCTAGATTGCAAAAGATATCCGGCTCATAAGTCTGCGTCCGGCTGGTGATGAGGATGATATCGATCTCCGTGCCCAGCGGCCGCACGACAGCGGCGCGGCCGAGCGTGACGCGGCTGTTGCGGAAACTCTGCCAGCCGGCCTCAGCCGTGCGCATTACCTTTATGCGGAAATCGAGCGGCTCGCCGCCCTCAGGGCTGGATTTGCCGCCGATGCGCAGATCGATCTCGGCACCCTCCCCCGCCGCGTGACAGAAAGACACAGCGATCGGGTCCCAGATCGTCGCGACAGCGAAATTGTCCATGCCGCGCCCCACCATGCGCCGCAGAATATGGGTTGCATCACCGGCGACACCGCCGCCCGGATTGTCCCAGATGTCCGATACGACGACCGGCTTCTCCTGATTGTCGCTGCGAATGGCGAGAACCCGGTCGAGACCCGTTTCCGTATCCAGCATCGGCATGGCAGTCAGCTTGCGCATGGCATAGAGTTCGCGGCCGAGCTTTTCGGCCAGCGCGTCACCCTTTGCCCTGTCATTATCGGTGACGACCACGATGCGCGTTCCCATATCCGGTACGTCACCGGCCATGAAACCATGGATGACCGAAATTGACAGGATCCCGTCCCTGCCCTCCATCGCCTTCAACCGGTCGACATAAGAACGCATCGGCTCACGGCTGGTGGGATAAATGGTGATCATGCGGCAATCGAAAGTCGAGATGACCGGTTTGATCTCTCCCCGAAGCGTGCGCAGCGCCATTTCCACCACATGTTCGCCGCGCTCTTCGAAATCCGTATGCGGAAACTCCAGAAACGTCGCCATGATGTCGAGATTTTTGACCCGGAGCGCCGTCAGGTGACTGTGGGGATCGAATTCCGCCGCGATCAGGACATCCGGTCCAACCATCGCGCGGATGCGGGAGAGGAAATCGCCTTCCGGATCGTCATAACCCTGCGCCACCATGGCTCCATGAAGGCCAAGGACCACGGCATTGACGGGCATGGCGGCGGCGAGTTCGGCAAGAATAGTATCCCGCAGCGCTTCATAGGTCTGGCGCTGGATAAGGCCCGCCGGTTCTGCCCAGCAGGAGGTTCCCTCGATCACCGTGAGCCCTTCCGCCTTGCCGCGACGACGCAGGATCGGTACGGGCGAGGAGCAGAGCGTCGGCGTTTCGGGATGCTCGCCCGGCCCGGCATAAAAAGCCGCGCGAAAAGCGTCCATATCCGTCGGCACGGGTGAAAACGTGTTGGTTTCAGTGGCGAGCGACGCCGTGAAGATGCGCATTTTTCCAGATTCTCGTTGCCGGTCTCTGCATTATCGCAGCTCCCGATTCCAATTTAATTAGCCGGGTAACCTTACCAGACGGTGCCGCGCGCTGCGACCTTCTCAACGCGCGTTACGACGCCGTTTCGATGAAAAACCATCCTGTCGAAAAGATTGCTGACGACGCACGTATGGTTAGGCACGACCTTGACCACATCACCTATTTCAGGCCGCCCGGAGGCGCAGCCGGACAGATCGACGACAGCGTGTTCTTCCGAAAGCGAGATGATTTTTGCGCCTTCATAACCTTCGATCAGCCCATAGTCGCTGAAACCCAGGAGATCTGAGGTCAAGGCCTTGGATCCGCTGTCCAGCACGGCCCGATCCGCCGTAGGTCTCGAAACCACGGTGGCGAGAACATGCATGGCGAGATCGCCGGCCGTGCAATGTCCCGCGCGCAGCATCGCCCGATCATTATAGACATAGGTGCCGGCCCGATGTTCGGTCGCGGAAGGAACGAGATGGGCGGAGTAAAAATCGGGCGAACCGCCACTGGAACGCACCGGGCAATCGATACCCCTTGGCGCAAGCGACGCCATGGTCTCGCGAAGGAATTTCTCTACCGTCTCGGCCCCGCCAGGCGCCGGATAGGTCAGAACGCCCTTGAATGTCAGACCGGGGGCCGCAACAATCTTTTCCGCAAGCGCCAATGCCGCTTGCGGCGTCTGCACGCCGCAGCGCTTGCCGCCCGTATCGCATTCGACAAGCACGGCAAGCGGCCTTGCCGCATCGAATGTATCGGCGAGACCGGCAATCGTGACCGCGCTGTCGGCAACCACGCTTAGCCCGTCGATGCGCGCATTCAGCGCTTTCAGCTGCGAAAGCTTTGCCGCGCCGAGAATATTGTAGGTGATAAGGATGTCGTCAAAACCAGCATCCGCGAAAACTTCCGCCTCGCTGACTTTCTGGCAATTAATACCGATCGCACCGGCCTGAAGCTGCTGTTTTGCGACGGCCGGTATCTTGTGCGTCTTGATATGCGGACGGAACGCCTTGCCGTGTTCATCCAGATAGGACTGCGCCCTGAGGATATTGGCACTGAGCCTGTCCTCGTCGATGACAGGCATTGGCGTCGAAATCGCATTGAGTGGTGTGCCCGCATCAGGCCAGGGATAGGTCATCATCTACTCTCAAAAATAGGCAAATTGGGCTTCAAGCCAGCGGCTTATAGGCGATAACGTCCATTTCCACCTTAGCATCGACCATTAGCGGTGATTGCACGGTCGAGCGCGCGGGCGGATGATCGATGAAATATTTCTGGAAAACGGCGTTGAAGCTCGAAAAATCCCGCGCATCATCCAGCCAGACATTGACCTTGACCACATCGGCAAGCGTACAATCCGCCAGCGCCAGAACATCCCTGATATTCGCAACAACCTGCTCGGTCTGCGCCACAATCCCGCCGGTCACGACCTCGCCATCAACAGTTGGCACCTGTCCCGAAACATAAACGAAATCACCGGCGCGAACGGCCTTGGCAAATGGCCGACGCTGCCCGCCAGCCTGACTGTCCGCCGTCTCATACCTTACCAGTTTCTGTTTTTGCATGGGCCCTCGCAAATTATTTTCATAATTTCGGAAATTTTCAGGATTTATAGCTTCTTTTATGATGAACTTCCATAAGCTATGTAAATTATTTAGCAATCCCGGATATTGCCCCGCAAAGACGGCTTTGGTCTTTTACCCCAGTTGACTGCGGGAATGCGCGCCTTGAAGGCAAAAAGCGGTACTTCACAAAAGAACTTTGCTTGCTATCGTACAGACAACCCACGCGGCATTCATCAGCCGTCTCGAATCCGCGAATTCGCGCTTCCAATAAATAGTCAGCATATTATTCAAAGAAAAAGTTTGCCGCGGCTAACATCAAAATAAAGAGACGTCGAGAATGTCTTTTCTAACGGCACCTCCTGCGACTGCCGATTCTTTGGCCGCATCAGCCCTGCGCAGTAACCCGATCGTTCGCGGTCACTCTGTGTGTGATCTCCTGCGCAATCTTCTGCGCCTGCACACGAATATCCGGAACAGCGGTTATCTCCCAGAACCGGCCCGCCGTCAGCGCACCCGCGGCAAAAAGACCGGGCCAGCTTCGTCCATCCGTCCGCAGCAAATGGGAGTGGTCGTCAACTTCGACCCCCAGCCCGAAGGGATCAAGCAAAACAACACCGTCGTCGCGCATGGTCTCAAGAAGGCGTGAATGACCGATGCCAGCTCGCTCCATGCCGGTGCAATTGATGACCCAATCGACCTGCAGCTCCTTCAAGATCTGCGTATGCCTGCGGCGATAGTGAACGGCAATCCCCTCCTGCCGTTCCTCTATGGACCGAAGGTAACCGGCATGAATTTCCAGAATGCCGTCCGAAAGCAAATTCTCGAAAGCACCGGAAACCTCAGGCGCGATACGGTGCCGATGGATATTCCACCAGGGTAAGGCATGCCGAAGAAACCGGCTGCGCTGCGCAGGTGTAAGGCGTTGCCAAAGCAATTGTGTTTTCGGCCGCAAACCATCCATGACGGTACGCCACGGTGCGCCATCGCTGACCTGTTTGCGTAAAGACTGCAGCAACCGGCTGATCTCCGTCGAGACATCGGGCAGATCTGGCTCGGTCGGGGGAGCAGCCGGGCTGACATGCGGATGCGGCGCCAGGCCGCGACGGGATAGAACATGGATCGGACCCTGATGCCCTTTTCCCCGCAGTGTCAGAACCTGGTCTATCATCGTCAGACCCGAACCCAGAATACAGATGCGATCCCCCGCCTTGACTTTGGACAACCATCCCGGCTGCCAGCAGTGACCGATGATACGTTGTGGCCCCTCTTCCTCCCCCGCGACAGTTTGCACCGGCAAACTCGCCGCGCCGACACCGAGACACAACACGACATTCTGCGCGCGCAACTGCTCGCCATTCTCCAGAGCAAAAGAAAATCCACCCTTGCCATCCGGGCGACAGGCCGAAGCCTTAGCCCGAACGAAATCCACCCGCGCCCGTTGCTCCCTGCTCCTCAGCAAGCCTGCCAGCCGGTCACGGAGATAAAGACCATAGTCTCCGCGCGAGGCGAACAGCAGAGGATTCTCCGCTATCCCATTTTCCGTCAACCAGTCGACAAAATCATTGGGTCGGTCAGGGAAGACGCTCATTCTCCCGGCTGGCACATTCAGCCGATGATAGGGAAGCTCGGTACGGTAAGCGGTGCCGCGCCCAAAATCCGATTCATCGCCCACGATAGCGATCGAGGCTTCCGCCGGTAGGGACGATAAAAGATGAGCGGCGGTACAGATGGCCGAGAACCCCGACCCAACGAGAGCGACATCATAGGACATTCATTCCTCCAACCTGCGACAGCTTGAACAGCCAGACGACGGGCGTCGAACCCAACGATACTCTAGTCAATGAGTAGAGATTAAACATCCGCGAATGTCCACCCTTCACTTTTTGCCGCGGGATGATCGGATGTACCGTGGGTCAAAACCAAAAAGTTAGCCGCGGCAAACTTCTGCGCGGGCATACATTCCTTGTGTGAAAAGACGCGATCCGCGCCCGTCTGTCTGATCGTCAGAGCGAAGTTAGCCGCGGCTAACCGTCAAAGCGTCACAAAAAGCAAATGTGATTCTTCCACAATGCCTTAGCGGCACTTTCGCACCTGAGAAAAAAGCCTATTGCACCAAAAAGAGAATCGGCGCTTATATCTCAGTTGCGGAAAAAACCGCCTTTTTCGAAAAAAACCGCTACTGCAATTTCGAGCGAAAGAAGACCGATGACACAGAGTGCCGATCTAAGACGTGCCGCAGGAGCACCCGACCTGACGAGTCTTATACAACAGCATTCGGCTGCGTTGTCAGCCCAATTGCAGGCTCATAATGCAAATACATTTTCTCCCCACACCGAAAAGAGCATGCGCCATTTCTCCCCGGCAGAAACTGCGCGGCTGATCGGTATTGGCGAAGCCTATCTTCGCCAGATCGCCGCCGAACGCCCGGAACTCGATGCAGCGCAGGCCTCCGGCCGCCGCTCCTATTCGGTTGAGGATATGGACGAGATCAGAAAATTCCTTGATCAGGGCGCACGCGGCACACGTCGTTATCTCCCACACCGCCGTGATGGTGAAGAATTGCAGGTCATCGCCGTCATGAACTTCAAGGGCGGTTCTGGAAAAACCACAACGTCTGCGCATCTGGCGCAATATCTGGCGCTGCGCGGTTACCGGGTGCTCGCCATCGATCTCGATCCGCAGGCCAGTCTGTCCGCGCTCTTCGGTCATCAGCCGGAGATCGATGTCGGTCCAAATGAAACCCTCTATGGCGCCATCCGTTATGATGACGAACGCCGGCCGATCGCTGAAATCGTTCGCGGCACCTACATTCCCAATCTCCATATCGTTCCGGGCAATCTGGAACTGATGGAATTCGAACACGACACGCCCCGCGCTCTGATGCGTCGCGCGCCCGGCGATACACTGTTCTTTGCCCGTATCGGCCAGGCGATCGCCCAGGCGCAGAACTTCTATGATGTCGTCGTCATCGATTGCCCGCCGCAGCTTGGCTATCTGACGCTTTCGGCGCTGACCGCCGCCACATCGGTTCTCGTCACCGTACATCCGCAAATGCTGGATGTGATGTCGATGAACCAGTTCCTTGCCATGACCGGCGATCTTCTCGCTGAAATCGGCAGGGCGGGCGCACGTTCTGACTATAACTGGATGCGTTATCTGATTACCCGCTTTGAACCGAGTGACGGTCCGCAGAACCAGATGGTCGCCTTCCTGCGCTCGATTTTCGGTGAAAACGTCCTCATCCACCCGATGCTGAAGAGCACGGCCGTCTCGGATGCCGGACTGACCAACCAGACACTTTTCGAAGTGGAAAGAACCCAGTTCACCCGGTCCACCTATGACCGTGCGCTGGAAGCCATGAACAACGTAAACGCTGAAATCGAAGGACTGATTAAAAAAGCGTGGGGTAGGGCAGCATGAGCAGAAAACAGATATTCGCCAATCTTGGTACTCCGGCCGCCGACAGCAATGAGACCGCATCCGAGCGGTCGCGTCCGCGTATCAGGCCCATCCTTGGCTCTCCGGAACTCGTGACCGATGTTCTGAATTCCCCGGTGGGAATGATCGGCCAGTCGCTCAGCGAGGTATCGGAACGCGCCAAGCGTGCGGAAGAGATCGAAAGGCAGCTCGCAGAAGGTCTCACGATCGTTTCGCTCAATCCTGCCGATATCGATCCTTCCTTCATACCCGATCGCATGCCAGCCTCCGAAGAGGCGGATGCAGGTCTGGTTGAAGCCATTCGTGAACAGGGCCAGCAGGTTCCCATTCTGGTGCGCCCGCATCCCGAATTCCCCGGCCGTTATCAGGTCGCCTTTGGTCACCGTCGCCTGCGCGCCGTCTCCAGCCTCGGTATTCCGGTCAAGGCCGTCGTACGTGATCTCAGCGATGAGCAGCTCGTCGTTGCCCAGGGACAGGAAAACAACGAGCGTCGGGATCTCACCTATATCGAAAAGGCGCGCTTTGCCCAGAAACTGCAGATACGGTTTCCGCGGGATACGATCATGGCCGCCATGTCGCTGCACAAGGGCGATCTCTCCAACATGCTGTCGGTTGTCGGCCGCATTCCGGAGGATCTTGTCGATCTTATTGGCCCCGCCCCAACTGTCGGCCGTCGTAATTGGATGGACCTCGCCGATCAGCTTTCCTCTTCTCAGGTCAAGGAAGCGGCCCGTGCCTATGTGAGGGATGCCTCGGTTGCTGCCCTGCCATCGGAAGACCGTTTCAAGTCGCTTCTGGATTTCCTGAAGCCCAAGGCGCAGGCAAAAAAAACCGGTGTCTGGTCGTCCGAAACCGGCGGCCGGCTGGCGAAGGTGGTCGAGAGCGACCGCAAGCTGGATATCTCCATCGACAAGAACGAAGCACCGGAATTTGCCGAGTTCGTTCTGGAACATCTTCAAACGCTGTTTGCCGAATACCGGTCCAAGTAGTGAGTTTTAACTCGAACGACTAACAGGAGACGCATCACAAAAGAAAAAAGCCCCCGAACGTTGCCGCGCGGAAGCCTTTCTTTGATTTAAGCACCCGAAGAATCTCATTTCCGCGAATCATAGTCAAGAGTCTTGGCATCGAATTTTTCGGTGAGCGATTTTCTTTTGCCTTGTGAAAGGTGAAAGACATGGACAACACATGTGTAACGACGCCCTTTGGGCGGCGAGCGATGTCGTTTGGCGTCCTCGCGACCCAGTTTGCCGCGCAGAAAAACAAGAAGATCGAAGCGGTCGATAAATGGAAACTCTATCGTTCGGTCTGTGAAGCCCGGCCATTGCTTGGCGTGACCGATCGCTCGCTTGCGGTCCTGAACGCGCTTTTGAGTTTTTATCCCAAGAACGAACTTTCCAGCGAAGCCGGTTTGGTCGTCTTCCCGTCGAATGCGCAATTGTCGCTCCGTGCCCATGGCATGGCCGAACAGACATTGCGCCGGCATCTTTCGGCTCTCGTCGAAGCCGGCCTCATCATTCGCAAGGACAGTCCGAACGGAAAACGATACGCCCGCAAGCACCGGGGAGGGGAAATCAGCGAGGCTTACGGTTTTTCGCTGGCACCGCTTCTTGCCCGCAAAGCGGAAATTGAGGAACTGGCCGCACGTATCGTCAGCGAGCGGCTCGATCTTCAACGGCTTCGTGAAAGCATCAGCCTTTGCCGCCGCGATATCCAGAAACTCTGCGACATGATTGCTGCAAGCGGTCGGATCGAAACCTTCGAAGGGTTTCAGACACGTTACAACGCCATTGCCCGCTCTCTCGGTCGCAATTCCAAACCCGCAGAACTCAAAGAAATCGCCGGTTTTTTGGCTTCTTTGCGTGCGGAAGTGACCAACTATCTGGAAAATATTGAAAAATCAGAAAATTTGGGCGGCAATGACTGCCAAAATGAGCGCCTCATAAAGAATTCAGAATCCGAATCCATATCTAAACGGCGGGATTTGCACGAGCCGGCAGCCGCTGCACCCGCCAGCACGGCAAGCGCCCAGCCAGCATATGCGGCGCCCGTCAGTGCAAAACCTTCGCCACCATCGCCAAAGCCTGTGCTTCATAAGCAATTTTTTGTTCCTGATATTGTTTTGGTTTTGAAGGCTTGCCCTGACATCTCGCTCTATGCCCCAGGCGGAGCGGTTACAAGCTGGCGCGATCTGGAAGTAGCGACATCGGTCATCAAGACCATGTTCAATATCAGCCAGTCCGCCTATCAGGATGCGCTTGCTACATTCGGCCGACAGGGAACGGCAGCCATCCTCGCCTGCCTTCTGCAGAAAGCCGACCAGATAAGTTCGCTGGGCGGGTATCTGCGCAATCTGACCCGTAAGGCGCAGGAAGGCGGCTTCGACATGCAGACAATGCTTCTGGCGCAGTTGAGAGGGCGTAAGGACGCTATGGAGGCGAGCATGCTCTGCTGAGTTAACAGAGCCTGGAAAACGGTCTCAGCTTGCGGAAAAAGCAGACCGAAGTTACATTGACGCCGTTTCCGCAAGAAAAAGAGATTCGCATGAGGTTGCTGACATAAACAGTGCAGCCAAGGGGTTTCTATGGTTAATGCAGGGTAATGAAAACTAACTTCGAATTAGCTTTCGTTTGCGTTTTTCCATGATTGGTTTCAATCGCTTGAGTCACGGATATTTTTCGTCGGAATTGCGCCGACAAGGGCAGAAAGTGCAATCTATATGCACCGATCACCCCCTCAAAGTGGGCATGTAGCACCGGATAAAAAGCATGTCCGGCTGCTGGAAAACCGGGGATGAAATCCACGGGAATGCACACACAGCGGCAATGGGACTTGGGTGGAGGCGGGCGACGTTGAACTTTCCGCAAGGTCCCGCGTTTGCGCTTCATTGCTTAAACGGATGGCTGAGCCGATGAATTTTCCGGACGATATGGAACTGGCCGTCGCTCTCTATATGGCGGACAACGCTTTGCCCCGGGACAGGGCCATTGAAAAGCTGCTAAGGGCGGAGCTCGAAAACGCTGGCCATCTTCCCGGCGGCCAAGGTCGACCGCCCGAAATCATCGACGGGCAACCGAGCGCGGACTATGTCCAATATAGCTCCTACCTTGATGAGGACACCTGAAAGGGGCGGAACCAAAGCGGGCGAGGGCTGTTTATGGCGCAAACAATTGTGCCAGGATGCGTCCCATGTTTCCAAGATCATTTTTTCTCGCAGCCGCGTTCGCCACCATGACCGGGCCGCCAGTAATTGCCCAACCCCTTGAGGTCAGTACGCTCGAGGTTTCCAGGGCGGATAGCACCACACTTCCGCCAAAGGTCTTGGCCCCGAACTACATCACCGATGTTTCGGGAAAAAAGGTTCGTCTGGTCGGGCCGCGTTTTTATCCCGACAGTGCGCGGTCGCTGGAGTTTCCCGGTCGAAAATTGAATCCGGTCGAAGCGGGCGGCGAAGAGATTTTCTCCCAACGGTGAGGCCATTGGTGAGCGGACGTATCGCGACGACCAACATTTGACGGGGATGGCATGAGAGCCAAGGGCGAGACTTATTCACGCAAGGCGGATGGGGAAAGCTGGATAAGGCAGGAGGGCCAGGATGCCGGAAAGGCCAGTTTCCCCGAACTGTTCTTCGATCTAGTCTTCGTTTTCGCGCTGATCCAGCTCTCCCACGCCCTCGCCGAGGATTTTGGGCCGACGGCCGCGCTTGAAGCGGGCATCCTGATATTATCGCTTTGGTGGTTATGGATACACACCACCTGGATTACAAACCTGCTGAACACAGAAAAGGAGCCGGTCAGGATTCTGCTGTTTATCCTGATGTTCGGTGGCGTTTTGCTCGCCATCGCGCTGCCGGAGGCTTTTGCGGAACAGGGCCTAGTCTTCGCCCTGATCTACAGCGTGATGCAGGTGGGGCGGAGCCTCTTTGCGCTATTTGCTTTCAAGGACGAAGACCGGCAGTCCTTTCTGGTCTTTGTGCGCGTGACAATCTGGCTCGCGGTATCAAGCCTGTTCTGGCTGGCCGGCGGGCTTGTCGATCTGGCGGATCGCATTCTCCTGTGGGGCATCGCGCTTGCAATCGAATATGCCGGCCCCGCCTGCCGTTATGTCGTACCGGGCTTGGCCTCAAGCGACGAGGACAGGCTACATCTTTCCGGCGAGCATCTGGCGGAGCGATGTGCGCTCTTCGTCATCATCTGTCTTGGGGAAACGATCCTCACCACCGGGCGCACGGCCACGGAATATATGAATTCGGGCCTGACATTCATCGTCTTCTGCTCGGCCTTCGTCAGCACCGTGGCGATGTGGTGGATCTATTTCCATCATGGGCAGGAAGAGGCTTCGCGAAAAGCCGAGAACGCCGAAGAAAAAGCGAAGATTGCCCATAATCTTTTTAACTACGGGCATTTGCCCATTGTAGCCGGCATTATCCTGACGGCAGTAGGTGAGGATTTTAGCCTTTCCCATGCGCGAGAGGGCGCAACGATGCGGGAGGCGATCGCCATTCTCGGCGGTCCCGTCCTGTTTCTGTCCGGCAATATCGGCGTCAAGATTGCCGCCGCCTATCAGCGGCCGGTTTCGCATTTTGCCGGCGTGGCGGCGCTCTGCCTGTTTTTGCCGGTGCCGGGTATTCCGCTTTTTGTGCTGCAGCTGGCAAGCACGGGAATTCTCCTGCTCGTCGCCCTCTGGGAATATCTGGCGCTGAAAAAAGCAGGCAGCAATGCCTGACGGCTAATCACCCATTGGCAAGATTACGCGCCCTGTCGTTCCAGAGCCGAAGGCTGCGCGCATAGGCTTCCTCAAAGGGCAGGGTCATATCATTGACCAGCATCAGCGCGATAGCGGCGGTGGAAATGATGATGGTTTCGGCTCTTTCGTCCCTCGCCGCCCCCGTCCAGACCGCCCGCCAATATTCAAAGGTGGTGAACATGGTCGGCATTTCGGCCGGCGGCGCCTCGCGGGCGGGAATGAGGAATTCCACATCCCTGCCCTTTGCAAGGCCAAAAATCCGGGTGGTGCGAAAAGGGGTAAATTGCGCAAAATCCCGCGTATTCCCGAGAATGGCGAGGTTTTCCACCGAAAGCAGCCGCGCCGTGTCCCGGTGAAGTTCCTGATAGGATGGCCGGGCGACGCCGATGATAGTGCTTCGGGCGCGAAGCGGGTTGAGAAGATGGACGACCGTGTTGAGCGGCAGGCGCATCTCCAGAATGCCATGCAGGCCGAGCAGGCTTTGAAACTGTAAAGACAGACCGCCGATCGGCAGATAGGCGATCCGTTCCGAGGATGTGGCTTTCGCCGCCTGCGAAAGCGAGTGGCAAAGGGGAATGCCGCAGGCCTGTGCGGCAAGTTCAAGCTTGCCGCCATTTTCGCCCTGGCCCACATGGCCGTGCAACAGAACGCTGTATCCCGCCATGGAAACCAGACGGGCGGAATGCAGGAACCACGGCGCATCGCGATGTTTGGGCGACATGTAGGCCGGCCAGTCGAGATCCGCCGCTGCCGGCCCCTGCCGATCTCTTTCGATATGTCGCCACATGGCCTCGATGAAACCGGCAAGTTCGGCCGCGGTCACACCTCGATAATGCATGGTGGCGAGCAGCGCGCCGATCTGTATGGGATCGGCATCGCCCTCGAGAATGATCGACAGCGCATCCCTCGCCTCGTCTTGGGCGAGTGGCCGGCTGTTGCCGATGCCCATTGCCGAGGTCGCGATATATTTGGCAAGCCGGTGCTGCGGATCGGAATTGTGTCCGATGCGGGCGAGACGGTCGGCAATATTTTCCGGTGTCGGCTGGCCTTCGAGAAGAACGCTGGGGCGAAGCGAAAGTGGCGGCGCCTTCATCAATACCGGCTGTTCCCAACCGCTTTTATCGAGGGCGGCCGGCGCCTCCGGTCTGTCCTGCGAATAGTCGATCAGATTTTCGGCCTCCGCCGCCAGCGATCGAATGCGCAGCCGCATATTCTCCGCAAAGGGGGTAGGGCGCAGGCCCTGGCCAGTACGCAAAAAAAGCTGGTCTCCGTATCTCTCCCGGAGCTGCTGCAGGATGCGACTCATCGAAGATGTCGGCAGTCCCATGCCCGCAGCAGCGCGGCTGACACTGCCTTCCCGCAACAACGCATCAAAAGCGACAAGTAATTTCAGCTGTCCAAGCCTGTCGGGTTTTGTCGTGGAGGCTGGTTCTTCTTTTCTCTTGCCGGTTGTCATTTTGCGATTTTTTTACTCCGCCGCTCATTCGGGGAGCCCTTTTTGCAATTTCTGGAATTTAGAACTGTTCGAAAACAAACGCGTTGCGCCCGCACCCCCTCCTAAATAAGTGGGGTTAAATTCTCAAGTTAAATGCGGGGGCGTAACATGGAATTGAAGTACCGCGGTCAGAACAGAGCTGCGACAATAATAAAGACCGGTGTTTCTGCAGCAATGGCTGGCACGGCTTTGAGCCTTGCTCTGCCGGCATTTGCGCAGCAGGCGTCCGAGGGAACCACGGTTCTTCAGCAGATTGTGGTCACCGCATCCGGCTTCGAGCAGAATGTGAAGGATGCTCCGGCCAGCATCACGGTTGTCACGCGGGAAGATCTGGAAAAGGGCTCCTACCGCGATCTGACCGATGCCCTGCGCGAAGTTCAGGGCGTGTCCGTCACCGGCATTGCCAATGAAAAGGATATTTTCATTCGCGGATTGCCCGGCGCCTACACGCTCGTTCTGGTTGACGGCAAGCGGCAGAGCACACGCGATGCCCGAACCAACGGTAATTCCGGCTTCGAACAGAGTTTCGTGCCGCCGGTATCGGCGATCGAACGCATCGAAGTGGTGCGTGGGCCGATGTCCTCGCTTTACGGTTCGGATGCCATGGGCGGCGTCATCAACATTATCACCCGTAAGGTTGGCGATGTCTGGTCCGGCTCGGTCACCACCGAAGGCACGGTTCAGCAACATTCCAAGTTCGGTAATAGCGGCCAGGTCTCCTGGTATGCAAACGGACCGATCCTGAAGGACCAGCTCGGCCTGCAGGTCTGGGGCAGGGGCTTCACGCGCGGCGAAGACGGTATTCTGAACGGCACCACGGGCGCCAAGGAATATGATTTTAACGGCCGCCTGACATTCACGCCGAATGAAGACCACGACATCTATCTCGAAGGCGGCAAGACGCGGCTGCGTCGCGACGCCGAACCCGGCGAGACGCTGGCGGCGACCGACGCCAACGGCACCTACAATACCAATACGCGTGACCACTGGTCCCTGTCGCATACCGGCCGCTGGGGGCCGACCACATCCGAATTCTCGTTCCAGCAGGAATGGGCGGAGCGCACCAACTTCACCAGAAATATCCGCACGGGCCGCGTGACCGAAAACCCGCGCTCGCCGCAGGTGCGCAACACCGTTCTCGACGGCAAGTTCACCACGCCCTTCGAATTGTTCGGCAACCACACGCTGGTCACAGGCGGACAATATTTCGAGGCGCGGCTGACGGACCAGAACCCGGGACGCCGCACCGGTCGCGACGAGACATTTTCGGCGACGCAATGGGCGCTCTTCCTCGAGGATGAATGGCGCATTGTCGATAATTTCGCGCTGACGGGCGGTCTTCGTCTCGATAATCACGAGAAGTATGGCAATCATTTCAGCCCGCGCCTTTATGGCGTCTGGAGTGCAACCGAAGATCTGACCATCAAGGGCGGCATTTCCACCGGTTTCCGCGCCCCGGAAATCCGCCAGATCGCGCCGGGTTATGCTTATACGACGGGCGGCGGCGGCTGCAGCTATGGTCCGAGCGGCACCTGCGGCGTGATCATCGGTGATCCCAACCTCGAAGCGGAAAAGAGCACGAGCTATGAAGTCGCTGCCCTTTGGGACAATGGCGACGTCGCTCTTGGGGCCACCTATTTCTACACCGATTTCAAGGACAAGATCTCCAACGCGCTGGTGCTCAATCCGGATGGGACGCCGGCCCGCTGGAGCGAAGACCGCAACTATCGTCTCTGGTATAACTACAACATCGACGATGCGGTCATTCAGGGTGTGGAGCTGACGGCGACCTGGTATGCGACGCCGGAACTGACGCTGCGCGGCAACTATACCTATACGCATTCCGAACAGAAGACCGGTGACTATGAAGGCTTCCCGCTGGCGCGGACACCTGAACATATGGCCAATCTGCGCGGCGACTGGGTGACCCCAATCGATGGTCTGGAAGCCTGGGCCTCGCTGAATTACCACGGATCGGAAATCAATGCCGGCCCGCGCATCGGCACGAACGGCACGCCGGTGACGATCAATGGCAAGGCCGGTCGCAAATATGACGCCTACACCACGCTGGACATCGGGGCGAAATATGCGGTCGCCGAAAATGTCGACCTCAATGCCGCCATCTACAATGTCTTCGACAAGGATGTCGGCACCGATGATTTCAACACCGTCATGGAAGGCCGCCGTTTCTGGATCAGCATGACAGCCAAGTTCTGATCTGGACACAGTCACAGAGATTCAGAGGCGCCCTTGGGCGCCTCTTTTTTTGAACGTTCGTCTATTGACCTCAACTATGGTTGAGGAATTATACCGGCTGCTCTTCACTGTGTTTCCGCGTTTTCCGAGCGGAAATCGTGCCGGAAGCAGGAGCCAGAATGGAAAATACCGTATTCAAACACAGTCTGACGGTCGGGGAGGTTGCCCGTCGCAGCGGCATCGCCGTCTCCACAATTCATTTTTATGAGACGAAAGGATTGATCGAGGGCTGGCGCACCGCCGGTAACCAGCGTCGTTATCATCGTGCTGTTCTGAGACGCATCGCCATCATCCGCATCGCGCAGCGCGCCGGGATACAGCTCAGCATTATCAGGGACGCGATGGCCGATCTGCCGCAGGATCGGGTGGCGACGACGGCCGATTGGCGCAGGTTCTCCCAATCCTGGCGGGAAATGCTTCAGCTTCGCATCAATAACCTGATCATGCTGCGCGATCAGCTGACCGGCTGTATCGGTTGCGGATGCCTTTCGCTGGATGATTGTCCGTTACGCAATCCGAATGATGTTCTGGCCGATGACGGCGCGGGTCCGCGCCGTCTCGTGTCCGCCGAGTGAGCAGAAGTTTCGGGATGGGACGATTGTCCCTCACTCGGATTCGGCTGGAACCCAAACGCTGACGCTGCCGCCATTGGTGGGAAAGACGCCCTTGCCGCTCTCATCAAGGGTAATATGTTCTTCCCGGTGCCCCAGAAAGTCGCGCCAGACCGCCCCGGCTTGATCGGGACCGAGATCGATCTGCTTTTCCGCCGGCTCGCCATTCGACATCACCACCACGCAGCCCGGCGCATCGGCGGTGCCGTGGCGAATAAAGGCAATGCAGCTTGGGTCGTCGAAAATATCCGTCTGGGCTCCGTTGGCGAAACGGCTGCGGGCCTCGATGAGTTTCGGCAGGCATTCGATGGCGGGAATGATGATCTCGTGTTCGTTGCCGTCATTGCCGGTGTCGGTATAACCAGTGCCGAACAGATCCGGATAAAAGACGCAGGGCACGCCCTCTTCGCGCAGCAGAATGATTGCATAGGCCAGCGGCTTGAACCAGGGTTCCACTGGCGCTTCCAGCGATTGCAGCGGCTGCGTGTCGTGATTATCGACGAGCGTGACGGCATGGTCGGGAACGGCGGAGACAAGCGAGCCGTCGAAGATGCTGCGCATGTCGAAATCACCACCTTGTTTTGAAGCGTCGTGAAAGCGGTGGTGAAGGGCGACGTCGAAAAGCATGAGCTGCTTGTCGACCAGCTCAAGATAGCTTTTCAGCGCCTCGAGATCGGGGTGCCAATATTCCGCCACGACGAACAGATCCGGATCGACCGTTTCGCGCATATGGCCGACCCAGTCGCGGAAGAACCAGGCCGGGATGTGTTTTGCGGCGTCCAGACGAAAGCCATCAACCTGTACCTGCTCGGAGAGCCAGCGGCCCCAATATTTGAGTTCCTCGTAAACCGCCCGGTTTCTGAACTCGACATCCGCGCCCATCAGATAGTCGAAATTGCCGTTTTCCTGATCGACTTCCTCATTCCATTCCCCATCGCCATATTCGTTGACGAGGCGGAAAATGCCGTCTTCGGTCGGCTCCTCGATATGGTCGACACCGCTGAAGCACTTCAGGTCCCAGATGAATTTGGAATGTTTGCCGTTGCGGCCGGGAAAGGTGAAGCGTGTATAGGCAAGCGCCTGAAAGTCTTCATCGTCTATTTCGGTGCGGTCTTCGGGATTGACGCGGCGAACCCGTACCTTTTCCTTCTCGTCGGCACCCATCTTGTGATTGAGAACGACATCGTGAATGACACGGATGCCATTCTCCTTCAGCGTCTTGCCCGCATGTTCAAGGGCGGCGCGATCACCATATTTGGTGGCGACGGTGCCCTTCTGGTCAAATTCGCCGAGATCAAAGAGATCGTAGGTGTCATAACCCACCGAATAACCGCCGGCGGCGCCCTTGTAGGCGGGCGGCAGCCAAACGTCGGTGATACCCATTTTCGCAAGGCTTTCGGCCTTTTCCGCCACCTCGCTCCATAATTTCCCTCCGTCCGGATAATACCAATGGAAGAACTGAAGCAAGGTGCGTCCGGCCATATTTCCCTCACGATGGTTAGCAGGTCGCGCCATAAACGGCCCGGCGGCGAAAGGGTTCCGCCGCCGGGGATGCGCGATCTGCAATTGTGAGGCCGATGGCCCGGCCGTATATTAGCCGGCTATGTCGATAAGGGCGGCACCCGCCTGCAGATAGTCGCCTTCCTTGACGATCAGACGGACTTTACCGGCCTTGGGGGCGATAATCTGCGTCTCCATCTTCATGGCTTCCATCACGGCCAGAAGATCGCCTTGCGAAACCGTGTCCCCGTCTTTCACCTTGAAAGACTGCAAGGTGCCGGAAACCGGGGCGATGATTTCACCTTCCTTTTCCTTGGTGGCGGCGCTGCCGGGAACAGCCGCGCTGCTGCCGCTAACCGCTCCGAGGCTGGAGAGCAGCAGGCTGGGCAGACCAACCGATACGCGCTTGCCGTCGATTTCCAGAAAAGTGCGGGTGACGGAAGGATCGTCGGCTGGTGCCGGTCGTTCCATGGCATCCGGCATGGCGGCGAAATCGGTCTCGATCCAGCGGGTGTGAACCTTGAATCCGTCCGTGCCGATGAAGTCTTCGGTTTCTATCGCGCCGCGATGGAACGGGAGCACCGTGGCGATGCCTTCGATGCGGAACTCCTTCAACGCGCGACGGGCGCGACGCAGAACCTGATCGCGGTCGGCGCCGGTGACGATGAGCTTCGCCATCAGCGAGTCGAACACGCCTGGCACGCTGGAACCGCTGAGGACTCCGCTATCCACGCGAATGCCGGGACCTGAAGGTGCGTCGAAAACCGAGATCGAGCCGGGTGTGGGCAGGAAGCCCCGGCCGGGGTCTTCGGCATTGATGCGGAACTCCATGGAGTGGCCACGCGGCTCAGGCGTTTCGAGCACGCGCAGCTTCTGGCCTTCGGCAATGCGGAACTGTTCGATGACGAGATCGATACCTGTGGTTTCCTCGGTAACGGGATGTTCCACCTGCAGGCGCGTATTGACCTCGAGGAAAGAAATCGTGTCGTCGACGCCGAGAAGGAATTCGACGGTGCCGGCGCCGGAATAACCGGCGGCAGCGCAGATCGCCTTGGCGGCCGCGTGGATTTTCTGACGCTGATCGTCGGACAGGAAGGGGGCAGGGGCTTCTTCGATCAGTTTCTGGTTCCGGCGCTGCAGCGAGCAGTCGCGGGTGCCGAGCACCAGCACATTGCCGTGCTTGTCGGCGAGAACCTGCGCCTCGATATGGCGTGGCCGGTCAAGGAAACGTTCGAGGAAGCACTCACCGCGGCCGAACGCGGCCGTCGCCTCGCGCACGGCGGATTCGTAGAGATCGGCGATCTCTTCCATCTTCCATGCAACCTTCAGGCCGCGCCCGCCGCCGCCATGGGCCGCCTTGATGGCGACGGGCAGGCCGTGTTCTTCGGCAAAGGCTGTGACTTCGGCCGCGGAAGAGACCGGGCCGTCACTGCCCGCAACCAGCGGTGCGCCTACGCCAGTGGCGATGCGCCTCGCCTCGACCTTGTCGCCCAATGCTTCGATAACCTGCGGGTCCGGGCCGATCCAGATCAAGCCGGCATCAAGCACGGCCTGCGCGAATTCAGCACGTTCGGACAGGAAGCCGTAACCGGGATGCACGGCATCCGCGCCGGCGCGTTTGGCAATCGCGATCAGCTTGGCGATATCGAGATAGGTCTCGGCCGGGCGCACGCCCTCCAGCGCATAGGCTTCATCCGCCAGCCGGACGAAAAGCGCGTCCTGATCGGGATCGGCATAAACGGCGACCGATTGCAGGCCATAATCGCGACATGCGCGGATGATGCGCACCGCGATCTCGCCGCGATTGGCAATCAGCACTTTTTTCATAGCTCTTCTCCTCGGAATTATGTGTTCTTGGCCGCGATTTCGGCGAATGGGCCGATCGGGCGGAATTTGATTTTGGCGTTGACGGGGATCTGCCCGGCAAGATCGAGATGATATTCCGCCACCGCGCCGATGACGGGATAACCGCCGGTCAGCGGGTGATCGGCAAGGAAGAGAACCGGCTGGCCGCTATGCGGTATCTGGATCGCCCCCGTCGCCGTGCCTTCGCTCGGCAGTTCGGCGCTGTCCTTGCGTTCCACCGGCACTTCGCCGGCGAGGCGGATGCCGACGCGGTTCGACTGCGGTGTGACCTGCCAGAGCTGGCCGGTCAGCGTCTCGATACCCTTCTGCGTGAACCAGTCGGTGCGGGGGCCGAGAACGACGTCCAGTGTCACGACTTCACCGGTTGCCGGCGGTTCGAAGGCCGGAACCTCGTTGATCGATACACTGGAGAGGGCGGACTTCTCACCCTTGAGCGAAAGGACGGCGCCAGCGCCCACCGGCTCGGGACCGACGACAGCCAGCGTGTCCGTCGCGAAACTGCCAAGTACCGGCTCAACATCAAAGCCGCCGCGTACCGCAAGATAACAGCGCATACCCTTCGGCGGCTGGCCGAAAGTCACGACATCGCCGGGTTCGAGGGATACCGGGCCATCGGTCTTTGCCGCGAAGCTGCCATCCGCCGTGGTAATGGTGACGGGGCAGGGCGCACCGGCAATGCCGATGACAGTGCGGCTCGAACTCCTGAAGGAAAAACCGCCGAGCGTCAGTTCAAGGCACGGCGTATTAACCGGATTGCCGACGATGCGGTTTGCGGCGTTGAACGCTCCGCGATCCAGCGCGCCGGAAGCCGATACACCCTGCCCGGTCTGGCCGAAGCGGCCGAGATCCTGGAAAATGGCTGGCATGGGTGCGGCGAGTACCTCGAAATGTGGGTCGTCCCTTGTCGGTTCTTTTTGTGAACTACGCGGTGCCGATACGGGAATATTGACCGTCTTGCCGGCCTTGTTCATGTCGAAGAAACGCACCCGATAACCCGGCTGGAAAAGTGCGCCGGGATCGCGGTCAATATCCCACATTTTCACCGGCGTCGTGCCGATGATCTGCCAGCCGCCGGGGCTGTTTTGCGGATAGACGCCGCTGAAGGCTCCAGCAAGTGCTACCGAACCCGCCGGAATGCGGGTACGCGGGCTTTGCCGGCGCGGCACATGCAGGGCCGGATCGCCGCCGACCAGATAACCGAAGCCGGGAGCGAAGCCGCAGAAGGCCACGGTGAATTCGCTTTCGGTATGGCGGCGGATGACCTCCTCGACGTTCATGCCGGTCAGTTCGGCAACATCGGCGAGGTCTTCGCCATTATAATGGACGGGGATTTCGACGAGATTGTCCGAAGGTGCAATTTTCGCTGAGAGATCGCGGCTCGCGAGCTGCGCGGCCAGCATCTCCGCACCGATCTTTTCGGGGCGGAAACGGATCATCAACGTGCGGGCCGCAGGCACCGTCTCTTCGATGCCCTCGACCGGATCACTCTGAAACGAGGCGAAAAGCGCCAGCGTTTCATCGAGATCGGCAAGTTCGACAAGAATGGTGGTGAGGCTGACGGGGAGAAAACGCATCATATCCTCACGCGTGATAGGCGGTGTCGGGAATATCGGTGATGAACATGTGCCCCGGCGCATGGGTAATCGCAAAAGGTACACCGGACGCCATGACCGCGGCCTGAGGGGTCACACCACATGCCCAGAAGACCGGGACCTCGCCCGGCTCGATCCGCACCGCATCACCGAAGTCGGGTTTGGCAAGATCGATGATGCCGATCTCTTCCGGCGCGCCAACATGCACGGGCGCGCCATGCACCGCCGGAAAACGTCCCGAAATGGTTGCCGCATCGGCGACACGCGACGCCGGGATCGGCCTCATGGAAACGACCATATTGCCCTTCAGCCGACCGGCCGGACGGCAGGGCCGGTTGGTGAGATACATCGGAACGTTGCTCTTGTCGGTCATGTGGCGGATTTCGATACCCGCTTCGACCATCGGCGTTTCGAAGGTGAAGCTGCAGCCGATCAGGAAGGCGACGAGATCATCGCGCTCCGCCCAGGCGGCAGTGGCATCAGCCGTTTCCTCGGCAAGCTTGCCGTCCCGCCAGATGCGGTAGAGCGGCAGGTCTGTCCTGAGATCGGCGCCGGGAGCCAGAAGCGTGGTGGGCGAGCCGGGATCGGAGACATCAAGCACCGGGCAGGGTTTGGGATTGCGCTGCGCATAAAGCAGGAAATCGAAGGCCCAGTCGCGCGGCAGCACGATCATGTTGGCCTGCGTGAAGCCGGGTGCGATGCCGGAGGTTGGGGCGACGAGGCCGTCGCGATAGGTGGCGCGAGCCTTTCGCGCGGTCTCCGCGTCCGTGTGGTTGAGATAGGATGTCGGTATCGTCATCGGCTACCCTTTCAGCGATTGGATGCGAAGGAGCGGATGTCGATGCCATCAGCCTCGAAACGGCGGCGGATTTCCTGGGCGATGGCGACTGCGCCGGGGCTGTCGCCATGCACGCAGATGGATTGCGCCTCGATTTTTATGATGCTGCCATCGATGGCCTCCAGCGTGCCCTCACGGGCGAGCTGCACCATACGGTCGGCGATCTTTGCCGCGTCATGCAATACGGCACCGTCTTGCCGGCGGGAGACGAGCTGGCCTTCAGGCGTATAAGCGCGGTCGGCGAAGGCTTCGGCAACGGTGGCAAGGCCGGCTTTGCGCGCGAGATCAAGGATGGGCGCGTTGGCAAGGCCCATCAGCACCAGCGAGGCATCGACCGCCTTGATGCCGTCGATAACCGCCTGCCCCTGTTTCGCGTCGTTGGCGATGCGGTTGTAAAGCGCGCCATGTGGCTTGACGTATCGCACCGTGGTTCCGGCAGCGGCGGCAATGCCCTTCAGCGCGCCGATCTGGTAGATGACATCGGCAATAAGCTCTTCCGAGGTCACGTCAAGATCGCGGCGGCCGAAGCCGACGCGATCAGGATAGGAGACATGGGCGCCGACGATCACGCCCTTTTCGGCGGCGGCCTTGACGGTGCGGTAAATGCCGGCCGGGTCGCCGGCGTGAAATCCGCAGGCGATGTTGGCGCTGGAAACGATGGCGAGCATCGCCTCATCGTCCCCCATGCTCCACGCACCGTAACTTTCGCCAAGATCGCTGTTGAGATCGATAGCGGCCATGTTTGCCTCCCTTTGTTTATTACAGGCCAAGCAGGCCGAAGATGGTACCAGCGGACTTGTAGCCCATGTACCAGGTCAATGCGCAAGTCAGAACGCCGAGCAACAGCAGGACGCGCGGATAGCGGTAGCCACCCATCAGGTCTTCGCGTTTCCATGCCGCAAACAGGAAGATGCTGAGGCCGATCGGCAGGATGAGGCCGTTGAGGCCGCCGACGAAGACCAGCATGGCGGCGGGCGGCGTGGTGATCAGCAGGTAGCAGACGAGCGAGACTGCGATGAAAATGACCGTCGCCATATTGCGGGCACGCTCGCTCATATCCTGCTTGAAGACGGGCAGGAATGAAACGGAAGTATAGGCTGCGCCGATGACGCTGGTGATGGCCGCTGCCCAGAAGATGATGCCGAAGAGGCGGAAGCCGAGATCGCCGGCGGCCGAACGGAAGGCCTGCGCGGCGGGGTTGGCGGCCTGGCCCGACGTGTCGATGATGACGCCGCTGGCGACAACGCCGAGAATGGCGAGAAACAGCACGTAACGCATGATGCCGGTGACGGCGATGCCGGTCAAAGCGGCGCGGTTGACGGCAGGCAGGTTTTCAATGCCGACCATGCCCCGGTCCAGCAGGCGGTGTGCGCCGGAATAGGTGATGTAGCCGCCAACGGTGCCGCCGACGATGGTGGTGATGGTTGCGAAATTGATCGTATCCGGCAGGAAGGTCTGGCGGAAGGCGTCGCCCACCGGCGGAGCGGAGACGAAGGCCACATACAGCGTCAGCACTATCATCAGAATGCCGGCGAAAATGATGAACCGGTCAACAGCGAGACCTGCCCGCTTGGAAACGAAGATGGCGATGGAAAATATCGCGCTGATGGCGCCGCCGATTTTCGGGTCCAGCCCGAAAATGGCATTCAGGCCAAGGCCGGTGCCGCCGATATTACCGATATTGAAGAACAGGCCGCCGATGATGACGAGAATGGCGAGCAGATAGCCGGCGCCGGGAATGGCGGCATTCGCAATATCGGATGCGCGCATGCGCGTCAGCGTCACGATACGCCAGATGTTAAGCTGGACGACGAAGTCGATGACGATGGAGGCAAGAATGCCGAAGGCGAAGGCTGCACCGAGTTGAGTGGTGAATGTCGCCGTCTGGGTGATGAAGCCGGGACCGATGGCGGATGTCGCCATCAGGAAGATCGCTCCCATCAGGGACGCGCGTTTAGACATTTTCATATCGGCAGTCGGGGTGAGCTTTTTTTGCTCCATGGATTTTCTCCGCTCCTGTCGCAATCCGCCCCTCGCGGATGCTTTATGCGGCCGATCTTGTCCTGTTCCGCGAAATTGTCAATATTGTTCAACAATAAATAATAATCGTTCTCTTATTCTGTCTATTTGTTGGACGTTATGCGCATGAATTCATCACGTTTTTTTCGTGCTTTGCTAATGCTTTGTGCTATGGGCAATCATGCCGTGTCCGAAGATGCCTGTCACGGAATTCCCGATGCTGCATTGCTCTTAAGGAAAGGAGCGTCATGACGGAAACGATAGAGGGTCTGCCGCTTGCGGATCGATTGGCCAAGGGTATCCGCACCCTGCTGATCTCTGGCGAGTTGATGCCGGGGCAGCGCCTTTCAGAGGCAGCTTTCAGTGAACGTTTCGACGTCTCTCGCAATTCGCTGCGCGAAGCCTTCCGGCTTCTGACCAAGGACGGGCTTCTGCGCCATGAGGCAAATCGCGGCGTGTTCGTCGCCGTTCCCACCATGTCCTCGGTGATCGATATTTATCGGGTGCGACGCATGGTGGAATGCGGCGCGCTGCGTCAGGCCTGGCACAAGCATCCGGCTATCCGGACCATGCGCGCGGCGGTCGAGGATGCCAAGGTCAAGCGTGACGATGCCGACTGGCTGGGCGTGGGCAGCGCCAACATGAAGTTTCATGCCGCCGTCGTCGATCTCCTCGACAGCGCCCGTCTCAGCGATTTTTACGAGCGCATCGCCGCTGAACTCAGGCTTTGTTTCGGGCTTTTGAAAGATCCCGAACAGCTTCATTCCCCCTTTGTGGACATGAACAGCAAGATACTGTCGCTGATGGAAGAGGGAAAAGCTGGAGAGGCTGGCGACGAGATGGAAATTTATCTCAATCTTTCCGAGCGAACGGTTTTGAAGGCGCTTGAACGCGCCGTAGAGCACGCATCGTGACATGATGGGCGGCAGGGGGAAAAAACGGCCCTTGCCGCTCCATCCATTTTTTGCATCCGCAGCCGATTGCCAAGTTTGCTGCGCTGCGTCATCAATGCTGACATGACGCTTCGCGACCTGACTATTCTCGTTATAGACGAAAACGCGATCCGCGCCTCCATCATCGAGGAGGGGCTGCGGGAGGCCGGATATCACCGCGTCACGGTCATCCACGAGGTGAACGGGGTGGCGCGCACCATCGAGACGCTGCAGCCCGATGTCATCTTCATCGATCTGGAAAATCCCAATCGTGACATGATGGAGCATCTGTTCCAGCTCACCCGCACGGTCGGCCGCCCCATCGCCATGTTTGTCGATCGTTCGGACACCGCCTCCATTGAGGCCGCCGTCGAGGCGGGTGTTTCCGCCTATGTCGTCGACGGGCTGAAGAAAGAGCGGGTCAAGCCCATTCTCGATATGGCGGTCAGCCGCTTTAATGCTTTCAGCCGCCTGCAACGGGAACTTGCCGACGCCAAGTCGGCGCTTGAGGAACGCAAGGTCATCGAGCGCGCCAAGGGTATCCTGATGAAGATGCGTGGTCTTTCCGAAGAGGAGGCCTTTGCGCTTTTGCGCCAGACGGCGATGAACGAGAAAAAGAAGATTTCCGAGATCGCGCAAAGCGTGGTCACCGCGGCCGGTTTGTTGATGTGACGAACCGCCGGTCGGACAGTCAAGGAGTGCATGATATGGCGGCACCGGAAAAAACGGCCGGATCAGACAGCGGAGTAACGAAAGCCCCAGGCGCGCCGGCAATCGTCGGCAGCGACCGGCAAAAAATCCTGCGTGCCGGCTTTATCCCGCTTGTCGATGCATCAGTGCTGATCGCCGCTGCCGAATTCGGTTTTGCCGAACGCGAAGGACTTTCGCTCGATCTCGTCAAAGATGTCTCTTGGGCGAATGTGCGCGACCGGCTGGCGTTCCGGCAATTCGATATCGCCCATATGCTGTCGCCAATGCCTGTCGCCTCCATGCTCGGGCTCGGCTCCAACCCATCGCCGACGATCACGCCTTTTTCGCTCGGACGCGGCGGCAATGCGATCACGCTTTCGACCCGCCTGTTTGCCCGGATGAAGGCTTTGACAGGGCTTTCCGAAATGGCGGGAGCACTTGAAAATGCCGAGGCGTTGAAGCGGGTGCTCGATGATATGCGGGTGCGTGGCGAACCGCCGCCGACACTCGGCATGACCTATCCGTTTTCATCGCATAATTACGAATTTCGCTATTGGCTCGCCGCCGGCGGCATTCACCCTGATCACGACGTCAAGCTTGTGGTGGTGCCGCCGCCATTGACGTCGGACGCGTTGGCCGCAGGGGCTATCGACGGTTTCTGCGTCGGCGCGCCTTGGAACATCGTCGCCGCCGAGCGCGGTGTTGGCCGGATCGTTGCCGCCAAACAGGACCTGTGGCCTTCTGCGCCGGAAAAGGTCATCGGCATGCGGCCGGAATGGGCGGAAAACCAGCAGGAAACGGTCGGCCGGCTGCTGACGGCGCTCGATGTGGCCGCGCGCTGGTGTGATGTTGCGGGAAATCACGATGATCTGAGCCGGGTGCTTGCCGATCCCCGCTATATCGGCGCGCCGGAAAGCATCATCCGTCACGTTCTTGCCGGTGAATTCAATATTGACAGCCAGGGCAACCGCCGGGTTATCGACAAATATTTCCTGTTCCACGGTGGTCATGCCAATTATCCGCGCCGGAGCCAGGCATTGTGGATTTACAGCCAGATGATCCGCTGGGGGCAGGCGGAGTTTTCGCAAGGTGGCGTAAAAGCTGCCCTGTCCGCTTATCGGCCGGATATTTATCGGGCGGCGCTGGGCGATGCCAATGCGCCTGATGATGCCGATATTCGTATCGAAGGACAGGAGGCTGGCGACCGTTTTGTGGACGGCTTCGTCTTCGATCCCACTGACATTACAGGGTATGTGAATGGTTTTGCCGTGCGCAGTTCTGCCCCTGTTTCTACCTCCCAAGGCGAAGCCTGAGAGCAGTTCAGCCGGGCTAGCTGCGCAAATTTCAAGCGCGGAATTTTTCCAGTTGCGTAAACGATAGACAAAATTACGGCTGGTTAAAATTTAATCGCCTGACAGAATTTCTGAAATTCTGTTTTATTTACAATAAAATAGCTTCAATATAAAAAACTGGCACGCCTCTTGCATCTTCTCGTTTGCACCGGTCAACGGCGATCGGGGCGAGCAGGGCGCGGCATAGGCGCTTTCAAAGACATAGACGTCGCAAGGTTTTGCTGCCTGGAACACCTCCCGTTCCGCAGGCGCAAACACCGAGCGGCGTTTTTTTATTTTCAGGTTTTTTCGCAAGCGAAAGCGTCACCCGCAGAGGTGGCCCAATAAGGGGAACATGCGAATGAAAAAGATATTCTCGGGCGATATCAGCCGCCGCACGATACTGAAGACGACAGCCACCGCAGCCCTCGTCACCGCCGTGCGCACTGCCTTTCCGTCAGGTGCTTTCGCAGCCACCACCGAACCGGAGGTGAAAGGCGCGAAAATCGGCTTTATCGCGCTGACCGATGCCGCCCCGCTCATCATCGCGGCGGAAAAGGGGCTGTTCGCCAAGCATGGCATGCCTGATGTCGAGGTTCTGAAGCAGGCCTCCTGGGGCGCGACGCGCGACAATCTCGTGCTTGGTGGCGCATCCAACGGCATTGATGGCGCGCATATTCTGACGCCGATGCCCTATCTCATGCACACCGGCAAGGTGACCCAGAATAATGTGCCGGTGCCGATGACCATCCTCGCCCGCCTCAACCTCGACAGCCAGGGCATTTCCGTCGCCAAGGAATATGCCGAAACCGGCGTTCAGCTCGATGCTTCCAAATTGAAGGCTGCTTTCGAGAAGAAGAAGGCCGAAGGCAAGGAAATCAAGGCCGCGATGACCTTCCCCGGCGGCACCCATGATCTCTGGATTCGCTACTGGCTCGCCGCTGGCGGCATCGATCCGGACAAGGACGTCTCCACCATCGTCGTTCCGCCGCCGCAGATGGTTGCCAATATGAAGGTCGGCAATATGGACGTCTTCTGTGTGGGCGAGCCGTGGAATGAACAGCTCGTCAATCAGGGCATCGGCTTTACTGCCTGTACCACCGGAGAGCTCTGGAAGGGCCATCCGGAAAAGGCGCTCGGCATGCGCGCCGACTGGGTGGAAAAGAACCCGAACGCCACCAAGGCGCTGCTGATGGCCGTGATGGAGGCGCAGCAATGGTGCGATGAGATGGCGAACAAGGAGGAAATGTCCGCCATCCTCGGTAAACGCCAATGGTTTAACGTGCCGCCGAAGGATGTTCTCGGTCGCCTCAAGGGCAATATCAATTACGGCAACGGCCGCGTGCTCGAAAATACCGGCCTGCAGATGAAGTTCTGGCAGGACCATGCCTCCTATCCCTTCCGCAGCCATGACAGCTGGTTCATCGCGGAAAACATCCGTTGGGGCAAATTCGCGCCCGATACGGATGTGAAGGCGCTGGTTGCGAAGGTCAATCGCGAAGATATCTGGCGCGCGGCGGCCAAGGATCTCGGCGTTGCCGATCTTCCCGCCTCCACCTCGCGTGGCAAGGAAACCTTCTTCGACGGCAAGGTCTTCGATCCTGAAAATCCATCCGCCTATCTCGAAAGTCTGTCCATCAAGGCGGCCTCCTGAGGAGGAGACCCGGGCGTCGCTCCTCATCCGCCAGCAGCTCTGCCCAACCGGCGCTGCTGAAGACCGGATGAGGGGCGAGCCCAGACCGCAACCGAAATCAAGAGGAAATGCCCATGTCCGCATTGGCCCGAAAATTCAATGAAGAGCCGCAGCAGCCGGCGGCGCAGAAGGCAAACGTCGTGGCGCTTGCACCGAAACAGTCGCCGCGGATCGATCTGCGCAAATGGGGTGTTGCGGCGGCCCGCAACATCATACCGCCGTTTGTCGTTCTCGCCATTTTGCTCGGCGTCTGGCAGCTGCTCTGTTCCGCCCCCGGCGCATCGCTGCCACCGCCGAGCCAGGTTTTCGAGGAGAGTTACGATCTCATCGTCTCGCCGTTCTTCCACAATGGCTCGCAGGATATCGGCCTCGGCTTGCGCGTGCTGGTCTCGCTGGAGCGCGTGGCTTACGGTTTCGGCCTCGCCGCCATTGCCGGCATTATTCTGGGCGCAGTGATCGGTCAGTCGATCTGGGCGATGCGCGGCCTCGATCCGATCTTTCAGGTGCTGCGCACCGTGCCGCCGCTCGCCTGGCTGCCGCTTTCGCTGGCCGCCTTTCAGGATAGCAACCCTTCCGCCATTTTCGTGATCTTCATCACCTCCATCTGGCCCGTCATCATCAATACGGCGGTGGGCGTGCGCAACATTCCGCAGGACTATCGCAACGTCGCGCAGGTGCTGCGGCTCAACCAGATAGAATTCTTCTTCAAGATCATGCTGCCGTCGGCAGCACCTTACATCTTCACCGGCCTGCGCATCGGCATCGGCCTTTCCTGGCTCGCCATTGTCGCGGCTGAAATGCTGACCGGCGGTGTCGGCATCGGCTTCTTCATCTGGGATGCGTGGAATTCCTCGCGCCTGCCCGACATCATCGTGGCGCTCGCTTACATCGGCGTTGTCGGCTTCATGCTCGACAAGCTCGTGGCGGCGCTCGGCAAGGTCATCACCCGCGGCGCTGCGGCGAACTGAAAGGGCGAACAATTATGAACGCTTATCTGAAGCTCGATCACATCGACAAATATTTCGACAAGGGCGGCTCGCGCGCCGAGGTGCTGAAAGGCATCAACCTCACCATCGAAAAAGGCGAATTCGTCTCCGTCATCGGCCATTCCGGTTGCGGCAAATCCACCATGCTGAACCTCATCGCCGGGCTGACGAAAGTCTCCGCCGGTGCGGTGCTTCTCGAAAACCGGGAGGTCAACGAACCGGGTCCGGAACGCGCTGTCGTGTTCCAGAACCACAGCCTGCTGCCCTGGCTTTCGGTTTATGAAAACGTCAATCTCGCCGTGGAAAAAGTGTTCCGCAACACCAAGACGCGGGCCGAGCGGCACGACTGGGTCATGCGCAATCTCGATCTCGTGCAGATGGCCCATGCAAAAGACAAGAAACCGTCTGAAATTTCCGGCGGCATGAAGCAGCGCGTCGGCATTGCCCGTGCGCTCGCCATGGAGCCGAAAATCCTGTTGCTGGACGAGCCTTTCGGCGCGCTGGACGCACTGACCCGCGCCCATCTTCAGGACGCGGTGATGGAAATCCATGCCCGTCTCGAAAACACCATGGTCATGATCACCCATGATGTGGACGAGGCGGTGCTGCTTTCTGACCGTATCGTGATGATGACCAACGGCCCCGCCGCCCATATCGGCGAAGTGCTTGACGTGCCGCTGCCGCGCCCGCGCAACCGCATCGAGCTTGCATCCGACAAGACCTACCTCAAATGCCGCGAAGCCGTGCTGAAGTTCCTTTACGAACGTCACCGCTTCGTCGAAGCCGCGGAGTAACGACCATGACGCAAAAACTCGTCATCATCGGCAATGGCATGGCGCCGGGGCGCATGCTGGAAAACCTGTTCGAAACCGCCCCCGGCCTTTACGACGTCACCATTTTCAACGCCGAGCCGCGCGTCAATTACGACCGCATCATGCTCTCGCCGGTGCTTTCAGGCGAAAAGAGCTATGAAGACATCGTCATCCACAATGACGAATGGTATGCGGCTAACAATGTGACGCTGCACAAGGGCGCAAAGGTCACCGGCATCGACCGCGACAGGAAAACCGTGACCAGCGAAAACGGCATCACGGCCTCTTACGACCGGCTGGTGATCGCCACCGGCTCCCTGCCCTTCATCATCCCCGTTCCCGGCCATCAGTTGCCTGGTGTGCTTGCCTATCGCGATCTCGACGATGTGACGAAGATGCTGGAAATCGCCGAGGGCAAAGGCCGCGCCATCGTCATTGGCGCGGGTCTTCTCGGACTGGAAGCGGCTTACGGCCTGAAGCGTCAGGGCATGGATGTCACCGTCATCCATCTGATGCCGACGATCATGGAGCGCCAGCTCGATCCGGCAGCGGCCTATCTTCTGGAAAAGGCGCTGAACGAGCGCGGCATCGACATCATTACCAAGGCCAACACCAAGAGCATTCTCGGCGAGGAGAAGGTCGAAGGAATCGAGCTGGAAGACGGCCGCGTCATAAAAGGCGACATGGTGGTGATGGCGGTGGGCATCCGCCCCGCCTCCGGCCTTGCCAAGGAAGCCGGCATCGCCGTCAATCGCGGTATCGTGGTGGATGACGGCATGATGACGTCGGACGCTTCCATCTACGCACTCGGCGAATGCGCCGAGCATCGCGGCATGTGCTATGGCCTCGTTGCACCGCTTTATGAATCGGCCCGCGTGCTGGCCGATCGGCTTTGCGGCGGTTCGGCCGAATATCACGGCTCCGTCACCAATACGAAGCTGAAGGTCACCGGCATCAACCTGTTTTCCGCCGGCGATTTCGCGGAGGGCGACGACCGCGAGGAAATCGTGCTGCGTGACGCCACCGCCGGTGTCTACAAGCGCCTCATTCTCAAGGAAAACCGCATTATCGGTGCGGTTCTCTACGGCGAGACGGCGGATGGTTCGTGGTTCTTCGATCTGATGAAGAAATCGACCGATATTTCCGCCATGCGCGAAACCCTGATCTTCGGCCAGGCCTATCAGGGAGGGTCGCCGCTGGACCCTATGGCGGCCGTTGCAGCCTTGCCGGATGATGCGGAAATCTGCGGCTGCAACGGCGTCTGCAAGGGCAAGATCACCTCAGCCATCACCTCCAAGGGGCTGGCTTCTCTGGATGATGTGCGCGCTCACACAAAAGCCTCCGCCTCCTGCGGCAATTGCACCGGCCTCGTCGAACAATTGATGACGCTGACGCTCGGCGACAGCTACAATCCCGCTGCCGTGCAGCCCATGTGCAAATGCACCGATCTCGGCCATGACGATGTCCGTCGTCTGATCAAGGCCAAGGGCCTGAAGACCATTCCCGCCGTGATGCAGGAGCTGGAATGGAAAACCTCCTGCGGCTGCGCCAAGTGCCGCCCGGCACTCAATTATTACCTCGTCTGTGATTTTCCGGATGAATATGCCGACGATTATCAGTCGCGTTACATCAATGAGCGCGTTCACGCCAATATCCAGAAGGACGGCACCTATTCCGTCGTGCCGCGCATGTGGGGCGGCGTCACCTCTTCCTCCGAACTCCGGGCAATTGCGGATGTGGTCGACAAGTTCGATATCCCGATGGTGAAAGTCACCGGCGGCCAGCGTATCGATCTTCTCGGCATCGAGAAGGAGGATTTGCCGGCAGTCTGGGCCGATCTCGGCAAGGCCGGTTTCATTTCCGGTCAGGCCTATGCCAAGGGACTTCGCACGGTGAAGACCTGTGTAGGCGAACAATGGTGCCGTTTCGGCACGCAGGATTCCACCGGGCTTGGCATCCGCATCGAGAAATTCATGTGGGGTTCGTGGACGCCGGCCAAGCTTAAGCTCGCCGTTTCGGGCTGTCCGCGCAACTGCGCGGAGGCGACCTGCAAGGATATCGGCGTTATCTGCGTCGATTCCGGTTTCGAGATCCATTTCGCCGGCGCCGCCGGTCTCGATATCAAGGGCACGGAAGTCTTGGGCCTCGTCAAAACCGAGGACGAAGCGCTGGAGTATATCGTGGCGCTGACCCAGATGTACCGCGAACAGGCGCGTTACCTTGAGCGCATCTACAAATGGGCCAAGCGTATCGGCTACGACGAAGTCCGCCGCCAGATCATGGACGATGCTGACAAGCGCAAGGGCTATTTTGACCGCTTCGTCTTCAGCCAGAAATTCGCGCAGGTCGATCCCTGGTCCGAACGTGTGTCCGGCCATGACAAGCATGAATTCAAACCGATGGCGGCAATCGGTTTCAGTGAGGCGGCGGAGTAAGAACGATGGACAGCAACTGGATCGATATTGGCGACATCTCCGACATCCCGCTGCGCGGCGCACGTTGCGTGAAAACGCCGATGGGCAAGATCGCCGTGTTCCGCACGGCGGAAAATCAGGTCTTCGCGATTGAGGATCATTGCCCGCATAAGGGCGGGCCGTTGTCTCAGGGCATCGTACATGGGGCTTCGGTGACGTGTCCTTTGCATAATTGGGTGATTTCGCTGGAGACTGGCAAGGCGTTGGGGGCGGATGAGGGCGAGGTGCGGACCATTCCAGTGCGGAATCTGGATGGGAGGCTTTCGATAGCGCTTGAAACTCTGATGATTGCGGCGGAGTGAATTGCGATGGCGGTGAAGATACCCCCCTCTGTCCTGCCGGACATCTCCCCCTCAAGGGGGGAGATCAATCGCGGCACAAACCCCCATTCACAACTGGCGTCATCGCCGGTGGAGAGGAAACGGGGAGCCATCCGCTTGTCGATCTCCCCCCTTGAGGGGGAGATGTCCGGCAGGACAGAGGAGGGTAACCGCCGCGCCCCGAGAGGGCAAACCCATGCCCGTTGAAACCAAGACCACCTGTCCCTATTGCGGCGTCGGCTGCGGCGTCATCGCCACCGTCAACGACGATGGCGCCGTTTCCGTCAAAGGCGATCAGGACCATCCCGCCAATTTCGGCCGGTTGTGCTCCAAAGGTTCGGCTCTCGCTGAAACCATCGACCTCGAAGGTCGTCTGCTCCATCCCGAAATCAACGGCAGGCGGGCAGCGTGGGACGAAGCCCTTGATCTCGTCGCTTCCCGCTTCTCTCAAGCAATTGCCGAGCATGGCCCGGATTCGGTTGCCTTTTACGTCTCCGGCCAATTGCTGACGGAGGATTATTACCTCGCCAACAAGCTGATGAAAGGTTTCATCGGCTCGGCCAATATCGACACCAATTCAAGGCTTTGCATGTCGTCTTCCGTCGCCGGCCATCGCCGCGCTTTCGGTGCTGACACGGTGCCGGGCACCTATGAGGATATGGAGCTTGCCGATTTGGTGATCCTCACCGGCTCCAATCTCGCCTGGTGCCACCCGGTTCTCTATCAACGGCTTGCCGCCGCAAAGGCGGCGCGGCCCGAGATGAAGGTCGTCGTCATCGATCCGCGTCGGACGATGAGCGCCGATATTGCCGATATGCATCTCGCCATTCGCCCGGACGGAGATGTGGCGCTATTTACCGGTCTCCTGGCGCATCTCTCCGACAGTTCCGTGATCGATAATGCTTACGTCCAGAACCATGCCGCCGGATTCGACGCCGCCATGCAGGCAGCGACCGGGCACAGCCTGCCTGATATCGCCGAGGCCACCGGCCTGACAATCGCGGAACTGATTTCCTTTTACGAATTGTTCGAACGCACGGAAAAAACCGTCACCTGTTACAGCCAGGGCGTCAACCAGTCGCAGAGCGGCACGGACAAGGTCAACGCCATCATCAATTGCCATCTTGCCACCGGCCGCATCGGCAGGCCGGGCATGGGCCCGTTTTCGCTGACCGGGCAGCCGAACGCCATGGGCGGACGCGAGGTCGGCGGACTGGCCAATATGCTGGCCGCCCATATGGCTATCGAAAATGCTGACGACCGTGATCGCGTGCAGCGCTTCTGGGCCTCACCCGCCATTGCGCAAAAGCCCGGCCTGAAAGCGGTGGATATGTTCAGGGCGGTGGCCGATGGCCGCATCAAGGCGCTGTGGATCATGGCGACCAATCCGGTGGTTTCCATGCCGGATGCCGGTGCCGTCGAGGCGGCCATCAAGGCTTGTCCTTTCGTTGTGGTCTCCGAGGTCATAGCCAGTACCGACACGGCCCGCCACGCCGATATCCTTCTGCCCTCGCTCGGCTGGGGGGAAAAGGACGGCACGGTAACCAACTCAGAGCGGCGCATTTCCCGCCAGCGCGGTTTCCTCGATGCGCCCGGCGAAGCAAGGGCCGACTGGTGGCAAATGGCGGAGGTGGGCAGGCGCATGGGTTTCGACGCCGCCTTCGCTTATGGCCAGCCATCGGAGATTTTTGCCGAACATGCCGCTCTGTCCGGCTTCGAGAATGCGGGAAGCCGCGATTTCGATATCAGCGGGATCGACCAGTTCTCCTACGAAACGATGCCGCCCTTTCAATGGCCGAAAGCCCGGCCCGGCGAGGTCGCCGTTACCCGATTTTTCGCGGATGGTCGTTTTTACCATGCGGATGGAAAGGCGCGGTTCATCGCCACCGCCTTGCCGGAGACCCGCAGGACATCGCCCGATTATCCGCTGACACTGAATACCGGCCGCATTCGCGATCAATGGCACACCATGACCCGCACCGGCAAAAGTGCACGGCTCACCGCCCATATTGCCGAGCCTTTCGCCGAACTTCACCCGCGCGATGCGCAGGCGCTGGGAATTGAAAGCGCCGATCTGGTGGAGCTGGAAAGCCCGTATGGCAAGGTTCTGCTGCGGGCGCTGCTCAGCGAAAGGCAGGCGCGCGGATCGGTCTTTGCGCCGATGCACTGGAACGACCAGTTCGCCTCGCGGGCGCGCATCGATGTGGTTGTGGCACCTGTCACGGATCCGCATTCCGGCCAGCCCGCCTCAAAAAACATGGGCGTGAAGGCAAGGCGTTTTGCGGCGAAGGCCTATGGTTTCGCCATCTCCCGCACCCGGCCGGATGCGCCGGATTGCGCCTACTGGGCCATCGCCAAAGCCGATGGCGGCTATCGCATGGAGCTTGCCTTCGAAGATGAGCCGCAGGACTGGACGCTCTGGGCGCGGCAGGTTTTCGGCATCGATATCAGGATCGAGCCGCTGGGTTACAGCGACCGGCAGACGGGCGATCTGCGCCTCGCCTTCTTCGACGGCGATATTCTGCTGGCGGCGCTGTTCATCGCCAAGGAGCCGGTGGCAGTCGCCCGCAACTGGGCGATATCGCAGCTTTCCGAACGCCATGAAGATTTGCGCATGCGTTTCGCGCTGGTCGCCGGGCGTCCCGGTGCCGGTCGGGCCGACCCGGGCGCGACTGTCTGCTCCTGCTTCAACGTCGGGGTGAACCAGATCACGACCGCCATCCGTGATGGCTGCCACAGTGTCGAAGCCATCGGCAAGGCGTTGAATGCCGGAACCAATTGCGGCTCCTGCCGCGCTGAAATCAGGGGGATCATCGATGGATGCCTTAAATCCGCAGCGGAATGAACCGGCCCGCATGGAAAAACTCGCCAAGCTGCCGGTCTTCTGGGGGCTTGAGGGCAAGCGCGTGGTGCTAGCGGGCGGATCGGATGGGGCGGCCTGGAAGGCGGAACTGCTGCTGGCCTGCGGGGCGGAACTTCGTCTTTATTGCGAGGAAAGCGAGCTTTCGGAAAGCTTCGCGGCGCTCGTCGCAAAAAGCCCGGCGCTGACATGGCATGACCGTTCATGGGGTGCGGATATTTTCAAGGGCGCGGAACTGGCGCTGGCGGATTGCGAGACGGATGAAGAGGCGGAAAGATTTTACCATGCCGCACGAGCGGCCGGTATTCCCGTCAATGTCATCGACAAGCCGGAGTTCTGCCAGTTCCAGTTCGGCTCCATCGTCAATCGCTCGCCGGTGGTGGTGTCGATTTCCACCGATGGCGCCGCACCCATTCTGGCGCAGGCCATTCGCCGGCGCATCGAAACCTTGCTGCCGCTGGCCCTCAAGGACTGGGGCGCGCTTGCTCAGCTAATCCGCGAGCGCGTCAATCTGCGGCTCGCTCCGGGTCCGGCGCGACGCTCTTTCTGGGAAAAATTCGTCGATCGGGCGTTTACCGAAAGGCTGGATGAAGGCAGCGAAGAACGGCTGCTTGCGGATATCGGAACGCAGGCCAGGCGAGGGGGATCGGGTCGCGGCCTTGTGACGCTTGTGGGTGCCGGACCGGGCGATGCCGAACTGCTGACCCTGAAAGCGGTGCGCGCTTTGCAGGCGGCCGATGTCATCCTGTTCGACGATCTTGTTTCAGCCGAGGTGCTGGAACTGGCGCGGCGGGAAGCGAAGCGCCTGCTGGTCGGCAAACGTGGCGGCCGGGAAAGCTGCAGGCAGGAAGACATCAACGAGATGATGATCCGCCTCGCCAAGGCAGGCAAGCGGGTGGTGCGGCTGAAGTCCGGTGATCCGATGATTTTCGGGCGTGCTGGTGAGGAGATCGCGGCGCTGGAGGCCGAAAATATCCCGGTCGAAGTCGTGCCCGGCATCACTGCCGCAAGCGCCATGGCCTCGCGCCTGGGTGTGTCCTTGACCCATCGCGACCATGCCCAGTCGGTGCGCTTCATCACCGGTCATTCCCGGCAGGGCAAGCTGCCGGAGAATATCGACTGGCAGTCTCTCTCGAACCCCTCCGTTACCACTGTCTTTTATATGGGCGGACGAACCGCCGGTGATATTCAGTCCTGCCTGCTTGCCCAGGGAATGCCCGCGTCAACACCCGTGGTGGTGATGATTTCCGTCAGCCGCGCCAATGAGCAACGATGGTGCGGTTCGCTTGCGCAACTGGCTGCGGCAGTCGAGAGACTGGGCGTGAACGAACCTGTGCTGATTGGCATCGGTGATACGTTCCATACCGCTTCCGCGGCATTTTCCGTTACCCGCAGCGAGGGAGCGGATGCTGTGCCTGCCCAAAAAGCCGGCTAATAAGATTTTTGATGGTTTCCGCTAACCGGCGATCCTTCCGCCCGCAAACCCTCCCTTGACATTGGTTTTTCGTTCGCTCTTCAATAAAACGAAAAAATTGAAAGAGGAGGGAGGGTGAAATGCTGCTCACACCGCGTCAGGATGAAATCGTTGCGCTGGCGAAAGCGAACGGCCGGGTGCTGGTCGATGAACTGGCGGCGCGGTTTTCGGTGACACCCCAGACGATCCGCAAGGATCTGAACGATCTCTGCGATACGCGGGTGCTGACCCGCATCCATGGCGGCGCGCTCTTTCCAAGCGGCAATGAAAACGTCAAATACGAGGCGCGCCGCGCCATCGCATCGTCCGAAAAACAGGCGATCGGCGCCGCTGCCGCGGCCCTCATCCCCAATAACTCGTCGCTTTTCATCAATATAGGCACCACGACCGAGGCAGTTGGTGAAGCGCTCGCGGATCATCACGAGTTGATGGTTATTACCAACAACATCAATGTTGCCAACAGGTTGAGGGTTTTCCCCGGCATCGAAGTGGTGATTGCCGGGGGTGTCGTGCGCGGTTCCGATGGCGGTATCGTCGGCGAGGCGGCGGTGGATTTCATCCGCCAGTTCAAGGTCGATTTTGCCGTCATCGGCGTGTCGGCCATCGATGAGGATGGCGCTTTGCTCGACTTTGACTTCCGTGAGGTCAAGGTGGCGCAGGCGATCATCTCCAACGCGCGCCATGTCATTCTGGTATCGGATTCGCTTAAATTCGAGCGCACGGCCCCCGTGCGTATCGGTCATCTTTCGCAGGTTCATACCTTCATTACCGATCATTGTCCTGTTGATTCCATCCGTACCATCTGTGCTGATCACGATGTCCGGCTGATCGAAACCGAGGGCCGCGACGCCTGATTAAAGGGCTCTTGGATTTCGTTTGACATTCGTTTTGTCTTCGAATTAGATGGCTGTGCTTTCAATATATCGATGAGGAGAGCGTCGATGAAAGCGCGGGAGGGTCCATGTCTGACGAGGCAATCCACGATGTTTTCGTGATCGGCGGCGGCATCAATGGCTGCGGCATTGCGCGTGACGCCGTCGGCAGGGGCTATTCCGTCGCACTTGCGGAAATGAACGATTTTGCCTCCGGCACCTCGTCCGCCGCCACCAAGCTCATCCATGGCGGTTTGCGTTACCTCGAACATTACGAGTTTCGTCTGGTGCGCGAAGCGCTGATGGAACGGGAAGTGCTCTGGGCCATGGCGCCGCACATCATCTGGCCGATGCGCTTCGTGCTGCCGTTCCAGAAGGGCGGCGTGCGCCCGGCCTGGCTCGTGCGTCTCGGGCTTTTTCTTTACGACCATCTCGGCGGCCGCAAGCTTCTGCCTGCCACCCGCTCACTCGATCTGCGCCGTGATCCAGCCGGAAAACCGCTAAAACCGGTTTTTGCCAAGGCTTTCGAATATTCCGATGGCTGGGTGGACGATGCCCGGCTGGTGGTGCTGAACGCCCGGGATGCGGCCGATCGCGGCGCCCTGATCCTCAACCGCACGCAGGTCGTTTCGGCGCGGCGTGAAGGCGCCTTCTGGCGGGTCGAAACAAAAAGTGCGGCCGGAGAAACCGCGACCTATCGGGCGCGCATGCTGGTGAATGCCGCCGGCCCTTGGGTGGACAAGGTTCTGGCGTCGACATTCGGCAAGAACAATGTCCACAATGTTCGCCTCGTGCAGGGCAGCCACATCATCGTGCGCAGGAAGTTTTCCGATCCGCGCGCCTATTTTTTCCAGAATCCGGACGGCCGCATCATCTTCGCCATCCCTTACGAACAGGACTTTACGCTGATCGGTACGACGGATCGCGACTATACCGCCGACCCCCGTGCTGTTAAGATCAGCGATGAGGAGATCAGCTATCTTTGCAGCGCGGCGAGCGAATATTTCGCTGAGCCGGTGACGCCGGCCGATATCGTCTGGACCTATTCCGGCGTGCGGCCGCTGTTTGACGACGGCGCATCGAAAGCGCAGGAAGCCACCCGCGATTATGTGCTGAAAACCGAGGGTGCGGAAGGCGAAGCGCCGCTTCTCAATATATTCGGCGGGAAGCTCACGACCTATCGGCGGCTTGCCGAACATGCTCTTGAAAAAATTGGCGATGCGCTGGGTGAAAAGGGCTCGCCATGGACGGCGGGTTCGCATTTGCCGGGTGGAAATTTTGGTGCCGAGGCCTATGCGGGGGAGGTTGCGGCCTTGCGGTCGCGTTATCCTTTCCTTGATGAGCGTCATGCCAAGCGGCTCGTCCGCTGTTATGGAACGGATACAATGTCGATAATCGGCAATGCGGGGGAGATCGCAGCGCTGGGACGGCATTTCGGCGGTACGCTTTATGAGGCCGAGGTGCGCTGGCTGATGACGCGGGAATGGGCGCTGACGGCGGAAGATATTCTGTGGCGCCGCACCAAGCAGGGACTGTTTTTAACCCCCGAAGAGGTGCGTGGGCTGGAGGATTATATCGAAGACATTGCAGGTGAACGCTTGAAGGCAATCTGACGATCCGATCGAAAAGCGGAGGAGGCTTTGGATCACCATGCTTGAATTGCGAAACGTCTCGAAGATGGTTGGCGGTGAATATCATATTCACCCGATCGATCTGACGTTGCAGCGCGGAAGCCTGAACGTCCTGCTTGGACCGACACTTTCGGGCAAGACGACGCTCATGCGGCTGATGGCCGGGCTGGACAAGCCGAGCGCCGGCTCGATCTTTTTTAATGGCGAGGACGTGACGGGCTGGCCGGTGCAGAAGCGCAACGTCGCCATGGTCTATCAGCAGTTCATCAACTATCCGGCGCTCTCCGTTTATGAAAATATCGCTTCGCCGATGCGGGTTGCCGGCAAGGATCAGGCGACCATCGACAGGGAAGTCAGGAAGGCGGCCGAGCTTCTGAAGCTGACGCCCTATCTCGACCGCACGCCGCTCAATCTTTCCGGCGGCCAGCAGCAGCGCACAGCACTTGCCCGCGCCATCGTCAAGAACGCCAATCTGGTGCTGCTAGACGAACCGCTGGCCAATCTCGATTACAAGCTGCGCGAAGAATTGCGCGAGGAACTGCCGCGCATTTTCGCGGAATCCGGCGCGATCTTCGTTTATGCCACGACCGAACCGTCCGAGGCGCTGCTGCTTGGTGGCAACACCGCAACGCTTAACGAAGGGCGGGTGACGCAGTTTAGCCGCACCATCGAGGTCTACCGGCGTCCGGTGGATATCGTGACCGCGGAAATATTCGCCGACCCGCCGCTCAACACCATCGAGGTCATCAAGACGGGTGGGGCTTTCACCCGTGCCGACCATGCCGTTGTCGCGGTGCCGGCGCATCTTGCGGCCGTACCGGATGGACCTGTGACCATTGCTTTCCAGCCGCATCATCTTTTCCCGCATGCAAAGGGTGAGGCGCGGCAATCCATTCGGGCGCGGACGCTGATTTCGGAAATCGCCGGATCGGAGAGCTTCGTGCATGTGGAATTTTCCGGCAGGCGATGGGTCATGCTGGCGCATGGCATCCACGACATCGAACCGGACAGAGATATCGAGCTCTTTCTCGATACAAGACACCTGATGGCCTTTGACGCGAATGGCCGCGCCATCGGCGAAGTGGCGTAAGGGGAGATCGGTCATGGCACGCATCACGCTCGATCATATCCGCCACGCCTATAATGCCAAGGCGCAGGCTGCCGGCGAATATGCCCTGAAGGAAGTCCATCACGAATGGGAGGACGGCGGCGCCTATGCGCTGCTCGGCCCTTCCGGCTGCGGCAAGACCACGTTGCTCAATATCATTTCCGGGCTGCTGCGTCCGTCGGAAGGCCGTATCGCCTTTGACGGAACTGACGTGACCGATTTTGCCACCGAAGACCGCAATATTGCGCAGGTGTTCCAGTTCCCGGTCGTCTACGACACGATGACGGTCTACGACAATCTGGCCTTTCCGCTGAGGAACCGGCATGTGCCGGAGGCCGAGGTTGACCGCCGGGTGCGGGAAATTCTCGAAATGACCGATCTTTCCGGCATGGCCAAACGCCATGCGCGGGGGCTGACGGCAGACCAGAAGCAGAAGATTTCGCTGGCGCGGGGCCTGGTACGTTCCGACGTCAATGCCATCCTTTTCGACGAACCGCTGACGGTGATCGATCCGCATATGAAGTGGGTGCTGCGCTCGCAGCTGAAGCGTCTGCATCGCCAGTCCGGTTTCACCATGGTTTATGTGACCCATGACCAGACCGAGGCTTTGACCTTCGCGGACAAGGTGGTCGTCATGTATGACGGGCAGATCGTCCAGATCGGTACGCCCGCCGAACTCTTCGAACGGCCGGGACACACTTTCGTCGGTTATTTCATCGGCTCACCGGGCATGAACGTTTTGCCCGCCAGCATCGAAGGCGCGACAGCTGTTGTCGGTGGCCTCGGCGTGCCGCTGGCAGGTGCGCCAAAGGTTGACGGGGCGCAACGCATCGAGATCGGTATCCGCCCGGAATTTGTCCGGCTGGAACGGGGCGGTATGCCCATCACCGTCGACAAGGTGGAGGATATCGGCCGGCAGAAGATCGTGCGCGCCCGGTTCGCCGGCCAGAAGCTCGCGATTGTCGTTGCGGAAGACGAGGAAATTCCGGCGGAAGCGGGTGTTCGCTTCGATCCGGCCGCGATCGGCGTCTTTGCCGATTCCTGGCGCGTGAAGATGGGAGCCTGACCATGGAAAAGAGCTGGAACAACAAAGCGTGGTTCTTGGTGCTGCCGGTGCTGGTGCTGGTCGCCTTTTCCGCCGTCATTCCGCTGATGACGGTGGTGAACTATTCGGTACAGGACACCTTCGGCAACAACCAGTTCTTCTGGGCGGGAACGCAATGGTTCGAGGAAATCCTCAGTTCCGATCGCTTCTGGAACGCTCTCGGACGAAACCTGGTGTTTTCCGGCATCATATTGGCGATCGAAATTCCGCTCGGCATATTCATCGCGCTCAAGATGCCCAAATCCGGCATCGGCGTGCCGGTCTGCCTCGTGACGATGGCGCTGCCGCTGCTGGTGCCTTGGAATGTTGTCGGCACGATCTGGCAGGTGTTCGGCCGCAGCGATATCGGACTGCTCGGTTATTACGCCAATCAGCTTGGGCTTGACTATAACTACGTCAACGATCCCGTCGACGCGTGGATTACGGTCATCATCATGGATGTGTGGCACTGGACAAGCCTTGTCGTGCTGTTGTGCTACGCCAGCCTCGTCTCCATTCCGGACGCCTATTATCAGGCGGCAAGGATCGATGGCGCGTCACGTTTTGCCGTGTTCCGGTACATCCAGCTGCCGAAGATGAAGCGGGTGCTGCTGATCGCCTTCCTGCTGCGCTTCATGGACAGCTTCATGATCTATACCGAGCCTTTCGTCGTCACCGGCGGCGGCCCCGGCAATTCCACGACCTTCCTGTCCATCGATCTCGTGAAGGTCGCGCTCGGCCAGTTTGACCTCGGGCCTGCGGCGGCCATGTCGCTGATCTACTTCCTCATCATCCTGCTGCTGTCCTGGGTGTTCTACACCGTCATGACCAGCCACGACGCGGAGACTTGAGACATGAGTGCTTCGAACGTCACGACTGGTGTGGAACGTAATGGCATGGGCACGGGTTCTGCGGCAGTTGCTGCCTCGGTACGGCCTGGTTTTGCCGCAACGGCAAGGTCACGCCGCCACCATGGGCCGTCCAGGTTTTCCTGGCTGGTGCCGACGATCTATATCGTACTGTTGCTCGTGCCGATCTACTGGCTCATCAATATGAGCTTCAAGACGAATTCGGAAATCGTCTCATCCATGACGCTTTATCCGCACCAGCCAACGTTGCAGAACTACAGGACGATCTTCACGGATTCATCCTGGTATTCGGGTTACATCAATTCGATTACTTACGTCGTGATGAATATGGTGATTTCAGTCGCGGCGGCGCTTCCAGCGGCTTACGCCTTCTCCCGTTACCGTTTTCTGGGCGACAAGCACCTGTTCTTCTGGCTGCTGACAAACCGCATGGCGCCGCCCGCCGTCTTCGCGCTTCCCTTCTTCCAGCTCTATTCGGCCTTCGGCCTGATCGACACACACATTGCCGTGGCACTGGCGCATTGCCTGTTCAACGTGCCGCTGGCGGTGTGGATCCTCGAAGGCTTCATGTCGGGCGTGCCGAAGGAGATCGACGAGACAGCCTATATTGACGGTTACTCCTTCCCGAAATTCTTCGTGAAGATCTTCATGCCGCTTATCGCCTCCGGCATCGGTGTCGCCTGCTTCTTCAGTTTCATGTTCTCGTGGGTCGAGCTTCTGATCGCCCGCACGCTGACGACGACCGACGCCAAGCCGATCGCCGCGACGATGACGCGCACCGTTTCCGCCGCCGGCATGGACTGGGGCCTGCTTGCCGCCGCCGGGGTGCTGACGCTCATTCCGGGTGCGCTGGTGATCTGGTTCGTTCGTAATTACATCGCCAAGGGCTTTGCGCTGGGGAGGGTTTGACCATGATGAAGATGCCCGATTTTACCTGGATGGCCTGGACCTGGCAGACGGCCGCGTTTTTCGGCGCCATCGCCGTGCTGCTCGTCGGCATGTGGTTCTGGGAATATTTCTCGCCCGGCGGCAATCCCCGCTTCGGCCTCTTGCGCTTCGAGACAACGCGCGGCGACCGGTTGTTCATCTCGCTGCTCGGCAGCGCCTTCATTCATCTCGCATGGCTCGGGCTGGTCGGCCCGAACCTGTGGTGGGCTCTCGCTCTATCCTTGGTCTACGCCGTCGGCGTTTTCCGTTTTGTCTAGAGCAGGAAAACGGTGCGGCGGAGGAAACCGCACCCGCAGACTTCATGCAATCGCAAACCCTTGGGAGGACTGACATGCGACGGCATCTGATGACGACGACGGCGGCCATGCTGCTGGCAATGACGGGTTCCGCTTTCGCCGGAATGGAGGAAGCAAAGCAGTTTCTGGACAAGGAAATCGGCGATATGTCGTCGCTTTCGCGTGCAGATCAGGAAAAGGAACTGCAATGGTTTATCGATGCCGCGAAACCTTTCGCAGGCATGGACATCAAGGTCGTTTCCGAATCCCTGACCACGCATGAATATGAATCCAAGGTTCTGGCACCGGCCTTTACCGCCATCACCGGCATCAAGGTCACGCATGACATCATCCAGGAAGGTGACGTCGTCGAAAAAATCCAGACCCAGATGCAGACCGGCCAGAACCTTTATGACGGCTGGGTGAATGACAGCGACCTTATCGGCACGCATTGGCGCTACCAGCAGGTTCGTAACCTGACCGACTTCATGGCCAATGAGGGCAAGGACGTTACCAATCCCGGCCTCGACCTCAAGGATTTCATCGGCAGCGCCTTTACGACGGCGCCGGACAAGAAGCTCTACCAGCTTCCCGACCAGCAGTTCGCGAACCTTTATTGGTTCCGTTACGACTGGTTTAATGACGACAAGAACAAGGCCGATTTCAAGGCCAAGTACGGTTATGACCTCGGTGTTCCCGTCAACTGGTCGGCCTATGAGGATATCGCCGAATTCTTCACCGGCCGCGATGTTGGCGGCAAGAAGGTCTTCGGCCATATGGACTACGGCAAGAAGGACCCGTCACTCGGCTGGCGCTTCACCGATGCCTGGCTTTCCATGGCCGGCAACGGCGACAAGGGCCTGCCGAACGGTCTGCCGGTCGATGAGTGGGGTATCAAGGTCAATGACAAGTCGCAGCCGGTCGGCTCCTGCGTGGCGCGCGGCGGCGATACCAATGGTCCGGCTTCCGTCTATTCCATCGAGAAATATCTCGAATGGCTGAAGAAATATGCGCCGCCGGAAGCGCAGGGCATGACCTTCTCCGAATCCGGTCCGGTGCCGGCGCAGGGCAACATCGCCCAGCAGATTTTCTGGTACACGGCCTTCACCGCCGACATGGCCAAGCCCGGCCTGCCTGTGGTGAACGAGGACGGTTCGCCGAAATGGCGCGTCGCACCTTCGCCGCATGGCGTCTACTGGAAAGACGGCATGAAGCTCGGTTATCAGGACGTGGGCTCCTGGACGCTGATGAAATCCACCCCCGACGACCGTGCCAAGGCCGCCTGGCTTTATGCGCAGTTCGTGACTTCGAAGACCGTTGACGTGAAGAAGAGCCATGTGGGTCTCACCTTCATCCGTGACTCTACCATTCATCACCAGAGCTTCACGGATCGGGCTTCCAAACTGGGTGGTCTCATTGAGTTCTATCGCTCGCCGGCCCGCGTGCAATGGTCGCCGACCGGCACCAACGTTCCTGATTATCCGAAACTGGCGCAGCTCTGGTGGCAGGCAATCGGCGATGCGTCGTCGGGTGCGAAAACCGCTCAGGCTGCGATGGACTCGCTCTGCGCCGAGCAGGAAAAGGTCATGGCCCGTATCGAGCGCGCCGGTGTGCAGGGTGATATCGGCCCGAAACTGGCGGAGGAGCACGATATCGACTACTGGAACAAGGATGCCGTTTCGAAGGGCAATCTGGCGCCGCAGCTGAAGATCGCCAACGAAAAGGAAAAGCCGGTCACCGTCAATTACGACGAACTGGTCAAAAGCTGGCAGAAGTAATGTCTGCATGAAATCTTAAACCGGGGCGGCTTTGCCGCCCCGTCATTGCGTCTGAAAGGGAGTGACATCATGGGCGGTTATATTCTGGCGATCGATCAGGGAACGACATCGACAAGGTCGATGGTCTTTGATCGCGACATGCGGGTTATCGGTGTCGGGCAGCGAGAATTTCCGCAGCATTTCCCGGCCTCCGGCTGGGTCGAACACGATGCCGAGGATATCTGGAAAAGTGTGCTGGAAACCATCCGGCTCGCGCTTGCCGATGCCGGCCTCGCCGCATCCGATATCGCGGCGATCGGCATCACCAACCAGCGCGAAACGACTGTGCTTTGGGACCGCAACACCGGCGAGGCCGTGCATCGCGCCGTCGTCTGGCAGGATCGGCGCGCCGCGCCTGTCTGCGAGGATCTGAAACGCCGGGGACTGGAGCCGCTTTTTTCGAAAAAGACCGGGCTGCTGCTCGATCCCTATTTTTCCGGCACGAAGCTGAAATGGATCCTCGACAGCGTCAGCGGCCTTCGCGAAAAAGCCGTGAAGGGAGACATCTGCTTCGGTACGGTGGACAGTTTCCTGATCTACCGTCTTACCGGCGGCCGCCGCCATGTGACCGACGCCACCAATGCCTCGCGAACGCTGATCTACAATATCGAAGACAACGCCTGGGATGATGAACTCCTCTCGATCCTCGATATTCCGCGCGCCATGCTGCCGGAAGTGCTGGATTGCGCTGCCGATTTCGGCGTGACGGACAAGTCGCTGCTGGGTGCGGAAATTCCGATCCTTGGCGTCGCCGGCGACCAGCAGGCGGCTGTGATCGGCAACGCCTGCTTCGAGCCCGGCATGATGAAATCAACCTATGGCACCGGCTGCTTTGCGCTTCTCAACACCGGCACTGATCGCGTCGCCTCCACCAACCGCCTGTTGACGACGATCGCTTACCGCCTTGATGGCGTCACCACCTATGCGCTCGAAGGCTCGATCTTTATCGCCGGCGCCGCCGTGCAATGGCTGCGTGACGAGCTTGGTTTCATCTCGGTTGCATCAGAAGTCAGCGCGCTTGCTGAAAAGGCCGATCCCAGGCAGCGTGTTTATCTCGTGCCGGCCTTTACCGGTCTCGGCGCGCCTTATTGGGACGCCGAGGCGCGGGGTGCGATCTTTGGCCTGACACGCGGCACCGGCCCGGCGGAATTTGCGCGCGCGGCGCTGGAAAGCGTGGCCTACCAGACCTTCGATCTGCTGGACGCCATGCGCAAGGACTGGGAGGGTGACAATGGCAAGACGGTGCTGAGGGTCGATGGCGGCATGGTCGCTTCCGATTGGACCATGCAGCGACTGGCGGACATTCTCGCAGCACCCGTCGATCGTCCTGTCTTCCTCGAAACGACCATTCTTGGCGCTGCATGGCTCGCAGCATCGCGCGCTGGCATCTGGCCGGACCGCAAGGCCTTTGCCGACCATTGGCGGCGTGACCGCCGTTTCAGCCCGGATATGGAGGAGGGTGAGCGGAAGAACGCCATTGCCGGCTGGCGCGACAGCGTCGGCCGTTGCCTCTCGAAACGGGAAAACTAGAGGATTTCCAGCAAAATTGCGAAGCGGTTTTGCGTTCGGAAATGCGCCAGGAAGTCTATACGAAGCTGCCGGGTGCGATGCTCTTGCTCGACACCAGATCGGAAAGGGCGCGCACCAGCTTCGTATCCGCGCCCTTGCGGGGCTGAAGCACGAATTCCACATCCTCCAGCACTGGCAGCACACCCGCCGCAATCTCCTTGAGACCGGCCGGCGCCATGCTGCGTGGCTGCACCAGAATGCCCATGCCCGCTCTTGCAGCAGCGGTCAGTCCACTAAGGCTGCCACAGGTGCAGACGATCCGCCAGGAGAGGCCGGCTCGGTCCAATGCTTCCTGCGCCGCCTTTCGGGTGATGCTGGGCGGCGGGAAGGCGATCAGCGGCAGGGCGTCCGGCTGGTTCAGCATGCGTTCCGGGTCGCGCGCCAGCCAGACGAGCGGTTCGCGGTAAAGGAAGTGACCCAGCTTGTCGCCGAGGCGGCGTTTGGCGAGCACCACATCCAGCTCGCCATTATCCTGCATCTGGTAAAGCACGCCGCTCAGCGAGACCGTCAGCTCGAGATCCACCAATGGATAAAGGCGGATGAATTCCTCCAGAATGGCCGTCAGCCGGCTGGCGACGAAATCCTCCGAGACGCCGAGCCGCAGCCGCCCGCGCAGACGGTTTTCGCTGAAGAGCGATGAGACCTTGCTGTCGATCTCCAGCATGTTGCGGGCATAACCAAGCAGCGCCTCGCCCTCGCCAGTCAGTTTCACCTGATGGGTGCTGCGGGCGATCAGCCGGCGGCCAAGGGCTGCCTCAAGCCTTTGAATATGCTGGCTGACGGTGGATTGGCCGATACCCAGCCGCTCGGCAGCAAGCGTGAAGCTGCCGGTTTGCTGAAGCATGACGAAGCTGGCAAGATGTTGAAGGTTCAGCATTATCTCAAATCGTGATAACTGTTAATCTTTGCATCCGAAATCATGATGAGCGATAGTGGCGACCGTTTCAAGCAAAACCGATGCCGGAAAGACCTCCCATGACCCGCTTCCTGCCCGATCGTTTCACCATGATGCTGGTGGCCACCGTGATTTTGGCTTCCATCTTGCCAATCAGCGGCGAGCCGGCGGAATATTTCGGGCTTGCGACGAAACTGGCGATCGCGCTTCTTTTCTTTTTGCATGGCGCGCGGCTTTCGCGGGATGTGGTGATTGCGGGCATCCTGCACTGGCGCCTGCATCTGGCGATCCTGCTCGTCACCTTCGGCCTTTTCCCGCTTCTTGGCGTGGCGATCGGTTTCATTCCCGAAAGCATCCTGCCGGCACCTCTTTATATGGGTGTGCTGTTTCTCTGCGTGCTGCCATCCACCGTGCAGTCTTCCATCGCCTTCACCTCCATGGCGGGCGGAAACGTGCCAGCGGCAATCTGTTCGGCCTCGGCCTCGAATATCTTCGGCATGTTCCTGACACCATTGCTGGTTGGCCTGCTGTTTACGGTGGGCGGCCATGGCGGCGGCTTTTCGCTGGACGCGTTCCTGCAAATCTTCCTGCAGCTTCTGTTGCCGTTCATCGTCGGGCAGGCTCTGCAGCCTTGGATCGGCGACTGGATCCGGGCGCGCAAGAAGCTGCTGTCCCCGGTCGACCGCGGCTCGATCCTGATGGTGGTCTATCTCGCATTCTCCGACGCAGTCATCGAAGGCATCTGGCACACGTTCTCGATCAGGGATATCGGCGTTGTCATCCTCATCAACATCGTGCTTCTGGCGCCTGTTCTGTGCGTAACCATGTTCGGCAGCCGTCTGCTCGGTTTCGAGAAGGCCGATGAAATCACCATTACCTTCTGCGGATCCAAGAAGAGCCTCGCAAGCGGTGTTCCCATGGCAGGCGCGATTTTCGCCGGCCAGAGCATAGGCGCGATTGTTCTGCCGATCATGCTCTTCCACCAGATACAGCTGATGGTCTGTGCGGTTCTTGCCCAGCGTTATGCCCGCAAGGCGCATGAAAAGGCAGCGATCGCGGAAACCGCTGCCGCAGAGGGTGCGGCGGCCTCCGCTCGCTGACAGGATTTCCGCAAACAAAAACGGCCCCGTAAAGGGGCCGTTCTTTTTGCATGTCAGAAAAGCTCAGTTGACCTGAGCCGGGGAAATCTGGGCTTCGATCGTCTTCGGCGCATCGGCGCTGTCGGACGAGATCGCGATGCGGCGCGGCTTCATTGCTTCCGGAATATTGCGGACGAGGTCGATGTGAAGCAGGCCGTTCTTCAAGGAAGCGGTCTGGACTTCGACGTGGTCGGCAAGCTGGAAGCGGCGTTCGAAAGCGCGTGTGGCGATGCCGCGATACAGGAATTCTCCCTCGGCCGTTTTTTCGTCCGTGGCCTTCTCGGCCTTCACCGTCAGCGTATTGGCGCGGGATTCGATGCTGAGTTCGTTCTCATCGAAACCGGCAACGGCCATGGTGATGCGATAGGTGTTTTCACCGGTCCGCTCAATATTGTAGGGCGGATAGGACTGGGCCTGTTCGGGCTGGCCGAGGCCGTCAAGCATCGAAAAAAGACGGTCGAAGCCGACGGTGGAACGATAGAGGGGGGAAAAATCAACGTGACGCATGGTGTCCTCCTTAAGAAGCGACTGTTTGCGGTTAAGTCCGGCGTCCCGTTCTGGCTACGGCCGGACATCTGGCGCGGTCCCGTTCTGGCGACCGCATGAATGAGATGGGAATGGCTTGCCGCCGCGTCAAGGGGCGTAAAAAGGTGAAAGCAACATGAACCATGGCTGAACGTCAGGTTCCGGCATCGTTCAGTTTGAGAGCCATAGAACATCGGTCATCGGAGACATTCTCCGTGGACAGAAGCAATAACGTCCCTTCTTCTTCTGTCTTATTCGCCGGAACCGCGACTGCTTTAACCGACGGTTCCGGCAATTTTTTCTTTGACCTTCCCGCGCCGCCGACCTATCCCGAAAAGGCACAAAAGCCGGAAAAGACCGATGATCGAAGCCACATTGCGCGCCAGTGAAGACAACCCGGTTCCCGGCAGCCATACCGTCGGATATTTTGCCGGCCATGGCGGCAAACAGCTTCGATATGCGATCTTCCGCGCCAGCCGCCAGATTGCCCGCGGAACCGTGGTTCTGCTGCATGGCAGGAATGAATGTATCGAGAAATATTTCGAAACGGTTGGCGATCTTACTGCCATGGGTTTCTGGGTTGCGACCTTCGATACACGCGGGCAGGGCGGTTCCGAGAGGCTGCTGAAGAAGCCGGGCGCCGGGCATGTGCGGCGGTTCTCCGACTACCAGCATGACATCAGCCTTTTTCTCGAACAGGTGGTGCTGCCGGATACGCGGCTGCCATTCTTCATGATCGCGCATTCCACCGGCGCGCTTGCAGCACTTGCGGCTGCTCCCGGCCTGTCGAACCGCATCGACCGTCTGGCGCTTTGTTCGCCCTTCATCGAGCTGGATAGCCAGCAATCGGTTCCCTCACCCGTGATCCGCATTGTTGCGACGGCGTTGAGTCTTGTCGGTCTCGGCAGGGTTCAGCTCGGCAGGGACCAGCGCGAGCGGGATTTCGACGGCAACCCGCTGACCTCGGACGCCAGGCGTTTTGCCAGAAATCTGACCCTGCACCGGCAATTTCCGGAACTTTTCATCGGCGCGCCGACGGCGCGCTGGGTCTATGAGGCGCTGAAGACCATGGGCCGCGTGACCCGCCAGGATCACCTGACGAACATTACCGTACCGACGCTTATTCTGGCCCCGATGCTGGATACGATCACGCCCTATAAGGCGCAGGAAGAGCTCTCACGCAATTTCCGGGCGGCGCAGCTTCTTCCGATAACCGGCGCGCGCCATGAATTGCTGCATGAGCGCGACGTTTTCCGCAAACAGGCGCTGGCGGCCATCGACGCGTTTTTCGCGCCGGAGTGACGGTCGCTTAAGCGGGCTGCCTAGAGTTTGGAGAGAATGGCGAGCGCCTGTTCGTGCACCGCTTTTGAGCCGGCTGCGAGAATGCGGCCACCATTTTCAGGACGCCCGCCATCCCAGGTGGTCATGATGCCGCCGGCCTGTTCGATGACGGGGATCAATGCGCCGACATCATAGGGCTTCAGGCCGGATTCGATCACCAGATCGACGTGGCCGGCCGCAAGCAGGCAATAGGCGTAACAATCCACGCCGTAGCGGAAAAGACGGACCTGATCCTGCACTTCTTCGTAAAGGGGCTTTTCTTCCGCAGTGAAGATGTGGGGAGTCGTGGTGAACAGCACGGCGTCCGATAGCGAAGCGCAGTCGCGTGTGCGGATCTTCCGCTCGCCATCCGGCCCGAAATACCACGCCGCCTCGCCATCGGCGAAATAACGCTCTTTGGTGAAGGGCTGGTCCATGATGCCCATCGTGGCGCGGCCGGCCGACTGGAAGCCGATCAGTGTGCCCCACACGGGCACGCCCGAAATGAAGGCGCGGGTGCCGTCGATCGGGTCGATGACCCAGATATGGTCGCGGTCGAGGCCGACATTGCCGTGTTCTTCGCCGAGAATACCATGCTGCGGAAAATTTGCCTCAATCAGGGTGCGAATGGCGGTTTCCGCTGCCTGATCGCCTTCCGTCACCGGGTCGTAGCCACCATCCTGCTTATTGGTGACCGCAATGCCCGTGCGGAAGCGGGGAAGCGTCTCAGCGCTGGCGGCATCGGCAAGTTTGAAGAAGAAATCCCGGTCGGGCAGCATTGCGAAACCTCATCGCCTGAATATTGGGTCTGAATTCTGTGGCGCAATGCATAGACCGGAATCACATCCGCCGTCCACTCATACGGATGACGGGACGGGTGTTTCCATATTTTCAGCATAAGCCTAAAAAATATGCATAAAATAAAATGATTGACAATTGTGCATATACTGCGTAGCGTGACCCTGCAGTCTTTGACTGTAAATACCCTCCTTGGGTGTTTCCTCCCTAGACTTGACCGCGCCAAGGCGCGGTTTTTTTTGCCCGGCAGGCCGCCAGGTGATCCGGGATAAAAGATTGAATTAGCGGGTGATTAGAGCTGCTACTCGGCAGCGAGCGACGTTTCTATCGCGTATTCGGAAACGAAGACGCCGAGCTGGCGCATGAAGATTTCAAGCGATGCCTGGATGGCCGGAAAATCGGTTTTTTTCAAAAGCGTCTTTTCATCGACGTAAAGTGCGCGATTGACTTCAATCTGCAGCGCATGCAGCGAGCGGATCGGCCGGCCATAATGTTCGGTGATGAAGCCGCCGGCATAGGGTTTGTTACAGACCGCGACAAAACCCAGTTCCTCGAGAAAATGCAGCGCGGCGCGGGAGACTTCCTGGGATGCGCTGGTGCCGTAGCGATCGCCGATGATCACATCCGGCCTGAGATTCGAGCCGGCGACGCGGATATTGCCCGGCATGGAATGGCAATCGATCAGTACCGCCATTCCGAAATTGGCGTGGGTGCGTGACAGCAGGCGGCGCAGGCAGGCATGGTAGGGCTTGTAGATCGTCTCGATACGCGAGAGCGCCTCGTCGACCGGCAGGCGGTGGGCATAGATATCCATATTCTCGGCGACGATGCGCGGCACGGTTCCGAGACCGCCGGCAACCCGCATGGAGCCGATATTGGCATAAGGCGGCAACGTGCCCTCGAACATGCGGGGATCGAGTTCGTAGGGTTCGCGATTGACGTCCAGATAGGCGCGCGGAAAATTCGCCTTCAGAAGCGGTGCGCCGATCTCCGGTGCTGCCGCGAACAGCTCGTCGACGAAGTGATCTTCGGAGCGGCGTATCTCGTGCGAATCGAGCCGTGCCGATTCCAGGAAGGAAATGGGGTAGCAGCGGCCGCTATGGGGGGAATTATAGACAAATGGCAGGGTTTGAACGGCAGGTTCCGTTACCTCAAAAAGCTCATATTCACCCGTTACCCAGTCCATTCAGTGCCATTTACCATGTCGCAAACAATCGGGATGTTCATGTTGCCAGTTACGGTGCGGCAAGTCCATACTGTCGCCCAAGCAGCGCTATACCGATTCACGCGTTCACAGGATATTTACCGTGAAAATCCTATAATCGGGCTAGGGTATTCCAAACATTGAGTAGTTACGGTCACTTATGATGAATCAGAAAATTCTTCTCGCTGAAGACGACAACGATATGCGCCGCTTTCTCGTCAAGGCGCTGGAAAAAGCCGGTTACAAGGTTTCTTCCTTCGACAATGGCGCCAGCGCCTATGACCGGCTTCGCGAAGAGCCCTTTTCGCTCCTGCTGACCGATATCGTCATGCCCGAAATGGATGGCATCGAGCTCGCACGGCGCGCGACCGAACTCGACCCGGATCTCAAAGTCATGTTCATCACCGGCTTTGCAGCCGTTGCACTGAACGCCGATTCGAAGGCTCCGAAGGACGCCAAGGTGCTTTCCAAGCCGTTCCATCTGCGCGATCTGGTGGATGAGGTCAACAAACTCCTTGTGGCGTAAGGCCTCTCAAAAAACCTTCACAAAACCGAAAAAAAGCAGTTGACGCATCAACCGGTTTTGTGGTCTATCCGCCGCCACGGAGGGCGTGTAGCTCAGCGGGAGAGCACTACGTTGACATCGTAGGGGTCACAGGTTCAATCCCTGTCACGCCCACCATCCGAATTCATGAGAAGGGTTTCTGAGCGATCAGAAACCCTTTTCTCGTTTCTGGCCTGCGCTTACGGCTGCCTCTTTTCTCAAGCCCGAGAGTTTCCTTGCGACCTGGCCAACTTCAGGAAATCGACAAAGCGGGAATCGGTTGCGCTGATTTCAATCTTGGCCGCACTCGCGCTTCGCAATAAATTTCACTGCACAAAATAAAATTCAAACTACGTTGACGTGACCTGGGTTTCCAGCTATCTCAAGTGACATGCAATAAATTACAGCAGATAAAATTTATTGCGGACTAGGTCATTGTCCTTGGGAGGGGAATATGTTGGCTTTTCTGAAATCGACCGCTGCCGCGGGTGTTATAGCCGTGGCAATTTCCGCTAGTGCCGGTTCTCAGGCCGTCGCTGCGGGCAAATTCGCCTGCGAGCCGGGCGAGACCTATGTGATGAACGTCATGGTTTCCAGCCACCCCTATTGGGTACCGGTCTTCGAGGGCTTCAAGCAGGCTGCGAAGGCACTCGGCTGCGAGGCCGTTTTTACCGGTACGCCGGAATATGACATCACCAAGCAGATCGCGTCCTTCGAGCAGGAGCTTGTGAAAAAGCCGAAAGGCATCCTGCTGCACCCGATGCAGGCCGATCCATTTATCGAACCCATCAACAAGGCGATTGGCTCCGGCGTTTCGGTGACGACGTTTGCGGCGGATTCTCCGAAGTCGAAGCGCACCGCCTACATCACCTCTGATAATGTTGCCGAGGCGAAATTCGCGGCTGACGAAATCGTCAAGAAGCTTGGCGAGAAAGGCGAATATGCCGTTCTGGAAAATCCGGGACAAAGCAACCACGATCTGCGCGTCACCGCCCTCATCGACTATATGGGGCGCACCTATCCGGAAATGAAGCTGGTCGGCCGCCAGGCGACCAACCAGGATGCGAATGTCGCCTATCAGGCGGTTGGCGCCCTGCTGCAGGCCAATCCAAATCTCGGCGCATTATGGATCCCCGAGGCCGGTTCGGCTGAAGGCGCGACCACCGCTGTTCTCGAGGCAAAAAAGAAGGTCCTGATCCTGCATGCGGATATCACGCCCGCGACGCTGGAGCACATCAAGCAGGGCAATATCTACATGTCCATCAATCCCAATCAGGGCGTTCAGGGTTTCATGGGTTTCATGAACACCTTTCTCGGCGCCCATTCGGATCTGATCGACCCGTTCAACGACTACAAGGTTTCCGGCTTCAACCCGATGCAGGTTCCTTCGATGGACAATGGCTTCGCCGTCATCACCAAGGCTAACGCCGCTTCCTTCGATCTCAACGACTACATGAAGGGGCGCTGACGCGTCGCTCTGGACCCGGCGAGGTTTGCGCCTCGCCGGCCATAAGGGGAAGCAGGTTCGGGAGGGCGTTATGGGTGAGGTCATCCTCAGCATGACGAATATTCACAAGGCGTTCGGCCCCGTGCGGGCGCTGCGCAATGCGGCATTTGAGCTGCGGCGCGGCGAAATCCACGCGCTGGCGGGTGAAAACGGCGCCGGCAAGTCGACGCTGATGCATATCATCGACGGCATTTTGCAGCCGGATGGCGGGGAAATCCTGCTGGATGGCAAACCGGTCAAGATATCCTCGCCCAATGCGGCGAACCGGCTTGGCATCGGCTTCGTGCATCAGGAGATCGCGCTCTGCCCGGAGATTTCGGTTGCCGAAAACATGTTCATGTCGCAGACCGGCCAAAGCCGTTCCTGGTTCATGAACTATCGCGACCTCGAAAGGCAGGCGGCAATCGTGCTGCGGGAAATCGGCGATATCGATCCCACCCGCCGCGCCGGCGACCTTTCGATTTCGCAACAGCAGATCGTCGAGATCGCCAAGGCGCTGACGCTGGATTGCCGTATCCTCATCCTTGACGAGCCAACGGCGGCTTTGACCGAGACCGAAGCCCAGACGCTTTTCAGGATCATGCACCGGCTGGCCGAACGGGGCATTGCCATCATCTATATCTCGCATCGTATGGCGGAGATTTTCGACCATTGCGACCGCATCACCGTCATGCGCGACGGCTGCCATATCAGGACGGAGAATATTGCCGATATTTCCCCCGAGGAAGTCGTCAACAGCATGGTGGGACGTGTGCTCGACAAGCTCTATCCGCCAAAGCTTTCGGACGACGAGAAATCCGATGACGTTATTCTTTCAGTCCGTGCCTTGAATGAAGGAAAGCGCGTTTTCGATGTCAATTTCGATCTGCGTCGGGGCGAAATCCTGGGGTTGGCGGGGCTGATCGGTGCGGGAAGAAGCGAGATCGCCCGGGCGGTCTGCCGGCTGGAGGGGAAACCGCGAGGCGAGGTTACGCTGCGTGGCCGGCCGCTGAGGCTGAAAGACTACCGCGACAGCATCCGCGAGGGGTTGGTCTATCTTTCCGAGGACCGCAAAGGGGACGGGCTGTTCCTCAATATGTCCATCGCCTCGAATGTCTCCGCGCTCGATATCGGCAGGGTATCGAACGGCATGGGATTCATCGAACGGCGCAAGGAAATGAAGCGGGCAGATGAGCTGGGGCGCCGGCTGAAATTGCGGGCGAACAGTGTCGGCGATGCGGTGTCTACCTTGAGCGGCGGCAACCAGCAGAAAGTAGCGCTGGCGAAGATGCTGTCGGTGGAGCCCGAGGTCATCTTTCTGGATGAGCCGACACGCGGGGTGGATGTGGGTGCGAAAGCCGAAATCCACCGCCAGATCCGGGAGTTGGCGCGCGAAGGTGTCGGCGTGGTCGTCATATCCTCGGAGCTGCCGGAACTCATCGGCGTCAGCGATCGCGTGCTGGTGGTGCGCGAGGGGCGGATCACGGGTGAGGTCGAGGGCGAAGACATGACGGAGGAAAAGATCATGCAGCTTGCATCGATCAATATTGTGCATAGCCCGGAAAGGGCCTGAGGGAGCGGGAAAATGGCAACATCGGAAACACCTTCAAGCCTTGCCGAAACGGCGGTTCGCCGCACCGCCTGGTGGGAGCCGGCGCTCAAGGCGCGGGAAACCGGGCTGATCGTCATCATCCTCGCGCTTTTCGCGGTGATGTCCTTCATATCCCCGTATTTCCTGACCGTGGATAATCTGCGGGCCATGGCGATGGTCTTCGCCATCGAAAGCATCGTCGTGGTGGGCATGACGATCCTGTTGATCTCGGGCGGCATCGATCTTTCCGTCGGCTCCGTCACCGCACTTGCGATGGTGGCGGCCGGTTGGCTGTTCCTCAACGGCGTCGACCCTTGGGTGGCGGCGGGGCTGGCCATCTGCCTGACGACATTGGTCGGCATGGCCATGGGATTCCTGACCACGGTCATCGGCCTGCATCATTTCATCGTGTCGCTGGGCGTCATGGTGATTGCGCGCGGTGTGTGCCTGCTGGCAACCGGCGGGCGGCCACTGGGGCTCTATTCCCTGCCGCCCGAATTCAAGTTCATCGGTCAGGGTGTGATTGGCGGCATTCCGCTGGTGCTGATCATATTTGCGGTGGTGGTCGTCTCTTTCGATCTGCTGCTGCGGCGCACGACCGCCTTCCGTAAGGTGTTCTATACCGGCAGCAATCCCAAGGCCGCAGCCTATTCCGGCATCCGCGTCGGCCGGGTCGTGTTTGCCACCACCACGCTTTGTTCGATGCTGTGCGGTGTTGCAGGCGTTATCTACATGGCCCGCTTCGGTTCTGCCCAGCCGAGCTTTGGCGTCGGCATGGAACTCAACGTTATTGCGGCGGCGGTTATCGGCGGCGCGAGCCTTTCGGGCGGCTCGGGCACCATTCTCGGTGCAATCCTTGGGGCGATCCTTCTCTCGGTCGTTTCCAGTTCGCTTGCCTTGCTCAATGTGTCTGTCTACTGGCAGGACATCATCAGGGGAAGCATATTGCTGACTGCGGTTCTGTTCGACCACTATCTGGTCAGGCGTCGCCGCTGAGCGCCCATTGAACGCCCATGGGTAACTGGAGAAAGACGATTATGCTGGATATCAAGGACGATTTCGATCAACAGAGACAGATGTATTCCGTCCTGGTGCTGCATTTCATCGAGGGGGTGAAGCAGTCAGAGATCGCCGAGCGGCTCAATCTTTCCCATACCAAGGTGAACCGCATGATTGCGGCCGGCCGTAAGGCGGGCATGGTGAAGATCACCATCGCCAGCCCCTATCAGAGGCTGGTGGATCTTGAGAGCGAGATCACCCGCCGTTTCGGCCTCAGGCAGTCGGTGGTCACGCCAACGGTATCCGATAATCCGGAAACCGCCTTGCAGATGGTGGGTCGGGTGGCCGCCAACCATTTGCTGGAGACGATCCGTGACGGCGACGTGATTGCGATTACGGGCGGCAAGGCGGTGAGCGCGGTTGTCGACAATCTGCAGGCGGAGCGCCGTTTCGATGTGCGGGTGGTGCCTTTGACGGGCGGCGTCCAGGGCAAGCACTATACGGATGTCAATCATCTCGCCACGCAACTGGCGGAAAAGCTGGGCGGCAGCGCCTCGCTCGTGCATGCGCCGCTGTTTGCCGAGGATGAGGAGCAGCGCGATCTGCTGATGAATGTCGCATCGATCCGCGAGGTCTTCGATCTGGCGCGTCAGGCGCAGGTGGCGCTGGTCGGCATCGGCTCGGTGGAAGCGCCGGGCTCCGGTTATTACGATCTTCTGCCGGATGCCGCCCGCGGCGGGCAGGCGCTGGTTGATGCGGGCATTGCCGGGGAGTTTCTCGCCCACCTCACCATGGCGGACGGGCAGCTGGCGCGGATCGATCTCAACTCGCGCGTCGTGGCGCTGGACCCCGGGCAGCTTGCCCGGTGCCCGAATATCATCGGCGTGGCGGCGGGCGCAATCAAGGCCGGCCCGGTGGCTGCCACGCTTGCCGGCCGCTATCTGACCTCGCTCGTCGTCGACGAGGCGATAGCCGGCTATTTACTGGATCATGAAGAAGGGGAAACCTCGTGACGGACGATGCAATATTGACCCGGACGATCGGCGGCAGCGCCATCAGCGCATCCGCCGTGGGGCTTGGCACCTGGGCCATCGGCGGCTGGATGTGGGGCGGCACCGACGAACGGCAGTCCATCGCCGCTATCCAGGCCTCCATCGATGCAGGCATTTCCCTCATCGACACCGCGCCGGCCTATGGCATGGGGCTTGCAGAAACCATCGTTGGCAAGGCAATTGCCGGCAGGCGCGACAAGGTCGTGCTGGTCACCAAATGCGGGCTTGTCTGGCATGTGAATGAGGGCTCTTATTTCTTCCATCAGGATGGCAAGCCGGTTCACCGCTATCTCGGTGCAGCATCCATAAGGCACGAGGTCGAAGAGAGCCTGAAACGGCTCGGAACCGACTATATCGACCATTACGTCACCCATTGGCAGGACGCCACGACACCGATTGCCGAGACAGTCGGGGCTTTGGTGCGGCTGAAGGAGGAGGGAAAGATCCGTTCCATCGGGGCAAGCAACGTCTCGCAGGACGATCTCGAAGCCTATATCGCAACCGGCGCGCTGGATGCCATTCAGGAAGAATATTCCATGGTGAAGCGCGGTATCGAGACGACGCTCCTGCCGCTTTGCCTGGAGAATGCCGTCTCGGTTCTCAGCTATTCGTCCTTGGCGCTCGGTCTCCTCTCGGGCAAGGTCGGGCCGGAGCGGGTTTTTGCGGAAGACGACCAGCGTCACGGAAATCCGCGCTTCAGCCAGGCGAACCGCCAGAAAATCGCACGGTTGATGGGGGTGCTGGAACCGGTGGCGGCCAACCATGAGGCTTCGGTCGCGCAGGTGGTGATTGCCTGGACGATTGCGCAGCCCGGCATAACATTTTCGCTGTGTGGCGCGCGCGATCCGGCTCAGGCGGTTGAAAACGCCGCGGCGGCGCGTCTTCGCCTCACGGAGAGTGAACTGGCGCTTATCAGCGCCGGCGTCGCGGAGCATCTTGTGGGGCTCGATACCTGATTATGTAAGCTGAGACGGGGCTTCAGGCGACAGCGCATCATTTTCGTCCCGTCTCTCATGTCGCTTTAAACGGTCAACAACATTGGGACGCTGGTCATCAGCCAGCGAACGGTATTTCTATGCCCAGTTTTCGCGAGGACGCTCTGCGCCGCATCCGGCACGATGGTGATTTTGATGCCGTCGTTATCGGCGGCGGCATCAACGGAATTGCCGCCTACCGCGATCTCGCCTTGCAGGGGCTGCGGGTGCTGCTGGTCGAGCGGAACGATTTTTCCTCAGGCTGCAGCGCCGCACCCTCGCGCATGATCCATGGCGGCCTGCGTTATCTCGAAAACGGCGAATTCGGCCTTGTGGCAGAGTCCTTGCGGGAGCGGGATGCACTTCTGAGGCTCGCGCCGCATATGGTTCGTCCGCTGCCGACAACGATCCCGATTTTTTCGACTTTCAGCGGCCTCTTCAACGCAGCGGCAACCTTTGCCGGCTCCGGCGGAAAACCTGCAAGCCGGGGCGCTCTCGCCATCAAGACGGGCCTTATGCTCTATGATTTCGTCACCCGTAAAAACCGCATCCTGCCCCGTCACACGTTTCGTGGTGCGCCCGGAACTTTGCAGCATTGGCCGGATCTGACACCGGACATCAGATATTCCGCCACCTATTATGATGCGTGGATAAGCCAGCCCGAACGGCTTGCGCTGGAGCTTCTGATCGACACCTGTGCCGATGCACCGCAAAGCATTGCGCTCAACTATGCCGAACTTGTTCGTCTAGGCGATGAGTACCGTCTTCGGCTGGAGGGCGCGGATGAAACCCTGCCCGTCCGCCCAAGGATCATCGTCAATGCGACCGGCGCATGGATCGACGAGACGATAGGAGCGCTGGCCGCCGGACCAGTGGCGGAGAAAGCAAAACCGACCGTCTCTGGAACCAAGGGATCGCATCTGATCATCGCCAACGAAGCGCTTCTCAAGGCCCTGAATGGCCATATGATCTTTTTTGAGAATGCCGATAATCGCGTCTGTATCCTCTTTCCCTATCTCGGCCGGGTTCTCGCGGGGTCGACCGATATCAAGGTGGATCGTCCCGAACGGGTGCGCTGCGAGCCCGAGGAACGGGATTATATTCTGGACGCGATCCGGCAGGTCTTTCCGCAGATTGACATCGACCATTCCGACATCGTCTTCAGTTTCAGCGGCATACGCCCGCTGCCGCGCAGCGACGCCGCCTTTACCGGAAAAATATCCCGCAGCCATTTCATCCACCGCGTTGCGGGCGATCCGCCGCAGCTCTGCATGATCGGCGGCAAGTGGACCACCTTCAGAGCCTTTGGGGAGCAGGTAACCGACGAGGTTCTGGCCTTTCTTGGGCGCCGACGGCTGACTGGCACCATGGATCGCCCAATCGGCGGCGGCAGGAATTTTCCTGCCGGTGCAGGCAGCCTGCCGGCCTTGCTGTCCGAGGAGTTTTCGATCGCCGGAGACCGGGCGGCGCATCTGGCTCTGGCTTACGGCTCCCGCGCCTTCGATCTGATGGGCTTTTGCCGGGACCGTGCGGATGATGCGCCGCTTTCAGAAAAATCGCCGATCACCGCCGCAGAGGTGATCTGGCTGATCCGCTGCGAACACGTGCGACACCTGACCGATCTCGTGTTGCGGCGCACGACGCTCGCCATCACCGGCGTCATCGATGCCGATCTGATCGACGCGATCTTGGACGTCGTGGCACGCGAGCTGGGCTGGCCGGCCGCCCAGACGGCGGCGGAACGGCAACGGCTTACCCATGAGCTGGAGACTTTTTACGGCGTCACGCCGGCAATGCTTCAACACAGATGCAAGGAGAATGCATGATGATGCGGATTTCGAAAAAGGCGCGCATGAACCGGCTGTTTCGCAATGGCGGCTGCCTTGATGTGGCCATCGATCACGGGGTTTGCAACGAGCCGAGCTTCCTCGTCGGACTGGAGGATATGGCGCAGACCGTGGACAGGCTGGTCGAGGCTGGTCCCGATGCGATCCAGATGGCCTATGGGCAGGCCGATCTGCTGCAGCAGCGGCCGGAGCGCGACAAGCCGGCTCTCGTCATGCGTATCGATATGGGCAATCCCTATAATTCCACCCGCCACAGAAACATGTGGTCGCAGCTCCAGAACCATCACGATCCGATCATCGGTGCGCTGGAGATGGATGCCGCCTGCGTCGTCGTGAACCTGTTCATGCTGCCGGACGAGCCGGACCTGTTTCGTCAATGCGTCGAAAACATCAGCCGCGTGCGGGCGGATTGCCACCGTTTCGGCATGCCGCTGATGATCGAACCTTTGGTGATGCTGCCCAATGATGTGCGCGGCGGTTATCAGGTGGATGGCGATGCCGAAAAGATCGTCACGCTGGTGCGTCTTGCCTCGGAAATGGGAGCCGATATCATCAAGGCCGATCCGACCAGCGATCCACGCGATTTTCACAAGGTGATCGAAGCCGCGCGGTGCCCGGTGCTGGTGCGGGGCGGGGGGCGTGAGGACTTGCGCAATGTACTGGCAAAATCGGCGGCTCTGGTGGCCGAGGGTGCGAACGGCATGGTCTATGGCCGCAATATCTACCAGCACGACAATCCCAAGGCCGTCGTTGCAGCGCTGATGGCCATCATCCATCAGGGTGCGGGTGGCGAGGAAGCATGGGATATCTATAATCGTGGCTGACAAAAATCACATATTGGGTCTCGATGTCGGCAACACGGTCATCAAGGCCGTGCTGTTCGACACGGCGGGCCGGCAGATCGCGCAACACGCCATCGACGGACAGTCGACATTCCCTCAGCCCGGCTATGTCGAGCGCGATCTTGAGGAATTATGGCAGAACGGCTGCGAGGCGATCCGCCAGCTGCTGGTAAAATCCTCTGTCGATCCCTCCAGCATTCTGGCGGTGGGCTGCGCCGGCCACGGCAATGGTCTTTACCTTCTGGACAAGAACCAGCAGCCCCTGATCGGCATCCAGTCGCTCGACAGCCGCGCCGCCGATGTGGCGGCCGAGCTTGACCGGAAAAGCGGAGCGCAGTTGCAGGCTCGCTGCCTGCAGCGGCCATGGCCTGCGCAAACACCCAGCCTGCTTGCCTGGGTCAAACGGCATGCGCCCGATCTATACGGGCAGATCGGCACGGTCCTGTTCTGCAAGGATTTCGTCAATTTCCGCCTGACGGATTGCCTTGCCAACGATATTTCGGACCTCAGTGGTGCGGGGCTGCTGGCCTTGCCGGAAGCGCGGCTCGACCGCGAGCTCCTGTCACTTTACGATCTTGAGGACGGGTTCGCGTTCTTCCCCCGTCTCGTGGAATCGGCTGATATTGTCGGCCATGTGACAAGCGGGGCTGCTGACATCACGGGGCTGCCCGAAGGCATACCCGTCATTGGCGGTTTCTTTGATGTGGTCTCCAGCGCCATGGGGTCGGGCGTCATCAATGCCGGGGAAGCGTCCATCATCGCTGGCACCTGGAGCATCAATCAGGTTTTCGCAGACAAACCGGTCATCAGTCCCGATGTCTTCATGGTCACGACCTTTGGCCGTGACCGCTATGTCAATATCGAATCCAGCGCCACCTCCGCCGCCAATCTTGAATGGTACGTGCATCGTGTTCGCGGCGACCATGGCGACCATGCCTTCGAGCGCTGCAACGAATTGGTCGGCTCCGTCACGCCGCGCGCCGACGATCCTTTCTTCCATCCGTTCATTTTCGGATCGCGGCTGGGTGCGGAATTTCGGGGCGGCTTTTACGGCCTCGCGGGGTGGCATGGCGAGGGCCACATGTTGCGCGCCCTGTTCGAAGGGGTGTGTTTCGAACATCGCCGTCATATCGGTGTCCTGCGCGAAGCGGGATTGCCGGTGGAAAGCGCCGTGATGTCCGGCGGCGGTTCCCGCAGCCAGCATTGGCCGCAGATCATGGCTGATGTTCTGGAAATTCCGCTGCGTGTCGCGGAGGCCCGCGAGACGGGCGCGCTCGGTGCGGCCATTGGCGCGGCCGTGGCGATTGGGCTTTATCCTGATTATGAGGAGGCGGTTGCGGCGATGACACGGGTTGCGAATACTTACCAGCCGAATGCTGCGCAAATCTCGCACTATGGGCGGCGTTATGGTCTCTATGCGGAATTGACCGCACAGTTGCGTGGCTTCTGGAGCGCCTTGAGGTTACCGCAATAGTTCCCGGCTTCGGCAGAGCGTAATTGCGCACTGCATCAAGCAGAGCCCCTGCGCAGAGGAAGTATCTATGCAGGGGTAAAATATCGCGTAATAGTTTGTATATACTTCAATATTACAACTTTATAAAGTATTGGTGTTCTTTAATTGCACGTGAAAAATAGATCTTAAAGTAAATCTTAAACATAAATTCTTAAGCTCACTCTCCAGCCCGGTCGCCAACAGTTGCGCACACACCCGTAACTCCCGCCACCGTCGCAGCATAGTTTTGGGGGATGGGACATGCTTTTTAAATCGACGACGGGTCGGAATATTTTTGCGGTCGCCGCGTGCGGTGTCCTTGCGACGATCACGGCCTCGGCCGTGCTGTTTTATCGGTCCATGGAGGATACGAGGGCCAACAATCTCGAGCGTATACGGCAGATCGCCCATGCCGAAGCGCTAGCGACCGAAAAGACTATCGGCGGCACCATTCATATCGTCAACAGCCTCGCCTCGGTTCTGGAGGCGATGAAACAGTCAGGTGATGCGGACCGGGGCAAGGCCGATCAGATCATTCACCAGATGCTGGCCAATAACCCTGATATCCTTGGTCTCTGGACCGGATGGGAGCCAAATGCGTTTGACGGCAAGGACGCGGATTTCGCTAACAGGCAAGGCCATGATGCGACCGGCCGGTACATACCCTATTGGGTGCGCAGCGGCGACAAAATAGGTAATACCGCTTTGACCGACTATGCCACCGCAGGCCCGGGCGATTATTATCAATTGCCCTTCACCCTGAAGAAAACGGTCGTCGTCGAACCCTATTTTTATGCAATCGACGGCAAGGAGGTTCTTATTACCTCGATCGCCAAGCCGGTTATGGTTGATGGCAAACCGCTGGGGGTTGCCGGCCTCGACCTGTCGCTTGATGAAACAAGCAAGGCGCTTTCGACCGTGCGGCCCATGGGAACGGGTTTCGTCAGTCTCGTCAGCGGCGGCGGCAAGATCATCAGCCATCCGGATGCGGCGATCATGGGAAAAAGCCTTGCGGATGGCGGTGCGCAGACCGCCGGCTGGGACCAGCTGATTGCAAACCCCGGTGCGGAGCGGGAGATCACTGCACAGGACGGAACGGCGTCCTTCGCCATCGCCTTGCCGGTCATGCTGACACAGGACATGAAATGGTACGCAATCATCTCGGTGCCGGAAGAAACGGTGTTTGCGCAGCTGCATGCAATGATGCGTGACGCCGCCGTGACGATCGTGACGGCCACCGTGCTGCTGGCGCTGGCGGGATGGTTCATTGCGCGGCGGTTCATCGGGCGCATCGCCAATATCATCGGTGAGACCGCCCAGATCGCACAGGGAAATCTTCAGCTGACCCTGAAGGATATCGAGACAAGGGACGAGATCGGCGATCTTGCCCGCTCACTTGACGTTTTGCGCGAAAACAATCGACAAAAGGCTGCGCTGGAACAGCAGGCGGAAAGCAACCGCACGCTTGGCGAAGAAGAGCGCGCGGTTCGGGAACGCACGGCCGCTGATGAGGCGAGCAGCATTCGCTTTGCCGTCGACAGTCTGGCCTATGCGCTGGCGAAGCTCGCCGATGGCGATGTGTCCTGCCGCATCGACGATCCCTTTGTCGAGCAGCTCGATGCGGTGCGGAGCGACTTCAACGGCTCGGCCGGGAAATTGCAGGATGCGCTTCTGCGGGTATCGGAAAATGCCTCCGGCATCGATGCCGGCGCCAATGAAATCAAGGCGGCGTCCGATGATCTGGCGCGGCGAACCGAGCAGCAGGCGGCATCCGTTGAAGAAACCGCTGCCGCCCTTGAGGAGATCACGATAACGGTAAAGGATGCCGCGAACCGTGCACATGAGGCGGGCCGGCTCGTTTCCCGCACGCGCGTCGGCGCGGAACGGTCGGGTGAGGTCGTTCGGCAGGCCGTGCTGGCGATGGAGCGGATAGAGAAATCGTCCAACGAGATTTCCAGCATCATCGGCGTGATCGACGAGATCGCCTTCCAGACGAATTTGCTGGCGCTGAATGCCGGGGTGGAAGCGGCGCGTGCCGGCGAGGCGGGCAAGGGTTTTGCCGTGGTGGCGCAGGAAGTGCGTGAGCTTGCCCAACGCTCCGCCGGTGCTGCGAAAGAAATCAAGTCGCTGATCAGCAAGTCGAACCAGCAGGTCGAAGAGGGCGTGCATCTTGTCGGCGATACCGGCAAGGCGCTCGATGTCATCGTTGCCGAAGTGCAGGAGATCAACCAGCACGTCGCCGCGATCGTGGAATCCGCGCAGGAACAGTCGTCCGGCCTTCAGCAGATCAACGTTGCCGTCAACCAGATGGATCAGGACACGCAGAAAAATGCCGCGATGGTCGAGGAGATGACCGCCGCAAGCCATACGCTTGCGACGGAGGTCGATGCGCTGAACCGGCTGCTCGGCCAGTTCGAACTCGGTCAGGGAACAGGTGCCCATCGGGGTTCTCTCAGGGCGGCCTGATCGGACGCCTTCGCCATCGGCGCTGTTGGGGCCGACGGGGAAATGGAAGATGGACTTTGTCTGCAAATTGAGCATCTTATTCCTGCAAGCAAGTAATGGGATGATCAACAGCAGATGGATATCAGGCGCCTGAAATCGTTTATCACGATTGTCGACATGGGTAGCATAACCAGGGCGGCCGATGTGCTGCATATCGCCCAGCCGGCGCTTAGCCAGCAACTGGCAAGCATCGAGGAGCATTTCCGCCAGAAACTGCTGACCCGAAGCCAGCAGGGCGTGGTCATGACCGATGCCGGCAAGGTCGTCTACAGGCATGCGCAGGTCATTCTGCGACAGATGGAGCAGGCGCAGGCGGAGGCTCTGGAAGCCGGCGCTGTGCTTTCCGGCAAGGTATCGGTGGGGCTTGCGCCCTTCAGCAGCGCCGCCACGCTCTCGCTGCGTCTGATGGAAGAAACCAAGCGGCTTCATCCCGGCATTCTGCTGCACATCACGGAAAGCGTCAGCCAGCCCTATAGCCAGATGATCATGAATGGGCGTTTGGAAATGGGCCTGATTCACGGAACCGGGCCGATCCGGGGCGTCAAGTTCACGCCGCTATTGCGTGAGGAATTTGTGCTGGTCGTGCATCGCAGCTTCGGCGTGGAACCGGGCGATGCGCCGATCACGGTTGCTGATCTGGCGTTTCTCCCTTTCCTTCTACCGCCGACCTATAATTTCGTACGCCGCGCCATCAATCTCGCTTTCACCCGCAGCCGCAAGGATTTGATCGTCATGGCGGAGCTGGAATCGGTAAGGACCATCGCGCGCGGCGTGGATGCCGGGCTTGGCGCGACCATAACGCCCAAGGCCATCGCTGACCGTATCGTGGCGGAATCCAATGAAGAAATCGTCGTCAGGCAGATCGCCAGCCCGATGATCGAGGAAACGCTGTCCTTCTGCGTATCGGACAATACGCCGCTCTCCGAGCCGGCGCTGGCCGTCAAGGAGATATTGTTGCAACTGGCGGAGACCCTGAAATAAAAGGGTCAGGCCGGTTTTAAAGCTGCGCGCGGCATGGTCTTTCCGTACCGCGCGCAAAAAAGCTTAAAGCATTGATTCTTTGCGGCAATTCACTAGCAGTTCGGCCACTGAAAGATTGTTCGGCAGGCGAAGCAGGGTTTCCACCATTTCGGCGAGATCGTCCGGCTGGGTCATATCCTCGCGGCTGACTTCCGTTTCGCCTGCTGTCATATCGGTTGCGATATAACCGGGGCAGAGGGCGGTGGCGCGCACGCCGCTGTCCCACAACTCCTGGCGGATTCCGTGGGTGAGGGCGACGACGGCGAATTTCGTCATTGCATAACCGACATTGGAGCCAACGCGGCGACCAGCCAGCGAGGCGACGTTGATGACCCTGCCCTGTCCGGACCTGACGAGATGGGGAATGGCGGCGCGCGTTACTCTCAACGGCCCCTTGACGTTGATGCGCCACATCTGGTCGAGGCTTTCTTCGCCCGCATCCATGACCCGGACCTTGGGGTTGATGCCGGCGCAATTTACCAGACCATCGATCCGGCCATATCTTGTTGCGACGGCTTCAACCCAGGCCTCGGCCGAGCCCGTCTCTTCCGCATCGTATCGATCAGCTGAAAGCCGGTCCTTTACCGCAACAGCGGCCGGACTTCGCGCTCCCGCCGCGACGGTGAAACCGGCTTCGTGAAGCCTCTTGGCGATCGCAAGGCCAAGGCCCCGCGATGCGCCGGAAACCATGATGACACGGCCACTTCCTCCCAACATATTGCTCTCCCTATTTCATTCCATTGCAGAATTCGGCGATGCGGGCGCAGCCTTCGGCCAGGTTCTCCATGCTGGTGGCATAAGAGAGCCGGAAGAAGGGGCTCATGCCATAGGCCGCGCCCTGCACGGTCGCAACGTGATGCTCGGCGAGAAGCGCCATGACGAAATCGGTGTCGTTCTCGATCTTCGTGCCGCCCTTCGTCGTCTTGCCGATCAGCGCCCCGATGTTCGGGAAGATGTAAAAGGCGCCTTCCGGCTTGTGGCAGCGGATGCCGTCGATCTCGGCGAGCTTGCCGAGCACGAAGTCGCGGCGCGTCTTGTAGATATCGGCGCGCTCCTTCAGCAGATCCTGCGGACCGTCGAGAACCGCGACGGCGGCAGCCTGCACGATGGTTGCGACACCACCGCTGTTTTGGGTGTTGACGTTGCTGATGGCCTTGATGAGATCCTTCGGCCCACCGCAGTAACCAAGACGCCAGCCGGTCATGGCATAGGCTTTCGATGCGCCGTTGACGGTCAGAACCCGATCATAGAGCCGCGGTTCGACTTCGGCGATGGTGCAGAATTCGAAGTCGTCATAGATCAGATGCTCATACATGTCGTCGGTCATGATCCAGACATGCGGATGCCGCAGCATGACTTCGGCGATCTCTTTCATTTCCGCTCGCGAGCAGGCGGCGCCGGTGGGGTTGTTGGGAAAGTTGAAAAGCAGCCATTTGGTTTTCGGGGTGATGGCGGCTTCGAGATCTTCGGCCCGCAGGCGGAAACCGTTATTTTCGGGGCAAACCACCGGCACCGGCACGGCGCCCGAAAACTTGACGATATCGGCATAGCTGATCCACGACGGTGCGGGGATGACGACTTCGTCGCCCGGGTCGCAGGTGGCCATGATGGCATTGAAGATGATCTGCTTGCCGCCGCCCGCCACCAGAATCTGGCTCGGATCGTAATCCAGATTGTTATCACGTTTGAACTTCCGCTGGATGGCGGCGCGCAGGGCAGGCGTTCCGTCAGCGGGCGGATATTTCGTATCGCCGGCAAGGGCTGCCGCATGCGCCGCTTCCACCGCGTGGACAGGGGTCGGGAAATCCGGCTCGCCGGAAGACAGGCTGATGACCTTGATACCCTTCGCCGCGAGGTCGCGGGCTTTCTGGGTCATGGCAAGCGAGGCTGAAACGGTGACGTTGTTAAGGCGTTGGGCAATAGCGGGCATGGATCATTTCCGATTGTAACGGTGAAGGCAGGCATCTTCGTGGTGCCAGTGCATGACAAAGAGGTTACGGGAAATTTCCGCCGTTTCCCCAATACGACTTCGATGTGAGGTCATACGGGATTTTGATGCATCGCCTTCACAGGACCCAAGTCCATACTCGTATGCGATGACCTAAGAGCAATAAACTATTATGCAGCGCGTCGGCTTAGCCCCTAAGCTCCTGACAACAACAAGGGAACGACGCATCGGGCGATATTACCCAAAGAGGTAACCGGCGCGAAAATGCAGAAACATGCGACAGGGGCCGGCAAAAGACCGGATACCTCGACAGGGAGCACACCCAGCAAATTCTAGTCATAGGGCTTGGACGATTTCGTTCGGCACAACGCGATGCCTCGTGCCGTATTCAACGCGACGGGAGTATAGATGTCGGATATTGCGATCATGGAACCACATGCCCCGCCACGCCGTGGAGTTTCCGGCTGGAAAGCCATCGAGCGCCGGCTGTTTTCGCCCGGCATACTCATCCTGCCGCTCCTGATCTTTCTCACGATCTTTTTCTTCTGGCCGGCAATTCGGTTGATGACCTTCAGCGTCATGACGCAGAATTCGCAGGGGTTGATCGGTGCCCCCTTCACGCTTGCCCACTATGCGAGGTTTTTCGAGGTCGATCTCTACCAGAAAGTGCTCTGGGCGACCATCCGCATCAGCCTGATCACTTCGGTTCTCGCGGCCATACTCGCCTATCCGGTCGCGACCGTTCTCGTGCGCGGCAATATCGTCACAACCCGTATCATCACGCTGATCGTCATCGCACCGCTGGCCGTCAGCGTCGTGGTTCGCGCTTACGGCTGGCAGCTCATTCTCGGCAACGGCCCGACCGGTCTCTTGAATTACGTGCTGATGAATCTGGGCGTCATAGATAGCCCGCTGACGCTGCTTTTTTCGGATGCGGCCGTCATCATCGGCTCTCTCCACATCTTCTTCCCGATGATGGTGCTGCCGCTGTCTTCCGCTCTTGGCAAGATCGATCCCAATCTGCAGCAGGCCGCTCGCACGCTCGGAGCACCCGCCTGGAAGGTGTTCCTGCGGATCACCTTCCCGCTCAGCCTTCCCGGCCTTGTGGCGGGCTTCACACTGGTGTTTTCGCTCGCCTCTGCATCCTACGTCATTCCCGCGTTGATCGGCGGTCCCGGTTCGCAAATGCTTGGCAACATGGTCGAGCAGCAGGTTCTCGCGGTCTATGACTGGCCGTTCGGCGCGACCATCGCCACCATTCTCGTCCTCATCGTCATTCTGATTAACGCCGTCTCGATGAGGCTGCTCGGCGGGCGTCGTATCAAGGCAAGTGCATCATGAACAACAAGCTGACAGGCACTCCCGCCATCGTCCTTTACGCGATCACCGCTGCTATGATGGTCTTCATTCTGGCTCCGATCGTCCTCGTCGTCGCCATCTCGTTTTCCGACAGCTATTTCGTTACCTTCCCGCCGCAGGGTTTCACCTTCCGCTGGTATGCGGCGGTAATGCAGAACGAGGAATTCACGGCCGGGCTCACCTTCAGTGCGGCGCTTGCGGTGGCGACCACCGTGCTTTCGCTGGCACTTGGCGTTCCCGCAGCCTTCGCGCTCTCCCGGGGTAAATTCATCGGCCGCTCGCTGATGAAAGGGCTGCTGCTTTCGCCGCTGATCTTCCCCGTGCTGGTGACCGGCCTTGCGCTGTTGCAGCTCTTTTCCGGCTATGGCTGGATGGACACCAAGCTGAAGCTTTTGATCGCTCACACAGTGGTGACATCGCCCTATGTGATCCGCACGGTTCTGACCAGCCTCCAGCTCGTCAATACGAGCCTTGAGGAAGCGGCGCGCACGCTTGGCGCTACCCGCTGGAAAACCTTCACGCGGGTGATCTTTCCGCAGATCGCGCCCGGCGTCGCCTCCGGCTCGATCTTCTGCTTCATGGTTTCTTTCGACAATTATCCCGTTTCGATGTGGCTGGCCGATTCCGCGAACCTGCCCGTGCCCATCGTTCTCTATCGCCAGATCGGCACGGTTTTCGATCCTTCGGTCGCGACCATGTCCACCATCATCATCGCTCTGGCGGTTACCGTCGTGCTCGTCCTCGACAGGCTGGTGGGTCTGCGTCGGGCAATGGCTATGTAAATCAACAACAAGAGGGGTACCGGAAATGACAGACAAGTCCATCATCATGAAACGGCGCAGTTTTCTGACAGTCACCGCTGCTACGCTCGCCACACCCTATTTTTATACCGCGGCTTCCGCACAGGACCGCACCATGTATGTAGGCGTCTATAATTCGGCGCAGGGCGGGCTGATCAAGAAGGAAGTGATCCCGGCCTTTGAAAAAGAATATAAGTGCCGGGTCCTGACAACAGAAGGCGCAACGCTTGCTAACATCGCCACGCTGCGCGCCACCCGCGAAAATCCGCAATATAGCGTGATGTCGATGGACGATGTCGGCGTTCCCCAGGCCAAAGAAGAAGGCCTGATCGAGCAATTGCCGGCGGACGAAATTCCGAACCTCAAGAACGTCTATTCCCGCTATCTTTTCGAAGACAATTTCGGCGTCGGTTTTGCGATTTCGATTGCCGGCCTGTTCTATAATCCGACAACGGGCAAGCCGTTCGAAAGCTACGAACAGATGTTCGACAAGAAATATGCCCGCCGTATGCTTTTGAATACGCCGAAGAACACCCAGAGCGTTCTGATGCTGATGGTGGCGGCCGCACTTGCGACCGGCAAGCCGCTGAAAGAAGCGCAATACGATACGGATGCCGGCTGGGCGAAACTTGCCGATCTGAAGCCGAATGTCCTGTCGATCTACGATGCGGAAGCGCAGACCATGATGGTCGCGCAGGGCCAGGCGGATTTCGGCGGCATCGAATATTCCAAGGCCGTTTATCCGCACACTAAAAAGGGCGTGCCGCTGGACATGACCTTCCCGAAGGAGGGCGCATTCACCGGCATCAATTCCATCGCGCTCGTAAAGGGCGGGCCGCACCGCGATCTTGCGCTTGCCTATATCAACCGCATCCTCGATCCGGGCGTGCAGAAGATGCTGTCGGAAGCGACGCTCAGCGCCCCCTCGGTCAAGGGCATCGAGTTCAGCGAAGAGACGGCGAAGTTCCTTGCCTATCCGGAAGCGAAGATGGAATCGCTCAACCTCTTCACGCCGGACTGGAAATACATCATTCCGCGCCGCGCCCAATGGCTTGAAAAATATAACCAGACCTTTAACGGCTGAGGAAACGCAGATGAAATCCGTAGAAGTTCGCCTGGAAAGACTGACCAAGCACTACAGCGGTCAGGTCGTTGCCGTCGATGATGTTTCGCTTACCGTCAAAGCAGGGGAAATCCTGGCGCTTCTCGGTCCGAGCGGATGCGGGAAAACGACGTGCCTTCGCATGATTGCTGGGCTCGTCGATCCCACCTCGGGTGAAATCGTGGTCGGCGGCAAGCCGACCACGCGCACCCCGGTTCATCGCCGCAATGTCGGTATGCTCTTCCAGAACTACGCCCTCTTTCCCCATATGACCGTTGCCGAAAATGTGGCTTTCGGCCTCGAGATGCGGGGCGTTTCCAAGGCGGATCGGCAAGGGCGCGTGAAGCAGGCGCTCGATCTCGTTCAGCTGCACGCCTTCGGCGACCGGCTGCCGGCGCAGCTTTCCGGCGGCCAGCAGCAGCGCGTGGCGCTGGCGCGTGCGCTGGTGATCGAACCTTCGATGCTGCTTCTGGACGAGCCGCTTGGCGCACTTGACAAGGGCCTGAGGGAAAGCATGCAGGTTGAAATCCGCAGCCTGCAGCAGCGGCTTGGCCTCACCACCATCATGGTGACGCATGACCAGGATGAGGCCCTGACCATGGCGGACCAGATCGCCGTGATGCGGGACGGTAATCTCGAGCAGATCGCACCGGCAGGCGAAATCTACCAGAAGCCGCTGACGCGCTTCGTCGCCGGTTTCATCGGCGCCTCGAACTTCTTCGAGGCGAATGTCAAGGAACGCAACGGCCGCGCCGCACGGCTTGTGACCGGTACCGGTGTACGACTGGATGTGGATGACATGGGAGCAGTTCAGGGCGACAAGGTTGTTGTCACCGTTCGTCCCGAAGCCATCTCCGTCGCACCGCTTGCTGCCGATGTGGGTGAAAACGCCAGCAATTCCACCACGGCGCGGGTGGAGCAGGTGGTCTATCGCGGTTTCATGCTGCACTACTACCTGCGTCTGGACAATGGCGAGCCGATGATCGCCTACCGGCAGACCCAAACGGAAGGGTTCACCAATGCCGTCAGCGCTGCCGGCGACCGGGTGAAGCTGAGCTGGACAAACGACAGCAATCACGTGATCCAGCTGAATTGATAGGCCGTTGGCCGGATCGGTTCACTGGTTCGGCCGACGAACAAGACCTGAAAATTTAACGGCACCGTGCTCCAGAAATAATGCACGGTGCCGTAATTGTTTGCGTGTCTATGATAAGGGGAAAGCGGGCAGCCCTCAGGCGACCACTTCGCGGGCCGGCACGACGCTGCCGCCGCAGGCTTCCACTTCGCTGCGCACCGTGCGTGCAAGCTCCAGCGAGCCGGGCGTATCGCTGTGGACGAGGATCGATCTGGCGCGAACGGGGATGATTTCACCTTCGATCGTCGTGACCGTGCCTTTTTCGAGAAACTGGCGCACCCGTGCGCGAACTTTTCCCTCTTCCTTGATGACGGAATTTGGCAGCTTGCGCGGCACAAGTTGACCTTTCACATCATAGGCCCGGTCAGCGAGAAAGAGGTTGAGCACTTTCAGCCCGCAGTCCAGCGCGGCCTTTTCGATCAGCATGTCCGGCATCGAAAACACGATGAGATTGGGATCGACCGCTTTGATCTTTTTCATGATCCGCTTGGCAAGGGCCGGGTCGCGGTTGATCATGTTGCCCATGGCGGCATGGAAGCTGATGTGAGAAAGCGCGACATCCTGCGCCTTCGCAATCGCCGAAAGCGCGCCGAGCTGGTAGAGAACCTGCTGTTCCATTTCCTCCGCATCGACGGGAATTTCGCGGCGGCCGAAGCCGAGACGGTCGGCAAGGCCCGGATGTGCGCCTACACCAACGCCGTTCTGCTTGGCCAGACGCACCATGCGCGCCATCATTTCCGGATCGCCCGCATGGAATCCGCAGGCGATATTTGCCGAAGAGACGACTTCCATAAGTTTCTCGTCGTCGCAGACCTTATAGACGCCGAAACCTTCGCCCATATCGGAATTAACATCGATCTTCATGGTTCCCTCTCCCTTGTTTTTCAGGATTATCGTTTTGTGAACGTGCCGAGTGCGGCGCTGACCATCGGCAGGGTCTTGCGGATATCTGCGAAATAGGCGTCGATCGCCTGTTCGACGTCCAGCGCCTCACGCACCGTCGCCTGCACGAAGCGGATGCGGCTGCCGATGCGCGCCTGTCCGAGCCGCCACAGATCGCTGTCGATTATACCGGCCATCTTGGGATAACCGCCGGCCGTATTGGCGTCGCTCATCTGGATGATAGGCTCGCCGCTTGGCGGCACCTGCACCACGCCGGGAATGACGCCGTAAGAACGCAGCTCCACCGGGGCGGAAAGTGTCATCGGCGTGCCGGCAAGCCGGTAGCCGGTGCGGTCGCTCTGCGAGGTGATTTTCCAGGCTTCCGACCAGAAACGTTCAGCACCTTCGCCGAAAAGATCGTGTTCGGCCGCTGGAATGGCGCGCAGCAGCAATTCGCCATTGTCGGACACCGGAAACATATCTGGCATCGCATCGGCAAGCGGCATGACGCCAAGGCCGTTTGCGGGCAGTGGCGAGGCCTCGGATGGCAGAAGCGCAAGCCTGTCGCCGGTGGCGAGATGTCGTCCTTCGTGGCCACCAAAGGAGCCGCGAAGCGAAGTGCTGCGCGATCCCATCACCACGGGAACATCGATGCCGCCCTGAAGGCAGAGACAGGCACGCGCATTCTTCAGCGGCGTCGAAAGCTCGAGTATTTGACCTTTTTCAGCCCGAGTACACCAGTAGGGTGGCAGGTCCGCACCATCGAGCCGCGCGGCGCAATCCGCGCCGGTCACGGCGAAGGTCAAGGCCTCTTCGAATTCGATGCGGAAAGGGAAGGTCTGGATTTCAATCGCGGCGGCGTCTTCGCCGTTGCCGACAAGAATATTGCCGACCCTGAGCGCGATGGGGTCCATCGCGCCCGTGGCGGTGATGCCGATATTGCGGTAACCCGCGCGGCCGAGATCCTGGACGGTGTTCAGTGGTCCGCAGGCAAGAATATGGATCATAGTTCGATCCTTTCGGGAAGGAAGCGAACGCGGTCACCGGGCGCCAGCACCGCCGGCTGCTCGGCGGTGGCGTCGAACATGGTGATTTCGGTGAAACCCAGCGAATTCCAGCCATTCGGTCCGGTCAGAACCGAGATGCCGGACTGCATGCCGCCAATCGTCACCATGCCCTTCAACATGCGAAGCGACGGGACTTTCTTGCGCGGCATGAAAATGCGCGGATCGAGACCGCCGAGATAACCGAAGCCCGGCGCGCTGCCGACGGCGAAAACCGTATAGGTCCGCTCGAAATGCAGGCGCACGACTTCCTTGTCCGGCAGGTCCGAATAATCGCAGATCGCGGCAAGGTCGATGGCGTGCTCGCCGCCATAGGTGGTCGGCACCTCGATGGTCTTGCCCAGAAGATCAAGTTCGCTGGTGCGTTGCCAGATGTCGAGAAGCTCGTCCTGCAAACGCCCGGCATCTTCAGGCGTGCGACGTAGCACGATCAGGAGGTTGGTCATGCCGGGTATGAGTTCCAGCACCTCGGGGCGGTCCTTCAGCGCGCGCGCCAGCGCCCAGATGCGCCGCTGCGCGGGCAAGTCCAGCTCGCCGGGCGCTTCGATCAGAAACGTTTTGTTGCCGATCATCGAGATTTTTGGCAGGCCCAGATGGGCGGGGGAAAGGTGGGGCGTTTTCAGCGAGGTATTGCTCATCGACGTCACCATCATGCTTCGGTCTTGAGAAGGGGAGAGCCATATCCAACAAGCGCACCGGCTTCTGCCGCCACTTCGGTGACGGTGCCGGCCTTGTCGGCGATCACCGGAACGATCGCGGGTCCGACTGTCACGAATGCGACGATTTCGCCCTTCGCTACCGATTTTCCTGTCTGGATCGGACGGTCGGGGCGTTGCGGATGGGCGGGCGTGAAGATGCCGGCAATCGGCGCGCGGGCAAGGATGTCCCCCGTCTTTGCCGGCGCCCTGGCCGTCTCAGCGGGCCGCGGCGCGGCTGGGGCCTGGCCTCCTGCCATGGCAACGATCTTCAGTGACCCATCCGGCGTCTCTATTTCGATGGCGGACACGTTGTTGCGCTCAAGGTGAGCGGCAAGATCGGCAATGATGCCGGGCTCGCTATAGCGGGATATCGAAACAGACTGTCGCTTCATTTTGAACTCCGCGCTGCAAGCCAATGTTCGAGATAGTGGATATCCGTGCCGCCTTCGGAGAAGGCCGGGTCTTCGAATATTTCCCGATGCAGCGGCAGGTTGGTGGAGACGCCTTCGATGCGCATTTCGCCAAGCGCGCGCCGCATGCGCGTGATCGCCTGCTCGCGCGTCGGCGCGTGGACGATCAGCTTGGCGATCAGGGAATCGTAATGCGCCGAAATGCGATAACCCGCCGTCACATGCGTATCGACCCGCACACCGGGCCCACCCGGCAGGTGAAGTGCCGTGACCAGGCCGGGGCAGGGAACGAAGCTGTAGGGGTCTTCGGCATTGATGCGGCACTCGATCGAATGCCCCTCGCAGACAATGTCTTCCTGCGAGATTTCAAGCGGATGACCGAGAGCGACGAGAAGCTGCTGGCGCACCAGATCCACCCCCGAGGTCATTTCCGTCACCGGATGTTCGACCTGCAGGCGGGTATTCATTTCGATGAAGTAAAATTCGCCGTTTTCATAGAGAAACTCGAAGGTGCCGACGCCGCGATAACCGATCTGGCGGCAGGCCTCGACGCAGCGATTGCCGACAAAGGCGGCAACATCAGGCGGGATGCCGATGGCCGGGCCTTCCTCGACGACCTTCTGGTGTCGCCGCTGCATGGAGCAATCGCGCAGACCCACCCAGACGCCGCCGCCCTGTCCATCGCAGAGAACCTGAATTTCGACATGGCGCGGATGTTCGAGGAATTTCTCGATATAGAGTTCCGGCGTTCCGAATGCGCGGCTCGCCTCTTCGCGCGTGACGAGGACGGCGTCCTGAAGGGTGGAGGCGTCACGAACGACGCGCATGCCGCGCCCACCCCCGCCGCCGGCTGCCTTGACGATGACGGGATAACCGATTTCGGCGGCGATTTTCGAAACCTCCGCCATGTCGTCCGGCAGCGCGGAATCGGGGCCGGGAACGCAGGGCACGCCGGCCTCCATCATCGCCCGCTTGGCCGCGATCTTGTCACCCATGGTGCGGATGGCGTCGGCGCGCGGGCCGATGAAAACTGCACCCGCTTCCTCCACCGCTTGCGAAAAGGATGCCCTTTCGGACAGAAAACCATAACCGGGATGAACTGCACCGGCGCCCGTCAGTTTCATGGCAAGCAGGATAGCAGGCACGTTGAGATAGCTCTGGCCGGGAGAGGCCGGGCCGATGCAGATGGCGGTATCGGCCGCTTTCAGATAGTCGGCGTCCTTGTCAGCTTCCGAATAGACCATGATGGTTTTCAGGCCGAGTTCACGGCAGGCGCGCTGCACGCGGAGTGCGATCTCGCCGCGATTGGCGATGAGGACGCTGTCGAATGCTCTTTGATCGGCCGTTCCAGCCTTTGGCAGGGAAGCATCCATCATGCAAACTCCAGCACCGGCTGTCCAAGCTCGACGTCTTCACCGTCATTGACCAGAAACCTTGCGATCTTGCCGCTGCGCTCCGCCCTGACGGTACTGAAGACTTTCATGGCTTCGATGATGAAGAGTTCCTGTCCTTCCGCGACCTCATCGCCGGCTTCGGCGAAAGGCGGCGTGCCGGGGCTTGGGGCGCGATGGAAAAGACCGAATGAGGGTGCCGTTACGATGCAGGATGGTCCCGCAGCCGCTGCGGCGGATGCCGGGGCCTGTTCTTCGGCGCGGGGTGTCTCAGGTGCCGCTTCCGTCACCGGAAAAGCCTTGGGCTGCGGCGATGGCGATTGCGGTGAAACGGCGCTGTTTTCGCGAATGATCCGGACCGTGGTTCCCTCCTGGCTCACGGTCAATTCGGACACTCGCGAAGAGCCGACAAACTCGATCAGTTTCTTGATCTTTTCCAGATCCATATTGGTTTCCAACGTCTTTTTTGTCCCCACGGCGGCGGGTAAGCGGAGCGGAATCCGCACCCTGTCCATCAGCAACAGCTACCATGGAGGCGGGATTGATGGGGTCAGACGAAGTTTCTATGGACGTTGCTTTGCGGTTTGATATCCGGCCGCCGCGTGGTGAAACGGTTCGAAGACGTCCGAAGGAACGAACCATGGATTCCCGCAAAGGCATTCTCCTCAAAATCTCTGCAGCGCTCGCTCTTGTGCTGATGGGCGCGTGTATCAGCGGTCTCAGGGGCGAAATACCCATCGGGCAGGTCGTGTTCTTCAGATCGGCGGTGGCCATGCTGCCGCTCTGTCTGTGGATGGCCGTTCAGGGCGGATTTCGAGAACAGGTCGCCACCAGTCACATTGGCGGGCATCTGGTGAGAAGTTTTTCCGGCACCGGCGGCATGGTCTTCAGCTATCTGGCGCTTTCTTACATTCCGCTCGCCGATGCGACGGCCATCAGCTATGCCACGCCGCTCTTCACCGTCATTCTGGCGGTCTTTCTTTTGAAGGAGGTCGTCAGGATTTATCGCTGGACGGCGGTGGTCTTCGGTCTGTGCGGCATCGTGCTTATCCTGTCGCCGCATTTTTCCTTCGATGTTGCCGATATTACTTCGGACACTGGCGTTGCCATGCTCGGCGGTCTTTTTGGTCTGGCCGCCGCTTTTTTCTCGGCCATATCGATGATCCAGATCCGGCATTTGACACAGACGGAAAATACCGGCGCGATCATCTTCTATTTCACTCTCCTCACAACGGTGATCGGTTTTGCCAGCATCGGCATGGGCTGGACAATGCCGAACGCCTGGCAATGGACCCTGCTGATCGGCACCGGTCTCATTGGTGGGATCGCGCAGATACTGGTGACGCTGAGCCTGCGTTATGCCGAGGCTTCACTGCTGGCGCCGTTTGACTATACGACGATGATCTGGGCGCTGTTGATCGGTTACACCTTCATGGATCAGGTTCCGGCCCTGACAACCATTCTCGGAGCCTCGATCGTGGTTGCCGCCGGCTTGTTCACCTTGTGGCGGGAAAGGCTGATGCACAAAAAGCGCGCCACGGAACAGCTTACGCTGTCGGCTCCCTGACGGCCTGCTTCATCAGCCGGTTTTCGCGCCACATGGCAAAAAGCCCGGCGGCGATGACCGTCAAAGCGCCAATGATGGTCGCACCTGTCGGCACTTCGGCCATGAACAGATAACCGAGGGCGATCGCCCAGATCATCGTGGTGTAATCGAACGGCGCCAGCAGCGAGGCCTGGGCATGGCGCAGGCTGAGAGTCATGGTGATCTGGCCGATGCCGCCGGCAAGACCGCCGCCGGCGAGCAGCAGGAACTGGTTGAAATCCGGCATCTTCCATCCAAATCCAAGCGTGGCGAAGCCGGCGACGACACCCGTCAATGTATAGATGAGTACGATGCGCGACGGCTTTTCGACACTGTTCAGGTGGCGGACGGCGATGGAGGAAAAGGCAGCGCAAAGCGCGCCGGTCAGCGCCAGCGCCGTTCCGATCATCGCAATGCTGTCGATCCGGGCGGAGCCCGGCGCGGCGTCAAACACAAGGTTCGGCGAGAGCGTGATGAAGACGCCGATGAAGCCCGTCAGTACGGCGGACCAGCGATATATCCGCACTTTTTCGCGCAAAAGCAGCGCGGCCAGCATGATGGTGAAAAGCGGTGTCGTGTAGCTCAGCACCGTGACATTCACCAGCGGCAGATAGGCGAGCGCCAGAAAACCGAAGAACATGCCGCCCAATCCAGCCGAGCTGCCCGCAAGCAGGCGGCCGATATTTTTCGCGGCCGGCACGGCTATTCGCTCGGAGGAGGCGATGAACCAGAGACAGAGGGGAATGAGGGCAAAAAATCCCCGGCAGAAGACGACTTCGCCGACCGGAATCGCCCCCTCCAAACCCTTCACGCAGGCGGACATGACTGTGAATGCCAGCATGGCCGCCAGCTTGAGCAAAATACCGGTCTTAGGATCCATCCCGCTCCCCATCGCAGCAAAAACCGTGTCATGGGGAAGAGGCGGAGAAAAGCCATGGTCGCTGGCCATAAGAATCTTGTCTTACCCCATCATGCGCAGTTGGGTCCTTTGAAAACCGGTGGAACCACTTGACGGTGCTTTTGCTCTAGGCCCCGGCGGCGATTTGGTGTCATGATCGCATCTCGAACCGGTGGGAGGTTTAAGCCGACATGTTGGATTTGCGCAGGCTGCGATATCTGGTCGCGATTGCTGATTGCGGCTCCATGTCGGCGGCGGCGCGGCAATTGGGGATCGCCCAGCCGGCGCTCAGTCACCATATTACGGAACTGGAACGGCTGGTGGGTTTTCCTGTGCTGCACAGGCTGGCGCGCGGCGTGAAGGCGACGGAGAAGGGTGAAATACTCCTTATCCATGCCCGGGAGATTACCGAGAAGGTCCGGCAGGCGGAGGCGGAAATCCGGGCCATGGCCTATCTGGATGAACGGGTGATCCGGCTGAGCCTTATTCCGTCCTGGGCCACGGCTTTTGCGCCGAACATCATCAGTGAGGTTGCCGCTTCTATGCCCAAGGTTTCGCTGCGGCTGATAGAGGCGCGCAATGACGAATCTCTGCGCCTCATTCGTCTCGGCAAGGTGGATATGGCTGTCGCGCTGGTCGGCGCGGAAGACAAGGCCGATGATCTTATCATCAAGGAGAGCCTTTTTGCGGTGTCTTCCCGACCCATCGGCCAATCAATGCCGCTCGAGGCTGTGGCGGGGCTCAACCTGATCCTGCCGCCGAAGGACAACCCGCTGCGCGTATCGATCGATGAGGCCGCCGCCCGCGCCGGCATCACGCTGAACGTGACCATGGAAATCGACGGGCAGGATACGATCAAACGCGCCGTCAGCGCCGGTATTGGCGCGACGATCCTGTCGTGGAATTCGGTGCAGCAGGAGCAGGAGGCCGGTCAGCTTCAGGCCGCTCATATTATCGCTCCCGTCATTTATCGCTCCATCCATCTGCTGAGGAACAGGGAGGTGGACGAGCGGACGTTCAGGCTGTTCCGAGACCTGTTGCGGGCCGTCGCAAGGCGCGAGTCAGCATTCAACCCATAAACGATTTGTATGGGTAAGTTGAAAACTCGGTATTTGTATTGTTGATGGCTTCTTCCTAGCCTCCCCGGTGAAAGTATATCGGGGAGGAAAAGATATGCGTTTGAAGACATCTCTGTTCGGCATGCTGGCGGCTGCGGGAGTTCTGGCTGCCGGATGGGCGGCGGCGGAATATCCGGAGCGGCCGGTGACGCTCGTCATTGGTTATCCGGCCGGCGGCGGCACCGATATACAGTCGCGGGCGCTGGTGCCCTATCTCGAAAAATACCTCGGCACATCCGTCGTGGTGGAAAACCGCGAAGGTGCTGGCGGGCTGATCGGCGCGACCTATATCGCCAATGCGAAACCTGACGGATACACGATCGGGGCGTTGAATTTCCCGTCCATGTACTCGCCGATCGTGCAGGGCAATGCCAGCTACAAGCAGGACGCCTTCACGCCGCTTGCCAACCAGATCGGCGGCGATCTGGCGCTGACGGTCAACAAGGTATCGCCGATCAAGACAGCCAAGGAATTCGTTGAAGCGGCCAAGGCGAACCCGGTCGTCGTTGGCGTGACGGGTATCGGCCATCCAAGCCAGATCACCGCCCTGCTGTTCGAAGAAGCGGCGGGCGTGAAGCTCAATTTTGTCCCCTTCAATGGTGGCGGACCGGCGCGGCTCGCCATGCTCGGCAACCACGTCACACTCGGTTTCATGAACTTGAACGAGGTTTTTGCCGACAATCGTTCGGGCGCGCTTCGTGTTCTGGCGACATCAGGTACTGAGCGTTCGCCGCTTTCGCCAGATGTGCCGACCTTCAAGGAAGCCGGCTATAACGTTCAGTTCAGCCTGCTTGCGGGTTTTGGCGCACCGAAGGGCCTGCCGGCGGATGTCGAGACCAAGCTGGTCGATGCATTCCAGAAGGCGCTTAAGGACCCGGATTATCTTGCCGAGGCCAAAAAGCGCGAACTGACCATGCTGCCGCTGACACAGGCGGAATTTGCCGAGGCGCTCAAGAAGGGCAACGCCAATCTGGCCGAGCTCTGGAAAAGCAAGCCCTGGACGAAATAAGCGGCGGTCAACGACCGCATCTCTCACCACTAACCAAAATGACGCTTGGGCCCGCGCGTGGCCCGGGCATGACCCACTGTTGAAAGGAATCCGGCCAATGGCCCATGTCATCCGCAATTTCCAGCGCCCCTCCAAGGCAGATATCGAAGCGATCAGCAAATTCAGCCCCGCCACCATTCACGAGGCGCAGGGCAAGCTCGGCGCGCTCGATTACCGCATCAAGCCGATCAAGCCCGGCCTGAAAATCTGCGGGCCGGCCATTACTGCGAAATGCCATATTGGCGACAATCTGATGATTTTCGAAGCCATTAATCTGGCAAAGCCCGGCGACGTGCTGGTCATCGATGGCGGTGACAATCCCAACCAGGGCGGCTTTGGCGATGTGCTGGCCGCCGCCTGCATCGGCAAGGGCATTGTCGGCTTCGTGGTCAGCGCCGCCGTGCGGGACGGCAAGGGGCTGCGCGAAATCGGTTTTCCGGTTTTCTCGCTCGGGCTTTGCATGAAGGGCACGTCCAAGGACACACTCGGCACCATTAACCACCCGGTCGTGGTGGGTGGTGAACTGATCAGCCCCGGCGATATCGTCTGCGGTGATGACGACGGCGTCGTCGTCGTTCGTGAAAAGGATATCGCAAAGCTCGTCAAATCGTGCCGGGAGCGCGACGACCACGAGAACCACATGATGGAACTGCACCGCCAGGGCAAGATGGATATCGAGGATCGTTACGACATGATGCGTTCGAAGGGATGCGTCTGGGCGGATTGATCCGACTGGCTGACGTTTGAATACGCGGTGTCGCAAGGCATGGCGTATTCCTCAATGAGGGGAGGAGAAAATCATGGCCGAACATAAGACCGGCTCGAAACTGACGGCGAATATTCTGTCCGGAGCCTTTTTTCTGGTCGTCGCCGCCGGGCTCTATTACGGCGCGCGGCCGCTGAGTATGGGCACCAATTTCCAGCCCGGACCCGGCTATATGCCGACGGTCATCGCGGCATTGATGTTCGCGCTCGGCATTGCGCTGATTTTGCAGGATCTGCTGGGCAAGACCCGATCCGAGGTGTGGGAGGCGCCGAAACTTCGCCCTTTCCTGGCTGTCGCCGGAATTGTCGGCTTTGCGCTGCTCATCGAGCCATTAGGCTTCGTTGCGGCCGCCTTCGTGCTGATCGTGCTCGCCTGCATCGCTTACGGAAGAATTCGCCCGGTTGAGGTCCTTCTGCTTTCTGCGGTGCTCATCATTGCCTGCATCCTCATTTTTGTTGTGGGCCTCGGACAGAGGATTGCCCTGCTGCCATGACCGATCTTCTTGCCAATATCGCCCTCGGTTTCGGTGTTGCTGTCACGCCGGTCAACCTTTTTTACTGCCTGCTGGGCGTTACGCTCGGCACGATGATCGGCATCCTGCCGGGCATCGGTCCTTCGGCCACCGTCGCGCTGCTTTTGCCCATCACCTACACGATGCCGGACACGGCAGCGCTGATCATGCTCGCGGGCATTTTCTACGGCGCGCAATATGGCGGCTCGACAACGGCGATCCTCGTCAATCTGCCGGGCGAATCCTCCTCCGTCGTCACCTGCATCGATGGATACGCCATGGCCCGGCAGGGCAGGGCGGGTGTGGCGCTGGCCACGGCAGCACTTGGATCATTCGTCGCCGGTACGGTGGCGACCGTACTGATAGTCGTCGTCGCAAAGCCGCTTTCCGCGGTCGCGCTCGCCTTTGGACCTGCCGATTATTTCAGTCTGGTGATCTTCGGGCTTCTGTTTGCCGTGTTCCTGTCGAGCGGTTCGCCGGTCAAGGCGGTCGGCATGGTCGCCTTTGGTATTGCGCTGAGCCTCGTCGGCATCGATCCGACATCGGGTGAACAGCGTTTCACCTTCGGCATGGCGGAACTGTTCGACGGCATCGATTTCGTCGTGCTGGCCATCGGTCTTCTCGGCGTCAGTGAAATCCTTTTCAACCTGCAGCAGGGTGTGGAGCGCGATGCAGGTGCGGCAAAGACCGGATCGCTGATGCCGACCCGGCAGGATTTCAAACAGGCTTTCCCCGCCGTGCTGCGTGGCACGGCGCTCGGCTCTTTCCTCGGCGTACTGCCCGGCGGCGGTGCGATCATGAGTTCTTTCGCCAGCTATGCGCTGGAGCGCAAGATCGCCAAGGATCCATCCCGGTTTGGCAAGGGCGCAATCGAAGGGCTGGCGGGGCCGGAAAGCGCCAATAATGCCGGTGCGCAGACCTCCTTCATCCCGCTTCTGACACTCGGCATTCCCGCCAACGGCCTGATGGCGCTGATGGTCGGCGCAATGATGATCCAGGGTATCACCCCGGGACCTGAGGTCATGCAGTCGCGGCCCGATCTCTTCTGGGGGCTGATCGCCAGCATGTGGGTTGGAAATCTGCTGCTTCTGGTCCTGAACCTGCCGCTGATCGGCATCTGGGTTCGGCTTCTCGGCATTCCCTACCGCTTCTTGTGCCCCGCCATTCTGATGTTCTGCGCCATCGGGGCCTATGGGCTTTCCTACAGCGTTGTAGACGTTCTGTTCTGCGCGGTCTTCGGTATCGTCGGTTTCTTTCTGCGCAAGATCGGCTGCGAGCCGGCGCCCCTGGTTTTGGGCTTCGTTCTCGGTCCGCTTCTGGAGCAGAACATGCGCCTCGGGTTGCTGATTTCGCAGGGCAGTTTCTCAACATTCGTCACCCATCCGATCAGCGCCACGCTGCTCGCGCTGTCCGGCATGGTCGTCATCATGATGGCGATGCCGGCGATCATGCGTCGCCGCGAGGTGGTGTTTCAGGGTGATGACGACTGACAATCAATCGAGCCGGTCTCGCCGGCCAAGCAAAGGTGAAACAATGCATATTCTGATAATCGGTGCGGCCGGAATGATCGGCCGCAAATTGACGCAACGCCTCGCCTCCGACGGAACGCTGGGCGATGCAAAGATTACCGAAATGACGCTGACGGATGTTTTCGAACCGGCCGCGCCGAAAGGCTTCGGCGGTGCACTGACCATCGAGCGAAGTGATCTGTCGAATGCCGGCGTGGCCGAAAAGCTGATCGCAAAACGACCGGATGTGGTCTTCAACCTCGCTGCCGTGGTTTCGGGCGAGGCGGAAGCGGATTTCGAGAAAGGTTATCGCATCAATCTCGATGGCGGGCGCTCGTTGTTCGAAGCCATTCGTCTGGAGCACCAGAAGGACGGATATCGCCCGCGCATGGTCTTCTGCTCATCGCTTGCCGTGTTCGGTTCACCTTTCCCGAAGGTAATAGGCGACGAGTTCCTGACGGCGCCGCTAACCAGCTACGGCACGCAGAAGGCGATCGTGGAGCTGTTGCTTTCGGACTATAGTCGCCGCGGTTTCTTCGATGGCGTCAGCATCCGTCTGCCCACCATCTGCATCCGCCCCGGTAAACCGAATGCGGCCGCTTCCGGTTTCTTCTCTAATATCCTGCGCGAACCGCTGGTGGGTCAGGAAGCGGTGCTGCCCGTTGCCGATACCGTCCGCCACTGGTTCGCCAGCCCGCGCTCGGCCGTCGCCTTCCTGCTGCGTGCCGCAACCGTCGATCTCGCCGGGCTCGGTGTTCGCCGCAATCTCATCATGCCGGGGCTTTCAGCCACGGTAGCCGATGAAATCGAGGCGCTGCGCGCCTTTGCCGGGGAAAAGGCTGTAGCGCTTATCAAACGCGTTCCCGACGAGCGGATCATCCAAATCGTCGACGGTTGGGCCGAGGATTACGATCCGCAACTGGCGCTGTCGCTCGGCTTCAGGGCGGAAACCTCCTTTGCCGAAATCATTCAGGCGCATGTGGAAGATGAACTGGAGGGGAAAGCAGCATGAGTGATGCAAAGATCGCGCTCGTTACGGGTGGAGGAACAGGGGTCGGCAAGGCGATTGCCAAAGCGCTTCTGGAAGATGGTTACAAGGTCGCGATAACGGGCCGGCGGCGGGAGGTTCTCGACACCACCGCCGCCGAATGGAGCGAACATAAAGACCGTGTTCTGGCCGTCGCGGCTGATATTTCCGTTCCGGCCGATGTCGAGCGACTGTTTGCAAAAATCATCGGACGTTTTAGTCGCCTCGATCTTCTGGTCAATAATGCCGGCATGTCCGCACCGGCGGTGCATATCGAAGATGTGCCGTTCGAAACCTGGAATGCCGTGGTCGGGGCTAACCTCACAGGGGCCTTTCTGTGCACCCAGGCGGCGTTTCGCCAGATGAAGACGCAGTCGCCGAAGGGTGGCCGCATCATCAACAATGGCTCGATTTCCGCCACCACGCCGCGGCCGCGGTCTGCGCCATATACCGCGACCAAACATGCGATCACCGGACTTACGAAATCGGCCGCGCTGGATGGCCGGCCGTTCAACATTGCCTGCGGACAGATCGATATCGGCAATGCCAGCACCGAAATGACGCGGGCGATGGCAACCGGTGTGCTGCAGGCCGATGGCAGCACCGCCATCGAACCGACCATCGATGCCGGCATCGTTGCCAAGGCCGTGGTGCATATGGCCTCGCTGCCGCTCGAGGCGAATGTACTGACCATGACGGTGATGGCGAGCGACATGCCTTTCGTCGGTCGCGGGTAAGGAGCGCGCATGAAGCCCGATCTTCTGCAAACCTATCCGCTTCAGCCGCAGATCGAAGCCGAACTGCAAAAGCGCTTCAGGGTCCATCGCTGGCACGAAATATCCGACAAGCAGGCGTTTCTCCAGGCGGAGGCAGCGTCGATAAAGGCTGTCGTCACCGGCGGCCATATCGGGGTTGCTCCTGAACTCGCTGCCGGTCTGCCCGCTCTCGAAATCGTCGCCATCAACGGCGTCGGCTTCGACAAGGTCGATCTCGATCAGGCCCGCGCGCGGGGTTTCAGGGTGACGAACACGCCTGACGTGCTGACCGAGGATGTGGCCGATCTTGCCGTCGGTCTCTCCGTCATGCTGCTGCGCCAGCTTGTGCGAGCGGATCATCATGTCCGCTCCGGGGAGTGGAAAAGAGGCGAAATGCCGCTGGGAAACAAGGCCTCGCGGCGGCGTTACGGCATTTACGGGCTTGGCCGCATAGGCCGCGCCATCGCGGTGCGGCTGGAAGCTTTCAATGCGGAGATTTCCTATTTCAGCCGGCAGAAACAGGACGTGGCCTATGAGTATCATTCGACGGCCATGTCGCTCGCGAGGGATTGCGACGTCCTGATTGTCGCGGCGGCGGCAACGCCGGAGACCAAACACGCGATCAACCGCGAAGTGCTGGAGGCGCTGGGACCGGACGGTGTTCTCGTCAACGTCGCCAGAGGGTCTCTGGTGGATGAAAAGGCGCTGGTTGATGTTCTTGTGGCAGGCGGGCTGAAGGGTGCAGCGCTCGATGTCTTCGAGAATGAACCGCATGTTCCCGAGGCGCTGATCGGCATGCGCAATGTCGTTCTCGCTCCGCATATCGGCGCTGCGACGCATGAGACGCGGCTTGAGATGGGCGCTCTGGTTCTCGCCAATCTGGATGCACATTTCGCGGGACGGGACCTGCCGACGGCAGTGGTCTAGAATGTGCTTGTGGCCGGCATCGGCGACGCACGCCCTATCGGCCGGGTTGCGGCATCGCCGAATGTGGCGCATTCGCCATCCATACAAGTTGCTTATTACTCCAAAAAAAATCGGTCTTAGGCAAGCGATGAAAGCTTCACTACTGTTTGCTCAACGATAGGGGACAAACATGCCATTCTCAGACTACAAGACCGCACTCGTAACCGGCGCATCTTCCGGAATTGGCGCTGCCGTCGTCGAGCGACTTTGCCGTGAAGGGCTGGAAGTGCATGCGGTTGCCAGAAGTGCGGATGCTCTCAACCAGCTGGCGAAGCGCACGGGCTGCTTCGCACATGCCATAGATGTGACGGACCGGCCGGCGCTTGCGAAGCTCACCAGTGAGGTGGCGTTCGATGTCCTCGTGAACAATGCCGGTGTCGACCGCCCGAAGAAATTTCTGGAAGCGGATGAGAGCGACATCGATCTCCTGATCGACGTCAACCTGCGCGCCGTGCTGCATCTCTGCCGTATGGTGGTGCCAGGCATGGTGGCGCGCGATCGCGGCCATGTCATCAACATCTCCTCAATTGCCGGCAATTATAATTTCGGCGGCAATTCCACCTATCACGCCAGCAAGGCAGGCGTGGCGATGCTGTCCAACCAGCTGCGCATCGATGCTTTCGGCAAACGCGTGCGGGTGACGGAAATCTGCCCCGGCCGCGTCGCAACCGATATTTTCAACCATGTTCATGGCGATGATCCGAGCATTCGTGAACGTTTTATCGATGGTTTCGAATTGCCGCAGGCTTCCGATATCGCCGATGCGATTGCGTTTGCCATCGCCGCACCCGTGGCCATGAATATCGGTCATATGGAAATTACCCCGACGCTTCAGGTCATGGGCGGGCTGCAGACGGCCAAACCCCAGATGGCTGAAAATAAGGCTGCGGCGGGCGGAGCCGGAGGAAAAGTCGCGTGAGCGGTTTTGACCTCTGGGCAATTCTGAACAATGCGGACTACGTCTCGATGCTTTTGCATGGCATCCAGATGACGTTCATCATCTATGCCGGCTCGTGGCTGCTCGCCATGTCGCTCGCCATCGTGCTGCTTGCCATCCGCCTCTCGCCTTTCCGCTTTGGTGATCCGCTCGTGGCGGCCTATGTGTCCTATCACCGCAACGTGCCGACGCTGGTGCAGCTGATGCTCTGGTATTTCGGCGTCTTCACGCTGCTGCCGAGCGGGCTGGCCAGCTGGCTTTCGAGCCATAATGCCGAAGCGATCTTCGCCATTATCGGTCTTGGCCTCTGTCAGGCGGCCTATTTCAGCGAGGATCTGCGCTCCGGTGTTCGTTCGATCAATCCCGGCCAGATGGAGGCTGCCCGTGCGCTCGGTCATAGCTATGTCTCGGCCATGCGTTTCGTCATCATGCCGCAGGGCGTTCGCAATGCGCTGCCGCCGCTGATCAATCACAGCACGTCCCTCTTCAAGAACAGCAGTCTCGGCGTTCTGATCGGCGCACCGGAACTGACCCATGCGGTCAAGGAAGTTGAGAATCTGAGTTTCCGGACGTTTGAGGTCTATCTGGTCGCCACCGTGCTTTATCTGTTCTTCTCGCTGCTGATCATGGGTCTTGGAGCCTATATCTCCATGCGTGTCGATCCTCTCCGGAGGGCACGGGCATGATCCACGACATGATCGCAATCATCCAGGATTACTGGCTGCTGCTCCTCATCGGCCAATATCCTAACGGGCCGCTCGGCGGGCTTGCCAACACGCTCATCCTGTCGGCGCTCAGCATCGCGCTCGCCTTTCCCGTCAGCATCCTGATGGCGCTGGCGCGGCTGTCGAAATGGCGGCTCCTGCGCTGGCCGGTCACCGCCTTGGTCTATTTCACCCGCGGCGTGCCGCTGTTGATGCTCATTCTCTGGAGCTATTTTCTCGTTCCGCTCTGGACCGGCGCCGACGTGCCCAGCTTCGTGACGATGTTGACCACGCTTGTCATCTATCAGGGCGCTTTCATGAGCGAAGTCGTCCGCGCCGGCATCGTATCGCTGGGTACGGGGCAGATGGATGCGGCACGGGCGCTCGGTCACGGTTATTTCAGCGCGATGCGTTACATCATCCTGCCGCAGGCGCTCTACAACATGATCCCGAGCCTGATCTCGACCTTCGTATCCACCATCAAGGATACGACCCTCGGCTACGTTATCAATGTGCCTGACCTGACCTTTGCAGCGAACCAGGTGAACAACCAGCTCCTGACCCAGCCCTTCCAGGTCTTCCTCATTCTGGCGCTGGTTTATTACATCATCTGCTGGTCGCTCACCCAAGTCGCCAATCTTCTCGAGCGCCGCATCGCCCGCCGGCGCGCCGGCCCGCGCGGCAAGCTTGCCGTTGACACCGCATCGGCCCCCGCCAATATCGTTACGGAGCAGCTATGACCGCGCCAGTTTCCGCCACTCAGGACTACACCATCACGCTTTCGCAGGTCTGCAAAAGCTATGGCGATTATCAGGTGCTCAAGGATGTCAACGAAAACGTCACCCGTGGCGAAGTCGTGGTCATCTGTGGGCCATCGGGTTCCGGCAAGTCCACCCTCATCCGCACGATCAACCGGCTGGAAGAGATCAGCAGTGGTTCGATCATGCTGGATGGCAAGAACATCCATGCCCAGATGCGCGCCAGGGAACTGAACGCGCTGCGCAGCCGAGTGGGTTTCGTCTTCCAGAGCTTCAACCTCTTCCCGCATCTTTCGGTGGTGGAGAATGTCTCCATGTCGCCGATCCGCGTGAAGGGTGTTTCCCCGGCGGTTGCGCATGACAAGGCGCTGAAACTTCTTGATCGCGTCGGCCTTGCCGACAAGGCCAATTCTTATCCGGCCCAGCTTTCCGGCGGCCAGCAGCAGCGCGTGGCGATTGCGCGAGCGCTTGCCATGGAGCCGCCCGTCATGCTGTTCGACGAGCCGACCTCCGCCCTTGACCCCGAAATGGTCGGTGAGGTGCTCGCCGTCATGAAAAGTCTCGCCGCTGAAGGCATGACCATGCTCTGCGTCACCCATGAAATGGGTTTTGCCCGCGAAGTGGCCGACCGCATCTGGTTCATCGATGCCGGGCGCATTCTCGAAACGGCAAAACCGGACGAGTTTTTCAAAAATCCGCAACATCCGCGTGCCCAGCGGTTTCTTGCCGATCTGAGACACTAGGATCCAACCTCTATAATAACAGGGAGAACTGAAATGAACTGGAAGTGCATTACTCTTACCGCCATATTGGCGACCTCGGCTGCGGTCATTCCGGCCAAGGCGGATCAACTCGATACGATCATTGCAAACAAGACGCTGCGTTGCGCGACATTCGCCGATGTGCCGCCTTTCGCCTCGCCGGACCCGAAGACGCGTGAAATGGCAGGCTTTGACGTCGATCTGTGCGGCGCCATCGCCAAGGAACTGGGCGTCAAGGCCGAGATCAAGCCGGTGTCGGTCGAAGCGCGCGTTCCCGAAGTCAAGCTCGGCCGCGTCGATCTCTCAGTTGCAAACCTCGCTTACACCCAGAGCCGCGCCGAACAGATCCAGTTCAGCGATCCATATTATCTGGCTAAGGAAATGCTGATCGTTCCCGTTGATGACCCCGGCACCAAGAAGTCCGATTTCGTCGGTCAGCGCATCGCGTCCAGCAAGGGTTCGACATCGGAACTCTCCGTCAAGCTTAACAAGTCCGAGCCGCTGACCTTCCAGGATACGGCGTCCGCCTATCTCGCCGTACAGCAGGGCAAGGCGCGCGGCATCGTTGGCAACACCATGACGATGACCAAGTTCGTCAACGAATCCAAGACCAAGGGCAAGCAGATGCGGATGATCGAAGAGCCGATGCTCTTCCAGCCCATCGGCATTGGCATGGCCAAGGACAATCCGGCGCTGACCGCCAAGATCAACGAAATCCTCCGCAAGCTTGATGCGGATGGCGAAATCAATCGCATCTGGGACAAGTGGCTTGGCCCGAACACCGAATACAAGATGACGCGCACCGACAAAGTCGTGCCTCTGTCCGAACTGAAGTTCGATCCGATCCCCTGAGCTTCGGCTCAGCCTCGGCCATCATTCCATCCATTCAACACCATCATCGGTCGGCGAGACGTTCTCGCCGACGGTTTCAACGTGGGAGGTTTTCATGATCCACATTAAAGATATCGCGCAGCGTCCGGCCAAGGCGGATGTCGAAGCCCTAGCCAAATTCTCTCCTGCCACGATCCACGAGGCGCAGGGACGCCGCGGCGCATTGTCGTCGCGGCTGAAACCGGTCGATTATCGCATGAAGCTCTGCGGTCCGGCCTTCACGGTCAAATGTGCGCCGCGCGACAACATCATGCTGCAGCTTGCCATCAACTATGCCAAGCCGGGTGATATCATCGTCGTTTCCGCCGGCGAATATGAAGAAGCCGGTTCTTTCGGCGACGTTCTCGCCAATGCCTGCCTCGCAAAGGGTATCGGCGGTCTGGTGACCGATACCGGCGTGCGTGACACGCTGCAACTGCGAGACCTCGGTTTTCCGGTCTTTTCGCTCAGCGTCTGCATCAAGGGCACGGTCAAGGAGACCATTGCCGCGGTCAATGATCAGGTGATCATTGGTGGCGAGATCATCTATCCGGGCGATATTATCGTCGGTGATGCCGACGGGCTGGTGGTTGTCAGACGCGATGAAGCGCAGGAAGCGGCCAAGCTTTCGCAGGCGCGCGAAGATGCGGAGGCGGGCTACATCGAAGCCTACAAGCAGGGCAAGTCAGTGATCGAGGTCAGCAAGCTTGAGGCTGTTCTGAAAGCCAAGGGCCTCGTGGTCGATATCTGAGAAGTCCGGGGAATGGCCTGGCGGCATTAGCCGCCATGCCGAACCCTCATGGGAGGAGAGACTATGAAAGCGGTTGTCATCCACGCGGCGAAGGATCTGCGGATCGAGGAACGGCCGGACGAACAGCCCGGCCCGGGACAGGTCGAGGTCGCCATCGAGGCGGGCGGCATCTGCGGCTCCGACCTGCATTATTACAATCACGGCGGTTTCGGCACCGTGCGCGTGCGTGAGCCGATGATCCTTGGCCATGAGGTGGCCGGTACCATCAAGGCTTTGGGAGAGGGGGTTTCCGGTCTGGCTGTTGGCGACCGTGTTGCCGTATCGCCAAGCCGGCCCTGCAACCATTGCGAATTCTGCCTGAAGGGTCAGCAGAACCAGTGCCTGAACATGCGCTTTTATGGCTCCGCCATGCCCATGCCGCATATTCAGGGTGCATTCCGCCAGCGCCTCGTCGCCGAAGCATACCAGTGCCACAAGGTGCGGGAGGGCGTCTCCATCCATGAAGCGGCCATGGCCGAACCCTTCGCGGTAACGCTGCACGGCGTCAACCGCGCCGGCGCATTGACCGACAAACGTGTTCTGGTCACCGGCTGTGGGCCGATCGGTGCGTTGGCGATCATTGCCGCCCGTGCTCATGGGGCTCGGGAAATCGTCGCGACCGACATCATGGATGCGGTTCTGCAAAAGGCGCTCGCCATCGGCGCCGACCGCGTCATCAATGTGGCGAGCGACCCGGATGCGCTCTCCGCCTATTCGGCAAACAAGGGTTATTTCGACGTTCAGTTCGAGGCGTCCGGAAATGAAAGAGCCGTCCGTTCGGGTCTCGAAGCGCTGAAACCCCGCTCTACCGTGGTTCAGCTCGGCCTTGGCGGCGATGTGTCCATTCCGCAGAATATGGTGGTTGCCAAGGAAATCGAGATGAAGGGCACGTTCCGGTTCCATGAGGAATTCGGACTTGCCGTCGATTTCATCAACCAGCGCCGCGTCGACCTGAAGCCCCTGCTGACTGGAACCTTTCCATTGGAAGAAGCGGTTGCCGCATTTGAAGCCGCCGGTGACAGAAGCAGGTCGATGAAGGTTCAGCTCGCCTTTTAACGGGCGCCGTTCCCTGATTTCGAAACGGCCGCAGGAAGATTTCGATTGCGGCCGTTTACGCGCGGTTGAAAGATCATTCGGGCTGTGGCCGGACAAAGCGCTGTTCCAGCACCTCGCTTCCCCATTGGCTGCCCGGATGTTCCTCGACACATGCGAAACCATGGGCTTCGTAAAGGTGTCGCGCGGCCAAAAGGCCGTTGAATGTCCAGAGGTGGGTCTCGGCAAACCCTCTTTCATCAACGAAGGCCAACGCAGTCTCCAGCAGCCTGCGTCCCACACCGCCACCGCGTACGCCGTCATCAACGATGAACCAGCGCAGATGCGCAATATCCGCTCCGAGATCTTCACCATCGATAGCGACGGAGCCGATGACCTCCTGTCCACGCATTGCGACCCAGATCGCATTCTTCGGGCTTTCGAGCCGGTTGCAGAAAGCCGCGAGGCCTTCGGCCACGACGGATTCGAAACGCTGGCCGAAACCGGATGTCCGGGCGTAATAAAGCGCATGCATCTGCGTGATACGGGCAATGATACCCGGCCTGTACCCCTCCTGGATCTCTATGGAGGGAGCAACGGTATCGGTCCGGTCTCCCAGCGCATCGGCGTAAAGACGGAGCCCTTGGAGGATCGTGTGGGCATCCGCCGACGTAAGCTGCGTCAGGGCGTCAGAGACCTGCCGGTTCGCAAAGCCGTGAATGGCGCCCACCTTCTCCTGCCCTTTCCCCGTCAGACGCAACCGCTTGATACGGCTATCCTCCTCATCCGTTTCTTCGCGAACATCGCCGGAAAGCACGAGCTTGCGCAGCATGCGGCTGACACTCGATTTTTCAAGCCGCAGCAGCTTTCCCAGATCCCGCGCCGTGATGTTGGGGCATGTCTCGATCTCGATCAGTGCATGCACGGCGGAGGGCGGCAGATCGGTGCCGGCAAAATCTCCGCCCATGAAGCCGAGTTCGCGGACGAGCCGGCGCGAGGTGGAGCGGATATCGCTTACGGGGACAGGTTGCTGGGACACGGTTGATCCATTATGGTTGCATCATGCAACCATAATCACATTCTGCTTCGCTTGCCAAGATTGCTGCCAACGTAAAAGGCTGGCTTTCTCAGCAAAAGCGGGCAATCTGCTCTCCCGGTCGCCGACAATGGTGGCTAAACCGATATCATCGGCAAGATGGATGGTCGCTGAGACCGTACGGTGGAATTTCCCGGCCGCGTTCGCGGCAGTTGATTATCCGGCTATGGAGCAGGCATGCCCGACACGCCCCGATTTTTCCGTTATGCGGTTTTAGCCGCCATGTTTCCCGTGGCCGTCCTCGGCCTGGTGGCGACTCCGAACGAATATCGCGCCATCGGCATGAAGGCTGTCGATTGCGATGGCCCCATATCCGTTCTGATTGCCACCGTGCCGGCGCTTGCGGTCTATGCAATTATCGGCTGGATGTTTCTCTCCGGAGCCAAACGCCATCGGTCGCTGATTTCAGCCTGTTTTTGTGGACTTGTGTGCCTGGCGCTCGTCTGGAATATCGGCATGGCGCTTCAGGAGCAGCGACGAAACGCGGCTGAAATGGCATGCGGTTTCAGTGGTCGATTGTGACCGCGCTCCGCGCAAGTCCTTCTGTAACCGTCCTGCCTGCTCAACGGAACCGAAGGTTTCGGCGTGTAAGCTGATCGACGGAGGTGCAGCCCATCAGCTTCATGCCGCGCTCGATTTCGATACGCATCAGCTCAAGCGCCCGTTCCACGCCCGGTTGCCCGGCGGCGGCAAGGGGGAAAAGGTAATAGCGGCCGAGCCCCACGGCTTTCGCGCCGAGAGACAGTGCTTTCAGAACATGGGTGCCGCGCTGCACGCCGCCATCCATCATCACGTCGATCCGGTCGCCGACCGCATCGACGATCTCGGCCAGTTGATCGAAGGCGCTGCGGGAGCCATCGAGCTGGCGCCCGCCGTGATTGGAAAGCACAATGCCGCTGCAGCCGATTTCCACGGCGCGTCTGGCGTCATCCACCGACATGATGCCTTTAAGGCAGAACGGCCCGCCCCATTCGCGCACCATCTGCGCCACATCGTCCCAGTTCATCGAAGGGTCGAGCATGTCGGTGAAGTAGCGGCTGATGGAAAGAGCGCCGCCGTCCATTTTAATGTGGTCGTCGAGCTGCGGCAGGCTGAAGCGCTCATGCGTCAGGTAATTGATGCCCCAGGCCGGTTTGATGGCGAATTGCGCGATACCGGAAAGATTGAGCTTGAACGGAATGGCAAAGCCGGTGCGTTTGTCGCGCTCACGGTTGCCGCCGGTGATGCTGTCCACCGTCAGCATCATCGTCTCGACACCGGCGCTCTTGGCGCGCGCCATCATATCGCGATTGAGGCCGCGGTCCTTGTGGAAATAGAACTGATAGACCTGCGGGCCGCCGCTGATCCGGCGCGCTTCTTCCAGGCTCGTGGTGCCGAGCGAAGAAACGCCGAACATCGTGCCGTATTTCCCCGCCGCGGCCGCAACAGCCCGTTCCCCTTGATGATGGAAGAGGCGTTGCAGCGCCGTCGGGGAACAATAGACCGGCATGGACAGCTTCTGCCCCATGACGGTGACCGACATATCCACATCGGCCACACCCCGCAGCACATCGGGAACGAGATCGCATTTCTCGAAGGCGGCCGTGTTTCGCCGATACGTCACTTCGTCATCGGCAGCACCGTCTATGTAATTGAAGATCGGTCCGGGAAGACGCTGTTTGGCCATGCGGCGAAAATCGTGGAAATTATAGCAGTCTTTGAGTTGCATCTGTTACCCGACCGGTCCGGTTTGAAGGCTTTCAAAAGAGTGTCGGAAACCTATACCGGAGATTTGGGGCGGGCAATCATGCTGTGGACGATTTCCGCAGGCTCAAAGCGATGGATGCCGCGAGGTCGAAACGGCAGGAGCTGTTCCGCATTAAGAAGCCTCGCGGAAAGCCAGAGAACCGACATCCACATTTCCGTGCCCTGCAGCCCGGCCGGGTGCCCCTCTGCGAAGGCAAAGCCCTTGGTTCTTTGCCAGCGCCCCTCATTTCGGCTCAGAATTTCGCGGGCGATCTCCTTTGCTTCGTCCTGCCGGTGATCCGTCTGTTGCAGGCACAGAAGAAGTGGATGGATCGTATCGAGCAGGTTGCAGGCATTAAAATTCTCGCCGTGAAAACCGCCATAGGCCCGATAGTTGTCGATGACGGAGTCTATTGCTGCTTCCGGATAAGGAACGGGCAGGCCGAACTGGGCATGGGAGCCGCGGGTAAGCCTGTAAAAGCCGTTGACCGGTTGCAGTAAGCCCTGCGTGGACGTCGGCTCCCCCCAAAGGCCGGTGGTTTTATCGGCGTTCATCGCCAGCCAGCCGAAGAGAACGGTGAGATTGTCGCCGGATGTGAAATAGCGCCTGTTGAAATAAAGCGCGGTGGCGATGGCGTCTATCGTGGCGCCGCAATGCCATGCCCGGCTTTGCCACGGCAATTCTTCGAGCAGTAAGATGAGTTCGTCGGCGCGAAGATGCTCCACGAAAGCGACCGGCTGTTTCGGCGCGGCGCCGAAACATTCAAGCGCATATCCGACCGCCAGAATATTGTAGAGGACGGCAGGGTCCTTCTCGGGCGGCGTTAAGGGGCGGCGGTCACCGGCGAAAAACAGTCCGGTTTCCTGATCCTGCAGGGCCTGAAGGCTGGCCACGGTTTTTCCGGCATCGAAAGCGATGCCTTCCTGTCCGAAGGCCGCCGCGATCTCTATGGCATCGCACAGATGCCTGACGCTTTCGACCTCATGTCCGGATGCATCGGTGGAACGATAGACGCCATCCGCGCCATAGGAGCGGATGGCGGCAAGCCAGTCGCCGGCAATCTCCTGGCCGAGTTTTTGCAGCAGGTGATCGGGTTCCGTCAGCTTCGGTGCGGCCGCTTTTCCTCCTCGGTATCGCAGAACCCGGGCGGGAACGCCGCCCGCAATGGCCATGGCGGGAATGTCCTTCGCCACCACCGCGCCTGCGGCGATAACAGCGCCGCGTCCTATCTTCACGCCATCAAGCACAACCGCATTGGCGCCGATCCAGACGTCGTCACCGATCTCTATTCCGAGCGAGGTCAGCGGTTGGCGATAGATCGGAGTTTCAATGTCGTCGAAACCATGGTTGAAGCCGACGATGCTGACATGTGAGGCGATGCGCACGCCGTTGCCGATCGTCACCTTGCCGGAAAGACAGGCATAGGGATTGATCGAGACATTTTCACCCAGTTCGATATTGCCGCGCACGATCGCATAACCTGCGACCCACGACTGCGCACCCATCAATAGCCTGTCCGTATGCACTCCGGCCTTGTCGGCAATGTAAACGCCCTGCCCGAAAACGGCGTTGGCAGAGCGCTCAAGGCCGCGCAGCCGTGCCTGATGGTCGGGGCTATCGATATCCTCCTGTCTCCGCTCCCAGGTCAGGATATTTAGCCGATCCGACCTTTGGAAAACACCCGGTGAGTCGTCGGTCATCGCCATCAGCCTGCGCGGTTTTCATCGAGAGCATGGGCGGGAACACGCCGTCCCTCCCGCTTGAATATCTTTTCCAGCCCGGCGAGATCAGGAATAACGGGAAGGGTAGCCAATGCGGCCTCTGCCTCTTTACTGACCGGCAGTGCCATGGCCGCCGTCACCAGCAGCGTTTCGCCGGAGGCGACGGTGGCGCGCAATTGCGGAACAAGGGTTCTGGCGTGGATAAGGTTGGTATTGGCGATTGCCTGATGGCATAGGCCTTCGCGCCGAATGCCAGCCGAAAGATCGGCGATGAGGCTGGTGTCAGTCTGTCCGTAACAGACAGCGCGACCTTCACCCGCCTCCGTGCGGTCGCGATTGAAATCGGCCCGCTCTATGGCAAATCCGCCTTCCGATGTTTGCAAGGGGCGCGGGGTGCGGATGCGGTGCAGCCTTATGTGCCAGGGGTTTTGTGGCACGAGCCAGGTCTCGATCTCGACATCCGCCCATGGCCGCCAGCGGGAATAGAGGCAGTCTTTGGCAATCAACGCCTCTTCCATCGTCTCGCGGGTGCGAAAGTGCACCCCATCGTCGGAAAGGCCGAGCATGCCGTCGAAACTCGCGGCGGCAAAATGCCGGTCATCCGCTTCGATATTGAAGGCATAACGGGTGGAATAGACGAATTTCGAGTATTTTTCCTGCGCGCCGCGCATCCTCTCGTGCTGTTGCCCGGAGGACAGGACCACGATATTGCCCGGCGTATGAAAGGCCACCATGCCGGGCTCCGCTAGGGGAACCGGTTCGGCAAACTCCTGCGGTTCGGCCTCTTCCGCAGCCCAGAAGGGGTGATCGGCGGGCAGCGCCAGCGGCAGGAAAAATTTGAGCGCCCAATAGGGCGAACAGGGAGAATTATAGCTCTCGCTCATCAGAAGGTTCGGATAGGCGTATCCAACTGACAGGGCGCCATCGCGATCGGCGATAGGCCGCTTCGACCACCAGCGAATATGGCGCATGTAATAGCCCTTGATTTCCGGCCACGGCAGGGCCTTGAGACCAGAGAAGGCGAGAGCCCCCCAGAAGCCGCCTGTCGCAAACCGGTAGGTCTGGCTTCGCCCGAAGGCGAGCGAGGCTCCGTCCGGCCCGAACCAGTGGCGCATGTCGCGAGCGAAAATGCGCGAGCGTTCGAGGAACCGCGCTTTTCGTGCCCCGTCCCCTTTCGCCAGCGCCGTATAGATCAGACCGTAAAAATGCATGGCGAAGGGAATATAGTGATCGACCCGGCGCACCGGCCCGTCTCGATACCAGCCATTGCCGATATCGAAAGCCTCGAGCTCATCGAGATAGGCCTGGGTTTTGGTCCGGTCGAATTCCACACCCACCCGCTCCAGCCCGAGATCGATCAGGACGCGGAAGAATTTCCAGTTATTGTCGACGAATTCCCGCTCGCGGGCGGCCAGAAGATAGGCGGCGACAGTCTGTTTGTCCGTTTCGGCGAGCGGCTCCCAGATATGTTCGGGAACCATGGCGAGCGCAAATCCTATGGCCGCCAGTTCGACCAGTCGCTGATGACGGTCGGCGGTGTCGCCCCAATATTCGGGGTGAGCCGGGTTGGCACCATTGGCCAGTCCACGCCTGTAGAGATCCCAGTGCGGAAAATCGTAACCACCGGCGGCAAGCGGGACGATGCCCCACAGTGGCCGGGCAAAACCCTCCAGTTCCGCCGCAGGAAAATCGAAAATTGCCCCCGTTGCACCGAGCCGGACACGCGCGCCGCCGGGTGAAAAACAGCCAAGCAGCGGATTAAAGAGATCGATCACCGCCTTTGCGAGATCGTCCCTGCTGAGCAGCGGATTGTGAAAGAGCGGATTGGCTTTGGCGGTCTCGTGAGGCACGGTTACGAATGTCCGGAATTCATGATCAAGGGAAAGGGCCGCAGGCTAATCGCCCGCGGCCCCGCGATAATTATTTGATGGCTTTGACACCGTCATTCATGTCCTTGATGCCGTCATCGATGGAGATATTGTCGGTCATCAGCGCGTCGTGCACGCGGTTCAGAACGACCTCGATCTTGGCCGCATTCGGGTTGACCGCCATTTCCAGATAGGCCTTGCCCGCCTGCAGCGCGTCCTTGCTGTTCTGATCCTGCGGGAAGCCCGGCAGCGCCGCGATTTTCTCAGCCACATCATCGGTTCTGAGCGCGGGGAAGGTGCCGGTAGAGGCGATGATCGCCGCACCCTCAGGCCCGGTGACGAAGTGGATGAAGTCCAGCGCCGCTTCCCTGTGGCCGGAATTGGCATTGACCGACAATCCCGCAATCTGCGCGGCCGTTGCGCCTGCCGCCACGCCATCCGGGTGGGGAAATTTCACGATGCCCCAGTTGGCGCTTTTCGATTCGCCGGATTTTACCTTGGCGATCTGGGTTCCGACGAACCATGTGCCCATGGGCAACATCCCGATCGTTCCGTTGAAGAACAGGGCGGAATAGTGGGTGTTGGATGTTTTCAGCGAGGCATAGGACGGTATCGCGCCGCTCTTCTGCAGGGCAAGCGCCCGCTCATACCAGGGTTTCAGGAATTCATAATTGCCGTCCACCAGCGTGTGCTTGCCATCCTGAATGCCGGGCAGTTGCACCGTCGAACGCCAGGTGTGCAGCAGCGCGCCATAGGTGCGGTTGGCGCCCATGCCACCCTTCAGCTTGCCGGCGATTTCATCGAATTGCGCCCAGCTCATGTCATTGGTGGGGTAAGGCACGCCCGCCTTGTCGAAAATATCCTTGTTGTAATAGACCACCCAGAAATCCGAGCGGAATGGCAAAGCATAAATCTTGCCGTCGATGGTCAGTTCCTCGATCAGGCCGCCATAGGGGGCCGTCTCGATCTTCTGGTCCTCGATGAAGCCGCTGAGATCGGTGATGTTGCCGGCGCGCACCAGATTGGCGTATCCGGGCACATCCTTGATGGTGACGACGTCGATATCCTTGGAGCCGCCGGTCAGCTGCGTGGATATCATCTGCGTATAGTCCTGCGAGCCGAGGTCCACCACCTCGAACGTCACATTCGGATGCTTCTGCTTGTAGGCCTCCATCAATGGCTTGAAATAAGCGCCCTTGTCCAGATCCCACAACGCCCATTTAAGCGTGACGGGTGCATCACCCGCAGCAAGCGCGGTTCCTCCCATGCTGATCGCAATGCCGAGACCGGCGGTTGCGAGAGCGAATGCACGTCTGGTTGTCTTAAACTCCATAGCCCGTTTCTCCTTCCCTGACTGATGTCGTTTTGATTCTGGTCTGCCTTAAGCGCCGCTCCCCGCCGGTTCGGGCATCCGCACGCGCGTTTTCGCGGCGGCGTTTCTCGCCGCGAAACACAGGGCGAACATGCCGAGCGAAAAATTGATGGTGGCCGGCATGAACACCGACACCGGATAAAAGAGGATATGCGCTATCCAGAGCGCTGCGACGAAGCCGAGCGCCGCAAGCATCGGCAATGGCCTGGTAAGCGCCAGAAACGCCGCCTGCCGCAGGGTTTCCGAAAGCGGCAGGTCCCGCTTGGCCAGAACAACGCTGGCATAGGCGCTGAGGAGGATGAGGAATAGCGTTACCGCAAGGCTGATCGCAAAAGGCAGGCTGTAAGCGAGCTGAAGCCGCGCGGCCCCGGCATAGCTGACAGTCGCATAAGTACCGGCGCTCACCAGCAATGCGCTCAAGACAACAAGCGCGGTGCCGCGCAGGGCGAATTTTGGCAGGGCTTCGAGAAAGTCGCGCAGCAGATAGGTATTTTTGTCGTCCGCAAAGGAAACACAGATGCGGGCCATGGCGAACATCGCCGCCGGCATCGTCACCACCGGCAGACTGGCGATGAGGAACAGGAGATTGAGCTTCACCATCTCCCACCATTCGCGTTTGAGGATATCCAGGAAGAGCGCAAGGCCGGTCAGCGGCGGGGCGTTCTTGTCGATCCCGGCTCCTTCCTTCGTCCATAACCCTTCCAGCCATTGCATCGCGTTTCTCCCGGCCGCGTCAGTAAAGGATCGATCGTTCGGTCACAGGATCGAAAAGCTGCGCATTCGTCAGATCGGCCACCAGTTCGACAGGATCGCCGATCTTGGCCCTGAAGCGCGGTGAGACGCGCGCAATGAGGTTTCTGCCGCCGGAGACGAGATTGAGATGCACTTCCGATCCCATTGGCTCCGCCAGTTCCACGGCGGCCGCGAAGGGAGAAACATTGCCGGCATCGATATCCGCGGGGGCGAATTCGTGGAAATTCTCCGGTCGGATGCCGAGAATGATGTCCTTTCCCTCGTAAGGTCGCAGACGTCCGGTGTCGATATCGGCTGGCAGCGGCAGGGGAGTGCCGTCGAACAGGGCGGTGAAACGGTCGCCGTCACGGCGCAGCGTCACGGGAAGCATGTTCATCTGCGGCGCGCCGATGAAACCCGCGACGAACATGTTGATCGGCCGGTCGTAGAGGTTTTGCGGCGTATCCACCTGCTGGATATGGCCGTCCTTCATCACCACGATGCGATCCGCCATGGTCATGGCTTCTACCTGATCATGGGTCACGTAAATGAAGGTGGCGTCGAGCCGCTTGTGCAGCTTGGAGATTTCCGACCGCATGGTGCCGCGCAGCTTGGCGTCCAGATTGGAAAGCGGCTCATCGAGCAGGAAGACTTCCGGATTGCGCACCATGGCGCGGCCGAGTGCAACACGCTGTCGCTGGCCGCCGGACAGCGCCTTCGGCTTGCGGTTCAGCAGATGGGTGATGTCGAGAATTTTCGCGGCTTCCTGTACCTTGGTGTCGATGAGGTCGCGCGGGGCCTTTCTGAGTTCCAGACCGAAGGCCATGTTCTTGTAGACGGTCATATGCGGATAAAGCGCATAATTCTGGAACACCATGGCGATGTCGCGGTCCTTGGAGGGCACGTCATTCATCACGTCTTCGCCGATGCGCAATTCGCCACCGGAGATTTCCTCCAGCCCGGCAATCATCCTGAGCGTCGTGGATTTGCCGCATCCGGAAGGGCCGACCAGAATGATGAATTCCTTGTCGGCAATATCCAGATCGATATCGTGAACGACCTTGAGCGCACCAAAGGTCTTGTTGAGTTTTTTCAGTGAAATGCTTGCCATCTGTTCCTCGCGCTCACCAATAGGAAGACCAGTTGCGCGAAAGCCGGATCAGCGCTTCCAGATAATAATAATCGCCCCAGGAGACGCACTCATCGACGCCTTCGCCCCGGCAGGTATTATGGGGCGTCTTCTTGGAATAGGTGCCGTGCAGAAGCTGCCCGTTGGAGATCGCGGGATCGCGAACTGAATAGATATCGGCCAGGCTTTTCACCATGCGCCTCGCCAGATCGCGATATTCCTCCGCCTTTTCCGGCGTTTCCAGTTCCGCCATCTCCAACAGGCCGCAGGCGAGAATAGCCGCTGCCGAACTGTCGCGCGGTTCGCCGTCGCCATCGGCAAAGATCAGGTCCCAATAGGGCACGAGATCGTCGGGCAGGCGTTTGAGATAGAAGCCTAGAAGCCGCTCGAAAGTGTCACGATAGGCAGGCAGCCGCTCATAGCGATAGGAGATGGCCATGCCGGCTATGCCCCAGGCCTGTCCACGGGCCCAGTAGCTCTCATCGCTGTAACCCTGCTTGGTCACACCGCGCACCGGCGCGCCGGTCTCCGGGTCCATGTAAAATGTATGATAAGTGGAATCGTCAGGCCGGACGGAATGGGCAAGTGTGGTGCGGGCATGGGCGAGTGCGACGGTGCGGTAATCTTCACGGCCCGTTTCGCGGCTTGCCCAATAAAGCAGCGGCAGGTTCAAAAGACAGTCGATGATATAGCGATATTCATTGGGGTTGTCCCTGCGGCCCCAGGCCTGGATGAATTGCCCGACCGGCTGGAACCGCTCCATCAGCTGGTCTGCCGCCATCAGCGCCGCGCGCCTTCCATCCTCGTCTCCCACCAGTTTCCACGCTGCGATGCAGGAGGGCGAATAGAGAAAACCCATATCGTGATGGTCGGTCTCGATGCGGTTTTCGATACGGTGCAGGAAGCTCTGCACCTGTATTTGCGCCGCATGCTGAAAGGTCCTGTCGCCGGTATGTTCAAAGGCGAGCCATATCTGGCCGGGCCAGAAACCGGCGGTCCACTGGTCGTTCGCCACTGCGGGGTAAAAATTCTTCACGCTCGAATGGTTCTGCGCGGCATAGGTGAACTCAGGCAGATTGCGCCTGACCTGCGCGACGGCGGCCGTCAGCGCTGCGTCGATTTCCGATGCGGTGATCGGGGGTGGAAGGGACGTGGTCAAATCGAGCATGAAATCAACCCTTGAGGCCAGTGGAGGCGACGCCTTCGACGAAGAAGCGCTGCAATGCCAGGAAAACGACGAGAACCGGGATGAGCGCCACGACCGAGGCGGCCATGATCAACCCGTATTCGGCCGAATATTGCGAAATGAACATGCGAAGACCGATCTGGATGGTCTTCAGCTCGGTCTTGGTGAGATAGATCATCGGCCCGAGAAAGTCGTTCCAGGTCGTGACGAAGGTGAAGATCGTCAATGTGGAAAGCGCCGGTTTGGAGAGCGGCAGCATGATCTTTGCCCAGATCTGGTACTCGTTCATGCCGTCGATGCGGGCCGCTTCGCAGAGTTCGTTCGGGATAGACATGTAGAACTGCCGCATCAGGAAAACGCCGAAGGCGGTGAAGGCCTGCAGGAAAATCAAAGCGAGATGGGTATTGTTGAGGCCGAATTCGCGCATGAGCAGGAATTGCGGCACCATATAGACCTGCCAGGGCATGGCGATGGTGGCGATATAACCGAGAAACAGCGTATTCTTGTAGGGAAAATGCAGCTTTGCGAAGGCATAGGCCGCAAAGCTCGATGTCAGCAATTGCAGCACCGTGACGATGATCGTCAGCTTCGACGTATTGTAGATGAAGAGCGCCAGCGGGATTTTCGTCCAGATTTCAACGTAGTTCTCCCAGCGCGGCTGAGAGGGTATCCATTCGATCGGGAACGCGAAGACATCGCGGCTGAGCTTCAGCGAGGCCGACAGCATCCATGCGAAGGGCAAAAGCATGACGATGGTGACGACGATGACCGTCAGATAGATGCCGATCGTGGCGGCGGGGATTTTCCGGCCCATGATGCGCATGGATCAATCCTCCCGCTGCCGTTTGAACTGGACGATGGTGACAGCAAGAACGAGGAAGAACAGGACGAGCGCGATCATGCTGGAATAGCCGAGATCCCAGGAAATGAACGCCTCATTGTAGATGTGGTAGACGAGAACGAGCGTCGAGGTGCCGGGGCCGCCCTGCGTGATCATGTAGACCTGATCGAAAACCTTGAAGGACTGGATCGTCAGCATCACGGTGACGAAAAAGGTCGTCGGCGCAAGCTGCGGCAGGGTGACGTGGATGAATTTCTGCCAGGCATTGGCGCCATCCAGCCCTGCGGCTTCGTAAAGCTCCGAATTGATGCCCTGCAGCCCGGCGAGATAGATGACCATGTAATAGCCCATGCTCTTCCACACGCCGAAGAGAATGACCGTGACCATGGCCCAGTGCCGGTCCGCCGCCCATCCCGGCATATCGGCGGGATCAAGGCCGAGCGTATAAAGCAGCATGTTGACCGGACCCATTTCCGGATTGAAAATCATGTTCCAGACGACAGCCACCGCAACCAGCGATGCGACATAGGGAAAGAACATCGCGGTGCGAAAGAAATTGCGGCCGAAGATTTTCTGGTTGAGCAGGATAGCAAGCCCCAGCGCGCAGGCGAGTGTCGCCGGCACTGATGCAACGGTGTAGATGACCGTGTTCCAGAAGGCCGCGATGAAGGCCCTGTCTTCGAAAAGCCGCCAGAAGTTATCGAGACCGGCAAAACGCATCGCATTGGAGCCGTCCCAGTGCATGAAGGCCAGCGCAAAGGCGAAGAGGATCGGTCCGAGCGTGAAAATCGCAAAGCCGAGAAAATTGGGTGCGATGAAGGAATAGGCGACGAGCGCATTTTCTATTCCGCGCCGCCGCTTGGAGACGATCCGGACTTTTTTCCTGCGATAAGGAACCGCCTGCTTGTCGGACATGGTCGTGGTTGCGATTGCCACAGCCTACCTCCCATTGCTGCCGTTTCACCGCGTCATCGGTCTTGGCTGCTGCATTTTCCATTGCGGCCGTGGTCTTCACCCTGCCGCCTCCCGCGCTCTGGATAACACAATATCAATATTGGTCAAACAACTTTGCATAAAGTCAGACAAATTTTCTGGTTTTCTAGAAATACGTATGATAGGAGCCGCATATCGGATTGCGGAACGCGCGGGAGGTTTGAGGGCGTGTTTGTCGAAATGATGCGGCTCCTGCCCGAAGGGCTCGCCGATTTCGGTGTGGAACTGACGGTGGAAAAAATACGGTCTTCAGCGCCGGATACGGTTTGCCGCAGCCTCGTCGAGGCGGCGGAAAAGGCGCTTGGCGAGCCGTGGTCGGTCATTCTGGCGGGCGATTACCGGGAATATAGCCGTACTGGCAATCGCGATCGTTTCGAGGCGCTTTATTTTTCCCGGCGACTGAAGCTGAATGCGCTGGTTCTGGGGGAATGCGCCGAAGGGCAGGGCCGTTTTCTCGATGCCATCATCGATGGTCTCTGGCTGATATGCGAAGAGAGCGGCTGGCAATTGCCCGCCCATAACTCCCATATTCGCGGCGGCCCACGAGATCCTCTGCCCGATCCGCAAAATCCGGTGATAGACCTGTTTGCTGCTGAAACGGGCGCCAACCTCGCCGTGTGCCTGCATTTGCTCGCACCGGAGCTGGAGCGGGCAAATACAAATCTCGTTTCGCGGGTCCGCGCCGCGATCGATCAGCGTATAACAAAACCCTATCTAGCCCGGCATTTCTGGTGGATGGGGAATGGCGACGAGCGAATGAACAACTGGACGGCCTGGATCACCCAGAATGTTCTTCTCTCGACCATGCTATCTCCCACTGACCAGCCGACGAGACGTTCGGTCATCGAAAAGGCGCTCAAGAGTCTCGATGCGTTTCAGAAGGATTACGCGGAAGACGGCGCCTGCGAGGAGGGCGTTCTTTATTATGGCCATGCAGCACTATGTATGTTCGGGGCGATGAGCATTATCGACGCCTGCGCGCCCGGCTCCATGGAGCCGCTTTTTCATGCGCCGAAGCTTCGCAACATGGCCGAATTCATCGCCAACATGCATGTGGCGGGAGATAGGTTTTTCAACTTCGCCGATGCGCCGGCGAAGATCGAGACGTCCGGCGTGCGGGAATATCTTTTCGGCAAGGCCGTTTCTTCGCCGTCACTCCAGGTTTTTGCTGCCGCCTGCTGGAACCGCTCGTCGGACCGGCTTATGCACAAGGAGTGGAACCTCTGGTATCGGGTCCAGGCGGTTCTCTCCATTCCGCAATTGTCAGCGCTTTTGCCTGCAGAACCTGCGACGACCGACATCGCCTACCCCGGCATCGGTCTGGCGATTGCCCGGGACGGGGTTTTCGATCTCGCCGTGAAGGCGGGCCATAATGGCGAGAGCCATAACCACAACGATGTCGGCAGCTTCACGCTTTATAAGAACGGCCGGCCGTTTATCATCGATGTCGGGGTGGAAACCTACACCGCAAAAACCTTCTCTCCGCAGCGCTATGACATCTGGACGATGCAGTCGGCGTTTCACAATCTGCCGACCTTCGCCGGCGTTATGCAGGTCGCCGGGGCAGAGTTTGCTGCAAGAGATTTTGTGACCGAATTCTCTGAAGAGCAGGCGGAAGTCTCCTTCGATATAGCCGGAGCCTATCCTGCCTTGGCAGGTGTTGAACACTATCGTCGCCGCGTCCGACTGCTGCGTGGCAGTCATGTGGAGGTCGTTGACGACTATCAGGGCGGCCGGGAGGCGGTTCTGTCGCTGATGGTTGCGGAAAAGCCTGCCGTCACGCCGGGTGGCCTGATCTTTGCGGGGCTTGGAGAGATCGCCTGCGAAGGCGCAGGAGAACCCGCCATCAAGGCCATCACAGTCAACGATGCCCGCCTTCGCCAGTCCTGGCCGCCGGTGATCTATCGCATCCTCATCCCAATCAAAGCCAAACGTCTGTGCGTGACGATCAGTTAAGGAAGTGCCGATGAAGCTTACACTCAAGGTCGTCAATGCGGTGGGCGATGTTCTGGCGGAGGCCGGGGCGGAGGACGAAGCTTTGCTTGTCTATCGCGCGGAATATTGCGAGGGCGACAGGCTTGTTGTCGCGGTTTCGCAGCCCGGTCACATCTGGCTCGCGCTCGATGCCGGCATGCCGCCGACGCTGGTTTTCTTGCACGGAAACGAATTCATCCTGCCCGTTCCGTCCGCGGCGAAACGCAAATCCTATCCGCCGCAGGCCTTCAGCGGTAACCTTCACCGGATTGCTGCCCGCCGCACACTTGCCGGCGAGATTGGAGTTCGAAGGAATCTGGCCCTGAACCCGTTTGACGATCATGAAAACACCTCGCTGTTTCCGCATGTCTATGCGAGCACCGAAACGCGTGGGGAGCCGGCCTTTGCGGCTCGCAACGTCATTGATGGCGAAAAGGCGAGCGCCGGTCATGGTTTCTGGCCCTATACCAGCTGGGGCATCAACCGCGATCCTGAAGCCTCGTTGACGCTGGTATTCGGTCGTGCGGTCCTCATCGACCAGCTGACCTTTTATCTGAGAGCGGATTTCCCCCATGATGCCTGGTGGGAGAAAGCGAGCGTCACTTTTTCCGATGGTGAAAGCGCGAGCTTTTCCCTGCAAAAAACCGGGGTCGCACAGAGTTTTCCAGTCGCCCCGCGCCGGGTGGAGTGGATCCGCCTACATGATCTCAAGAAAGCGGATGATCCTTCGCCCTTTCCCGCACTGACGCAGATCGAGGTCTGGGGTGCGGATTTGCGGGAAGCGCCGTAGTTCCTGACCGCGCCCTTCAGAGCATAAAGCTAGGACCCAGTTCTACTCGAAATCCCTTAGCTGTGCGCGATGCCGCGCAGGTCGCGCATCATGTCGCGGTAGCGGTGCTGGCTGCCGCGCAGATGCGCCTGCATCGCCAGTTTCGCGACCTGCTCGTTTCGGTCCGATATGGCGATGACGATGGCTTCATGTTCCTTGTGGATCAATCGCCGGTAAGCTGTCTGGTCGCTCTCGCCGGTTTCGGAAACCACGCGCGATTGTGGAATAACGGCCTGGCCGTGCAGTTCGAGGAACTGCGTGAAAAGCGGGTTGTTGGTGGCGGCCGCAATGGCCAGATGCAGCGCGAGATCGGCTTCGCGAATGGAACGGTTCTCTTCGATACATTGCAGAAGCCGGGCGTGACAGTCGAAAATCGCCTCCTCCTGCGATGGCGAGCGGCGAAGGGCGGCGAGCCCCGCCGCTTCGATTTCGAGCGGCGTCCTGATTTCCAGCACTTCCAGATCGGAAGAGAGACGGGCGCGGTCGATACCGGGCGTGGGTGAAGCTTCCTTTTCGCGCTTCAGCACAAAAATGCCTGCCCCCTGGCGAACCTCCACCAACCCGTCGCAGCGTAGCGCCGTGACCGCCTCGCGCACGACGGTGCGGCTGACACCATGGGTTTCCGTCATCTCGATTTCGCTGGGCAAGCGGTCACCGGGTCCGTATTGCCCTGAGGCGATCGCGTTTCTCAGACTGAGGCTAACTCTACTGACCAGAGAACCGGAGGATTTGCTGCGCTGTTTTTGCTGTTCAGGCACGTCGGTCACCATGCATTAAAATCGAGGCAGGCGTGGAGCCTGTCAAATATGTATGATGAATTTCAATAAAACTCAATGATCATACCAATTTTACCCGCTTTCATGCCGAAGTCGCGCAGGATGGCATTAAAAATCTTCCCGACTCTGGCCGGAGACACTAGGCTGGGCCGGCAAACTGCTCGGTGGAAACAGCATGCAAAGCTCTACCGGTTCTGAAAAAGCTCTCGATATTGCCGATCGTGGTGTCCGCGATGTTCGTGAGGGCTTCCTGCGTGAAGAAGCCCTGATGGCCGGTCACCAGGACATTGGGGAAGGTCAGCAATCGGGCGAAAACGTCATCGCGCAGCACGTCGTTGGAAAGGTCCTCGAAAAAGAGATCGGCTTCTTCTTCATAGACATCGATGCCGAGGCTGCCGATCGTGCCGTCTTTCAGACCGGCAATCGCTGCCTGCGTGTCGATGATGGCGCCGCGGCTGGTATTGACGAGCATCACGCCCTTTTTCAGCCGCGGCAGTGTCTCCCTGCGAATGAGGTGACGGGTCTCCGGTGTCAGCGGGCACATCAGCGCCACAATGTCCGATGTCTGGAACAGTTCCTCGCGCGTGACGTAGGCCATGCCCAGCGCCTCGCAATCGGGATTGGGCCGGAGATCGTGGCCGACGAGACGGCAGCCGAAGCCTGCCGCAATGCGTGCGAAAATCGCCCCGATCTTGCCCGTACCGACAATGCCGATGGTCTTGCCGTGAAGATCAAAGCCAAGCAGGCCATCGAGGGCGAAGTTTCCTTCGCGGACACGGTTATAGGCGCGGTGGATCTTGCGGTTGAGCGACAGGATGAGCGCCATGGTGTGTTCGGCGACCGCATAGGGGGAATAGGCCGGCACGCGCGCAATGGTCAGGCCGAGCTTTTCGGCAATGGCGAGATCGACCTGATTGAAACCGGCGCAGCGCAGGGCGATGAGCCGAACCCCCATTTCCGCCAGTTTCTCGAGTACGGATCGTGAGAGGTCGTCATTAACGAAGGCGCAGATCGCCGCCGCTCCCTCCGCCAGCGCCACCGTCTCAAGAGACAGGCGTGCGTCGCAATATTGCATCCGCATGCCAGGGCGCGCGGCGGCGTCAAGGAACTGCCTGTCATAGGGTTTGGCGCTGTAGACCACGATCCGCATCTGTTTCTCCAGTCTCCAAACGAAAGCTGCCGTTACAGGGCGGGGTGCGTCCGGCAGGCAGCTTAGCTGCGAAGACCCGGTGCTTCCTGTCCCGTGCTTTCGACATATTCGGTATAGCCGCCGCCATATTGGTGAATACCATCAGGCGTCAGTTCCAGCACCCGGTTCGAGAGCGCAGCCAGGAAATGGCGATCGTGCGAAACGAACAGCATCGTGCCTTCATAACCCGACAGGGCCTTGATCAGCATTTCTTTGGTGTCGAGATCAAGGTGGTTCGTCGGCTCGTCCAGCACGAGGAAGTTCGGCGGATCGAACAGCATGGCTGCCATGACGAGGCGGGCTTTTTCACCGCCGGAAAGAACACGGCAGCGTTTTTCCACGTCGTCGCCGGAAAAGCCGAAACAGCCGGCAAGGGCGCGCAACGGCGCTTGACCCGCCTTCGGAAAACGCTCCTCCAGCCATTCAAGAATGGTGCTGTCGCCATCAAGCACATCCATGGCGTGCTGGGCGAAGTAGCCAAGCTTGACGCTGGCGCCGAGGGTGACATTGCCGGAATCCGGTTCCGCCGTGCCCGTCACCAGCTTCAGCAGCGTTGATTTTCCAGCGCCGTTGACGCCCATGATGCACCAGCGTTCCTTGCGCCGCACCATGAAGTCCAGCTCACCATAGATCGTGCGGCTGCCATAGGCCTTATTCACCTTCTTGAGCGCCACGACATCTTCGCCTGAGCGAGGCGCCGGCGCGAATTCGAAAGCAACCGTTTGACGTCGTTTAGGCGGCTCGACGCGGTCGATCTTCTCGAGTTTCTTCACACGGCTCTGCACCTGCGAGGCGTGCGAAGCGCGGGCCTTGAAGCGTTCGATGAACTTGATTTCCTTGGCGAGCATGGCCTGCTGGCGTTCGAACTGCGCCTGCTGCTGCTTTTCGTTCTGCGCGCGCTGCTGTTCGTAAAAGCCGTAATCACCGGAATAGGTGGTGAGGTTGCCGGCATCGATTTCGATGATCTTGGTGACGATGCGGTTCATGAATTCGCGGTCATGCGAGGTCATCAGCAGCGCGCCGTCATAATTCTTCAGGAAATCCTCGAGCCAGATCAGGCTTTCAAGATCGAGATGGTTCGAGGGTTCGTCGAGCAGCATCACATCCGGGCGCATGAGAAGAATGCGGGCAAGCGCCACGCGCATCTTCCAGCCGCCGGAAAGCTTGGAAACATCGCCGTCCATCATCTCCTGGCTGAAGCTCAGCCCGTCCAGCACCTCACGCGCACGGCCTTCCAGCGCGTAGCCGTCCAGCTCTTCGTACCGCGCCTGCACTTCACCGTAACGTTCGATGATGGCGTCCATCTCGTCCATCCGGTCGGGATCGGACATGGCTGCTTCCAGTTCCCGAAGCTCCGCCGCCACTTCACTGACCGGGCCTGCGCCTTCCATGACTTCGGCAACGGCAGAGCGGCCGGACATTTCACCGACGTCCTGATCGAAATAACCGACCGTCATGCCCTTCTCGACAACGACCTGGCCCTCATCGGGCTGCTCTTCACCCGTTATCATCCGGAACAGCGTGGTCTTTCCAGCGCCGTTCGGACCGACAAGGCCGATCTTCTCGCCGCGATTGAGCGCGGCGGAGGCCTCGATGTAGAGAATGCGGTGACTGTTCGACTTGCTGATATTTTCGATGCGGATCATGACAGGGCCTGTGAATGGGAGCGGCCCTCCTATGCCACGGGCCGCTGCCGCTGTCACCTGCCATGCGTGTCTTGCCAGCCATGCAGTCTGGCGACATCAGCCCCGAAGCAATGCCGTCCCCCGGGGCTTCCTTGTGCGCTTGTCAGTTGGTGAGCGTAGCTATGCTGCCTGCGGCCTTGCGGGCGATTTCACCAAATGCGGTCACGATCTGCTCCATATTCTCGGGCGCGTAATAATTATCGGCGCTGGAGGCGCAATATTGCAGCAGCGATTTGCCCTTGTCCGGCGCCATGAAGGCGACGCTGAAAATCTTGATTCCGTCTTTCTTGGCGGTCTCGCAGGTGGTGCGTACCGACTGGTCGATGCTGGAATTCCAAGAGGCGCTGTTTCCCGTCATTTCGCCATCGGTCATGAGAACGATATAGCGCTCGAAGGATTCGTTACCCTGTGTTTTATGTGCTTTCGCTTCATCGGGGTTAGATTTTTTAAGGGCATTATAGGCGGCAGTCAGGCTGCTGCGGGCATCCGTGCCGCCGGTCGGAAACTCCGGGATTTGCTTGTCCACGTAGCTGACCACGCTGCTCGTACCCCAGCTGATGGACTGGGCCGCATAGGTCTCGTGCGTATAAACCGAGGCGCCCGTGCGAACGAGTTCGGAACCGCCGCTAGCGGTATAGGTCGGGTCAGCCTTGTTCAATGTTGCGACGAGGAACCCGACGGCGGTTTTGAGCGACGTGGCCTTGTTGACATAGCATGGACTGGATGTGACCTGCGCTTCGCTCTTGCCCCAATTGCTTGAAGTATAGTTCGGGCACGATTTTTTCGCGGTATTGATGGTATCTGTCTTGAAAGACATCGATCCCGAGCGGTCGAGCGCAAGATACATGGAGATCGGCGCGCCCTTGTCGACGGTGCTTTTTGCAGTGCCCGTTACCGAAAGGTTGAGCGTACTTGCTCCAAGGAATCCAAGCATCGGATTGAGATTTATGCGGCGGTTGATCGTGGTCTCGACCGTGTATGTCTTGCCGCGCTTATTTTCAGTTGTCGTGATGTTGGTTGGAGAGTTTTGCTCCAGCTCCTTTTTCTCCTGCTCGGTCAGGGGCTTTTCCATCTGAGCTGCAATAAAGGCCTTGGCGATCTCCTTGAGCTGTTCGTCGCTCAGTTCGCCTTTTTTCAGGCGGGCCTCGGTGGCCGCTGCAAGAGCCGCAGAATCCGCCGTATTCTGCATGTCTGCTTTCGCCTGCATGACGTTCGCAAGCTCCATGCCAGCGCCGGCAACACCCAGCAACACTGGCAGCAATATGGCCGTCATCATACCGAAATTGCCGCTGGTATCAGCAAGAAAACGGTACTTCTTTTTTTGATGTGTGGAGGCGGTCATAGTGGTGCTCAACGATTAGAATATTCGATTGAGCGCAGGAAACCCGCAAACGATGTAGAATCCGCTAACGTGACCGGTTCAATTTTACGCAGCGTTCAATTTGGTGCAGGTTTCAAAGTATTTTCAAGAATTGTTTCGCACGATGGCCGCAATAATACACATCGTGTCATTATTGGACGGGGATGACGTCGACGGCCTGTTTTATCTGCTGGTTGCCATAGCTCTTCAAGACACCGATCACCGGGGCGACATCGGAATAATCCCGGCCATAACCGACGACGATGTGGTCGCTTCCCGCGACGATATCATTGGTGGGATCAAGCTCCAGATAACCGGTTGCCTCGCCGCACCAGATACGAACCCAGGCATGCATGGCATCGGCCCCTTCCAGCCGTTCCTTGCCCGGTGGGGGAATGGTACGCAGGAAGCCGCTGACGTATCCGGCGGGAATGCCGAGGCTGCGCAGCGCCATGATCATGATATGCGAGAAATCCTGACACACGCCGCGCTTCAGCTTGAAAGCTTCCGATGGCGTCGTATCCACGGTCGTCGCCTCGCCATCATAGGTGAAATCCCTGTGGATGCGTTTGCACAGAGAAAGCGCGATTTCGCGAATGGTCATTCCGGGTTTCAGCAATTCCCGCGCATAGGCGGATATCGCCGCGTCCATTCCAATCCTCGGGCTTGCGCCAATGAAATGGTGCGGCGACTGGAAATCGAGTGACCAGACATCGGCAAGCTCCTGCGGCAGGCGGTAAAGCTCTGGAGAGAAATCCGCCGTCAGCGCCTGTGCCTCCACCATCACGCGGGCCTGCATGCGGATGTCGAGCTTTTCATGCGGAGCGCGAAGATGCACCGAGGTGGCCGATTGATGAAAGAAATCATCGAAGGCGACACGTTCTTCCGGCGTCGGTGAAACATCGATGGAACCGGCGACAAGCCGCTGCCGGCCGGGAATGGAGAGCGGCAGGACACGGATGATGTGGCGCGCGCCGTGGGCCGGCGTGTCGTAGGTATAACCCATATGCAGGGAAAGGTCGTAGAGCATAGGATTATCCAAGATAGGTCCGTGCAAGAACATCGGAGAGATGTTCCATATCGGTTTCGAGCTGACGATAGATCGCGCCGTTCATGTTTTCAGGCGTCATGACCGCCAGCCCGGAATGCAGGCGCATCGCCTCGCGGTAGAAGGGCGACATCTGGCCATTGACGAAGGCGTTCGGAAGCTGCTCCACCTCGGTGCGGATCTCGTTCAGCTGGAACAGGATCGAACGAGGATTGAGCGGGTCGAGCGCCAGAAGATCGGTCACGGTCAGGCCGGCCGTGCTGACATTGTAGCGGCGGCGATGGGTCATGACGCTGTCGCCGATTTCGAGCAGCATGTCATAGGAACCGTCAGGCGCGTCCGGGCCGGTCATATGGCCGAGAAGACGTGTCATGTGCAGGCCGCGTTCGAGATAACGGCCAATCGACAGGAAACGCCAGCCGGTGAAGCGATACATGTTTTCGTGCACGAGACCGGCAAAGCCCGCAAGCTTGCGCAAGAGGATCGTCATGGCATGGGTGGCGTCATCGCCGGGGGCCACCTTCGCGTGGAAGCGGCGGGCGGTCTTGGCAAGGTCGTTCAACGCCAGCCATCCGTCAGGCGAAAAGCGGTCGCGGATATTGCTGGCGGAATAAAGCGCGCTGTTGATGTTGTTCAGCAGGCTTTCCGGCACGGCATCGTTCATCTCCACGTCCAGCGCTTCGAGATAGCGCGTCACATGGGCGAGCAGCGGCTGGCGCGGATCAGCGGATTCGGCATAACGGCCGTGCCAGGCACGCAGGATACGCAGGGCGCCTTCCGAACGCTCGATATAGCGGCCAAGCCAGAAGAGATTGTCGGCCGCACGGCTCGGCAGGCTTCCCGGCATGTTTCGGGTGAAGCTTTCTTCCGCCGGCAGAAGCGTGGTGCGTTCCACCGGCTTGTCGCTGACGATCCAGACATCCGCCGCGCTGCCGCCCGATTGCATGGCGATTGCGGAAACGTCGTCGCCGCTTCCAATCCGTGCGAAGCCACCCGGCATGATCTGCCAGCCGTCCTGGGTGCGGGCGGCAAAAACACGAAGGCTCATCGGGCGCGGCACGAGCTTGTTGTCAATATAAGCGGGGGTGGTTGAAAGCTTCACCACTTCCTGACCCACCAGCTTGTGACCATCGGAGGCGAGCCAGTCGCTGATCGATTCCTTCGCCGTTTCACGCAGCGAAGAGCCGAGGACGGATTGGCCGTTATCATCAAAGAACGGCATCCGCGAATAGGCGGGGCCGATGACCATACCTTCAATATTGCCGGCAACATGGCGGCGCTCGGCCTCCTGCCCGCACCACCATGTGGCGATGGAGGGCAGCTTCAGTTCTTCACCGAGAATGTGGCGGCAGATACGCGGCATGAACGCGAGCAGCGCTCGCGTTTCGAGAATGCCGCTGCCAAGCGCGTTGACGATGGTGAGCGCTTCATTGCGCAGCGCCTGCACCATGCCCGGCGTGCCGATATGGGATTGCTGGTTGAGTTCCAGCGGATCGGAATAGGAAGCGTCCAGACGCCGCCAGAGAACACCGACCGGTTTCAGCCCGGCGACGGTTCTGACCATGACACGGCCGTTGACGACGGTCAGATCCTCGCCCTCCAGTAGCATGAAGCCGAGATAACGGGCGATATAGGCGTGTTCGAAATAGGTCTCGTTGGCGGGGCCGGGCGTCAGCACCGCGATCCGGTCATCAGGATGTTTGCGGTGCGCCTGCAGCGTATCGCGGAAAGCGCCGAAAAACGAAGCCAGACGATGCACATGGGTTTCCGCATAGATGTCGGACAGTGCGCGGGTGGTCGCCACCCGGTTTTCGAGCGCGAAACCCGCACCGGAAGGCGCCTGCGTCCGGTCGGCCAGCACCCACCAGTTTCCATCGGGCCCGCGGCCGATTTCAAACGAGCAGAAATGCAGATAATGGCCGCTCGCCGGTTTCACGCCGACCATGGGCCGCAGATATTCCGGATTGGAGGCGATCAGCGCCGGCGGCACGTAACCTTCCTTCACCAGCCGGTTTTCGCCGTAGAAATCGGCGACCATGGCTTCCAGAAGGTCAGCGCGCTGTTTCAGACCTTCGGAAAGGACGGTCCATTCCCTGTCGTCGATCAGCACGGGAATATGGGAGATCGGCCAGTTTCTTTCGCTGCTGCCCTTGCCGTAATCGCGGTAGAACACGCCGGCATCGCGCAGATAGCGGTCGGTGCGGGCGAAGCGCTCATGCAGCTCCCGTTCCGACATGCGCGACAGGGCGTCGAGCAGGGTTTTCCAGACCGGCCTCACCTTGCCGTTGGTATCGAGCATTTCGTCGGCGACGCCCGGCAAGGGGGAATATTCAAGCCCGCGCGGTTGCGCGCTCGTTTCCGTTTTGCGTTCCGTTGCCGGGGCTTTGGACAATTTACACTCCGTAAGGCCGACGCAGATCAAGCGTCAGCGGAAATTCTGGCGACACGGTTTCCACCTGTAACGGATATTGCCCTGCCGTATGTCCCCATGGTTCGAAACGGGCGAGGCGGCGTGCCTCGGCCTCATTGCCGTTGACGGGAAAGGTCTCGTAATTGCGCCCGCCCGGATGAGCAACATGGTAGATGCATCCGCCGATCGATCGCCTCGACCATGTATCATAAATGTCAAAGGTCAAGGGTGAATTGACGGGTAGAACGGGATGCAGGCCGGAGGCGGGCTGCCATGCCTTGAAGCGGACACCGGCAACCGCGACGCTGCGGTTTTCCGTCTGCGTCAGTGGAACGGCGCGGCCGTTGCACGCCACGGTGTAGCGGGTGGGATTGGAGGTTTCCAGCCGCACCTGCAGGCGCTCAACGGAGCTGTCGACAAAACGCACGGTGCCGCCAATGGCGCCCTGTTCGCCCATCACATGCCAGGGCTCCAGCGCCTGGCGCAACTCAAGTTTCGCGCCCTCATATTCCACTTCGCCGAAGAAGGGGAAGCGGAATTCCTGCTGGGCGGTGAACCATTCCGGTTTCACGTCGAAGCCGTTTTCCCGGAGATCGGCGAGCACATCCAGAAAATCCGCCCAGATATGATGCGGCAGCATGAAACGATCGGCGAGCGCCGTGCCCCAGCGCACGAATTTGCCGGCGGCCGGATTTTTCCAGAAACGGGCAATGAGGGCGCGTATCAGCAATTGTTGGGCAAGCGACATGCGTGCGTTCGGCGGCATTTCGAAACCGCGAAACTCCACAAGGCCGAGGCGACCGGTCGGCCCGTCAGGCGAAAACAGTTTGTCGATGCAGATTTCGGCGCGGTGGGTATTGCCGGTCACGTCTGTCAGCAGGTTGCGGAACAGGCGGTCGACCAGCCATGGCAGCGGCGGCACGCCCTCGCCGGGGGCGGGCACCTGCGCAATCGCGATTTCCAGCTCGTAGAGGCTGTCGTGGCGCGCCTCGTCGATGCGCGGCGCCTGACTTGTCGGGCCGATGAACAGGCCGGAAAAGAGGTAGGAGAGCGATGGATGTCGCTGCCAGTGCAGGACGAGACTCTTCAGAAGGTCAGGACGGCGCAGAAAAGGGCTGTCATTGGGGTTCGCCCCACCAACCACCACATGGTTGCCGCCGCCGGTGCCGGTGTGGCGGCCGTCGATCATGAACTTGTCGGCGCCGAGACGCGACTGGCGCGCTTCTTCATAGACGGCCGTGGTGATATCGACACAGTCCTTCCAGCCCGCGGCGGGGTGGATGTTGACTTCGATGACACCGGGATCGGGCGCGACGCGGATGACATTGATACGCTCGTCATGGGGCGGCGCATAACCTTCGATATGGACGGGCAATCCGAGATCGGTTGCTGCCGTTTCGGCAGCGGCGATCAGTTCCAGATAATCCTCGATGCGCTCGACGGGCGGCATGAAGACACAGAGCCGGCCATCGCGCGGCTCGACGGACAGGGCAGTGCGCACCGCGCCGCCGATTTCACCCAGCGTCTGCTCGATGCGCTCCTGTCCCGCCCCCTCGCTCGCCTGGAAGGAAGCCTCAGGCATGGCGCGGCCCGATGGTGTCAGGACATCGGGAAGCGGTCCTCTCGGGATCGAAGGGTCGGCCTCGTGAATATAAGGATAGGCGGATGGCGGCACATGAGGCAGCGTGCCGAGCGGCAGGCGGTAACCCACCGGGCTGTCACCGGGAACGAGGAATATTTTACCGCGTCGCGTTTTCCATTTTTCGCTGATCCAGCGCTTGCCGGCGGCGCGTGCATTCCACGCCTGAACGGGAAGAATATAGCCGGTCGGTGTCGTCAGTCCACGCTCGAAGACGCGGGCAATGCGGTTTCGCTCTTCCGGGTCTTTCAGTTTGGAATTGGACGGGTCGACATTGTCGGGAAGGCTGCCTTCCTTGATGATCCATTCGGCCGGATCCTCATAGGCCGGCAGCACCAGCTCCGGCTCGATGCCGAGGTGGCTGGCTATGCCGTCCAGCAGTTTCTGCGCATCTTCCGCCTTGACGCCTGTATTGGCGCCCTCTTCGGCGATCAGCGCCGGGTTCTGCCAGATCGGCAGGCCATCCTTGCGCCAATAGAGCGAGAAGGTCCAGCGGGGCAGGCTTTCGCCCGGATACCATTTTCCCTGTCCGTAGTGCAAAAAGCCGCCCGGCGCGAAACGCTCACGCAGGCGGCGGATCAGGGCGTCGGCCTTTTCGCGCTTTGTCGGCCCGACCGCGCCGGTGTTCCACTCGTCGGATTCGAAATCGTCGATGGAAACAAAGGTCGGCTCGCCGCCCATCGTCAGGCGGACGTCATGGCTATTCAGAACCTCATCGACCTCCTGGCCGAGCGCATTGAGTTCCTCCCAGCTTTCATCCGAAAAAGGCTTGGTGATGCGCGGCGTTTCGGCAACCCGGCGGACCTGCATGTCGAAGGCGAATTCCGTGTTGGCATGGCCATAATAGCCACCGGAAATCGGTGCGGCATTGCGGTAATGCGGCGTTGCCGCCAGCGGAATATGGCTTTCGCCGGTCAGAAGACCGGAGGTGGGGTCGAGGCCGATCCAGCCGGCGCCAGGCATATAGACTTCCGCCCAGGCGTGAAGATCGGTAAAATCCACCTCGGTGCCGGATGGGCCATCCAGCGCCTTGAGGTCTGGCGTCAGCTGGATGAGGTATCCCGACACGAAGCGGGCTGCGAGGCCAAGATGTCTCAGGACCTGCACGAGCAGCCAGCTTGTATCGCGGCACGACCCCTTGCCGGAGGCGAGCGTTTCCTCAGGCGTCTGGACGCCGGGTTCCATGCGGATGACGTAACCGATCTCCTGTTGCAGGCGGGCATTGAGGCCAACGACCATGTCCACAGTCGGTTGCCCCGGTGTGTGGTCGACGGTGGCCATGAAGGCGGCGAGCAGCGGGCCGGTCGGTTCCGGCTTCATGTAGATGGAGAGATCGTCACGCAATTCCTGCGGATAATCGAAGGGCCACTTTGTCGCTTCCTCCTCAACGAAGAAATCAAACGGATTGTAAACCGTCATATCGGCGACAAGATCGACCTCGATCTTAAATTCAGTGGCCGGTTCGGGAAAAACGAAACGGGCGAGGTAGTTGCCGTAGGGGTCCTGCTGAAGGTTCACGAAGTGATTGGAGGGTGAAACCTTGAGCGAATGGCTGATGACGCGGGTTCTGGAGTGCGAGGCGGGCTTTAGTCTTATGATCTGTGGTCCAAGTCGAACCGGGTTGTCATATTTATAATGCGTCAGATGATAAATGCTCGCTTTGATCGCCATTAATCTGCCTTGCCCGGTTTTTCCGGTTTATGCGGTTTGTCCGCCCCTCTGAAATTATTCGGATTTTGTGCAATGCAGGAAAAGAAAGCAAGGATCATTTCCGGGGGCAATCGCATTGTTGGCTGAGACCACGATGTTTGCCCGAACGAAGAATTGCCCGGGCTTTTCAATCACCGTCGCGGAGATTTCGCCGGGATTGTGGACAAGGTTAAACAGCATGTTATTGCTTGGCATCGCAAGGCGCAGAATCGCGACCCGCTTTCTTTGCCGACTGACGTTTCGGAATGGAATGAATGGCAACAACCGTGACCGACGATCAGCGCAAAAGCGCGGCTAATCTTTCGGGTTTCGATCTCGATTTTCCCGCCCAGCTGCGGATGATGGGGCGCGCCTTCTGGACATCGCCGGTACGCACCCGGCTGATTTTGCTGTCGATCGCGCTGCTCACGGTTATATTACTCACGGCCTATGGGCAGATCAGGCTCAATGAATGGAATGCGCCGTTTTACAATGCGCTGGAACGGCGCGATCTCGATGCCTTCATTCATCAGCTCGAGGTCTTCGCCATCATCGCGGGACTGCTGCTTCTCCTCAACGTCATCCAGACCTGGCTGAACCAGATGACGGCGCTGAACATGCGCGAAGGTCTTGCCAAGGATATGGTGGATCAATGGCTGAAACCGGGTCGCGCCGCCCGTCTTGCCGGTTTCGGCACGATCGCCATCAACCCGGATCAGCGTCTGCATGACGATGTCCGCAACCTTGCGGAAAGCAGTACGGCGCTTTCCATCGGTCTCGTGAATGCGACGATTCTGCTCGTCAGCTTTATCGGCGTCCTCTGGTCGCTCTCGGCCGGTTTCACCATCACCATCAGCGGCGATACTTATGCTATTCCCGGCTATATGGTCTGGGCGGCGATCTTTTATGCCGGTTCCGCCTCGCTTCTCAGCAATCTCGTCGGTTATCGGCTGGTCGGGCTGAATGCCGAACGTTATTCCAAAGAAGCGGAATTGCGTTTTTCATTGATGCGGGCGAGCGAAAACCTTGCCGCCATTGCGCTTGCACGTGGTGAGAAGAACGAAAGGCGGCGGATCGGTATCGATATTGATGCGGTGCTTGGCGTCATCCGGGGCCTTGCCATGGCGCTGACGCATCTCACATGGGTCTCGGCAGGGTATGGCTGGCTGGCGGTGGTGGCGCCGATCCTGATCGCGGCGCCGGTCTATTTTTCCGGCAACCTCACCTTCGGCGGGCTGATGATGGCCGTCGGCGCCTTCAACCAGGTCAATACGGCGCTGCGCTGGTATATCGACAATTTCGGCCCTATCGCCAGCTGGAAGGCGACATTGCAGCGCGTTTCCGTCTTCCGAAACGCCCTTATCCAGATGGACAGCGTTGAACAGCACGGCCTTACGATCGATCTGCAACGCAGCGCAGAAAATGAAAAGGTCCGTCTGCAGTCGGTCACGATCTGCCGTGATGCGGGCGGGCAGGATATGGAGCGTGGGTTCAGGCTGCGCGAGGCTGAGATCGAGGTCGGGTCGGGCGAACGGCTGATGATAAACGGCGAGCAGGGCGTGAACAGGCGGCTGCTGTTTGCGGCCATGGCGGGGCTCTGGCCCTGGGGGCAGGGCAGGATCGAGATGCCCGAACAATCCGACACGCTTTTCATCGCCCAGCACGGCTATCTGCCGTCGGGTTCGCTGCGCGAAATCCTCGCCTATCCGCGCGCGCCGCAGCGGTTTACAGATGCGGATTATCTCGCGGCGCTCACCGCATGCGGGCTTGGAGAAATGGCCTCACGTCTCGATGAAAATATCCGTTGGGACAAGAAACTGGATTCGGATGAGCAGGCCAGCATCCGTGTTGCCAATGCCCTGCTTTTGAAGCCGAAATTCCTCGTGATCGACGATTTGCTGGAAGGGCTCGAAAAACAGACGCAGGATACGCTGGCGGAGGTTTTGAATGGGATCGATGGCGCGGCGATCATCTATATCGGCCGGTCGGAAACATTCCTGTCGATCCTCACGCCTCAAGTGGCCCATCTCGACCACACCTTTCCGAAGGAAAATATTTCCAGGCCCGATAGTGCTCCGCAGTAGATCGTCGGGCTGGGAGCCTGATGGGAGCGGATCAGAGCCGCAAATGCCAGCTGTCTGAAGCGAGCCGTTGCTGTTTGACGAGGCTTATCGTGGCTTCCGGCTCCACCTGCGAGCGCAGGGCAAGTGTGCCTGTCGCCAGGCTGATGGCGACGACGCTTGCAACCGCCAGGACGATGCGGTCGTAGCGCTGCTGTATTGTGTTGTTTCCACTCCAGTCATAGGCCATTCGCACGCCCTCGCGTTTTTTGGAATCGTGCCCCATCATGGTTAACCGAAGCTTACGATGGCCCTGTGATTCCTTGCTGTTTTGGAAGGGCTGCCGCGAAAAATCGGCTATTGGCGGATAGGGCGCGGTTGTTTAAGTCCGGCAGCGGGAGGTTTGTGAAAGGATTTTGAGACATGGACCAGCAACCGCCCGCCGACATGGAACTCACGCTCAGAACGCTTGCAATGCCCGCCGACGCCAACCCGGCCGGTGATATTTTCGGCGGCTGGGTCATGTCGCAGATGGACCTTGCCGCTTTCGTTCGCGCCAATGATGTGGCCGGCGGCCGCACCGTCACCGTGGCAGTCAATGAGATCGTCTTCAAGAAGCCGGTCAAGATCGGCGATACATTGTGCGTCTATACCAGGATCGAAAAGATCGGCCGCACCTCCGTCACGCTCAAGATAGAAGCCTGGACCCGCAGGCATTATCAGGATTCACGCGAAAAGGTGACGGAGGCCGTCTTCATCATGGTCGCGGTGGATGACAATGGTGAGCCGCGCCCCGTCCGCAAAGGGGCTTGAAGGTCGCCGTCTTTTCAAAGCAACGCCAAAGCGCCTGCCGAAGGAATAAAGAGCACAGGCGCTTTGGCCTTGCGCGCCATTCGATATCTCTCCGCTCAATACTTTCGAAATATCGAATTTATTTATCAATTTTTGCGATCAAGATATGGAATAGGACGGGGATCAGGCTTTGACCATTCCAGGTGTTGTTATTGTCGGCGGCGCTCACGGCACGCTTGCCCTTGCGCGCAGCCTTGGCGCCCTGAATGTGCCCGTCCATTATCTTACCCACGATTCCCCCTTGCCGGGCTGGTCACGCTTCGTGCGGCAAACAATTCGCTGGGCTGGCCCGCATGATGCCGGGGCAATCGTGTTCCTGCGTCAAATGGCCGAGAAGCACGGTTTGAAGGGCTGTCTGCTGGTGCCGTCCGGCGATGGCGAGGTCCAGCTCATTTCGCAGCACCGTGAGGAGCTTTCCGGTCTTTACAAAATCGTTCTGCCGGATTGGGCGGCTCTGCAATGGCTGTGTGAAAAACCGCTGCTTTACAAGCGTGCGGCGGAGCTTGGCGTCAGCATTCCCCGGACCTATGCATTGACATCGGACGCCGACATCGATGCGCTGGATGTGATGTTTCCCGTCATTCTCAAGCCCAACATGGGGGGCGGTGATACCACGATTGCCCGGGCGAAAGTGATCCGGGCGAATGATCGCCAGGCGCTGAAGACCGCTTTCGCCGATGCGAGTGGAGAGATCGGCGCTGGCAACGTCGTTGTGCAGGAACTCATTCCCGGCGGCGGAGAAAGCCAGTTTTCCTACGCGGCACTGTGGCTCAATGGAGAGCCGGTGGCCGAATTCACAGCTCGGCGCGCCCGGCAATATCCCGTCGATTTCGGTTATACCAGCACCCGTGTCGAGGTTGTCGATAATGGGCAAGCGATCGATGCGGCTCGAAAAATGCTGAAATCCGCAGGCCATAGCGGGCTTGTCGAGGTCGAGTTCAAGCTCGACGGCCGGGATGGCGAGTTGAAACTTCTCGATGTCAATCCGCGCCCATGGTCGTGGTTCGGCCTCTGTTCGGCCGCGGGCGTCGATCTTGGTGCTTTGCTGTGGCGGGTCGCGAATGACGAACCGACAGCTCAGCCCGCCAGCGCGCGGCAGGGCGTTTCCTGGTCCTATCTCGTCCGCGATACCGTTGCGGCTTTCACCCTGGCCACGAGGGGGCAGACGAGGATTGGAGACTATTTCGCCTCTTTCGGCAAGATACGCAGCTGGGCCTCCTTTGCGCTGAACGATCCCTTGCCGGGCCTGATCGATCTGCCGCTGACAGTCTTGAGGGTCATGAAAAAACGCATCCTGCCCGGTCTGGCGTCAGGGCAATCGAAGACGGGATTTTTACCGCCGTTCAAACGCCTCGTAAAATATGGGGCCATAAGGGCGGGGTTGGAAGTGAGTTCTTTCCCGCCTGTCCGGTCGGCGTTTTCGTCCTTTGCCGGGTGTGGTGTGATTTTTACACTTCACCATGTGCGCCCGGGCAGGGCTGTTTCGGCCTTTGCTCCGAACGTTCAATTGTCAGTTACGCCGCAATTTCTGGAAGAGGCGATACAGGCTGCGCTCGAATGTGGCCTCGTTCCGGTCCATCTGCACGATCTGCCGTCTCTGCTAGCCGATAACCACGAAGGTCGATCATTCTGCGCCTTCACGCTGGATGATGGCTATCGCAATAATGCCGAGTATGCAGCGCCGATCTTCCGCAAATATGCCGTGCCCTACACGATTTTCATCACGCCGGGCTTTGTCGAGCGAACACGCAGCCTTTGGTGGGAAACCGCCGCTGCCCTGACGCAGAAGGTCTCGTCTTTCGAATTCGATTTCGGGGCGGGGCCGGAGCAGGTGGCATGCGCCAGCCCATCGCAGAAAGCGCAGGCATTCACGCGGCTTGAAGATTTTGTCCAGAACTTTTCGGAAGACGAGGCGGTGGAAAGAATCGACCGTGTCGCGAGTCAACATGGCGTCGAACCCATCGCGATCGTGGACGAACTCGTCATGGATACGGATGAGCTCAGGACGCTGTCGAAAGATCCTCTGGTTCATTTCGGCGCCCATACCATGACGCATGTGAATATGCGCAAGATCGATGCGGCGCGTCTGGTTTATGAGATCGCAGAATCGGCGCGCCGGGTGGAAGCCTATACCGGCCATCGGCCACGGTCCTTTTCCTATCCCTATGGCTGGGTAAGGGCGGTGGGAGAACGCGAAGCGAAAGCCGTTCACGACGCAGGATTTTCTGCGGCCGTGACCACGCAGGCCGGCGTTATTGGTCCCCACAGCCTCGAAAAGCCGACGCAGTTGCCGCGGGTATCGCTGAACGGACGCTTTCAGAAAAAACGTTTTGTCAAAGCGCTCATCTCGGGCCTGCCCTTCCGGTTCATCTAGCAACCTCAGCCTTCGTCATCTTTGCCCGTCCAGCCATGTGGGGCTGCGGTCCGCGTTTGACATCCCCTGTCACTATTTCCGAATTCTGCTGTCGCTCTGCGGGCGTCTTCGCAGCCGTTTGGTCAATTCGAAATGCGGTGTTGCAATTTTTGTTATTCACATCCCATTATCTATTGATTATAAATAAATTTATCGATGTAAAACATTACAACTTTTATAAAGGCCTCGTTGGTGCTGCTGATTTTTGCCGATGATCTGACCGGAGCGCTCGACGCCGCCGCCCCCTTTGCCGGGCGTGGGCTGGAGACCGAGGTTGCGATCGGGCTTGACGGTGTGCGTGCAGCGCTCGCGGATGCGCCTGCCGTCCTCAGCGTCAATCTCGGCTGTCGTGATGGCAAGGCGGATGAAGCCCGCCGCCGCACGCAGGAACTGTTGGCGCTGGTTCCGGCGGGTACAATTCTCTTCAAGAAAATCGATTCCCGCCTGAAGGGGCATATTGCAGCGGAAATGGATGCGATTTCCTATCGCCACGCGCTTGTCGCGCCCGCCATTCCGGATTTTGGCCGTGTCGTTGCTGGTGGAGCCGTGTCCGGCTTTGGCGTCGAAATTGCCATTTCTGTTCATGAAAGGTTGGGCGGGCACGCCGGCCGCTGCACGATACCGGATACACAAACGACGGGCGATATCAGGGAAGCTCTCGCCGCCGCGCAGGCGGAGGGGGCCGATCTTCTGGTCGGCGCGCGTGGGCTTGCCGAGGCGCTGGCTGAGGCGATGACGGGCCAAACTGTCCCTGAGGCAGCGGCCGTTCCAGCTGGCAAGGGGCTTTTTGTCATCGGGTCCCGCGATCCGATTACGGTGGAGCAGGTTGACGTTCTTGGGAGTGTTGGACCTTTCTCGATCGTTGAGGCGCCGAATGGTATGGTGCCCAGTCATGCCGATGAGGATGCCGGCCTGACGCTGGTTCAAGCGACACAGGGCGCGGAAAATCTGTCACCGCTTGTGGTTTCAGACCGGCTGGCGGAAGGCGTCGTGCCGGATTTTACCGCCGGAGCGGTAAGACTGCTGTTGTCGGGCGGAGCCACGGCCGAAGCCGTGCTGCGAGCCATGGGCATTTCACGCTTGCGTCTTGCCGGCGAATGCCTGCCGGGTCTCGGCGTCGGCTGGTCCGGAGACCAATGCATCATTGCGAAGTCCGGCGGTTTTGGGCAAGCTGACACGTTGAAACGGATCGCGAAAATGATGCTTGGCGACAATGACGCTGGAGAGAGCTGACCAGATGGGGCTGATGAAAGAAACGGCGCGCAAGGCACTTCCGGACATTATTTTCGAGAGAATGCACCGGGCGATCAAATCCGGCGCTTACAAGCCGGATGAGCGGCTGCCGACCGAACACGAACTCGCCATGGAATTCGAAGTATCGCGACCGGTGGTGCGCGAGGCGCTCCGGCGGCTGCGCGAGCAGGGTTTCATCTATTCCCGCAGAGGCTCCGGCAGCTATGTCCGGGCCTTCGGTCTGCGTGAACCGCTTGGCTTCGGGCAACTCGAAAACGTTGCTGATCTTCTCAACTGTTACGAATTCAGGCTGACGCTGGAGCCGGCCGCCGCCGCAGCAGCGGCATTGCGGCACGATGGCGAAAGGCTTGCGGCGATCAGGAAGGCTCTCGAACTGATGCGCGACGCGACCAATCGCCAGTCTCACCGCGAGGACGCTGATTATCAGTTCCACCTTGCCATCGCGCGGGCGGCGCGAAACAGTTATTTCTCCACCGCGATGGAAGCGCTGAAGGACCATATTGCAGTGGGAATGAAGTTCCACGGCATGTCGGTGAAGCGAGAGGCATCCGGTCTGACGCGTGTTTTTGCCGAGCATGAGGCAATCGCAAAGGCGATCGCCGATGGGGATGCAGAGGCGGCACGCCAGCTGATGCTCCAGCACCTGACCGGATCGCGCGACCGCCTGTTTGAGTCTTCGCACACGGATTAATCGGGCGGCAAAGGCCGATGCGCGTGTCCGCGCACCGGATTTTTTGCTCAGAAGGCGTGGCGGTAAACGCCCAGCACATCCTCGAGGCTCATGTCGACGGGGTTGTTGTCCATAAGCCGGCGGATGGCATGCGCATCCTCAGCGTAGCGGGGAAGATCGGCTTCAGTCGCGCCGTGCCGTGCGAGCGACATTTCGATGCCGAGCCCGGCACAGAAATCCGTCGCCGCCTTGCGCAGATCATCAGGCGAAAGATGTTCGCGAAGCCCGAGCGCTCCCGCCACTTCCGCCGTCTTCGCAGAAACCGCAGGCTGGTTGAAGGCCAGAACATGCGGAAATACGATGGCGTTCGCCAGCCCGTGCGGCAGGTTGAGAAGCGTGCCGAGCGGATAGGCGATCGCGTGACCTGCCGCCGTATTGACCGGGCCGAGGCAGATGCCGCCATAATAGGAGGCGAGCATCATGCCTTCCCGCGCTTCGGTATCCGCGCCGTCGCGGACGGCGCGCGCCAGATATTTGCCAACCAATGCAAAGCCCATGCGGGCGAAGCCGTCGATCATCGGATGGGCCTTGCGGTTGGTGAAGGCTTCAACGCAATGGGCCATGGCATCCACCCCCGTTGCCGCCGTAACGGCTGATGGCACGGAGTAGGTCAGCTCCGGGTCGAGCAGGGCGAAATCCGCAATCAGATAAGGGCTTTCGACTGCGATCTTGTTGCCTTTGACGGGATCGGTAATGAGCGAACGGATGCCGGCCTCCGAGCCGGTGCCGGCAGTGGTTGCGATCTGCACTAACCGCGTGTCGCGCCCGGCAACCCTGTTCGGTCCTGCCACATCCTCCAGCGTCTGGCTGGAATTCCAGAGCGCCGCGACCAGTTTTGCCACATCCATCACCGAACCACCGCCGAGGCCGATGACGAGATCCGGTTTGGTGGCGCGCGCCGCGGCAAGGGCGGCATCGAGCGTTGTGGTGTCCGGCTCGCCGGGAATGGCATCGAATATGGTGAAAGGGCCTTGCAATTGCAGCCGTTCGGCAAATTTCGCCGTCAGCGGTGTGGCGATAACCAGGGTTGATGCGGTTTTTCCCGCCCAGGCGCCGACCTGTGAAATGGTGCCTGCGCCAACGGCGAGCCGTCGGGGCTGATGGATGAGAATGGGAGCTGTAGACACGGTGCTCATTCCTTCCGTTCCTTGCCCGCCACCAGCTTGCGCGCATAGGCGATGGCCGCATTCATGTTGCCGTGATTGGCGATGCCCTTGCCGGCGATATCAAAAGCCGTGCCGTGATCGACGGAGGTGCGGTCTATCGGCAGATCGACCGAGACGTTGACGGCGGTATCGAAAGCAACAAGCTTGATCGGGATATGGCCCTGATCGTGATATTGCGCGACGACGAGATCGAAAGCGCCGGAATAAGCCCGGTGAAACACGGTATCGGCGGAAATCGGTCCCTGAACCTCGATGCCTTCGGCGCGGGCGTCAGCGACCGCCGGCGCAATCTGGTCGTCATCCTCGGTGCCGAACAGCCCGTTTTCACCACAATGCGGATTGATGCCGGCAACCGCGATGCGCGGCCGCTCGTAACCGATGCGCTTCAGATGCGCGTTGCCGGCGCGGATGGTCGCCAGTACCCGCTCCGTCGTCGCCCGGCGAATGGCCTCCTGCAGGGAAACATGGGTCGAGACGTGAATGACTTTCAGCCGTTCGGAGGCGAGGAGCATATAGGCGGCCGAGGAGCCGGTGAGGCTGCGCAACATGCCGGTGTGGCCGTCATAATGGTGGCCGGCGAGGTTCAAGGCTTCCTTGTTGATCGGCGCGGTGACGATGCAGCCGATTGCCCCCGCTTCGGCATCGCGAACCGCCTTTTCGATGAAACGGAAAGCGGCGTCTCCAGCCACAGGCGACAACGTACCCCAGGGCAGCGGCGCGCCGTCCACGGCCAAGTCGACCACATGCTGAGAGAGATCGATATCAACACCAAGCGCATCCCGCGCCGCTTCCAGCGTCGCGAGATTTCCGTAAATCCGCGTCGCCGCGCGATCCGACGCGGACATGTCCGCCAGCGCCCGCACCGTGATCTCCGGGCCGACGCCGCAGGGGTCCCCCATGGTGATGCCAATGATATTGCTCATCTTTGTCTCCCGTCGTTCTCGTCAGCCCAGCCGGGCGCCAGCCGGACATATTTGATTGCACGGCGATGATAGGTGTAGCTCGCATGCAGCGTACCGTCCGGCGCTTCCAGAAGCCACGGATAGGACATTTCCAGATTGCGTCCATCCGTCGAATCATTCGAAAGGCAGGTGCCCGGCCCGTCTTCGATCAGGATCCGAGTGGTAAAACTGCGCCCGTCATCATTGGAGAGGCAGATCGAAACCGGCGCGCGCGGCACACCCCAGACCGGCACACAGCCACCGCTCGGATCGGCATCCGGCCTGTCGTCTTCCTCTCCCAGCTCGTCATAAAGCGAGGCGCGGCGATCGCTCGACTGCGCGGCGTTGACGGGATTGCAGATCATTGCCAGCCTGCCATCGTCGAGCCTGATCACGGCAATGGAGGAATTATTGTTCGGCACATCGGTCGGCTTTGGCTTTGACCATGAGCGGCCGCCATCGACGCTTTCCGTGCGATAGACGAAATCGGCCTGGCGGCGGCGGAAGAATGCGGCGTAGTCCCCATTCGTCACTGCGACCGGGCTCATATGCACACACCCGATCGATTCCTCCAGCTCCTGCAATTGCCATGTCGCGCCATTGTCCGTGGATATGCCGAGTGCTGCCGTATCATGGCTGCCGTTCCATTTCTGTCCCGGGCGCTGAATGCAGCGGAAGATCGGCAGCAGCCAGGCGCCGTCATCGCGAATGCGCAGCGGTGAACGGATGAAGCAGCCCTTCGGAAGATCGAGAAAGCGACCATCCTCGGCGGACAGCTTTTCCGGTGCTGCCGGGTCGTGCGTTACCCGCGCCATGCGAATGCGGCATTCATCCTGATTGCCGGAGGGCTGGGCGGTGTGAAACAGCCAGAGAACGCCATCCGGCGCGGTGAAGAGAACCGGGTTCTGTTCGGAGTGGGCGGGGTCATGGCTCAGCCGCTGCGGCGGTCCCCAGCGGGTTGCACCCGCTGTTAGCACGGATGCGAAAATCGAAATATCCGATTTTCCTTCCAGCGTGCCGCCAAACCAGGCGCAGAGCAGGGTACCGTCATCCAGAAGGTGCAGGAAGCTCGCATGGTTCTGGATCATGGGCGACGGCAGGAATGCTTCCTGCCGGTTTTCCGACACGGCATGCATGGCTCCGGTCATGGTGTGAGCGATGTCATCAGGGGTCATCGTGGTCTCCTCTTGCCCTGATGAAAATGACATATTCAAAAAGTTGTCAAGTTTAATTGATAAAAAAAGACGCGCTTCTGTTTTTCATATATAAAATTAACTATATGTTTTTAAATAATAAAAATAAGAGATTTGATGTGAATAAAAACCGCTTTTGAAAAATAAATTGACAAAAAATTCGATAACGTCGATGCTCTGTTTACGGGTGGAGGAGACAATCATCCGCATGCCATGCTCCTCAATGCAGGAGACGGGGCTTTTAGAATGTCCCTTGCGGTGCGCCGCCATGTTGCTGAATTTCTGATCTGGGAGGAGAACGGAATGAAGAAGTCATTGATTGCGGGCGCCCTTGTCTTGGGTTCCCTCAGCGCCGCGGTTTCGCCGGCGCTTGCGGCGTCGGGGCCGATCAAGATCGTGCTGGCGGAAGAGGCGGATTTACTTGAGCCCTGCATGGCCACCCGCTCCAATATCGGTCGCATCATCATGGAAAATGTCAGCGAGACGCTGACCGAGCTCGATGTGCGCGGCAAGAAGGGCGTTCAGCCGCGCCTTGCCGAGAAGTGGGAGCAGAATGCCGACGGAAGCTGGCGTTTCCACCTGCGTGAAGGCGTGAAGTTTTCCGACGGCACGGGTTTCGATGCCAAGGACGTCAAGCACAGCTTCGAACGCATCATGAGCGACAAGAACGCCTGCGAATCCCGCCGTTATTTCGGTGGCATGACTGTGACCCCGTCGATCGTTGACGATCACACGATCGACTTCAAGACCGAACCGGCGCAGCCTATTCTGCCGCTGCTGATGTCGCTTGTCACCATTGTTCCCGAAGAAACCAAGATGGAGTTCATTCGCGAGCCTGTGGGCACCGGGCCCTATAAGCTGACCAACTGGACGCCGGGCCAGCAGATTGTTCTCACCGCACGCGATGATTATTGGGGCGCCAAGCCGCAGGTGACGGAAGCGACCTATCTTTTCCGCGCCGATCCTTCGGTTCGCGCCGCCATGGTGCAAACCGGCGAAGCCGATCTTTCGCCTTCCATTTCCCAGCTCGACGCCACCAATGCGAAGACCGACTTTTCCTATCTCGACAGCGAGACGGTCTATATGCGCCTCGATCACAATATTGCGCCGCTGAACGATGTGCGGGTGCGCCGCGCGCTCAACCTTGCCATCGACCGGCAGGCCTTCCTCGGCACGCTGGTTCCCGAAGGCGCCGTGCTGGCCACCGCGCTCGTTCCGCCGACCACGCTTGGCTGGAACCCTGATGTCAAGGTCTTCCCTTATGACCCCGAGGGCGCAAAGAAGCTGCTCGAGGAAGCAAAGGCTGCCGGCGTGAAGGTGGATACGCCGATTACCATCATCGCGCGCACCGCGAATTTCCCCAACGTCACCGAGATCATGGAAGCGATCCAGCAGCAATTGCAGGAAGTCGGCTTCAAGATCGATCTGAAATTCGTGGAAGTGGCCGAGCACGAAAGCTATTACTCCAAGCCCTTCAAGGAAGGCCGTGGACCGCAGATCGTCGCCGCCATGCACGACAACTCAAAGGGCGATCCGTCCTTCACCATGTTCTTCAAATATGCGACCAAGGGCACGCAGTCCGGCTTCTCGGACAAGAAGGTGGATGATCTGATTGAACGTGCATCCGCAGCGGTCGGTGATGAGCGCGCCAAGCTCTGGTCGGAACTCATCGCCTATCTGCACGACGATGTGGTGGCAGATGTGCTGCTGTTCCACATGGTCGGCTTCTCCCGCGTTTCGGAACGGCTGGATTTCAAGCCCACCATTGCAACGAACTCGATGCTGCAGCTTTCGGAAATCGGCATCAAATAAGACCCCGCGTCTTGTCAACTGAGAAGCGGCGGCGCAGCGAAAGCTTCGCCGCCGCATTGAAAAACCGGAGGCAACCATGCTGAGCTTCATCCGAAAACGTTCCGTTGCAAGCCTGATCTCCCTGGTCGGCCTCATCGTTATGGTTTTCTTCCTGTCCCGCCTGACGGGGGACCCGGCCGCGTTGTTTTTGCCGGTTGAGGCTTCGGAGGAGTTGAAGCAGCAGTTTCGGGCGCTGCACGGGCTGAACGACCCGCTGATGGTGCAGTTCCTGCGTTATGCGGGCGATGTGATGACGGGGGATCTCGGAGAATCGCTCCGAAAAGCCCGCCCGGCGCTGGACGTGGTGCTGGAGGCTTTCGTCTGGACACTGTGGCTCGCGGTCATCACCATGTCGCTTGTCACCACCGCCGCAATCGTCGTCGGTTCGCTTGCGGCTTTCCGCTCCGGCGGCTTTTTTGACCGCATGGCCTCGAGCATTTCGCTGATCGGCGCTTCGGTGCCGGATTTCTGGCTGGCGATCGTGGCGATTGTGGTGTTTTCCGTCAATCTCGCCTGGCTGCCCACGTCAGGCACGGGCTCCGTGCTGCACTGGATATTGCCAATCGCGGTTCTGTTCGTGCGCCCCTTTGGCATCATCGTGCAGGTGGTGCGTGGTTCGATGATCGGCGCGTTGTCCTCTGCCTATGTCAAAACGGCGCGGGCCAAGGGCGTAAAATCGGGACCCATCATCTTCATCCACGCCTTGCGCAACGCCATGCTGCCAGTCATCACCGTCATTGGTGATCAGGCAGCGAGCCTTCTCAACGGCGCAGTCATCGTCGAGACCATTTTCGGTTTTCCCGGTGTCGGCAAGCTGATGATCGATTCCATTCTTCAGCGCGATTTCAACGTCGTGCTGGCCGCCATTCTCGTGACCGCTCTTGCGATCTTCCTGATGAATCTTCTGATCGATATTGCCTATGCGCTCCTCGATCCGCGTATCCGGCACTGAGGAGGCCCTTCAGCCATGAGCGTTTCCAGCGCCGACACCGAGATCATTGCCGAGCCTTCCTTCTCAACGCGCATGCTGCGCATGTTGTGGGCGGATAAATTTGCGCTGTGCGCCGCGATCTTCCTCATCATCGTCGTTATCCTCGCCTTTGTCGGCCCGGCATGGCTTGGCGATCTGGCGACGAAACAGAACCTGCGCGGGCGTAACCTCGCCCCGTTCGACTGGCAGCGCGAGTGGTATTTCTGGCTGGGGGCAGATGCGCTCGGCCGTTCGCTTCTCGCGCGCATCGTCGCCGCCACGCAAAATACGATGATGATTGCGGCCGGCGCGGTGCTTCTTTCCGCTATTACCGGCACTGTGCTCGGCCTGATCGCTGGTTTTTCCTCCAACCGTGTCGGCCAGATCATCATGCGGCTCGCGGATGTGATCATGTCGTTCCCATCGCTTTTGATCGCGGTCATCGTGCTTTATCTGCTCGGCTCCTCCATCCTCAACCTGATGCTGGTTCTCGCCATCACCCGCATTCCCGTTTACATCCGCACCACCAGGGCGGAGGTGCTGGAGGTGCGCGAACGCATGTTCGTCCAGGCGGCGCGCGTGATGGGCGCATCGGGCAAGCGCATCCTGTTCCGCCATATCCTGCCCGTCGTGCTGCCGACGCTGACGACGCTTGCAACGCTTGACTTCGCCTATGTGATGCTGGCGGAAAGTGCGCTGTCATTCCTCGGCATTGGCATTCAGCCGCCGGAAATCACCTGGGGTCTGATGATCTCGCAGGGGCGGCAATATCTCACAAATGCCTGGTGGCTTTCCTTCTGGCCGGGGCTTGCCATCATTCTCACCACCCTGTCGCTTAACCTGCTGTCCAACTGGCTGCGCATCGCGCTTGATCCGGTGCAGCGCTGGCGGCTGGAAATGAAAGGCCGCAAGCATGGCTGACCATCTTCTCGAGATACGCAACCTTTCCGTTGAGTTTCATACCGCAAGCGGTGTCGTCCATGCGGTGAAGGATGTCTCCTACCATATCGACCGCGGCGAAACGCTGGCTATCCTCGGCGAAAGCGGTTCGGGCAAGTCGGTATCATCGTCAGCCATCATGAACCTCATCGACATGCCACCCGGACATATCAGCAGCGGTCAGATATTGCTCGACGGTCAGGACCTTCTGACAATGCCGGCTGAAGCGCGCCGCGAGATTAACGGCCGGCGTATCGCCACGATCTTTCAGGACCCGCTCAGCCATCTCAATCCGGTCTATACCGTCGGCTGGCAGATCCGCGAGGCGATGACCACCCATGGCATGGACAAGGCAAAGGCCGAAGCGGAGGCGAGGCGGCTGGTCGCACGCGTCGGCATTCCCGATCCGGATGGGGCCTTGAAGAAATACCCGCATGAATTTTCCGGCGGCCAGCGCCAGCGCGTGATGATCGCCATGGCGCTGGCGCTTCGGCCCGATCTCCTGATCGCGGATGAACCGACCACCGCGCTTGACGTGACGGTGCAGGCCGAGGTGCTTTCGCTGCTCAAGGAATTGCAGCGGGAGACGGGCATGGCCGTGCTCATCATTACCCATGATCTCGGCGTCGTCGCCGAAATCGCTGATCATGTGGTGGTGATGGAAAAGGGTGTTCTGGTTGAGGCCGGCACGGTGCGTGAGGTCTATCGCAATCCGCAGCACCCCTATACCCGCAAGCTCATCAGTGCCGCACCCGGCAGGGGTGAAATGCACGAGCCGCAAGCGGCGGACGAGGCGCTGCTCAGCGTGCGCGACGTGCGCAAGCGTTACGGCGCCTTCGAGGCGCTGAAGGGTGTTTCCTTCGACCTCATGGCGGGAGAAACCATTGCCGTCGTCGGCGAAAGCGGTTCCGGCAAATCGACGCTGGCGCGCATTCTCTTGCGGCTCGACGAGCCGGATGCGGGCAGCGCCTTGTGGAAGGGTCGCGATCTCTTCAAGCTTTCGCCTGCGGAACTCTTTGCGCTCCGGCGTGATCTGCAGATGGTGTTTCAGGATCCCACCCAGTCGCTCAATCCTCGCATGACGGTGTTCCAGCTGATCTCCGAGGCCTGGGTCATCCATCCGGAGATATTGCCCAAGGCAAGATGGCGCGAGCGGGTTGCCGAATTGCTACATCAGGTTGGTCTCTCGCCGGAACATATGCGCCGATATCCGCACCAGTTCTCCGGTGGCCAGCGGCAGCGGATCGCGATTGCCCGGGCATTGGCGCTGGAGCCGAAAATTATCATCTGTGACGAGGCGGTGTCGGCGCTGGACGTTTCGGTGCAGGCTCAGGTCATTGCGCTTCTGGATAAGCTGCGCCGCGAAATAGGCCTCTCCTTCATCTTCATCGCACATGATTTGCCGGTGGTTCGGGATTTTGCCGATTACGTCATGGTCATGCAGCGGGGAGAGGTGGTGGAGTTCGGCACGGTCCGCCAGGTTTTCGAAGCGCCGCGTGAGGCCTATACCCGTGCTCTTCTGTCCGCGAGCCTCGATCCCGACCCAGACATGCAATCTCGGCGTCATCCGGCCGCCGCCGGCGACGTCATTGCAAATTCAAGCGGAGTTATTTCATGACCAAGCAAGCTTTCGTCGCGCTCGTCACCTGTTTCAACGAGGACGAAACCATCAATTATCAGGCGACCCGCGCGCAGGTGCGCCGCCAGGTGGCCGCCGGCAACAACATCATGTGCGCCGGCACCAATGGTGATTTCACCGCGCTGACGCATGAGGAAAAAATCCGGCTGACCGAAGAGGTGGTGGATGAAGTTGCCGGTCGTGCCAAAGTCATCGTGAATGCGGGCATGCCTGCCACTTTCGAAACCCTGCAACTTGCCAAAGCCTTCGACCGTATCGGTTTCGACGGCATCGCCGTCATCACGCCCTTCTTCATCGCCTGCACGCAGGATGGTCTGATCCGCCATTTCTCGACGGTGGCTGACGCCGTTGAAACGCCTGTCTATCTCTACGACATTCCCGCCCGCACCCAGAACCACATAGAGCCGGAAACTGCACGCAAACTCGCCACCCATGGCAATATCGCCGGCATCAAGGATTCCGGCGGCGCTCAGCAGACGCTCGAAGCCTATCTTCAGGTAGCGAAGGAGATGCCTGGTTTCGAGGTCTATTCCGGCCCGGATCACCTCGTTCTCTGGTCGTTGCAGAACGGGGCGGCAGGCTGCATTTCCGGCCTTGGCAACGCATTGCCGGATGTGCTCGCCAACATTCTCAGTGCTTTCAACGCCGGCGATATCGCCGAGGCCGAACGCCAGCAGGCAATCTACGCCGACTTCCGCACCGATCTCTACGCACTCGGTTTCGCGCCGGCCATGGTCAAACGCTCGCTTTATCTCCAGGACTCTTCCGTCGGCGCCAGCCGCCAACCTGCCCTTCTGCCGGATAAAGAGCAGGATGAAAAAATCCTGGAAATCTTGCGGCGTTATCAACGGATCTGACGCTGCTATCGAATGTGGCGCGCACCGCTGAGGATAGTGCGCGTCATCTTAAAAATATCTGCGAAAACGGCCAGAAGCCGATGCATTTCCCCAGCCTCATCCATGACTAATAATTTGTGACACAAACACGAAATTCCCCTTGTCAGCCCGGCCATTGATGTTTAAGAGGGGCGCGCAACGCAAGCGTTCGCGCATGCGGAGAGGTGGCAGAGTGGTCGAATGCACCGCACTCGAAATGCGGCATACCTGCAAGGGTATCGTGGGTTCGAATCCCACCCTCTCCGCCATAATTTGCCTTCCTTCCAAGTGCTTCCAAACAGTCACTTGAGATAGCCCCATCTTCAAGATCAATGCTGTGGTGGGATAGGGCCACTCTTGAGGCGCTTTGACTCTAGCTAGTGCGTTTCTTTGACCCGTAGCCGCGCGGTTGCAATCACCCAATTTCGCGAATAAATTGTTTCGATGGATATTCGGGGGCGGAAATGAAGGCTTTTTTATCGCATTCGTCGAAAGATAAAGGTTACGTGGAAGAGGTAGCGTCGTTGATGCGGCCGGGAAGCTACGAACTTGACTCGGAGACGTTCGACGCGGGCCTATTAAATTCACAAGCAATTATACAAGCGTTGCGCCGTGCCGACCTGTTCTGCCTATTTTTGTCATCCAACAGTGTGCAGTCGGCTTACGTCGAATTCGAGCTGTTGCTCGGGCTAGAGTTCATTGCTAGCGGAAAAATAGCCAAGTTTTTAGCAGTTTGCTTAGATGAGGAAGCTTTTTCCCAAGCGTCGGCGAACGCAAAGTTTTTTAACATTGTCAGAAAAAGGCTAACCCCGGAATCCGCTGTCCGGTTAATCGAAGGAACGTTGATCTCGACTGGCAAAGCTGACGAGATTGGATTTAACCCTTTTCTAGGTCGCGAAAAAGAGCTGCTGGAATTAGAGCGTCAAATTTCAGACCACAGTAGACCTGCCGCCAAAGCCCTTTTCATCTCCGGCAATCACGGCTCAGGCAGAAAAAGCCTAGCCAAAGCTTTTTATCAAACCCAATTTCCCCGCTCGGGAAAAATGATTCCGGAGATCAAGATAGATGACTTCACAGGGATCCACGAGCTTTATAGAAATATTTTGAGCACTCTTCGTCCAACGTTGACCGCCAAGGAACTCCGTAGCCGAATTCAAGCGTTTGAACTAGTCAACCTTGACGAACAGAGACGGCAAACTGCAGACCTCCTAAATGCTCTGCTGCCTGCTCAAGAAGCCGCTTTTCTTGTCGATAACGGCGGGATTCTAACTGATTCAGGCAGTCTAACTGATGAGATTAATGGCCTTATTTCGAAATTGGCCACAAGACCACATCCGCCGGCAATTATTATTGCGCCGCGCATGATTCCATCCAAGTTTAGGAGACAGGAGAACGATCTTGCTTATGTCGGAGTTAGATCATTATCCTACGAGGCTACCAAGCGGTTATTATCTCGTCTTACAAAGGACAAGGATATAATCTTGTCTGATGAGGCAATGGACGAACTGATAAAGTTAAGTGATGGTCATCCGTTCAATATATATCGGCTAATTCAAGAAATAGAGGAGAGGGGCGCGCTTTCTTTTCTTTCTAGTCCCAGCGATTTCTTGGATTGGAAGCATAGGCAAAGTTCAGAATATCTAGCAAAGCTGTATCTGACCGAACTTGATATACAAATACTTGCTTTACTGCGAAGTGTTCCTGAATTGGACTTTAGCGCGATAGTGTCCGCTCTATCCGTCGATGCAGAGACTACGAGCGATGCGCTTTCAAAACTTTCTCACCTGCATGTCGTCGACGGAACCGCTGACCGCTTCCAGATTTCGCCTGCGCTGCGGGTTGCTGTCGAGCGTGACCGAAGAATTAAACTGCCGAAAGCTGTCGAACAAAATGCTATGCGCAATATCGCTAATTCGCTGTCAGTAAGGCTTGAGGAGGGAACGGCATCAATCTCTCTTGTAAACACGGCAATTATTGCGTCGCTTGACTCAAGCGAGAACTTGTCGGGTTTTGCCGCTGCATTTCTTTTGCCCTCTCACTATGTCTGGATGGCGAAAAGATACTACGATCAAAAATCTTGGGAAGACAGCATTCGCCACGCCCGCGAAGGCCTGAAAGGAGCAGCAAGATTATCGATTGAGGGTGTCGTTGCCGCTTGCCGCTACCTATGCCTTCCGGGAGCACGGATCGGTGATGCCGATGCGTTTGACGAGGGAATGAGCAAGCTGGAAGCTATAAATACCACCAATTGGGTAGGTAGTAATGTAGCTTTCCTCAAAGGCTTTCAAGCTCGTCTCAAAGGCCTTCTTCCAAAGGCTGAGCCGCTTTTCAGGCGTGCTTATGAATTGTCGCCAGGAAATACATCTGCAGCTAGAGAGCTGGCTTCAATCTGCTTAGCCAGAGATAATCTAGATGAGGCAGAGCGGTTTGCCCGAGAGGCCTTTGGGCAAGCTCAACGCAACCCGTATGTGGTCGATATATTTCTCGCAGTTCTCATAAGAAAGCATGGACGCAACGCAAAACGCGTTTCTGAAATCAATGAAATGTTCGATGTATTGGAAAAAGTAGGTGAAGAAGGAGGGAAATCTTTTTATACTACTCGCAGGGCTGAATTCGAGCATCTTTGGGGCAGTAATAAAGAAGCGCTCCGCTTGATCGAACTGGCGATAAAAAAGACTCCCAGACTATTTGAGCCGCAGAGGATTTACGCTGAAATACTGCTTAAAGACGGAAATAAAATTAGAGCTTCTTCTGTTATCGACGGCATGCGAGAAATGGTGAATGCTCGCGACGTTGAAGATAGTAGAACGAATTACCGTGCTTATCTTGTTACCTATTCGCATTATCTAATCGAGATTGGCGAGTGGGAGCAGGCAAAAAATGTGTATGAGGATATCAACATATTTTCAGACAAAGAACGAGAAGCCGCAATCAAGGAAATTGAAGTTACGCAGGGCTACTCTTCCCGGCGTTAAGGAGTGTTATTTTGTTCGAAGCCTGAGTAGAAAACTGGGTGTGGGGATAATCCTTGGCCCCCTCTTCGGGGCATCCTACGCGTGATCGACAATGAAAGTTGGAGGTCACGATGGCAACGATCCGGAAGCTCAGAGGGCGCTGGCAGGCTCAGGTTCGTCGGCGTGGCATGAAGCCCAGATGCAAATCGTTCGACACGAAGCTCGAAGCTGAGAAGTGGGCGCGCGACCTTGAAACACAAGTCGACCGGTTCGGTGCTGCTCCGGACACGAAAATCCTTGAAAGCACGACGCTCGGGCAGCTTCTCGAACGTTACCAGCGCGAAGTTTCACCTCTGAAGCGCGGGTCCGTCCAAGAGACACAGCGGATCGACGTGCTCCGTCGCCACGAACTCGCATACAGGACGATGATCGGACTGAGCCAGCAGGACATTGCGTCGTTCCGTGACGAGCGGCTTCAGAGTGTAGCTCCATCTACTGCTGTCCGCGAACTTGCGATCCTGAGCCACGTCCTTGAAGTCGCTACCCGCGATTGGGGGCTGCCGCTTGCAAAGAATGTCGTGAAGCTGGTTCGCCGTCCGGTGATCCGTAATGAGCGGAGCCGTCGTCTTGCACAAGATGAGGAGCAACGGCTGCTTGATGCGTGCGACGCTGGAAAGATACCTTTTCTCGGCACATTGTTGGTGGTTGCCGTCGAGACCGGGATGCGCCGTGGTGAGCTTCTCGGTTTGAAGTGGAGTGACTTCTCTCACAATCGTCGGGTGCTTTCGCTCGCTCTTACCAAGAACGGTTCCGGTCGTGAGGTTCCTCTGTCACAGCGGGCATTCGAGTCGCTGATAGCTTGGAAAGAACACCCGACCGTGGATCAATTTATGATTTTTCCGATGCGTGCTGGGACGCTGGAGCAGGCATGGAGAAGGTTGCTGCTGCGTGCCGAGATAAAAGGACTGCGCTTCCATGATCTCCGTCACGAGGGCGTCAGTCGTCTTTTCGAGCGGGGACTGAACGTGATTGAGGTGAGCAGCATCAGCGGACACAAGGAGCTGCGCATGTTGAAAAGATACACGCACCTCGTTGCTGACGATCTCGTGGCGCGTCTTGGGTAGGTGATCCACGAACTGTTTGCGCTGTTGTTCTGCGCCGGAGGACAGCGAAGTCCTAGAAAAATTCGACTTAGCCGTAGGGGATGCCTTGGGTTGCCACCGAGTTTCGGAAGCCAAACCACCTCTCCTCCGAACGGACGGACATTTACATTCCGACAAATAAGTGGCGTCGGACGCGCTGGAATAGTTGTAAATCGACCGGAATAGCAAGCGGGGCTGGCAACGGGTTTCTTACGAGCAATAAGAAACTCGTTTCCTCTATCTTTACGCTAAGTTGACGCTAAACCGGCGACTTCTCGTTTTTTTGTTCATTTTTGGCGTGTTGAGTCCCGGAAACTATTGAACGTCTGATGAGAACGCTTTTTTCGTTTTGTTTGGTGGAGCAAAAAGACGCCGGTAGCCACCTGTAGATTTCATGGGGCGTCGGCCGTCGTGTTCATGATAGATATGAGCGTGAAGTAGGCTAAAACAGCATTACCTTAGTCATTCTGAAAACAACCATCTAATAGCCCTACCAAATAACTGCGGAATAGAGCTATCCCCCCTCCCTTAAGACTGAAGCATAAAGCTCTGGCAACAGCCAAAGTCAAAACATTGATATGTCTAGACCGTCTCAAGGGAGGGGGGATACTATGTAAATCTGCGTCTACAGAGAGCTAAAGCAAATAGCGTTAATCTACGCGGAAGGCGGATGCCGTTTTCCTTCCATAATGCCGTATCCGAGATACCTTCGTATCTCCATCGGTTAGTCGCAGCACGGAGTGCCGAGACCGCATTCCCCGCAAGCATACGTCTCAACCTGTAGGGAATTTCGGGATGTGGTCCACGCCGTAAAGGCGACCACACAGAGCCCGAATCTTTTGGTGTCCATTCGTGCAAACGCACAGGCGACGAAGCACATAGGCTGTCCATGATCTTAGTCACGGGGTCGCGCTACGCCCTTCTTTCCCTTCATGTCCCGAACCATGGCGTTGCCACCTCAACAAAGGATGGCTTGGACGCTTGCAATGTGACGTCGGGGATTGGACCCGGAGCCTTCGAGAAAATCATCTTTGGGTGATTACTCCCTAAGAAGATCGAACAAAGTTCAACTGGAGACAATATAGCATTTTATTGGGGGATTACGAACAAATTTCACGATTTTTCGTGAATTCGCCAGAAATTTTCGCCCGTGCAATAGCGCCACATAGAGAGTCGCACGCGCGCGTCTGCTATATACTAATAGATTTACAGCGAACATTGAAAATCGTAGCCAGTGCGCTTCTCTGTGTCAGTGTGATTGTCTCAAGCGCCAAGTATCGACAGCGTAAATTCCATCAAATCCGGACTATCCCAACCATGGCCGTTCTGGGTCCTGAGGCTTGCTCGTGAACTCGCTTCCAGCCTTCCATTCAAAATTTTCTGGCTGTGAAGGCTTTTTCGGCTTGACCGATGGGTCTGCTCTTTTGGCGCGATTAGTCCGTCTGACTTGTTCGACCGGAGACAGGCCAGCAACGACTATGAGCGCTACAAAACTGAAGCAGAAACCCAGAACAAACCAACCAAGCGCATTACGATTTTTATTCGCAGCAACGATTGCGCTGCCGCCGCCAAAAACACACCCCGACACAATCAGCAAAAATAAAAACATTGCTATTTCCCCTTCAGCCGAACGACCCGAGGGAACGAAAGGGAACCTTTGTCCGATAGAGGTCAACTGTAACTGCTGATCCGGTCGCATCTCATGGTTTCAAGGGCTTCCGGCCAAGCTCCATTTAATGACCGACAGAGCGAAATCGTTCCTTTATGTCAATCGCTTAACAGTCATCGGAGCGTAAGGGGATTGGAGATGAAGCTGGTCGGTTATGCCCGTGTATCAACGGTCGAGCAGAACCTCGATATGCAGATTGCGGCGTTGAAGGCGGCTGGTTGCACCGAGATCTTTACTGATCACGGACTATCCGGTGCCGACTTCCAGCGCCCTGGTCTTCTCAAGGCTCTTAGGAAAATCAAACGGGGAGATATGTTCGTCGTTTGGCGACTGGACCGGCTTGGACGATCCCTTGTCGACTTAATTCAGACTGTGAACGGGCTATCGAAGAGGGGCTGTGACTTCCGGTCGTTGACTGAGAGCATCGACACATCTTCATCGGGTGGACGGCTGGTTTTTCACATGATGGCAGCGATGGCAGAATTTGAAAGAGCTATCATCAGCGAGCGGACCAAGGCAGGGATGGAAGCTGCCAGAGCGCGAGGATCTCGCCTTGGACGCCGTCGCTCGATGACAACAGAGCAGACCGAGGCTGCGCGCTTGGCAATCGAGATCGACTTGGAACCTGTCGCCGAGGTCGCGGCGACATATGGCGTGCATCCGAAAACGCTGGCACGGCTCCTACGCTGTGACCTTAAATCGAGTTCTTCAAGCCAGCGGCAGTTGCAGCCACGGTAATCGTTTTGTGCTTTCCGGCTTTCAGCTCTGCGTAGACCGTGGGAAATTCGTGTTTCAGGCGCTCTTCGTTATATACGCTATCGCGTCTCTACTTCTTCGGCATTTCAAATCGGGTCCGGCTCAAATGTCCCGTGTGCAGCCGCGACGACACAAAAGTGCCAAAGAGATTCGCTGGCGCGCGCGATCTGATTTCTGCACTCCGACATCGATCAATAGCTCCGAGCCAGCCAGTGATGGCCACTGAGTCAAAGAGAAGCGATTGCGTTGCCAGGCGTGACCATTGACGGACGCAAAGCCGCGGGTCTGCTCCCTTTTGATCATAGGTTGAACTGGAATCTACTCCGATTGCAGGTTAAGACCGTGCAAAAACACATGCAATGGGTGGTTCGTGGATCAGATTACCAACATCGAAAAGCGCCTCTGGGGTTCGGCAGATACGCTCCGTGCGAACTCGAATTTCGCCAGCAATGAGTATTTCATGCCCGTCATGGGCCTCATCTTCCTGCGCCATGCCTATTCCCGGTTCCTGAAGGTGCGGGAGGAAATCATTCCAACCCTCCCCAGTCGAGGCGGCGTGGTTCGAGAGCTGACGAAGGAAGATTTTTCTCGCCGTGGTTCGATCTATCTGCGGCCTGAGGCTCAGTTCGACACGCTGGTCGGTCTGCCGGAAGGGGAAAGTGCTGCTGCGACTTTGATCGCTGCGATGGAGAGCATCGAGGCCGACTATGAGACACTGAAGGGTCTGCTTCCCAAACAGGAATATGCAGAGCTTGACGACGACGTGCTGCGCCAGGTGCTACGCATTTTCAATGATCCGGCACTGCAAAAGGCCGATGGCGATGTCTTCGGTCGCATCTACGAATACTTTCTAACCCAATTTGCGGATCAGAAGGCGCATGACAACGGTGAATTCTTCACTCCTGTTAGCATCGTTGAAACCATCGTGAACGTGATTGAGCCGACCCGTGGCAAGGTCATCGACCCGGCCTGCGGGTCAGGCGGCATGTTCGTTCAGTCGGCGCATTTCGTCGAGGCAATGAAGGCCAATCCGAACGAGCAGCTGACGTTCTATGGGATGGAGAAGAATCCGACGACCATTCGGCTGGCCAAGATGAACCTCGCCGTTCATGGCCTGGATGGCGATATTCAGAAGGCGATCAGCTATTACGAAGATCCGCATCAGGACCATGGCCCCTTCGATTATGTGATGGCGAACCCGCCCTTCAACGTGGATGAAATCGATGCGGAAAAGATGAAGGACGACAAGCGCCTGTCCTTCGGTCTGCCCGGCGTCAACAAAACGGGCAAGGTGTCGAACGGCAATTATATCTGGATGTCGTTCTTCCATTCCTATCTGTCACCGCGCGGGCGAGCAGGCATTGTCATGTCCTCGCAGGCATCATCCGCAGGCGGCAAAGAGGCGGAGGTTCGCCAGGCATTGGCGAAGACTGGCGATGTGGACATCATGATCGCCATCCGGGGCAACTTCTTCTACACGCGCACGGTGCCGTGCGAGCTGTGGTTCTTCGACAAGGCCAAGCCCGAACACCTGCGTGACAAGGTGCTGATGATTGATGCGCGGCACGTGTTCCGCAAGGTCACACGCAAGGTCTATGACTTTTCACCCGAGCAGATGCGCAACCTCACCGCCATCACCTGGCTTTATCGTGGCCAGTCAGAGCGTTTCACGGCGCTTGTGCAAGACTATCTTGAAACGGCGCGGCTTGAGGCCACGGCTGCGGATTTCACCGACCTGCTTGGAGCGGTTGACGAAGCCGTTGCCTTCTTCGCTGCCCATCTCGGTGCAGAGGAGGCCCCCACCAAAGCCGCCCAGCAGCTGCGTGCCGATTGCGACGCTTTCAAAAACACTGCAGGAAAATTGATTGCCGCTCCAGCCGAGATTGCTGCGTTGAATGATCGGCTGACAGTCATGCAGCCAGTGGGCGACAAGGCCAAGACACTGATCAAGGACATCGACGCGCTCTCGAAACTGCTGCAAAAGGCGCAAGAAGTGTTGGTGGTCAAAGGCGAACAGCAGATTGCAGAGCAGACCGGCGAGGCAGCGGCGAAGCGCGTGACGGCGGAGGTGCGCAAAGTTGCATCCGACGGTAAGAAACTGCTGGCAGCGATTGTTGAGGCGCGCGTTGCCTTGACCGGCGATCCCTCGGCGCAACTGACCGTCAAAGGCAGCCTAAAACGCTTCCGCTATTTCGAGAGCCAAGTCCACTGGCTGCTGTCGCGCTTTCCGCAAGGCGTGCTTTGCGATGTGCAGGGGCTGGTCAAACTGGTCGACCAAGATGCCTTGGCCAAGAATGATTACAGCCTGACACCGGGGCGCTATGTCGGCGTGGCACCGGAGGTCGAGGATGACGAGTTCGATTTCGAAGAGACGCTGCGTGAAATCCATCTGGAACTGGACGGGCTAAACACCGAGGCGGCGGAACTGGCCGAGGTGATCGCGAAGAATTTTGAAGAGCTGCTGGTATGAGTTGGCGCGAAACCACCATCGACGAACTGGTGCACATTAAACACGGTTTCGCGTTCAAGGGGGACCAATTTAACGATCATGGGCCGTTTGTCGTCCTAACTCCCGGAAATTGTCAAAACGGTGGAGGCTTCAAAGACAAGGGCGAAAAAGAGAAACGCTATTCAGGGGAGGTGCCAGACGGCTACCTTCTGAAAAGCGGCGATCTCATGGTGGTGATGACGGATCTTGTGGGAAATGCACCAGTTCTTGGAGGCTCGTTTATCATACCTGAGGACGGAAAATTCCTACACAATCAACGACTGGGACTCGTAACACTTAAGCGGGATGCAGAAGCAAGCTCCCGTTTCGTTTACTACCTGTTCAATACGGAAACCTACCGAGGTCAAGTAAGAGGATCCGCGAGCGGTGCTACTGTCCGCCACACGAGTCCCGGCCGGATTGGTGCATGCAAAGTGCATATTCCCGACCTCTCCACGCAGGAGCGCATTGCGTCCCTCCTCTCGGCTTACGACGACCTGATCGAAAACAACCGGCGGCGGATCGCATTGCTGGAACAGGCGGCGCGGCTGCTCTACCGCGAATGGTTCGTCCATTTCCGATTTCCTGGCCACGAGGCGGTCAAGATCGTCGACGGCTTGCCGGAGGGCTGGAGTATCCGATTGCTTGCAGACCTGTGCGTGGAAGGGGATGGCATCCAGACAGGCCCATTTGGAAGCCAACTCCATCAGTCAGACTACACGGACACCGGTGTGCCTGTGGTTATGCCTAAGGACATGAAAGAAAACAAAGTCGATTGTGACGTGATCGCCCGCATCCCGGAATCGCTTGCCGATAAACTCGGGCGGCATCGAATGTTACTCGGTGACACTGTTTATGGGCGTCGCGGCGATATCGGACGCCGTGCATTCATCGGGAAGCGCCAGACCGGATTTTTCTGTGGCACCGGCTGTTTGCGGATCAGGCCAGATCCCGAAAAGATCAACGCGCGTTACCTTTTTGAAACGCTGGGTTCCCCTGCAACCTCGGGCTTTATCGTAAACCAAGCGAAAGGTTCAACAATGCCAAATCTAAGCGCTGGGGCATTGAAAAAAGTTCCGGTGCTGTGCGCGCCTGATGCGCTCCAGGTGCAGTTCACGGACTTAACTGAGCCGATGCTTGAAACGGCTGAGATTCTTGGTGAACAAATCATTCGCCTCATCCGTGCGCGGGATCTTCTGCTTCCTCGCCTGATGGATGGACGCATTCCCGTCTAAAGTGTAGTTATTCCCCATGAATGATTACACCGAAGATCACCTTGTTCAGAAAACTATGGCTGACTACCTCACGGCCGAACATGGCTGGCGCGTTGTCATAGCCTGGAACAAGGAGAGCTTCGGGCCTGACGGCACGCTAGGCCGCAAGTCTGACAAGGACGTGGTGCTGACGCGCTATCTCTCCGAGGCGCTGGTTCGCTTGAACCCAGGTCTCCCAGAGGAAGCCTATGTGCAGGCGCTGCGTGAGATCACCGACATATTCGGTTCGCAATCGCTGCTCCATATCAACCAGGACAAATACGCCCTGCTCCGTGATGGCGTGCGGGTAAGATTTCGCCAGAACGGCGAGCAGCGCATGGAACGCCTGCGGGTGTTTGATTTTGACAATGCCGAGAACAATGACTTTCTCGCTGTGCGGGAATTGTGGGTGCGTGGCTATGCCCACCGTCGGCGGGCCGACATTGTGGGTTTCGTCAACGGGCTGCCGCTGATGTTCTGCGAGCTGAAGCGCCCCGACAAGGACCTGAAACGCGCTTACGCCGAAAACCTTTCTGACTACAAGGACGCGGTCCCACATCTGTTTCACTTCAACGGCTTCGTCATTCTCGGTAATGGCCATCTGGCCAAGCTGGGCTCGATCAGCGCAGATTACGATCACTTCTCTGACTGGCTGAAACTGGACGAGGCCGAGCAGCGCGACCAGCTGCTGCCGATGGAAGCACTGCTGCGGGTGGTCTGCGACAAGCGGCGGTTCATGGATCTCTTCGAGAACTTCATCCTGTTTGCCGATACCGCGAACGGACCAGTGAAGATTCTGGCGAAGAACCACCAGTTCCTTGGCGTCAATCGTGCGGTCGAGGCGGTTGCGAACCGACACGCTCTGAAGGGCAAGCTGGGCGTATTCTGGCACACGCAGGGTTCCGGCAAATCCTTCTCGATGGCGCTGTTCACGCAGAAGGTGCATCGCAAGCTGGGCGGCGATTACACATTTCTGGTGCTGACGGACCGGACCGACCTGGATAACCAGATCTACAAGACCTTTGCCAGCGTGGGCCTTGCCAACAACGACAAGGACCCCTGTCGGGCGGGATCGGCGCAAGAGTTGCGGGATCTGCTGGGCCAACAGAAAAAGGCGATCTTCGGCATGATTCAGAAGTTCACTTATGATCAGGCCAAGGCCGGCGTCTATTCGGACCGAGACAACATCATTGTGGTGACCGACGAGGCGCACCGGTCGCAATATGGCACGCTGGCGCTCAACCTTCGCAAGGCGCTGCCAAATGCCGCCTTCATTGGTTTCACCGGCACGCCATTGTTCTCGAACGATCAGATCACGAAGCAGGTCTTTGGCGCCTACCTTTCGACCTACGACTTTCAGGATGCCATTGAGGACGGCGCGACGCTTCCGCTTTACTACGATGCGCGCGGTGACAAGCTGCAACTGACAGGCGGCGACCTCAATGAGAAGCTTGCGGCAGCCATTGCCGATGCAGAAATCGATGACCCAGACGTCGCCGCCAAGCTTTCCGATGATTTGAAGCGCGAATATCATGTGGTGACTGCAGAACCCCGGCTTCGCCATATTGCCCGCGATTTCGCCTGGCACTTCTCCTCGAATTGGGAGAGTGGCAAAGCGATGTTCGTTGCCATCGACAAGATCACTGCCGTGCGGATGTATGACTTCATCTCCGACTCCTGGCAGGCACGGCTAGCAGAGCTGGAAAAGGATCTGGCGCATGTTTCGGACGATCAGGAACGTGTGATCCGCAGACAGCAAATCGACTGGATGCGCAAGACAGAGATGGCTGTTGTCGTCAGCGACGAGCAGAACGAGATAAAGAAGTTCAAGAACTGGGGCCTAGATATCATCCCGCATCGCAAGCGGATGAAGGATGGTTTCACCGTTAAAGAAGTCGTCGGTGGTCGCGAGATCGAGAAACGCCTCGATGTGGAAACCGCCTTCAAGCGGGAAGACCACCCGTTCCGCATTGTGATCGTTTGTGCCATGTGGCTGACTGGTTTCGACGTGCCGTCCCTTTCGACGCTTTACCTGGACAAACCGCTTCAGGCGCACACCTTGATGCAGGCGATCGCCAGAGCGAACCGGGTGAAAGAAGGCAAGAACAATGGTCTGATCGTTGACTATTGCGGCATTCTCAAAAGCCTTCGGAAGGCGCTGGCGACGTTTGCCGGACATACCGGTGGCAAGGGGCCGCTTGGCGAGGGGGGCGATGAACCTGTCGTTGATCCGCTCAACCCACAGGAGACGTTGCTCGGAGAACTCGCAGAAGCGATCCATATCGTTCGCCAGGGGCTGCGGGCCGATGGCTTCGAACTCGATCGACTGCACGAAGCAATCGCATTCGATAAACTCAAGGCGCTGAAAGACGCCAAGGAGCTGATCAACGCGAATGATGAGAGCCGCAAACGGTTCGAGATCGCCGCACGCGCTGTCTTCCGAAAATACAAATCCTGCCTGACATTTCCGGAAGTGGAGCGACACAAGCCGGACTTTCAGGCCATCAATTACATCTACGCCTCGCTGCAGGAAGACAAGCTTGCTGCTGATACGTCCACCATCATCCAAAAGCTGAACGCCATCGTTGGCGAGGCTATTGATATCCGTCCGGACAGCGCTGACGATAAGGTATTCGATATCTCGAAGGTGAATTTCGAGCTGCTGCGCCGAGAGTTCGCCAAGAGCGAACGCAAAGCCAGCGATGTGCAGGATCTGCGCACTGTTCTTCAGGAGCGGCTCGCAAAAATGCTGGCGGCCAATCCCACCCTACAAGATTTCCAGGATCGTTTTGGCCAGATCATCAACGACTACAACAAGGAAAAAGACAAAAACACGATCGAAGCCACCTTCGAAGCGCTGATGCGGATTGCAGCGGACCTCGAGGCAGAGGCGCAAAGTCATGTGGCGCTCGGTCTGACGCAGGAGCAGAAGCCAATCTTCGACCTGCTGATGCGCGAGGACCTGACAAAGGAAGAGATTCGGCAGATCAAGGCGGTCTCAGTAGAAGTGTTGAAAGCCATCCAGCGGCGTATGGAAGAGGTTCAGGACCTCTTCGAAAAGCAGAGCACCCGTGACGACTTGCGCCAGCAGATTTACGATCTGCTCTACGATGACAGGACAGGGCTACCGGCCTCGAAATATGACGAAGACGACCTGGACGAGAAGACGGACGTTCTGTTCCAGCATTTCATGCACAGCTTAAGGCCGAGCGGTTATGCCGGGTTTGCAGCGGCGAATTGAGGATCTGCAGCGTGCTATTTCACGCTAGTTTGGACTTCGGCCTGCGCGCGGCTAGTGTATCCACTCCACTCCACTCCACTCCACTCCACTCCACTGCGCGAAGGGGAAGTCGATGATCATTTGCTTCATCCGTCGCGAGCCGAACGGCCAGCTTTTTTTTAGCGCGCTGTAAGGGGTTTGGTAGGGGTTTGTTTAAACTGCTATTCTACGTTGAATGCCAAATGCAGAGTGGGTTGTGTCGTGCAGATATTTGAGAATTTGTTAGTAAAAAGTTCTGGAAGATTGATGGCTATTGGCGCATCTCTCTTATTTGGAGCGCTGTTGATACCTGGTTACAATGAGCTGATCAATTTGTCAGTCGCAATCGCTGGTCTTTTTTTGATAATGACCGGCGGCGGTGTCGAGTTACTTACATATCTTCAGCAATCTAAGGATGAACGAGACGGCAACGGTGATATAGGAGAAGGGTCGAACTCAGAGGTCTCTAATCTAAAGCTTGCCGTCGAAAGCCTTTCGCGCGAGTATAAAAGTGGGCTGTCAGAGCAAGAGCGAGTAGCACTCAAAAATGATGCTATTAAACTGATCAGCGGAGATCTTCAGGAGAGTTTGGCCACTTACTGGAAGAAGCAGTTTCAGAAAGCAGAGGAAGAACTCTCCGGAAAAAAAGTGCTTCGTCAGTCTGCCGCCAACTCTCGTATACGGCTGAAACGAGAAATAAGTGATCTAGGTCGACGAGCAAATGTGAACTTGACCATAGGCGCACTCATCTCCTTTTCCGGAATAATATTCCTAAGTTATTCAGTATATTTAGCAAATGACGATCTAAGCGGTGATGTGGATCTTGTTCGCATAGGTTTGAAGTTTATTGCGCGATTGTCTGTTGTCATTTTGGTTCAGGTTTTCGCTTACTTTTTTCTGCGGCTATACAGATACTCGCTTTACGAAATAAAATATTTCCAGAACGAGCTTACCAATGCTGATATCAGGTTCAGCGCTCTTTACTCGGTGATCTGCTTTGCTGACAAGGCTTCAGTGACCTCCGTAGCGAAGTTGCTTGCACAAACCGAGCGGAATTTTGTGTTAAAAAAGGGCGAGTCGACAATCAATCTGAGGCGGGAGGAGCTCGAAACTGCGCAAGAGGCTACGGTGCTTGCGGTTTTAGAGCGCCTGACTGCGAAGGCGGGCTCGCAGGCGTCATCGGCGCGAAAGTCGGAGTAACACGTGCCAAATGTAGACTTCCGATTCCCCAGGTCGACCATGCTCTAGAAAACGTCGGCAAAACCGGCTGGACACCGTCCGGCATCCTTTAGGTGATAGGGCGCAAACGGCACACTGCGTCCACAGCCTTCTGAAACTCCATCCAGATTTTTCACCGATATGAACGGCCCGCGGTGCAAAGCGTGCCGGAGAGGTGGCAGAGTGGTCGAATGCACCGCACTCGAAATGCGGCATACCTGCAAGGGTATCGTGGGTTCGAATCCCACCCTCTCCGCCATATTGAGCCTTGGGTGACAAGGTTCTTTCCAAACTTTTTCGCCAGCTGGAGCCAGGGTTATCTAAAGCTAACTGACGCTGGGCCACACTCAAGGCGCGCTACCAGTTGCTGAACGTTAGAATGTCCTCTTTGAGCACTAGATGAACTGGGCCACCCAATTGCTCATCCCAAAACGGTTGACGAACATTATCAAAACCTGCGCCTAACCACTCTACGACTTTCACTGTTTTCCCGCTGCGTTTCTGAGCTATCAATTGATTAAGATGTAGATCGTTACCGGAATAACCAAACAGAACTATCTCTGAGCTCTCATCCACAGCCCTTCCGAGAAACTGCCAATAGGCCTGAAGAATTTCCGAGGCCTCGATGATCGCCCTCTTGTGTGCAACGTGCGTTAATACGATGTGCTGCCCTACGTGTTTTAAGTTCCGCGAGCTTTTTCGCAGGGTTGAAGACGACAGCTTATGAGGTTTTGACTTATCTCTGTCTGCAAATAAGGGGCAACCATGCAAATGCAGATACCATCCGCTCTGAATAGCCCCGAGTTTCGTAGACACCCTCGGGTTAGATTTTCTGCTGCTTCTCGAACTCGACGGGCGACAGCATCCCGTTCCTGACGTGTTTGCGTTTCGGGTTGTAGAACATTTCGATGTAGTCGAACACGTCCTGGCGTGCTTCATCGCGTGAACGGTAGACTTTGCGCCGTATCCGCTCTCGCTTCAGAAGATTGAAGAAGCTCTCGGCCACCGCATTGTCATGGCAGTTGCCGCGTCGGCTCATCGAGTGAACCAGATTGTGGTGCCTGAGGAACGAGG
>NZ_FYEM01000005.1:0-326336 GCF_900188475.1 Agrobacterium sp. 719_389
CATGGACTGGGCCTCGTTCCTCAGGCACCACAATCTGGTTCACTCGATGAGCCGACGCGGCAACTGCCATGACAATGCGGTGGCCGAGAGCTTCTTCAATCTTCTGAAGCGAGAGCGGATACGGCGCAAAGTCTACCGTTCACGCGATGAAGCACGCCAGGACGTGTTCGACTACATCGAAATGTTCTACAACCCGAAACGCAAACACGTCAGGAACGGGATGCTGTCGCCCGTCGAGTTCGAGAAGCAGCAGAAAATCTAACCCGAGGGTGTCTACGAAACTCGGGGCTATTCAGAAGTCGCCAGGATGCGGGGTGGCGGTGGCGTAGGCATAGGCAAGCCCATTTCGTGCCAAAGCGCTTGCGCGACCTTTTGCCCATGGATGTCTAGCGCGAGCCGCAGGAGATCAATCTTGAAGGTGTCAGCGCCGAATTGTGTAGGGAATGACCAACCCATCTGGTCACCTGTCTCTTGAGGCGAATCGCCTTCTGATACAGAAGGTTGATTTGTATTCCCCCGGACCCCACGCGCAGCGTCAGAAACGCCAGCTTCAGTGAACATGTCCAGCGTGTCCACCGAAGGTTTGGAAGGAAAAAGGCTCACTTTATCGTTTTCGGGAAGCTCCTGAAGGTTTGACAAATCCTCGCTAAGTGCTTGACTTTCGATGCCGGGTTTGACAGTTTTTTTCCGGTAAGCCTTTGTTTTCGGCTTTTCACGCGGGGATTGAAAATCCGCGTGTCGGTGGTTCAAATCCGCCTCCGGGCACCATTTCTCTCAAATCAATTATCTAGTGAATTGGTTATGTGGTGGCTTGCCCCATTCACAAGGCGGGGCCTTCCGGCCCATCGGCTCTTCCTATCATATGCTTTTTGACAGTTCCGATGTAGCCATCTGCCGAGCTTGTTTATTTCAAGTCGTTGGAGGGCGCACGCAAATGAACCATGTCGGTGCATCCCCTTTGCCGCCCGGCGTCGTGTATTTCGACGCCTTCGTCTCCCCGACGAGATGGCTGGACCCATGAAATTCCGGCTCGCAAATCGGATATCGTGAATGGAGTTAGGACAGACCGAAGCAGAAGAATTTCCCTCACTTTTCGCAAGGTCATCGCTCCGAAACGGTCTTGATCTGGGCGAATTACAAATGCTCCCGATTGTCCGTATTCTGCTCCGCCCGATCCCGATAAAGTGCCGCCCGGCCGAGCAGCATCAGGGAAACCGGGGTCGTCACCGTCATGAAAATGCCGATGAAGATTTCGTGGAAGGCGAAGCGGTCGCCGGACACGGAGAAATAGATGATCGATGCCATGACGATGCCGCCGGTGCCCCAGCTGGTGCCGAGGGTTGGCGCGTGCAGGCGCTCATAGAAGCTGTTGAGCCTGGCAAAGCCGATGGTGCCGATCAGCGTCAGCGAGGCGCCGAGCAGCACGAAAAAGGCTACGGCAATGGCGGCCCAGAGCGGAAATTCGTGTACCTCGTTCATTCGATCACCTCGCCGCGCATCAGGAATTTGGAAAGGGCGACGGTGGAGACGAAGCCCAGAATGGCGATCAGCAGCGATGCCTCGAAATAGATGTCGTTGCCGGTGCGCAGGCCGAAGGTCAGGAGAAGCAGCATGGCGTTGACATAAAGCGTATCCACGCCCAGCACGCGGTCCTGCGCACGCGGGCCGATGGCGATGCGATAGACTGATATCGTCATTGCTATGGCGAGCATGAACTGTGCCAGCGAAAAGGACCAGAAAAGGATAATCGAACTCATTCGAATATCTCCATCAGCAGTTTTTCATAACGGTTCTTGATGAGGCTTATCCAGGCAGCCTCATCCACATCATCGAGAACGTGAATCAGAAGCGTGCCCTGACTGGAATTATATTCGAGCCATGCGCTTCCCGGCGTCGAGGTCAGGATCGTCGCGAGAACGGCCAGCGCCATGGGGTCGCGAATATCGAGCGGCACCGCGAGGAAGCCGGATTTGCGGTTCTTTTCGCGCTCGAACAGGATGATCCTCACGACCGAGAGATTGGACCTGACGATATCATAAAGCACGATGAAGATCAGCTGCACCAGCCTGTGCCAGTTGCGGATGCGCGGCTTGGCTGGCCTCAGCGACGCCATCGCCCAGGAGGCGATAAGCGCGACACAGGTGCCAAGCAGCAGGTGCCCCGGCGAAAAGCTGTTGATCGTCATCCAGAAGAAGATCAGCGAGATCGTCAGCAGCGGATAAGGCAGGATACGGCTCATCATGGTTCCGCCTCCGGGTTCGTTCCCGCTCTCGGGGCGGAAATGACGCCCTGAATATAGCTTGCCGGCAGATCGAGAATACGCGCGGTCTCCTGCATGTAACGCATCACCGGTCCTGCCTGCACGGTCATGGCAAGCGTCAGGCCGAGCAGCAGCATGATCGGCGCGATTTCGATGACGAGCACGCGCGGCACGGTTCCTTCGATGGAGGCCCAGAAGGTGCGGATGCCGGCGCGCGTCATCGAGATCAGCGAGGCGAAACCGGCAAAGACGATCAGGAAGACAAGCCACCAGGAAAGCGTGGAAACGCTGTCATTGGCGCCAAGCCCGGAAGGGTTGAGAATGGCGGTCAGCATCGAGAATTTGGCGATGAAGCCAGAAAGCGGCGGCAGGCCGGCGAGAAGAATGCCGCAGGCGGCAAAACAGGCGCCGAGCACTGCCATGGTGGCGGGCATGGTCACGCCGACTTCTTCCTCCTCATCCTCGTCTTCGCCCTCGCCATAGGCCTCCATGGTCACGGCAAGAACGTTCGCGCCCGCATCCTGCCCGCGTTCCACCAGCTCGATCAGCATGAAGAAGGCGCTGATGGTGAGCGTGGAACTGACCATGTAATAGAGCGCCCCGGCCGCAACTGTCGGATTACCGGTGCCCATGGCGGCAAGAAGCGTTCCGGACGATACCAGAACCGAAAAGCCGGCGAGCCGCCCGAGCGCCTGTGACGCCAGAACGCCGATGGCCCCGAAGATGATGGTGGCGATGCCGCCGACAAGCAGGGCATCATGGCCGAAACCGGCGGATTCGCCGGCCGTCTGCCCGAAAAGAAGGAAGGACAGGCGGGCGATGACATAAATGCCCACCTTGCTCATGATCGCAAACAGCCCGCCGACCGGGGCCGACGCCGCGCCATAGGCGGAAGGCAGCCAGAAATTCAGCGGCCACATGCCGGCCTTGACCAGGAACGCGACGCCCAGAACCGCCGCTCCGGTTTCCAGCAGCATACGCTGGTCGGGGTTGAGGCCTTCGATACGATGGGCGAGGTCACCCATGTTCAGCGTGCCGGTCACACCATAGATGAGGCTGACGCCGATCAGGAAGAACAGTGCCGCAACGAGGTTGATGGCGATGTAATGCAGCCCCGCCTTGACGCGCTGCTGGCCGGAACCGTGCAGCAACAACCCATAGGAGGCCGCCAGCATCACTTCGAAGAAAACGAAGAGATTGAAGAGGTCGCCGGTCAGGAACGCGCCGTTGACGCCCATCAGCATCATCTGGAACAGCGAATGGAAATGCGCGCCGGACTTGTGCCACTTGGCCATGGAATAGATCAAAGACGGAATGGCAAGCAGCGCCGTCAACAGCACCATCAGGCCTGAAAGACGGTCGGCGACGAGCACGATGCCGAAGGGGGCCGGCCAGTTGCCGAGCAGGTAGACGCCGCTCGAAACCACCGCGGCGATCTCGGTATTGACGGTCGAGTTCACCTCGCGGAACAGCAGGATGGCGACCACCAGCAACAGCACGGTGGAGGTGAGGCTGATGGCGGCTTTCGCCACGCGCTGGCGCTCGTCGAAGAACAGCAGCAGGGCTGCGGTGATCAGCGGCACCAGAATGGGGGCGATGACGATGTGGAAGGGGAACGACATCATTTCGACTCCCTCCCGTCCACATGGTCGGTGCCGGTGAGGCCGCGGGCGGCAAGCAGCACGACGAGGAACAATGCGGTGGTGGCAAAGCCGATGACGATTGCCGTCAGCACCAGCGCCTGCGGCACGGGGTCGGCCAGCGTTGAGCTGTCAACGCCGTTCACCAGCACCGGCGGCGCATTGGTCTTGATGCCGCCGACGCCGAAGATGAAGAGATTGACGGCATAGGACAGCAGCGAGAGCCCGACGATGACCTGGTAGGTTCGTGGGCGCAGCACTAGCCAGACGCCGGAGCCGGTCATGATGCCGATGCCGATTGCAAGAATGAGTTCCATTACACGTCCTCCGCTTTTGCGGCTTCAGGCGTGCGAACGCGGTAGTTACGCAACGATTGGTGTGCCAGTGCTATCAGGATAAGAACGGTGGAGCCGACGACCAGCGAGAAGACGCCGAGGTCGAACAGCAAGGCCGAAGCTGTCGGCATTTTGCCGATATAGGGGATCTCCGTATATTGGAAATAGGAGGTCAGGAACGGGTAGCCGAAATACCACGAGCCGATACCCGTCGCCGCCGCCATCAGAAGGCCGAAGCCCATCCAGCGCAACGGCAGGATGCGGATGCGGTCTTCCGCCCAGCGCGCGCCGCCAGCGAGATATTGCAGCAGGAAGCCAATCGCCATGGTGATGCCGGCCGCAAAGCCGCCGCCCGGCATATCGTGGCCGCGCATGAACAGGAAGATCGAGAAGGTGATGATGACAGGGAACATCCACTGCATCACGATTGATGGCACGTAGAGATAGTCGCGAACCGTGTCCCCATTGCTGCGGTCGGGTCTTTCCGCATCGAAGGCGTTCTGCATCTGCTGCTGTTCCGGCACCCCGATGCTTTCATGCGCCGGGCGGAAACGGCGAAGCAGCGCAAAGACGGTAAGCGCCACGATCGCCAGAACAGCGATTTCGCCGAATGTATCGAAGCCGCGGAAGTCGACAAGGATGACGTTGACGACATTGGTGCCGCCGCCTTCGGTATAGGCGCGCTCCAGGAAATAGGTCGCAATCGCGTTCGGTACTGGCAGGGTCATCACGGCATAGGCGATGACGGACATGCCGATACCGCTTGCGGCCGCCAGCAGGAAGTCACGGGCGCGGCGGAGCTGCGCCGGGAATTCATTGCTGCTGTCGACCTTCTCGAAGCGTTTCGGCAGCCATCTGAGGCCAAGCAGGATGAGAACCGTGGTGACGATTTCCACCAGTAGCTGGGTGATGGCGAGATCCGGTGCGGAAAGCCAGACGAAGGTAAGGCAGGTGACGAGCCCCGAGACGCCAAGCATCACGAGGGCGGCGAGGCGGTGATATTTCGCCTGCCAGGCAGCCCCCATCGCGGCGATCATGCCGATCAGCCAGAGGATGGCGAAGATCGGATCGAAGGTCGTCACGCGCGGTAGCGATAGGGAGAATTCCGAGAGGAAGAGCGGCGAGAAACCGGCAAGAAGCGCGACAAGGATCAGAAGCCTCAGCTGCGGCTGCAGACGCCGCGTGCCGAGCGTGCTTTCCAGCCACCGCGCCCATTTCCAGGACACGGTGACGAGAATGCGCTCGAAGATGCGCTGTCCCCGCAAATGCCGGAAGACCGGCGGGCCGTCGTCGCAGCGCGAGAAATAACCGCCAAGCAGGACATAGATGGTAACGCCACCGATCAGCGCCGCAATACTCATGATGAGCGGCAGGTTGAAACCGTGCCAGATCGACAGGCTGTAGACGGGTGTCTGCGGACCGAGAACGGAAAGCACGGCCGAATGCAGGAACGGGCCGATGGACAGGCTCGGAACGATGCCGACGATCAGGCAGGCGAAAACCAGGAACTCGATCGGGAAACGCATCCAGCGCGGCGGTTCGTGTGGATTGGGGTTCGGCAGATCGACGGGTTTGGGGCCGAAGAAGACCGTGTGGATGAAGCGCAGCGAATAGGCGACGGCGAATGCGCCGGAAAGCGTCGCGACATAGGGCAGCGCGCGGTCGAGCAGCGAGTCGGCATGGGTTTCGACGGCCTCGGCAAAGAACATTTCCTTGGAGAGGAAGCCGTTGAACAGCGGCACGCCGGCCATGGCCGCGCTCGCCGCCATGGCGAGCGTCGCGGTCGCGGGCATATAGGTATAAAGCCCGCTCAGCCGCCGCATGTCGCGGGTGCCGGTTTCATGGTCGATAATGCCGGCGGCCATGAAAAGCGAAGCCTTGAAGGTGGCGTGGTTGACCATGTGGAAGATGGCCGCAACCGCCGCAAGCGGGCTGCCGAGGCTGAGCAGCGTGGTGATGAGGCCGAGGTGGCTGATGGTGGAATAGGCCAGCAGCCCCTTCAGATCCTGCTGGAACATGGCGAAATAAGCGCCAAGCAGCAGCGTGATGATGCCGGCCGCACCCACCAGCCAGAACCATTCCGGCGTGCCTGCCAGTACCGGCCAGAACCGTGCGAGCAGAAATACCCCTGCTTTCACCATGGTGGCGGAGTGCAGATAGGCGGAAACGGGTGTGGGCGCCGCCATGGCGTTGGGCAGCCAGAAATGGAACGGAAACTGCGCGCTCTTGGTCAGCGCGCCGCCGAGAATGAGGATAAGCGCCGGCAAATAGAGGGAATGGGCGCGAATGGCGGCACCAGCCTCGATGATCTTGTCGAGATCGTAGCTTCCCGCCATATGGCCGAGGATCAGCAGCCCAGCCAGAAGGCTGAAGCCGCCGATGCCGGTCACGGTCAGCGCCATGCGCGCACCGTCGCGAGCGCCGGCATTCTGGTGCCAGTAGCCGATCAGCAGGAACGAGAAGATACTCGTCATTTCCCAGAAGATCGACAGCAGGATGACGTTGCCAGAGAGGACCACGCCGAGCATTGAGCCCATGAAGGCGAGGAAGAAGGCGAAAAAACGCGGGATCGGATCTTCAGCCGACATGTAGTAACGGGCGTACAGCACCACCAGCAGGCCGATGCCGGTAATCAGCATTGAGAAAATCCAGGCGAACCCGTCCAGCCGCAGGGTAAAGTTCAGGCCGAGCTGGGGCAGCCATTCCACATCATATTTAAGAACCGCGCCGCCACTGACGCTCGTATAAAGAAAGATGCTGCTGACCAGCCCGAAAAGGGCGACTGCGCCCGCGACGGAGGCGGGGGCTGCGGCTACACCCTCGCGCGGCATGAAAGCCGTCAGGAGCGCGCCAACGAAGGGCAATGCGACAATAAATGGGAGAATGATTGCAAGTGTCATATGCGGCGGCGGTTTTCTCTCTGGAATGGGAGCCTACGGCGGGTTTCCGACGCCTCCGATCCCTCAAGGTTCGCAATGAACCCGATGATGATGACCGCCGGAATGACTAATACATAATATGCGGAGGCGCGCGTGGAACCACGCTGGCAAAGTCTCGGGAAGTTTGTGGCACGATGGCAACAGCAGCGAGCGAGGCTTCGGCGTGATCCCTGATGTTCAGGGTGAATGAAGCGAACTCGCTATAACGAAGGCCCGAACCGGCGTCGCCGGTCCTGCAGCCGACATCGTTGCCGCTATCGCAAGCTTTTTCGCGAAGAGAAACCGAACGGCCCGGATCGACGCTCTGCAATCGCTCAAGGCGGCTGGTTTTGGAAAGGGGCTTGATGCCGGAGGGCGCCTGAAAGCCGATCATGACGAGCAGGCTCGCGACCACGAGACCGATCAGCACTTGCGGATGGCGCCTTGAACTGCGGCCTTTCTCCATCCATGGCAAGTTGGCATCTCCTTGATCGTAAAGGTCTCTTTAAAGCATCACCGTTGAGCGAATATCCTGTTGATTTGTTTTAGGGGAAGCCGGACATGCTTGTCCAGCGCGCAGGCGGGAAAAACCGCCCGCAGCGTCCGATTCCTTTTCGTTTTTGCCCGTTTGCGGCAAAGTGAGGGCGGCCTTGGCTAAAAGCTTTTACAAATTTTACCGTTTGACGCCGCCGCCTGTGTTTCTTAACTTTCAAGCAAGGAATTAACCATAAAGATTGATGGTATTTCCACGGCGGAATGGGGTCTCTCCCCTTCCAGGCATGACGCCGCACTGCCGTACCGGTGCCGATCCGGTATTTTCGTTTCTTGGTTCAAGAAGGTCAGGCAAGCGTCGATGCCGCATCGTCCGCGATGGGTATGTTCGTTCAAAAATCCCCTTAAGGGTGCTGGCGTTCTGAACCTTGGCCAATTTGGCCGGGTTTTACCGGCCGTCATGTTATTGGGGACGTCGGTTGGGGCAGGATTTGCCATCAGATCAAGCGCGCAGGTCGGCAGGCGGAAGCCTGGCGGGACGGTTGCGTTTTGCCGGCCTCGATGAGACGCAATCCGATTTCCTGCGCAGCTATCGCAGCATGCTGGAGCCTTACGTCAAGGCCGGCCTGCGGGACGTGATGACCCGTTTCCAGTCCATGCCGGACTGTTCCCCGTCCTTCGAAAGTGAAAACCAGCTCGACCGCCTCCATGATCTGCAATCCTCGCATTGGAGCGTTTTGACGGATGCGCGTTTCGATGCGCTTTATGCCGAGCGGGTGAAGGTCCTCTCCGACAATTCCAGCCGCATGGGGCTTGATCCGCGCTGGCAGATCGCCAGCCACGCGGTGGTTCTGGAACATCTTGTCGGCGGGCTTGTGGCCGAACACGCGCCGCGCTCCTTCCTGCCCGGCAACCGCAAGAAAACCCGTGAACTGGCGGAAGCCGTGAAGAACGTCGTCCGTCTGGTGATGGTCGACACCGAAATCGCGGTCTCGCTGCGTTTTAATGAATTGCGCCTGCGCCATGGCCGGGAGCTGGCCGAGCAGCGTGACAGTGACCGTTCGGAAGCGGCGACGTTGCTGGGCACCGCATTGACGGCCTTTGCTGCGGGCGATTTGCAGGCCCGCATCGGCGGCGATGTACCTGAAGCCTATCGCGACGTTGCGGTTTCCTTCAATACGGCTCTGGAAACGATCGGCTCATCGTTGATCGCGGCGCAAAACAACATCGGCGAGGCTGAGGCGCTCGGCGCGCGGTTTGCCGATATGGGCCGCTCCATCGCGGAGCGTTCCCGCCAGCAGGCCGAAGCCCTTGCGGAGACCTCCCGTGCGATCCAGGCGATGATCGGGAACATTGCCGAAAACGGCGTCCGCATAGCGGCGACGGAAAAGGCGGTTTCCAGTGCCCGCGAGGCGGCGGTCGAAAGCGGCCGGGCGATCGGCGAGGCGATCGACGCCATGTCGGACATCGAACAATCCGCCGAGCAGATCGGCAGGATCATCGGTACGATTGACGAGATTGCTTTTCAGACCAACCTTCTCGCCCTCAATGCCGGCATCGAGGCGGCGCGTGCGGGTGATAGCGGACGTGGTTTCGCGGTCGTCGCGCAGGAAGTCCGGGCGCTCGCCCAGCGGTCTGCAGATGCCGCAAGAGAGATCAAGAGCCTCGTCGGGACCACGAAAACGCAGGTTGAGGGCGGCGTGCGCATGGTAAACCGCACGCAGGACGCAATCGGCGGCGTCGTCCGGCAGGTTTCAGGCATCAACGACATGATCGCGGAAGTCTCCCGGCATACGGCCGAGCAGGCCGGCGAACTGCAATCGGTTGCCGCCGATATTGGCGGGCAGCAAAAGCAGGCGGACCGGAACGCCGTCGATATCAGTGCGAGCGCCTCCGAAGCCGACGCGCTTCAAACCGTCATTCTGGAACTCGGCCGCACTATTCGCGAATTCCGCATTGCCCGTCAGGGGCAGGCGAAGGCGGCGTCGGATGCGGACCGGCAGGGCACTTCATTTATGGCCCGTGCGGATAACCGCACGGATTACGGCCAGGATTACCAACAATTCAGACGCCAAGGAGTCATGTAATGGCAGCCAGAAAAGCAGCTGAGGCGACGCTGAAACTGTCACCGGTGCTGGATCTCAACGAAGCATCGGCCCTGCACGGCAAGCTGATGACGCTGAGAGGAGCACCGTTGTCGGTCGACGCGTCCGAGGTGGAGCGTATCGGTGCACTTTGTGCCCAGGTCCTCATGGCCGGCGCGAAGTCCTGGGAGGAGGATGGCAAGCCCTTCGGTTTTGCCAGGGTGTCCGATGCGTTCGACAAGACCATGAAACTGATAGGCGTCGATATTGACCATTTGCTCCCCAAGGAGATGCAAAAGTGAAGAAAAAAGTTCTTACCGTGGATGATTCCCGGACGATCAGGAACATGCTCCTGGTCACGCTCAACAATGCCGGTTTCGAAACCATTCAGGCCGAAGACGGCATCGAGGGCCTCGAAGTGCTCGAGCAGAGCAACCCCGATGTCATCGTGACTGACATCAACATGCCCCGCCTCGACGGTTTCGGCTTCATCGAGGGTGTGCGTCGCAACGAAAAATACCGGGCGATCCCGATCCTCGTTCTGACGACCGAAAGCGATGCAGAAAAGAAGAACCGCGCCCGTCAGGCCGGTGCGACCGGCTGGATCGTCAAGCCGTTCGACCCTGCAAAACTCATCGATGCCATTGAACGCGTAACCGCCTGATACGGGACATTTCACGATGGATATGAACGAAATCAAGGAAATCTTTTTCCAGGAATGCGAGGAGCAGCTCGCCGAACTGGAATCGGGGCTTCTTAAATTGAATGACGGCGACCGTGATCCGGAAACCGTCAACGCCGTTTTCCGTGCCGTTCATTCCATCAAGGGCGGGGCTGGTGCCTTCGGTCTCGATGATCTCGTGGCTTTCGCCCACGTTTTTGAAACGACCCTCGACTGCGTGCGCTCCAACAAGCTGGAGCCGACACAGGACGTCCTGAAAGTCATGCTGCGTTCCGCCGACGTGCTGGCGGACTTGACCAATGCGGCCAGAGACGGCGGCAGCGTCGATGAAAGCCGCACCCGTGGCCTCGTCAAGGAACTGGAAGCGCTGGCAAACGGCGAAGCCGTTCCGGCATCCGCGCCGGCTCCCGTCACTGTAAAGGCGCCGGAACCCGTGAAGGCCAAGCCGACGGATGAGAGCGGCTTCGAGCCGATCCCGTTCTCCTTTACGGACTTTGCCGACGAAACCACGCCGCTGATGGAAGCGCCGTCCTTCCAGATCACCTTCAAGCCGCATGCATCGCTTTATTCGAAGGGCAACGAGGCGGCACTTCTGCTGCGCGATCTCTCGCGCATCGGCGAGATGAGCATCAATTGCGACATGTCGGAGCTGCCTTCGCTCGACAAGCTCGATCCTGAAGCATCCTATCTCTCCTGGACGGTTTCGATCGCGACCGACAAGGGCGAAGAGGGTATCCGCAGCGTCTTCGAATTCGCCGAATGGGATTGCGATCTGGAAATCGCGCCGGTTGTTTCGGATGCCGCAGACGATGCGGAAGAGCTTCCGATGATCCCGGTGCCGTTCGATCTTTCGGCCCTCGATAGCGGACCGGAAGAGCAGCCCGCTGTTGAAATCGCCACGGTGGAAGCGTCTTATGTTGCGGCAGCCGTCGAAACGGCCGTTGCAACGACGCAGATCGCCCAGAGCGTCAATGCCGCCATCGAAAAGCGTGAAGCGGCGGCAGCGCCTGCCGCAGCGCAGGCGAACGCCAACGCAGCGGCCAACGCCAGCGCCGGCCAGACCATCCGCGTCGACCTCGACCGTGTCGACCGCCTGATCAACCTTGTCGGCGAGCTCGTCATCAATCAGGCGATGCTGTCGCAGAGTGTCATCGAAAACGACGCAAGTGGCACGTCGGCCGTCAATATGGGCCTCGACGAGCTGCAGCAGCTGACGCGCGAAATCCAGGACAGCGTCATGGCGATCCGCGCGCAGCCGGTAAAGCCGGTGTTCCAGCGCATGTCGCGTATCGTCCGCGAAGTCGCCGATATGATCGGCAAGCAGATCCGCCTCATCACCGAAGGTGAAAACACCGAAGTCGACAAGACGGTCATCGACAAGCTGGCCGAACCTCTGACGCACATGATCCGCAATGCCGTTGACCACGGCATCGAAACGCCGGAAAAGCGCGAGGCTGCGGGCAAGAACCCGGAAGGCACCATCAAGCTTTCGGCCAAGCACCGTTCGGGTCGCATCCTGATCGAACTGCAGGACGACGGCGCCGGCATCAACCGCGAGCGCGTTCGCCAGAAGGCGATCGACAACGATCTGATCGCCGCCGATGCGAATCTGACCGACGAGGAGATCGACAATCTGATCTTCGCGCCGGGCTTCTCCACGGCCGACAAGATTTCCGACATTTCCGGCCGCGGCGTCGGCATGGATGTGGTCAAGCGCTCCATTCAGGCGCTTGGCGGCCGCATCAGCATCTCCTCGCGCCCGGGCCATGGCTCCACTTTCACCATGAGCCTGCCGCTGACGCTTGCCGTTCTTGACGGCATGGTGGTGACCGTTGCCGGCCAGACGCTGGTGGTGCCGTTGACGGCGATCGTCGAAACCCTGCAGCCGGAAGCGAAAAACATTCACTCCTTCGGCGCGAACCAGCGGCTGATCTCCATCCGCAACTCCTTCTGCCCGCTGGTGGATGTCGGTCGCGTGCTGAATTTCCGTCCCACCCAGGCCGATCCGGTCGAAGGTGTCGCCCTTCTGGTGGAATCGGAAGGCGGCGGCCAGCGCGCCCTGATGGTCGATGCGATCCAGGGTCAGCGCCAGGTCGTCATCAAATCGTTGGAGGCGAACTATACCCATGTTCAGGGCATTGCCGCCGCCACTATCCTCGGTGACGGGCGCGTCGCGCTCATTCTGGATGTCGATGCCATCGTCAGCGCTTCGCGCGGACAGCCACTGAAGCAGGAAATGTCGCTTGCGGCGACAGGTTGAAAGCGGATCATCCATGGCAGCACTTAATTTCAGCGACCAGCGCCAGTCTCCCGACGACGTTCTTGCCAGCGGTGAATATCCGCTGACGAGGCGCGACCTGTCGGAAATCGCGGCGATGATCTATGCCGATGCGGGTATCTATCTCAACGACACCAAGGCGTCGCTGGTCTATTCCCGCCTGTCGAAGCATATTCGCAATCTCGGCCTGTCAGGTTTCCGCGAATATTGCGCCCTGGTATCTTCGCCGGAGGGTGCGCCGGCGCGGCGCGAAATGCTGTCGCACCTGACGACGAATTTCACCCGCTTCTTCCGCGAAAACCATCATTTCGAACATCTGCGTGATGACGTCCTGCCGGGTCTCATCGCCCGGGCGAAATCCGGTGGGCGCGTCCGCATTTGGTCGGCGGCCTGTTCCGACGGGCAGGAGCCCTATTCGATTGCGCTCACCGTGCTCGCCATGTTTCCGAATGCGGCGGATTACGATTTCAAGATCCTCGCGACGGATATCGACCCGAAGATTTTGGCGCAGGCCCGCGCCGGGGTCTATGACGACAACGCGCTCGAAACCGTGTCTCCCGCCATGCGCAAGCAATGGTTCACGGAAGTCGATGCCGGCGGTCGCCGCAAGTTCCGCATTGACGACAAGGTCAAGCGCCTCATCACGTTCAACGAATTGAACCTGATGACGCAATGGCCCTTCAAGGGCAATTTCGACGTCATTTTCTGCCGCAACGTCGTCATTTATTTCGACGAGCCGACGCAGACGCGTATCTGGTCGCGTTTCGCGGGGCTGCTGCCGGAAGGCGGTCATCTTTATATCGGCCATTCCGAACGTGTGTCTGGTGACGCCAAGAACCTGTTCGACAATACAGGCATCACCACATACCGCTTCATTGGTCACGCTTCGGGGAGGAAGGCATGAGCGCGCTCGCAAGGGTTCTTGTCGTTGATGATTCTCCGACGATGCGCGGCCTGATTTCGGCCGTCCTCAAGGCCGATCCCGAGGTTGAGGTGGTCGGTCAGGCCGGTAACGCCATGGAGGCGCGCGCCGCCATCAAGCAGCTCAATCCCGATGTCGTGACGCTCGACATCGAGATGCCGGAAATGAACGGGCTGGAATTTCTCGAAAAGATCATGCGTCTGCGGCCCATGCCGGTCATCATGGTCTCGTCGCTCACCCATCGCGGTGCGGACGCTTCGCTGGCCGCGCTTGAAATCGGCGCCTTCGACTGTGTCGGCAAACCGGCGCCGGGCGATGCACGCCCCTTCGGCGATCTCGCCGACAAGGTGAAGGCCGCTGCCCGCTCACAGCATACCGCTTACCGCGCTGCGCGCCCGGAAGCCGCAGCCGCGTCGCAGCCGGTCCCGGTCAGCGAATATCGGGCCGGTCGCAAGGTCGTCGCCATCGGTTCCTCCACGGGCGGTGTCGAAGCGTTGATCGCCGTGCTGCAGAAATTCCCGGCCAATTGCCCGCCGACCGTCATCACCCAACACATGCCGCCGACCTTCACCAAGAGTTTCGCCGAACGGCTGAACCGTATCTGTGCGCCCGTGGTGGAAGAGGCAACGGACGGTGCGCGTCTGCAGACCGGCAAGATCTATCTTGCGCCGGGCGGCGAGCGCCACTTGCAGATCGCCAACCGGTCCGCACCCTGCTGCCGGCTTGTCGAACGCGATCCCGTCAACGGCCACCGACCCTCCGTCGATGTGCTGTTCGATTCCGTGGCCGAGCTTGCCGGACGCAACGCCGTCGGCGTCATCTTGACCGGCATGGGCCGCGATGGCGCGGCCGGGCTTCTGAAAATGCGTCATGCCGGTGCGCGCACCGTCGGCCAGAACGAAAAAACATGTGTCGTCTATGGCATGCCCCGCGTGGCCTATGAGTTGGGCGCGGTGGAACAGCAATTGCCGTTGGCCTCCATCGGCGAAGAAATCCTGAAACTAACCACTGCCCGCAAAGAAGGTGCTGACTAATGTCTCTCGCAGAAAAGATCAAAGTTCTGATCGTCGACGATCAGGTGACCAGCCGGCTGCTCCTCAGCGATGCGCTGACACAGCTCGGCTTCAAGCAGATCACCGCCGCCGGCGACGGCGAGCAGGGAATGAAGATCATGGAGCAGCAGCCCCATCATCTCGTCATCTCCGATTTCAACATGCCGAAGATGGATGGTCTTGGTTTCCTGCACGCCGTCAGGGCCAACCCCACCACCAAGAAGGCCGCCTTCATCATCCTCACCGCGCAGGGTGACCGCGCGCTGGTGCAGAAGGCAGCACAGCTCGGCGCCAACAACGTGCTGGCCAAGCCCTTCACGATTGACAAGATGCGCGCTGCCATCGAGGCGGTTTTCGGATCGCTGAAATGATTGAAGCTGCGGCCAAGCGCGTACATATCATTCAGGGCGAGTACAAGGTCGTCAGCGATCCCGACGTGGTCATGACGACGATACTCGGTTCGTGCGTGGCCGCCTGTCTGAGAGATCCCGTTGCCGGCCTCGGAGGCATGAACCACTTCCTGCTGCCGGGAACGGGCAATGTGACCGGCGGAGATGCGACGCGTTACGGCGTGCATCTCATGGAGCTCCTGATCAACGGCCTCCTGAAGCAGGGCGCGCGGCGTGACCGGCTGGAAGCCAAGGTTTTCGGCGGTGCAAAGACGATCGCCAGCTTTTCCAATGTCGGCGAACAGAACGCCATCTTCGCCATGCAGTTTCTGAAGGATGAAGGTATTCCGGTCATAAGCTCCTCCACGGGCGGGGAACACGGCCGCAAGATCGAATTCTGGCCGGTCTCTGGTCGTGCACGTCAGCATCCGCTCAGCGGCGCGGAAACCCAGAAGACGGTTGCCTTGGAAACGCGTCCGGTGCCGGCCCCCAAGCCCGTCGCCAACGACATCGAATTTTTCTAGTCACGGAGTTTCCAATGCAGCTTGCAGAGCACACCGCCGCCACTCCGTTCGAAGAAGCCCTGCCGGATGTTCTGATGCGCGTGGTATCGGAACTGCACGATGTCGCCTACCTTATAGAGCGCATCGAACCGCAATTGCTTGAAGTGACCAGCGGTCAACTGTCGAACGACGGCGTCAAGCTGTTGCAGGGCATCGACCTTGCCGTCCAGAAAACCCGGGGCCTTGCCGAATTCATCGATACCATCACCGGTTCCATCCCCGGAGACTGGATCGTGGATGTCTCCACCGCGCTCAGCCTCGTCAAGCTTGCCGAAATGCAGAAGGCGCTCGGCGCGGCCTTCCGCCACGGCCATTCCCAGCCGCTCGACAAGGCCTCAGGCGACTTCGACCTCTTCTAGCGCCATTTCCGCCGTTGCCTGCCTCTTCGCGGAATGCGTAGAAAGGCAACGCTCGCGCAAGCTTCGCACCCTATTGTCATTACGGGGCCAAAAGGTCTCGGACTCTATGAATGACGGTGCGGAACAGAATGAATCTGTTAAATCAAATCCCTCAGGTCTTGAAGAATGTCGCTGCGCTGGGGCAGACACGGCTTTTGATGCTGGGCGGCGTGGGCGTTTTGTCCATGGCCATTATCCTTGCAGCAGCGCTTTACGTGAACCGTCCTGCTTATGAGACCCTCTATGTGGGGCTTGAAAAAAGCGACCTCAACAAGATCAGCATTGCGCTCGCCGAATCGGGTCTGGACTTTCAGGTAGGGACCGATGGTTCCAGCCTTCAGGTTCCCGTCGGGCTCACTTCCAAGGCGCGGCTGCTTCTGGCTGAACGCGGCCTGCCTGACAGCGCCAATGCCGGTTATGAGCTTTTCGACAATGTCGGTTCTCTCGGCCTGACCTCCTTCATGCAGGAAGTGACGCGCGTTCGCGCCCTTGAGGGCGAGATCAGCCGCTCCATCCAGCAGATTGACGGCATTGCCGCCGCACGCGTCCATATCGTCATGCCTGACGTCGGCAATTTCCGCCGTGGCGAACAGAAGCCCACCGCATCGGTCATGATCCGCGCCAGCGCCACCGCAGGGCGCAAGGCATCGGCTTCCATCCGTCACCTCGTCGCCTCGGCCGTTCCCGGCCTTGAGGTCGATGACGTGACACTCCTCGATTCGACCGGCCAGCTTCTGGCCTCCGGCGACGACGTCACCAACGCCGCCATGAACCGCTCGCTGACGCTGGCGCAGAATGTTCAGCAGGAAATCACGACCAATATCGACAAGGCGCTGGCGCCTTTCCTCGGCATGGACAATTTCCGCTCCAGCGTGACGGCACAGCTCAATACAGACAGCCGTCAGATCCAGGAAACCGTCTACGATCCGGAATCACGCGTCGAGCGCTCCATCCGCACGGTAAAGGAAGACCAGAAATCCCAGGAAACGCAGCCGGATACGGCCGCGACCGTGGAGCAGAACGTACCGCAGGCGGCGCCTCAGGGCGGCGGCGGCGGCCCGCAGTCTTCCGACCAGTCGGCCAAGAAGGAAGAGCAGACGAACTACGAGATCAATTCCAAGACGGTCGCTACGGTCAAGAACGGCTACACCGTCGAGAAGATTTCGGTTGCCGTGGTCGTCAACAAGGGTCGCATCGCCAAGATGGTCGGCGAACCCGCCGATCAGGCCAAGATCGACGCCTATCTCGCTGAAATGCAGAAGATCGTCACCTCGGCGGCCGGCATTTCTGCCGATCGCGGCGATATGGTTACGCTGACGGCCATGGACTTCCTCGAAACGCAGCTGCTTGACGAAGCCGTAAGCGGGCCGGGCATCATGGAAGTGCTGAGCCGCAATTCGGCCGGCATCATCAATTCGCTCGCATTCGTCGCCGTCGCCTTCCTCGTCATCTGGCTCGGTGTGCGTCCTCTGGTCCGCACGGTTACCGCCAACGGTGCGGCAGCGGGTCAGCTCAGCCAGGAGACAGCCGGTCTGGAACTACCGGACTTCTCTCCCGGCATGGATGCCGGCGCAGGCGGCCTCATGGAAGGTTTCGGGGCGGATTTCGGCTTCGACAGCACCGACGATCTTCTGGCAGGCGGCGATGGCGAGGGCACATTCAACCGCCGGGTTCGCGAAGGGCCCGAACGCAGGCTCTCCCGCATGGTGGAAATCAGCGAGGAACGAGCCGCCAAGATCCTGCGCAAATGGGCGGTTGAAAAAGCAGCATAATATCAAAAAGGCCGGTTTTACCCGGCCTTTTTTCTGTTTTCGGGCTTTTTGCTATCCTTGGCGGGCGCATCGTGGCAATCTCGTTTTAGGACAGTGTTTACAAAAAATTCAGCAACGATACAGTTTGCTGGGAATTGGCTGAGAATGCCGTTTATGGATTGAACAGCTTTTCAGTATGTTTTTTTAGCAATAGACGAACGGTGAAATACGTGGAAAGGCTGGTGTCAGGTAATGGCAAATCCCAGTCCGTTCCATAAAATGAAGTGATTCGGTCTCCGGGGGGCTTGCCGTCCCATTTTGGTAAGCGTCTCGAATGGAATGATTCCATCCCGAGGTATAATCTCCCACTGGGAGCAAGAGGGCGTAGGCGATTGAAAGTCGATGTTGATATCCGCAGGCTGTCTGCCAAGCCTATGGAGGGCATGGGTAAGCCCTTGCCACGCGATCAGCTTGCTAAAAACGTCGCAGCCACGGCTGCTGCCGGTAACGTTGCAGGCGCACTGGATCTGCTCGTAACCTATGCTGGCGCCTCGCATTATCTGCTGGCGCGGGATGATCTTCTCGAAGAAACCGGACTGAAATTCATCGTCACCTCCGACTGGCCTTTTGATCTGGTCCGCAGGCTTGGCCTTGAACTGGCCAACAGCCAGAACAGATCGAGCGAAATGGAGAAATGCCTTTCGCTTCTGCAGCCGCGGCTGCTTTTCCTTCCCGATGATGTTTCGGTTCCCTACGGCATAGACCGGCAATATTCGGCACTGTCCTTCTGCGTGGGCCGCATCCGGCTTTCGCTGCTGCTGCTGTTTCCCGAAGAAGCGGTGCCTTCGCCGGAAAGACTGCGCGAAATCGCCCTGCTGACGGGTTATTGCGTCAGTTTCGGCATTGCCAGCGAAGCAAAGACCGTTCGCGATATCGATCTCACGGAGCGTGAGCTTGAGTGCCTGTTCTGGATCGCGGAAGGCAAGACAAGCGATGAAATTGCGATGATCCTTGGCATTTCGCGCAATACGATCAATAATTACATCACAAGCGTGATGCGGAAAACCGCGACAAAAACCCGCTCGGAGGCAATTGCCTACGCCGTGCGCAACAACCTCGTATAATGGTCGGACGGATGGTACAGACGAAAGACAATGAGGGTACAGGTCAAATGGGCATGTTTTACCGCAGCCCTGTCGTGACGAGCCGGTCGGATCTGTTTCCGAAGCTTGTCGCCATGCAGAAGCTGGTCGGCGCGCGCAATTTCGTGGTGACGAAAGCTGCCGCTTCCGGTTTCCCGAACAAGAAGAAGCTGACCTGCGAACTGGAAAACTGGGGCATGAATGCCGCAGAACAGAGCGCGCAGTTCATCCGCGCCGTCGGCGATATTCTTCTCGATCATATCGAGACATCGCTTTTGCCGGTCATCTGGCGCAACAAGAATGCCGGCGGCTTTGCCGATCTTCCCGATGTGCCCGCACTTCTGCGCCGCATCGAGAACGACACATTGCCCTATGCGGGGCTCGCCCTGCCGGTGCGGCTTGGCACCATTGGCAACGGCTATATCGTCTTCTGCGGCACCAACCTCGTTCTCGACAATGAGGTCGTGATCGAGCAGCACATCAAATGCTGCGAGATCATGGTGGACATGCTGGCGCTGGACGAGCGCAAGGCGGCACCCTCCGAAGCCTTGAGCGAGAGGGAAATCGCCTGCCTGCAACTGGCGGGGGATGGCCGTATCAGCGAAGAAATCGCGGTCAAGCTCGGGCTTTCCGTGCACACCGTCAACGCCTATCTCGGTTCGGCGACGATCAAGCTCGATTCCGTCAACCGTATCCAGGCGATCGCCAAGGCTATCAGGCTCGGTTACATCCATTGATGGCGGGCGGGTTTTCCCGCCCCTCCCAGGCAGGCGGCCCCGAACCGGCATTTGCGCCTCCCTAAAAGGCGCTATCGGCACTTCGCGTTTTTTTAACAGTTGCCTACTAGAACTTTTATAAGTTTGGCTTTGGGGAACTGTTTCATGCACAACCGGCTCTTTAAGTCCGTTGCTGGCAAGGTCGTCGCGCTGACGATCGGCCTGATCACGCTCAGCGTGGCGGCAGTTGGTTTTTCGACCTATATCCGCTTGAAGGACAATATCATCACCACCGCGCTGCGTGATACGCACAGCGCAATGCGCAGCATGGCGATCCTTTACGAACTGAAGGTCGGCGGCGTCGCCCTCGAGATGGTGGATGGGGACCTCAAAAGTGTGGGTCGCGCCAGCATCGGAACGATGCGCGACAATGATCTCGTCGACCGCACCGCAGCCGGTAACGGCGGTATTTCTACCGTGTTTGAAGCCAAGGGCGGCGAGTTCATTCGCATGACCACCAATCTGAAGAACGAAAAGGGCGAGAGAGCAGCCGGCACCAAGCTTGCTACCGATCATCCCGCTTTTGCGAAAGTCTCCAAGGGTGAGGCCTATTTTGGCACTGCCACGCTGTTCGGCACCAGCTACATGACCGGTTACATGCCTGTCACGAACAAGACCGGCGCAACCGTCGGCATCCTGTTCGTGGGTGTTCCCATGGACGTCTACGATGCGCAGATATACAGCCTGCGCGACATGATGCTCATCTGCGGCGCGCTCGCCATGCTTGGCGTCGGACTGCTCGCCTACTTTGTCATCAAGCGCACGCTTCAACCCCTTGGCAAGTTGACCGATGCGGTGAAGTCCCTTTCGGACGGCAATCTCGATACGCCGATCCCCTACGCCACCAACACCAATGAATTCGGCAACATCGCCCGCGCGCTGGTGATTTTCCGCGAAAATGCGGTCGAGAAACTGGCGATTGAGGGCAAAAGCGCCGAAGAACGCTCTGCGGCGGAGTCCGAGCGTTACCGCAACGACGCCGAGAAACAGGAACTCGACAGCCAGATCGAATTTGCGGTCGGCGAGATCGCCTCCGGTCTTGGCAGACTTTCGCGCGGCGATCTGAGCCGCACGATCGAGACGCCTTTCGCTGGCCGTCTTGACCGTCTGCGCACGGATTTCAACGAATCCCTTCTCAACCTGCGCGATGCGCTGGGGCAGATTCGCGAGCGCACGCTCATCATTCAGCATAGCGGTTTTGAAATCGAACAGTCGTCGGTCGATCTGTCGAAGCGCACCGAAAATCAGGCCGCCTCGCTGGAAGAGACCGCCGCCGCCGTAGACGAAATCACCGTCACCGTCAGATCCTCGGCCGAGCGTGCGCGGGAGGCCAATGAGGCCGTGCGCATCACCAAGCAGAGCGCCGACAGCTCCGGTTCGGTCGTCAGCAACGCCGTCGACGCCATGGGCCGGATCGAAGGTGCCTCGCGCAAGATCGAGCAGATCATCGAGGTCATTGATGACATTGCCTTCCAGACCAATCTTCTTGCGCTGAATGCCGGTATCGAGGCGGCGCGTGCGGGCGAAGCGGGCAAGGGTTTTGCCGTCGTGGCGCAGGAAGTGCGCGAGCTTGCCCAGCGCTCCGCCGACGCGGCCCGCGAGATCAAGCAGCTCATCAACCAGTCGACGCATGAGGTCAGCTCCGGTTCGAAGCTGGTGCAGGAGGCGGGCACGGTTCTTTCCGCCATCAGCCAGCAGATCGTCACCGTCAGCCAGCATGTCGAAACCATCGCAACGGCGACGCAGGACCAGTCCTCCGCGCTTCACAACGTCAACAGCTCCGTCAACCAGATGGACCAGATGACCCAGCAGAATGCGGCGCTTGCCGAACAGTCGAGCGCGGCCAGCAGGGTACTGTCCGGCGAGGTGGAAGCGCTGCTCGATCTCGTCCAGCGGTTCCAGATGGAGCAGGGTTCGGCGACCGGCAGGGATCGGTACAATCAGGCGGCCTGATACGTCTGTTTTTTTGAAGGTCAATACCGCTCCCGGATCGCAAGGTCCGGGAGTTTTTATTCGGCCGCTGCCCTTACCGTACTGGATATCTGGTTGATATAGGCCCGCAGCGCCGCCGGTTTGACCGGTTTGTGCTGAACCGAAATTCCATATTTTTCGGCATCGCTGCGCACTTCCGGGCTGCGATCCGCCGTCACAAGCAGCGCAGGGATCGTCTTGCCGTAAAATGTCCTGATGAGGCGGATGGCGCTGATGCCGTCGCCATCGTCCAGATGATAATCGGCGACGATGACGTCGGGCGCTGCGGTCAAGGTAAGGAAGGGTTCCTCCAGCGTCGCCACGGAACCTGCGGGCAACACCTCGCAGCCCCATCCCGTCAGCAGTAGTGTCATGCCCTCGAGGATTTTCGGCTCGTTGTCGATGCAGAGCACCCGGACGCCCTGAAGGCGGTCGCTGGCTGCGGGACTGGTTATCCCGCCAACGGCTTTGGCCGGCACGAGGCGATCAGCCTCGCGCGGCAGATGGATGCGGAAGGTCGTGCCTTTTCCGGGGGTGGAGATCAGCTGCACCGGATGGTGCAGCATGCGCGACAGCCGGTCGACGATGGAAAGGCCGAGCCCGAGGCCGGATGCCGTTCTTGCACCTTCGTCCAGCCGGGCGAATTCCTTGAAAACGGTGCGAAATTTCGATGAGGGGATGCCGATACCGGAATCAGTCACCTGAATGACGACTTCACCGCCCCGGCGGCGCGCACCGACGACCACCTTGCCCTTCAGCGTATATTTAATGGCGTTGGAAACGAGATTCTGTATCAGGCGCCGCAGGAGGTTGGGGTCGGAGCGGACGGTCAGCGAGGTTGGCATGACCACGAGGTCCAGGTTCTTTTCCTGCGCCATCGGTGCGAAATCGGTCTCGATGCGTTTCAGCAACTCATTCAGCGGCACGGATGTCATGCGCGCCTTCATCGAACCGGTGTCGAGACGGGAAATATCGAGGACCGCACCGAGAATGGTCTCCACCGATTCCAGCGCCGAATCGATATTGTGGACGAGATCGCTTTCGCCAGAAGCGCCAAGCCGTTCGACCAGCGAGGAGGAATAGAGGCGGGCGGCGTTCAGGGGTTGGAGAATGTCATGACCGGCGGCGGCGAAAAAGCGTGTCTTGCCGATATTCGCCTCGTCGGCGGAGGCTCTTGCCTCCGCCAGTTCGCGGTTGACGCGGGTAAGCTCAACGGTTCGCTCCGCCACGCGCTGCTCCAGCGTTTCGTTTGCCTGTTTCAGCGCCTGATCGCTCGCCACCCGCTGGGTGATATCGGTGAAGGTGGCGACGATGCCTTTGTCCGGCATGGTGTTGGAGCGCACTTCGATGATGCGCTCGCCGCCCGCCAGCACCAGCGAGAAGGGCAGATCCATGGTCAGGAAGCTGGTAATCAGTTCATTCGTGTCACCGGCAGGCATATCGCCGCGTTCCTGCAGCATCGAGACGATATCCGTGAGCGGTACGCCCACCTGCCCGAACTGCTCGGGTAGATCGAGAAGGGTGCGGAAACGCCGGTTCCAGATGGTCAGCTGCTGCGAACTGTCGAAAACGGCAATGCCCTGGTCCATCTGGGCGAGCGCGGTCTGCAGCATGTCCTGGTTATATTGCAGGGCTTCGCTCGCCTGATCGAGCAGCCATGCCGTATCCGCACTGGTGTCTTCCGCCTTCTGTAGAATGATCGAAAGCACCAGGCGGGCGGAGGAGGAGCCGATGGCGCTGCCCAGCAGCTGTTCGGAGAAATGGATCAGCGCCATGTCCGCCGGCTGGTCGTCATTGAGCTTCCTGCCTGCCGTCTTTTCATAGGTCGCGAGTGACCGCAGCATGCGCTCCTCGCCGAGATAACGGGCGACCGCGCTTTTGAGGTCGCCGACGCTGACACGGGTTTTCCAGCCGCGCGTGGCGAATTGTGATTTCGAGTGGCGCTTGACGAAGATGCCGGACTGGATGCGCTCCACCGGCCTCGGATTGCGCGAAAGCGAGCCGAGCACGAAGGCAAGGCTGTTGACGAGCAGGCTGAGAATGACCGCATTTACGAACGGATCGGCTTCAGGCCCGTTGAACACCGTGCTGCCGGAAAACAGGAAGCCGAGAATATTCGCCGCGACCTCGGAATTATCCGGCCCACCGAAGCTCGGCAGGAACAGCAGATAGGCCCACACGAAAAAGCCGGAACTCAGCCCGGCGATCGCGCCGCGCGCATTGGCGCGCCGCCAGAACAGCCCGCCGAACAAGGCAGGGGCCATCTGGGCGATGGCGGCGAATGCGAGAAGGCCGATGGAGGCGAGGCCCGTGGCGCTGTCGGCGGCGCGATAATAGCCATAGCCCAGGAGCAGCACGGCAAAGATCGCCGTTCGGCGGATGTTGAGCAGCGTCTTGGCGAAGTCGTCCCGGTGCGGCGAGCGGTTCAACAGCTTTTGCCGCAGGAAGATCGGCATGACGATATCATTGGAAATCATGATCGACAGCGCCACCGAAGCGACGATTACCATAGCGGTCGCCGCCGAAAAGCCGCCGATGAAGGTGATCAGCGACACGACCGGCATCTGATGATTGAGCGGCAATTGCAGCACATAGAGATCGGCATCGCCATTGGCGCCGAGCGTCAGAATGCCGGCAAGCGCGATCGGCAGCACGAAGATGTTGATCGCGATCAGGTAGAGCGGCAGCAGGAACCCCGCCATGCGCAGCTCTTCCGGCGTGCGGTTCTCCACCACGGTGACGTGGAACTGGCGCGGCAGCAGGATGATGGCGAAACCGGAGAGCAGCGTCATTACGATCCAGCGGCTGATGGGCGTGTGATAGGAGATGGCCCGCATGGCCTGCTCATTGTCCGTGGCAAGCCGCCACAGATGCGCGGGCCCGTCGAAAAGGACGAAGAGCACGTAAAAGCCGACGGTGCACATGGCGACGAGCTTGACCAGCGATTCCATCGAAATCGCCAGAATAAGCCCGTCCTGATGTTCGGTGGCATCGGTGTGGCGGGTGCCGAACATGACGGCAAACCCGGCCATGACGATGGTGACGACCAGCGGCAGATCAAGGAAATAAAGATTGCCGCTGCCAATCCCGTAATCGCCGGGATCGACCATCGTCGCCACCGAGCTGGAAACGGCTTTCAGCTGCAGCGCGATATAGGGAATGGCGCCGACGAGCGCGATGATGGCGACGATCATCGCCACGGTGGAATTCTTGCCATATCGGGCGGCGATGAAATCCGCAACGGAAGTCAGTTTTTCCGTTTTCGCCAGTTCAACGATGCGGCGGATGATCGGCATGCCGATCGTGAAGGCAAGGATCGGCCCCGTATAGATGCCGAGAAATTCCAGCCCCCTGTCTGCCGCGAGCCCCACACCGCCGAAATAGGTCCAGGAGGTGCAATAGATTGCCAGGCTGAGCGCATAGACGAACGGACGCCCCTTTTTCGGGGCGTTTCTTCCACGGCTTTTCCGGTCCCCGTAGCTCGCGACAGCAAACAGCAGCAGGACATAAGCGAAGGCCGAACCGAATATGATCCACCCAGGAAGCACGCATCCTCCCATGCAAGAGTTCCCTCATATCAGCATAGGCGAATTCCGGGCCGTTGAGAATGAGCGCGGTCTGATCATAAAGTTCAAGGCGCGCGTGCAAAAAAGCTAATAAATGCAATCCCGCGGATTCCAAATGATGCCCGGACCCTATATGGTTGAGCGCGTAGGGACAGTCACATAGCTTCAGCTCGCGAAGCAGGAGAGAGGGACAATCTGAATGCTTAACGAATTTAAAACCTTCATTGCCCGCGGCAATGTCATGGATCTGGCCGTGGGTGTTATTATCGGTGCAGCTTTCAGCAAGATCGTCGACTCCGTCGTCAACGATCTCATCATGCCGATCGTCGGCGCAATCTTCGGCGGGTTCGATTTTTCGAACTACTTCCTGCCGCTGAGTTCCGGCGTCACCGCCACTTCGCTCGCCGCCGCCCGCGATCAGGGCGCCGTCTTCGCTTATGGCAGCTTTCTGACGGTTCTCATCAACTTCCTTATCCTGGCCTGGATCATTTTCCTGATGGTCAAGGGCGTCAACAAGCTGCGCGATTCGGTTGAGCGCAAGAAGGTTGAGGAAAAAGCGGAAGCAGCTCCGCCGCCGGAAGATGTCAAGCTCCTCACCGAAATCCGCGATCTGCTGAAGACGCGTTGATTGCCGGCATTGTCCCCGGCCTGATTTGCCGGCCCGCGCGGCCGGCGGTCTCCTGCCGGGGATGATCCATAAAGAAAATCCATGATCGCCTCACGGAATATCATGCACATGGCTGGTTCGATGCGATAAGAAGGCACCAAACGGAGTGTCTTTAATGTCCATTTTGAACAGTCTGAGTGCGCGCTCTCTGGCGGCTCCCGAGAGCGGCATTGTCGAAGTCGTGAATTATGCCCGGGGGCGGGACAATCTCCTGCCGCTCTGGGTCGGCGAAGGTGATCTGCCGAGCCCGGACTTCATCAATCAGGCCGCCATCGATGGGCTGAACAACGGCGAGACCTTCTATACCTGGCAGCGTGGCATTCCCGAATTGCGCCAGGCGCTGAGCCGTTATTACGAACGCCATTTCGCGGCGTCGCTGCCGCCGGAGCATTTTTACGCTACCGGTTCCGGCATGCAGGCGATCGTGCTCGCCGTGCAGGCGCTGACCTCGCCTGGTGACGAAATGGTCTATCTGTCGCCGACATGGCCGAATATCGTCGCCGCCATCGGCGTGGCAGGCGCGAAGGCGGTTCCGGTCGGTATCGATTTCCGCGACGGCCGCTGGGATCTCGATATCAACAGGCTGGAAAGCGCGATCACCGGCAAGACGAAGGCGCTTTTCATCAATACGCCCTCCAACCCGACCGGATGGACGGCGACGCTCGATAATCTTCGTGATGTTCTGGCGCTCGCCCGCAAACACGATCTGTGGATCGTCGCCGACGAGATTTATGCGCTTTATCATTATTCCGGCAGCCGTGCGCCATCCTTCCTCGACGTCATGGAGCCGGATGACAAGATCGTCTTTGCCAATTCCTTTTCGAAGAACTGGTCCATGACCGGCTGGCGCGTCGGCTGGCTTGTCGCCCCGCCGGCCATCGGTCAGGTCATCGAAAACCTCATTCAATATTCCACCTCGGGTGTGGCGCAGTTCATGCAGCGCGGCGCAGTCGCCGCCCTTGATCACGGTGATGGATTCGTCCGCGAGAATTACGAGCGCGCTCTGACATCCCGTGACATTCTCTGCGATGCGCTCATCGCGACGAACCGTGTGGAAACCCTGAAACCCGACGGCGCTCTCTATGCCTTTCTCAAGATAGACGGCGTGACGGACAGCCGGGCCACGGCGCTCGATATCGTCGACAAGACCGGGGTCGGCCTTGCGCCCGGCACGGCCTTCGGGGCGGGAGGGGAGCTGTTTCTCCGTGCCTGTTTCCTTCGCAACCCAAGGCAGATAGAAGATGCGGCCGAGCGGCTGGCATCCTATATCCTCAGCAGGTAAGCGGCACCTTTGCGTATAATGGTTTCCCCTGCCGCGCCGGGATCGCGCTGCGGTAGGGAAATCGGCAACAAAATCACAGCGAAGACCTAAAACTGCAACCCCACGGCGCAACCATCGACGTGGCGGATTTTCTGTGCTATGCGCTCCTTGTTCCATTTATGAGAACATTTTCATCTAATAAATAAAAAGCACCTCATTGCGCTAACCAATCGTAAGCCACCTTTTTAATGGGGCGGGGGTTCGGTCGCGTATTCGCTGTGCAAGTAATCAATGATGAAGAATTATTGGCTTTGATGGGCTCAAGAAAAGCAAACAGGGAAGTAGTGTCATGGCTGTTCTGGTCACGGGTGGGGCCGGCTATATAGGAAGCCACATGGTGTGGGCTTTGCTCGATGCCGGGGAAGAGGTCGTTGTTGTCGACCGGCTTTCGACGGGGTCTCGCTGGGCGGTCGCGCCGGCGGCGCGTTTTTATCTCGGCGATGCGGCGGATCGCGCCTTGCTCGACCAGATTTTCGAAGAAAACCAGATCGAGACCATCTTCCATTTCGCGGGCTCCGTCAGCGTTCCTGAATCGATCAGCCAGCCGCTCGAATATTACGAAAACAACACGGGTACGACCCGCGCCCTCGTTGCGGCGGCAGTCGGCCACGGTATTCGCAATTTCATCTTCTCGTCGACAGCCGCCGTCTATGGAAACCAGCCCTTTGATGGCCCGGTTCCCGAAACCGCGATCCTCAGCCCTGAAAACCCCTACGGCCTGTCGAAGCTCGCCTCCGAAATCATGCTGCGCGATGTCGTGCAGGCGCATGACTTCAATTACGTGGCGTTGCGGTATTTCAACGTCGCCGGAGCCGACCCGCAGGGGCGCGCCGGGCCATCTCCCACGGGTGTGGCAAACCTCATCAAAGTCGCCTGTGAAGCTGCTACCGGTCGCCGCGACCGGGTGGAAGTCTACGGAACGGATTACCCGACCGCGGATGGCACCGGCGTTCGCGATTATATTCATGTCAGCGACCTGATCGACGCGCATATGCTGGCCATGGCGCATCTGCGCGCCGGCGGCGGCACACGCACGCTCAATTGCGGTTATGGCGTTGGTTATTCGGTTCTTAATGTCCTGCAGGCTGTGCAGCAGGAATCGGGGTGCGATTTCCCGATCATCCATTGTCCGCGTCGCCCGGGCGATATTGCGGCCATGGTGGCGGATTCGGCGCGCATCCAGTCGGAGCTGGGCTGGCGTCCTCGCTTCAACGATCTGGTGACCATCGTTCGCACTGCGCTCCAGTGGGAGGCCAAACGCCAGGCCCAGCAAAGCGACAGGATTCCGCCGGTGCGGCGCAAGCTGGCGGCAATAGGCTGAGCGGACTTTGCTTTACCGAAAACGGTCTTTCCTGACGGAAGGATAAAGGATCGGCCGATCCAGCGGGGCGGCTGGTCGGAGCCAGCGATCCCGGTCAAAGAAGCTGCGTGTCAGTTTCAACCCCGGCGATTGTTCGCTTGCGAGCAAAATCACGTTCAGGCGATGCGGCGCCGTTGGCTCCGGTTTTATGGAAACCGAAATACCGAAATGTTGTGCCTGATAGGGCTGCATCCGGCGGGCCGGCTCAAGCATGTTCGCCAGATCAGCCCAGCGGGTTTGTTCGACGATCATGGTGAGTGTTTCATCGAGTTTTGTCAGAATGGCAGCACCATCCGGCGTCTTCGGCGCAACGGCCTTCATCCGGATGGAGCGAATTTCTCCCGAGGCTTCGCCCCTGATTTCAAGAAAGAGCGATGCCCGCTCGGCCGGGTCTGATGCGTTTCCTGCCGCAAGATCGGCCATACATTCGAAACTGCGGATGTTGACCGGGCTCGCGTGCCAGCCACGCGGGTTGGAGAAACCAGCGGCGGTAAAGCGGTCGCAAAGCTCCTTGCCGGAAACAACGAAATCGCGAGCGAGAGATGCTCTGTCGCGCACTTGCTCGAACTTCAGCAGATGTGGCGGCAGAGAGACTTTTTGGACAGCGAGTTTCTGCCGTTTGACGGGCTTCATCTTCGGTGGCGTGGCGGACTGCATGGCGGGCGCCAGATTTAGATAGGCCAGCAGGCTTTTGAGGTGCTTCTTGTCATTGGCCAGCAGCACCGTCGCGCCTATGGCAAGGCAAACGGCCAGCACCGCAAACAGCAGCGCGCCATGGCTCACTCTCTTTTGCAAGCCTGCGTCCATCGCAAGACCTTAAGGGGCTGGCGGAAAAAGGCGTCAGCCGGTTCTGATATGGTTTTTCGGGCTGTCGGCAGCCCGGTGAATATATGGTGGGAGCGGAGGCTCTGAAAATCTTATGCAATTCACCGCCGAAGTTTCCGGCGGTGCAGGTCTTATTCGCCGTTGTTCTTGGCCGTGTCCTGTCCACCGGCGCTGCTTTCATCGTCTGCGACCGGAATGGCGTAGGAGCCGTTCAGCCAGCGGGCGAGATCAAGGGAGCGGCAGCGGTCCGAACAGAAAGGATAGTCTTCGCGCGTCGAGGGCCGGCCACATTCAGGGCAGGGCTGGGATTTGCGAAGCGGCGTGACATTTCCAGCGCCTTCAGGAGATTTTGCCATGGGCCTATCCTTCGAGCCAGCCCGAAGTCACCTCAAATCCTTCTCCGGAAAGAAGCGACATGGTCTCATAAAGCGGCAGGCCGACGACATTGGTATAAGAACCGGTCAGCTTCTGCACGAATGCGCCGGCGATGCCCTGGATGCCATAGGCTCCCGCCTTGCCGCGCCATTGCCCGGAGGCAATGTAAGCCTCGATTTCGCGCGTGGAGAGGCGCTTGAAACGCACCTTTGTCTCCGCCACCTTCTGACGGATTTTGCCGCCGGGGGTGACGAGGCAGATGCCGGTATAGACCCAATGGCTGCGTCCCGAAAGAAGATGCAGCGCCGCCGAGGCCTCTTCCGTATATTCGGCCTTGCCGACGATGCGGCGACCAACGGCGACCACGGTATCGGACCCAAGAACATAGGCGTCTTTCCACGCCTGTTCGTTCTTCAGCGCCGCCTGCGCGGCTTCCGCCTTCTGCAATGACAGACGACGGCAGAGCGTGCGCGGATGCTCAAGCTTGGCCGGGGTCTCGTCAATATCCATCGGCATCAGACGTGCCGGTTCGATACCGATCTGATGCAGCAGTTCCAGACGCCGCGGCGAGCCGGATGCCAGAACGAGCTTTTGTTTTGAATTGGTCATTGCGCTGCCCGGGCGTCCGTTGCGGAACGTGGATTACTTGAAGCGATAGGTGATGCGGCCCTTGGTGAGGTCGTAAGGCGTCATTTCAACCAGCACCTTGTCGCCGGCGAGAACGCGGATACGGTTCTTGCGCATGCGGCCCGCCGTGTGGGCGATGATTTCGTGGTCGTTCTCAAGCTTCACGCGGAATGTTGCGTTCGGCAGCAATTCGGTTACGATGCCCGGGAATTCAAGGACTTCTTCTTTTGTCATGTAAGGGTTTTCTTCCTGTTGATAGTGCCGGACATATCGAGTCCGGGAAAATTGCGCGGAAACTACACAATCCCGGCACATTTGTGAACCTCTAAAGCATCGGCTTGAAAATCGCGATTGATTTTAACAGGCCGAGGCATTTTTCAGTCTTTTGAAAGCGTATCCGCCACCGGCTGCTGCCGCCTCGGCAGTCGTTCCGAGATCAGCTTTGCCAGATGGTCCCGCACTTCGCGATAGGCGTCGAGGATTTGTTCGCGCGTGCCTGTGATCACCGTCGGGTCCATGGTCGGCCAATAGACCACATCGAGCGAATTCGAGCGCGTCAGTTCCAGTGCGGCGTGATGGGCTTCGGGTGTCAATGTAATGATCAGATCGAAAAAATCATCCTCGATCTCGTCCAGAGTGCGCGGTTTGTGCTTGCCGAGCGAAAATCCCTGCTCTTCCAGTACGGCATCCACGAAAGGGTCGCGCTCGCCGGCCCGCACGCCTGCCGACTGTATATAGATGCCGGGCGCCACCAGCCGTTTGGCGATGACCTCCGCCATGGGGGAGCGGATGGAGTTCATGCCGCACATGAAGAGGACCGATTTGGGCGCTCGTCCCTCGTTTGGTGCTGCGGCAGGATCGCTCATCTCTAACCCCGCCAATAAAGCACGCAGACAAGGGTGAAGAGGCGGCGCGCCGTGTCGAAATCCACCTTTATCTTGCCGGAAAGCCGATCCATCAACGTCTGCGAGCCGTCATTGTGAATGCCGCGCCTGCCCATGTCGATCGCCTCGATCTGGCTCGGCGTGGAGGAGCGGATAGCCTCGTAATAGCTTTCGCAGATCAGGAAATAGTCCTTGATGATGCGGCGGAATGGCGTCAGCGACAGGATATGGATCGCGACATCCTTCTCGTCTTCCGTTCTGATCGAGAAAACCAGCTTGGCGTCGACCAGCGAAATATGCAGCCGGTATGGCCCGCCGGCATGGCCAAGCGGCTCAAAGGTGTTTTCTTCGATCAGATCGAAAATGGCGACGGCGCGTTCATGCTCCACGTCGGGCGTGGAGCGGCCGATGCTGTCGTCCAGTACCACGTCGCAGAGCCGGAAATCGCCTGAAGCCATCGCTTAACTTTCCGGATTGAGGCGAATGGAGACCGAACGCGCATGTGCGTCCAGCCCCTCGGAGCGGGCAAGGGTAATCGCTGCCGGCGCAAGCTGGCGCAGCTGCTCGGGGCCAAGCCGCAGGATCGAGGTGCGCTTGACGAAATCCAGCACCGAAAGGCCGGAGGAGAAGCGCGCCGAGCGGGCCGTCGGAAGAACATGGTTGGAGCCGCCGACATAATCGCCGATCACCTCCGGCGTATGGCGTCCGACGAAGATCGCACCCGCATTGCGGATGTGGGCCATCAGCGCATCCGGATCATCGACGGCAAGTTCCAGATGCTCGGCGGCGATGCGGTTGGCCAGCGGAATGGCGTCGGTGAGTTTTTCGACCAGAATGACCGCGCCGAAATCAGCCCAGCTTGCCGCCGCCGTCTCGGAACGTGACAGACGCTTCAGCTGCCGCTCGACAGCGGCCTCAACCGCCTTGCCGAGTTCGGCATTGTCGGTGATCAGGATGGATTGCGCGCCGCGATCGTGCTCCGCCTGGGCGAGAAGGTCGGCGGCCAGCCAGTCCGGATCATTGTCCTTGTCGGCAATGACAAGCACTTCGGAAGGGCCGGCGATCATGTCGATGCCGACAGTGCCGAAGACCTGGCGCTTTGCGGCGGCCACATAGGCATTGCCGGGGCCGACGATCTTGGCGACCGGCGCGATGGTTTCCGTACCATAGGCAAGCGCTGCCACGGCCTGCGCGCCGCCGATACGATAGATCTCCTCGACGCCGGCAATACGCGCCGCAGCCAGCACCGCCGGGTTGACCGCGCCGCCATTGGCCGGCACGACCATGACGATACGTTCCACACCGGCAACCTTGGCCGGCACGGCGTTCATCAGCACCGAGCTTGGGTAGCTGGCCGTGCCGCCGGGCACATAAAGGCCCACGGCTTCGATGGCGGTCCAGCGCGAGCCGAGGCCGACGCCGATATCGTCCTCGTAGATATCGTCCTTCGGCATCTGCCGCGCATGGTGTTTTTCGATACGCCGGGCAGCAAGTTCAAGCGCCTCGATCACGCTTCTGTCGACGGCGGCAAAGGCCGCATCGATCTCATCCGCCGTCACCCGCATCGGGACTTTCGAGAAATCGATGCCGTCGAATTTCTGTGAATAATGGGCAAGGGCCGCATCGCCGCGATGGCGGACATCGTTGATGATGTCGCGAACGGTCGCGTTGACGTCTTCGGAAACTTCTCTCTTGGTTGTCAGGAAGGCAGCGAATTTCTGTTCGAAATCAGCCGATGCCCGCTCCAGCCAGATTGCCACGCCATTACCCTTTCATTGTCCCCGCGGGAAATCCCGCGAGGTGCACGAACTTGCCGCAGAAGAATTGCGGCTCTGGTATGTGGCATAAATCGAAACGGCAAGGAAAGGCAACCGTTGCGAAGGCTCGCGACGTTTATTCGCTGTCGGGATGATGTGGTTTGGTAGCGGTTTCCCAGGCGCCGCTCACATCGGTCAGCTGCGCCTCGATGCATTCGACATCAAGCGCGATGGCGCCGCCGCCGGACAGCGTCAGTTCCACCGCGCCGTCAGGCCCTTCGCCATTCTGCACGAAGCGGATGGCGAGGAGCGACAGCACCTGTTCCTTGTCGGCGCGGTTGATGCCGTGCGAGCGGACGGCGGAGACCCGCTTCAGGAAAACGATGCTGCGGCAGCGTTCCGGCGGCAGGCTCTTTTTCTCAGCGCTTTCCCAGACGAAACGATTGGCGGAAAGCGTGAACTGGCCATGCTTCGGTTCGAAGGCGACGTCCTTCAGTTTGAAGACGCTGTCCTGCATATGCGTCGAAATGACGGAGAGATCTTCAGTATCCAGCGCCAGCAATTTCAGGCCGCTCATCGTTTTCTTCCTTCTTCTGCGGTGCGGACCGCTATTTCCATGACTTACAATGGAAATAGGCAGTCCGGGGCCACTCTGCAACGGGTAGAAAACGGATGAGCGGCGATGAAAGGATCAATCGCTGACGCGTTCGACCAGCGCACCGCAGCGGGTGAGCTTTTCTTCGAGGCGTTCGAAGCCGCGATCGAGGTGATAGACGCGCGAAACCATGGTCTCACCTTCCGCCACCAGGCCGGCAATGACCAGCGAGACGGAAGCGCGCAGATCGGTCGCCATGACAGGTGCACCCTTCAGGCGGGAGACGCCCTCGATGCGGGCCATCTGGCCGGAGAGCGAAATCTTCGCGCCGAGGCGGGCCAGTTCCTGCACATGCATGAAGCGGTTTTCGAAAATGGTTTCGGTAATATGCGAGACGCCCTGCGAACGGGTCATCAGCGCCATGAACTGCGCCTGCAGGTCGGTGGGGAAGCCGGGGAAGGGCTCGGTGACGATATCGACCGGCTGGATGCCATTGCCGTTGCGCACGACGCGCAGGCCTGTCTCCGTATCGCTGATGGTAGCGCCTGCGAGCCGTAGCGTATCGAGCGCGTTGTCGAGCAGCGATGCGCGTGTGCCTTCCAGCACCACGTCACCGCCGGCCATGGCGACCGCCATGGCATAGGTGCCGGTTTCGATGCGATCCGGCAGAACCCGGTGGCGTGCGCCGGAAAGCGAAGTGACGCCTTCAATGGTGATGGTGGAGGTGCCGGCGCCTTCGATCTTCGCGCCCATGGCGGTCAGGCACTGGGCCAGATCGACCACTTCCGGTTCGCGCGCGGCGTTGTGGATAACGGTGGTGCCGCGCGCAAGGCTTGCCGCCATCAGCATCACATGTGTCGCGCCGACGGAAACTTTCGGGAAGGTGTAGACAGCGCCGATCAGGCCGCCCTTGGGAGCGGTGGCGTTGATGTAACCGCCATCGATCTCCATCGTCGCGCCGAGTGCTTCAAGGCCCTCGATGAACAGGTCGACCGGGCGCGTGCCGATGGCGCAGCCGCCGGGCAGCGAAACGCGGGCGCGGCCCTCGCGCGCCAGAAGCGGGCCGATGACCCAGAAGCTCGCGCGCATCTTGGACACCAGTTCGTAAGGCGCTGTTGTGTCTACAATGGTGCGGCAGGTGAAATGCACGGTGCGGGAATAGGCTTCGCCCTGGCTTTCGCGGCGGCCGTTCACGGAAATATCGACGCCGTGATTGCCGAGAATGCGGATGAGCTGCTCCACGTCAGCCAGATGCGGCACGTTTTCGAGCGTCAGCGTGTCGCTGGTCAGAAGCGATGCGATCATCAACGGCAGGGCGGCGTTTTTAGCGCCGGAGATAGGAATGATGCCGTTTAGCTTGTTGCCACCCGTAATTCTGATGCGATCCATGCGTCCCTACGGGCCTGTGCCCGCCTTTCTTATAGTGCCTTGCGGAAAGGCGCGTCCTTAGACGAATTTCCGCGGCGTTTCAATTTTATGCTGATGAATTCTCTATGAGGATGATTCGTCCGTTTTTGCGGCAGGCAGGCCAATAGTATCGTCCTCTTCGCCGGCACGGCGCGCACGAACCTGCTGTTTGCGCTTCAAAAGATTTTCACGAAGCTTCTTGGCCGCTCGCGCCTTGCGCTCCGCTTCGCGCTGCCGCGCCTTTTCGCCGGGCCCTGCCTGCGGCTTACCCTCGGCCACCGGGGCAGATGCTTCTGCGGAAGCGCCGGCGGAAACCGCTGCCTTTGCCTGTTTGTCATGATGTTCGTTCATAGATTCAGCAATATCTGAAAAATGCATTTTTCAACAGGGGGCACGCTTTTTTGCCCCGCTTGATGAAGAATATCGTTTTGCGACTTGCGCTCGTCAAAAACCTATGGCAATAGGCCGCCACGCTTGATGCTGAAGCAAACGCTTCGGCGCCGGATGCTGCTATAGCTCAGGGGTAGAGCACTCCCTTGGTAAGGGAGAGGCCGAGAGTTCAAATCTCTCTAGCAGCACCATTTTCCCCGCGATTTCAAATGTTTACGCAACGGTTTGCACCGCTCGCATGCGGCATGTGACGCATGCCCGCGCCGCGCAGCCGGCCGCAAATGGAAAACCGCGCCCCTTGCGAAGCGCGGTTTCCATATCCGAATATTCTGTTGCTGCCAGAGCGGGACGAAACCGCCCGTAGCCATCGGGCGCCGCTTACTGACGGAATAGCGACAGGATATTTTCGGAACTGGTATTGGCGATGGAGAGCGACTGGATGCCCAGCTGCTGCTGTGTCTGCAGCGCCTTGAGGCGGGTCGATTCTTCGTTCATGTCGGCATCCACCAGGCGGCCGATGCCGCTGTCGATGGAGTCGGTGAGCTTCGACACGAAGTCTTCCTGAAGGCCGATGCGCATCTTGATCGAGCCGAGAGCGGCGGAAGCGCTGCTCAGGGATTGAAATGCGGTTTCGACATCGGTGAGAAGATTACCGATGGTGTAGGCCGGCGGCGTTGCAGAAGCGAACAGTTTGAGATCGATGTCCCATACGGAAATGCCGGAGGCTGTTCCGGGTTGTCCGATGATGCCCCTCGTGGTGTCGAGCGTCGCGGGTGAGCCGGTCAGGCCGAAAAGCACATTGGCGGTTGTCGTGCCGGCAGTGGTATCGACAAGCGTATAGTCCGTTTTCGTCACGCTGACAGTGCCGCCGCCGTCGCGAACAAAGCCGGAAACGACAGTCTTGGCGCCGGTGCCGAGCAGCCAGTTCTCGCCGCTGAAGGATGCGCCCTGCGCGATCGATTCAAGCTGCTTTTTCAGCTGGTCGATCTCTTCCTGGATCTTGGTCTTGTCCACACCTTCTTCGGTGGCGGCAACGATCTTCGATTTGATTTCCTTGACGACTTCGACCGAGCTTTCCATTGCGGAATAGGCGACATCAATCTTTGCCGCGCCGAGGCCCAGTGCATCCTGAACCGCGGAAAGGGCCATGTTGTCGGAGCGCATCGTCGTCGCGATCGACCAGTAAGCAGCATTGTCGGATGCAGTCTTGACCCGCAGACCCGAAGATACTCTTGATTGTGTTTCTTCGAGCTGGCCGCTGATTGCGCGCAAGGTCTGAAGCGCCGACATGGCGGCTGTGTTCGTCAGAATACTTGTCATAATTGCCCCTCTGAGCTGGCTAAATGGGAAGGGACATTCCGGGATCGCCGGAAACGACTGAGCGGCGTGATGCCTGTTAACCTCTTTTTCGTCTTGGTTAACGAGTCGTTTCGATGCGCTGATTTAGCCGTGATTTGGTTAACGAACTCTTAATCAAAAAATCTCTTAATTTCGCAGGTGAATAAACAAACAAAAACCGCGCCTTTCGGCGCGGTTGATTTTTTAGGCTGAGGCTTCCGATTAACGGAAGAGCGACAGGATGCTTTCGGAGTTGCTGTTGGCGATCGAGAGAGCCTGAACGCCGAGCTGCTGCTGGGTCTGCAGGGCCTTGAGGCGGGTGGACTCTTCGTTCATGTCGGCATCCACGAGGCGGCCGATGCCCTTGTCGATGGAGTCGGACAGCTTGGAAGCGAAATCTTCCTGCAGGCCGATACGCATGGAGAGCGAACCGAGCTTTGCTGCAGCGCTCGTCATTGCCTTCAGGGAGTTTTCAACCAGCGTCAGGGCTTCGGCCATGTTCGTGGCGCGGTCAGCGGCTGCATACTGGGTGATATCAAGCGTGTAGACGGACTGGGCAGCGACAGTCGTGAACGTGCCAGTCGTGCCGAGAATGCCGCTCGTGTCCGGAACGCCTGCGGAGTCGACCGAGCCGAACAGAGTGTTGCCGGTTGCGGTGTTGTCGAGAGCGTATTTCGTGGTCGTGACGTTAACGGCGCCGCCGGTGGAGCGAACGAAGCCGGCAACGACCGACTTGTCCGGGTCCGTGCCGGGGGTCGTCGCACCGAGCGTCGAAACGCCGACGAGCCAGTTTTCACCGTAGAAGGAAGCGCCCTGTGCGATCGATGCGAGCTGCTTCTGAAGCTGGCCGATTTCTTCCTGAACCTTGGTGCGGTCGACGCCTTCTTCAGTTGCCGTGACCAGCTTTGCCTTGATTTCCTTGACGACTTCGATTGCCGATTCCATGCCGGCAGAAGCGGTGTCTACCTTGGCGGCGCCAAGGCCGAGAGCGTCGGAAACGGAGGAGAGGGCCATGTTGTCGGAGCGCATCGTGGTTGCGATCGACCAGTAAGCAGCGTTGTCAGCAGCTTCGCCAACGCGAAGGCCGGAGGAAACGCGTGCCTGAGTGGATTCCATGTTCTGGCCGATAGAGCGCAGGGTCTGGAGCGCAGACATTGCTGCGACATTCGTGATAATGCTCGTCATAGTAGTGTGCCCCTTGAATGGCTGATTAAAGAAGGGACATTCCGGTTTCACCGGGAACGGCGCACAGCATCATGCCTGCTAACTGGCTGATTTTTAACGTTAGCTCGCCGTTTCGATGAGCATTAGGTAACGCGGGTTTGGTTAATGAATTGATAAGCGGAGAAAGAAATTCAACGTCGTCAAAATTAAAAAATGCAACTCTCGCGCGCACGCGCGCGTATCCCTAAAAGTTTAAAAAAAAGATAAGGCCGCACCCGTTTCCGGATGCGGCCTCATTGATGCATTCAGTCCGATTCAGCCTTTCGGACCTTTATGCCTTCTATCCCAGTCTGCGCTCGGTCAGCCCCCGATTGCCTGTGGGAAGAAATTTGTCCCCCAGCCCCGAAGGGCTATGAGAAGCTCAGCTCTTAACGGAAGAGCGACAGGATGTTCTGCGAGTCGCTGTTGGCGATCGACAGAGCCTGGATTGCCAGCTGCTGCTGCGTCTGGAGAGCCTTCAGCTTGGTGGACTCTTCGTTCATGTCGGCGTCAACGAGACGGCCAACGCCCTTTTCGATGGTGTCGGACAGCTTGTCGGCGAAGTCGGTCTGCAGGTCGATGCGTGCAGACAGCGAACCGAGCTTGGCGCCGGCGCTGGTCATCTTCGTCAGAGCGGTTTCAACGGAGTAGAGGGCGTTGTCGAGATCGTCGGTGGTGACGTTCATGTCGAGAACGGAGATCTGGGTGTAGGTCTTGGCGCCGACAGTCGTCGTCGCACCGGTGGCGTTCAGGATACCGGAGTTTGCGTCGATCGTGCCGGGCGTAGCTTCCGTGTAAAGCATGGAGGTGGCGTCGAGAGCGTAGTCCGTCGTCTTGACGCTGACGTTGCCGCTGGCGTCACGAACGAAGCCGGAAACAACCGTCTTGGTGGCGTTGGCGCTGGAAACGAGCCAGTTTTCACCGTTGAAAGACGCGCTCGTGCCGATCGACTTCAGCTGGTCGAGCAGCTGCGTGACTTCTTCCTGAACCTTGGCCTTGTCAACGCCCTGTTCCTTGGCGGCAACGACCTTTGCCTTGATGTCGGTGACAACCTTGATGGCGGCGTCCATACCGGCAGACGCGGTGTCAACCTTGGCGGCGCCCATGCCCAGCGCGTCGGAGACGGCGCCGAGAGCCTTGTTGTCGGAACGCATGGTGGTCGCGATCGACCAGTAGGCAGCGTTGTCGGAAGCCGAGCCAACCTTCAGGCCGGAAGAAATGCGGTCCTGCGTGGTGGACAGATCGGAAGCGATGGAGCGCAGGGTCGACAGAGCGGCCATTGCGTTGTTGTTGGTCAGAATGCTTGCCATAATAAATGTGTCCCTTGTTTTTACGAGATACTGGAGTGGGGACATACCGGGTTTGTGTATTACCGGTCGCAACGTTTCGGCTTCATGCCACTCGGTCCAGAAATTCTTAGTTTCGGAAACCAAACCTGCTGCGTGTAGTCAGAACTTCGCAGGGAAAAATTGCGCAATTATTAATTTGAGCGCTAAGAAATATTGGAGGATACTTATGGTTACTTTTTGATTTATTTGAATAGTAACTTTTATATTTATAAATATAGTTAGCCAATGGCTAGTAAAAATGGTAAACAAAGCATCAATAAGCAAAAACCCCGCGGCCTTGGGCGCGCGGGGTTAAAAAACAGGGTTAACGGGTGTCAATCCGGCACGAAGGCCCGTCAGTTGAACGATCTGACGAGACTGCCGACGAGCAGGTTCCAGCCGTCGATCAGCACAAAGAACAGAATCTTGAACGGCAGGGAAATGGAGGTGGGCGGCAGCATCATCATGCCCATGGCCATGGTGATGGTGGCGACGATGAGATCGATAACCAGAAACGGCAGGATGATGAGGAAACCGATCTCGAAACCGCGCCGGATTTCCGACAGCATGAATGCCGGAACGAGCACTCGATAGTCAACGACGTTGTTGGTCATGACTTCCTGTCCGCGCTCGCGGGCAATGTCGACGAACAGTTTCAGATCCTTGTCACGCGTATTGGCGTTCATGAAGGTGCGGAAGGGTTCGGCGATGCGCTCCACGGCCTGCTGCTCGTTGATCTGGTTCTGCAGCAGCGGCTGCACGCCGTCGGTCCAGGCTTTGTCGAAGGTGGGCGACATGACGTAGAAGGTCATGAACATCGCCATCGACAGCAGGATCATGTTGGAAGGTGTCGAGGCAAGCCCCATGCCGGACCGCAGGATCGAGAAGGCGATCACGAAGCGCGGAAAGCTCGTGACCATGATCAGGATGCCCGGTGCGACGGAGAGAACCGTCAGAAGACCGAAGGTGCGGATGATCCATGCCGCGACGGACCCGTCTATCTGCGTGTTGAACAGATCGGACGGAAATTGCTGGGCATTGGCAAGGCCCGGCAAAGCAAGGAGGACGGCGATGGTTACAAGAAATCGAATCATTCGATGACAAAGGTCCGGAACATGACCTTGGATACGCGCCCTTGAGAGCGCAGGTCAACTCGTTCCTGAATGTCATCCTTAAGATATTGAAAGCCGCGCGGCCCTTCCAGCTGCTGAAGGGAAACGGTGCGGACGTAGGCCATGATGTCCTGGTGGATATCCTCCGCCAGACCCACCTCGACCGGTCCCTTGAACATCAGCGCCACTTCCAGCCGCACCCAGTTCGTTGAGGGATAAGCGAGGTTGGTGGTGATGGGATCAAGCTGGACGATGCCGTTCGCCTCGGCCGAGATTTTCTCGACACCCTCTTCCTTTTTCTCACCGTGCCCGCCGGCAGCAGCCGGTGCATGCGCCTCCGCGCCGGCGATCTTCGGCGCGATCATGCCGCCCACGAGCCAGCCGCCACCCGCACCGAGCAGGGTGAGGATCGCAACGCCTGCGATGGTCATGACCAGAGGGGAGGATTTTTTCTTGCCCTCTACCTGTTCGTTTTCCATGGGTCAGTCCGTTCCCGTGTACCGGCGTCAGAGCGGCGAGAACAGGTCGACGACCTGCTGCCCGACCGGGGGCTGCTGCACTTCCGTCAGACGTCCGCGGCCGCCATAGGAGATGCGTGCTTCGGCGATGCGCTCGTAGGAGATGATGTTCTGGGCATCGACATCCTGCGGCCGGACGATACCGCCGACGTTGAGGATGCGGATTTCGTGGTTCACGCGCACTTCCTGCGAGCCGCTGATGATGAGGTTGCCGTTTTCCAGAATGCCGGTCACCACGGCGGCCACCAGCAGCGTCAGCTTTTCGGAACGCTTGGTCTTGCCCTTCGCCTGGGTGTCGGTGTCGGAGCCGTATTTGATGCTTGAGTCCGCTTCCGGGGTCCAGCCGAAGATTTCGGCCTTGGCCTTCCAGTTCAGGCCGCTGGCATTGGTGCGGTTGCGCTCGGTCTCGTTGTCGAAATCGGCCTTGTCGTTGATCTGGATGTTGACGGTCAGGATGTCGCCGATGTTGAGTGCGCGCAGATCCTTGAACAGCGCGCCCTGACTGTCGCTCCACAGCGAATAGCCGCTGGCCATGTGCTTCGGCTGCTTGGGATACATGCCCATCTGCGGCGTCTGGCTGAATTGCAGGCCGCTGCCGATCGGGCTCATCGCAGGTGCGTTGCCGATTTCCTTCAGGGTCTGGTTGTTCTGGCAGCCGGCAAGCAGAGCGAGCGGCAGGAGGAGGGCCGGAAGACGACGCGTGCTCATGAAGGATCCTTCGAAGTGTTTTTATCTGTTGCCTGCGACATGATGCCGGCGACAGTGGCGGCTTTCTGCGCATCCATCTCACTGAGAATGAGACCGGATTGGCGCGGCGGCAGCTGCATGATGATGGCGGCCGCGATTTCCACATGCATCTTCTCAAGCTGTGGTGCTGCGGCATCCGGCTTCATGGTCTTGTAGACATCGACGAGATTGCTTTTCGCCTGATTGAGGAAATGCTCGCGGCGCGCCAGCCAGTCCTCATATTCCGCCTTGCGGTCTTCCAGCACGGCAATGCGCTCGTTGACGTCGGACTGCAGCTTTTCCAGCTCCTGCTTCTGCATGAGATAGCGCTGGTCGCGGGCGGCATCGGCGATGTTGGTGCAGAATTTCTGGATTTCATCCTGCGTGCTGAGTTCGGACACCACATTCTGCTGGCTTTCCGCGCCGGCGGCCGGCAGCAGGAAAAGCAGCGAGGCGACGGCCGCGAAGCGGGCAAGGCCATTAGGGAGAGCGTTTTTCTTCTGATGTTCCATCATTGCAGCACAAGCTCCGCCTGAAGGGCGCCGGCGGATTTGATGCCTTGCAGAATGGCGATGATACCATCCGCCTTGAGCCCTATGCTGTTGAGACCGGCAACCAGTGTGCGAAGGTCAGGACCTTCGACGATGGCGACCTTGCTGCCTTCCTGCATTGCCATGATATCCGTCTGCGGCTGCACCGCCGTTTGACCGCGCGAGAAGGGTGCGGGCTGAATGACCTGCGGCGATTCCGTCACCTGCACGGTCAGCGTTCCGTAGCTGACCGCGACACGGGAAATGCGTACATCGGCGCCGATGACGATCGTGCCGGTGCGTTCGTTGATCACGACCTTGGCCGGGGTATCCGTCTCCACCGTCAGGTTTTCGATTTCCGCCATCAGCCGGGTGAGATCAGCCACGCGGGGCTTCTGCACCGCGATTTCCTGCGAATCGCGCGGCTCGGCGATCGGGTCGCCGTAACGGGCGCGGGCAAAGGCGTTGACGACATCGGCGACACGCACGGCGGTCGAAAAATCGGGATTGCGTAGCTGAAGGACGAGATTGACCGAATCCTTGAACTTGGACGGCAGCTCCCGTTCGATGATCGCGCCGTTCGGCACGCGGGCGGAGGTGGTCACGCCTTGGGTCAGCGTCGCCGCATCGCCCTGAGCCGAAAAGCCGTTGACGATCAGTGCGCCCTGCGCGACCGCGTAGATCTGTCCGTCCGCGCCGGAAAGCGAAGTCATGATGAGGGTGCCGCCACGAAGTGAGGTGGCATCGCCCAGCGAGCTGACCGTCACGTCGACACGGCTGCCGGGGCTGGCGAAGGGCGGCAGGTTGGCCGTCACCATGACAGCCGCGATATTCTTGGCGTTCGACTGACCGCCCTGCGTGGTGATGCCGAGGTTCTGCAGCATCGCCCGCATGGATTGTTCGGTAAACGGCGAGGAGCGCAGGCTGTCGCCCGTGCCCTGCAGGCCGACCACGAGACCATATCCAATCAGCTGGTTGTCACGCCCCGCCTGCAGCGATGCGATATCCTTGATACGGGATGTATCCGCATGGGCTGCGGGGAGGGAGAGGAAAGGCTGTGCCGAAAACAGGATGGCCGCGGCCAGGATACGAAGCACTCTCATTTCGCCATCACCTGAATGGTTCCGTCCTTCATGACCGTGCCGCTGACCATCACGCCGGAATCGATGTTGCGTACCCTCACGACTTCGCCGAGCGAGCCGTCGGTCATCGGCGTTCCCGAAGCCATCAGCGTCATGTTGCCGATTGTGAAGACGAGTTTGACGCTGGTGCCGCGCGTGACGAGCGACGGTTCGCGCAAGGCGGCAACGGGGATCGTGCGGCCGGGAAGCAGGGTCTGCTTGGAGATCATGCCTTCCACTTCGCTGATATCGCTCGCATAGCCCGAGGAAATATTGGGATTGGTCACTTCCACCGGCTTCACCTGCTCAGGCGTGATCGTCTCGCCCGGATAGATGGTGCGCGTCGGGACCAGCGCCATCGGCGCTTGGGCAAGCGCGGGGACAAGAGCCCCCAGTGAAAAGGCAGACGCCAGGCACATACGGACGAGCGCCGTTCTGCAGCTGCTATTGTTCCGGACAAACCTCATGTTCGCCTGCCTTTCCGTTCTTACTTCAGGTTCTTGCTGACAATCGAAGCCATTTCGTCAGCGGTGGTGATGACCTTGGAATTCATCTCGTAGGCGCGCTGCGCCGTGATCAGGTCGGTGATTTCCTTGACGGCATCGACGTTCGAGCCTTCGAGGTAGGATTGCTTGATGTAGCCGTAGCTCGGATCGTCAGGCACGCCGATGACAGCGTCGCCGGATGCCGGCGTCTGGGCAAAGAGGTTGTCGCCGAGCGGCTTCAGGCCGGCTTCGTTGGCGAAGTTGGCGATGGTCAGCTGGCCAAGCTCGGTAAAGTCGGCGGCGTTGCCGATGCGGGCCGTCACCTGACCCGTGCGGGTAACGGTGATGTCCTGCGCGTCGGTCGGGATATTGATGTTGGGAATGACGTTATAGCCATCGACCGTCACCAGATTGCCATCGGCGTTCTTGTTGAAGGCGCCGGCGCGGCTGTAGAGCGTCGAACCGTCGGCCGCCTCGATCTGGAACCAGCCTTGACCGATGATCGCGACGTCGAGCTTGTTGCCGGTCTCGATCAGGTTGCCCTGGGTGTGGATGTTACGCACCGCCGAGGTCTGTACACCGAGGCCGATATTGGCGCCTTCGGGCACGATCGCCTGATTGGCGCGGTTCGGCACGCCCTGCATGCGCTCGGTCTGGTAGAGAAGATCGGTGAACTCCGCACGCGCGCGCTTGTAGCCGGTGGTGTTGATGTTGGCGATGTTGTTGGCAATGACTTCCAGATTGGTCTGCTGGGCGTCCATACCGGTGGCAGCGATGGCAAGAGCTCTCATGTCAATATTCCTGTGGGCTAGATCTGCATCTTGGTAATGTCGAGATAGGCCGACACGATCTTGTCTCGGAGCGCGATGGCGGTTTGCAGTGACTGTTCGGCCGAAAGCATGGCATCGACCACTTCACGCGTATTCGCCTTGCCCTGAATGCCTTCGAAGGAAGCGACTTCCGCCTTCTTCAGATTGTTCATCGCATCAATCGATACGTTGCCGAGAACGCTGGCGAAGCTTGCGCCTGTCTGCTGCGCGGGTGTCGTCTGCTGCTGGTCGCCGAAAAGGCTTTCCGTCAGCGAGGAGACGCCGCTTGCGCCGCGGGTAAGCGAGAGGGAACTGACTTGCTTGATACCGTCGATCATTGCGATGCCTTCAGAAGGTCGATTGTGGAGGCGACGAGGTCGCGTGTCTGGCGGATGACCTGAAGATTGGCGTCGTAGCTGCGGTTGGCTTCGCGCATGTCAGCCATTTCGATCAGGATATTGACGTTCGGCATCTTCACCATGCCGTTGCTATCGGCGGCCGGATTGCCGGGATCGTATTCGTTGACGAAATCACCACGGTCGACGCCGAGCTTTTTCACCGTCACACGCTCCACACCGCTGACACGGTCGAGCTCGGAGCCGAAGGTGACGGTCTTGCGGCGATAGGGGTCGGCGCCGGGGGTGTCGCCGGTGGATCTGGCGTTGGCAATGTTTTCCGAAACAATGCGCAGGCGCGTGGACTGCACTTCGAGACCGCTGCCGGCGATCTTGCTCGCCGCACTCAAGGGATCCATGGATTACCTCTTTACCGTCATCAGCATCATGCGATGGAAGGATTTGACGAGATTGGCGTTCAGGTCGTACTGCCGCTTGATCTCGCCGGTCTTGGTCATTTCTTCAGCAAGCGCGACCGAATTGCCGGACTCCTGCATGCCGATCTCGTTATTGATCGGGTTGTCGCGCACCGCGATGTTTTCGCTGAGATCGCTCGCCCCGAAATGGGCGGGATGGGTCTTCGCCATGCCGACCTGCTGGCTGGTGGCCTGCATGACCGCTTCGAAAGGGCTGACATCCTTGGCGTGGAACTTGGGTGTGTTGGCGTTGGCGATGTTGGTCGCCACGACTTCCTGCCGCACGCTCAGCCATTCCGCTTGGCGGGATGCCAGTTCGAACAGTTGAATCGGTTGCATAGACTTCTCCATCTCGTATGCCCCGAACCTACGGGGCTAATCTTGCGTCAGACTTGCGGGGAGGGATGATGCTGCGCAACGATGGAGAAACGGGCCTGCACACGCGGCCCGCACAAAACAAAAAAGGCGCGCCGGCAGATGCGGCGCGCCCTTCCGTTGAGAGAAAAACCGTTATTTTTCGGGGTGATAGGTCTTGCCGAAGGAGGTCTCTATCAGCCACTGGCCGTTGCGTTGCTCGATCTTTGTCAGCAATGCATTGTCCGGCAGGGTCGAACCGACTCGCACCATATACATGCCCGAACCGTCCTCGATCAGGGCGCGGCCGTTGGAAACATGCAGCAGACGGAAGGATGTCTGGCCAGGGAAGGGCTGGTCCTCGATCCCGGCTGCCAGATTGTTCTGCTTTTCCTTGCCGCCCGCGTTGACGGTCGCCGTCGTCAGCATGTCGGGCAGCTCCGCCGGCGGCGGGGTGTCTTCCTTGTTGCGGTTGGTCATGGCCATTGGCGAAACGCTGAAGACTTCCCGCGGGCCGGTATGGGGCAGATCGCGGGTGCGGTCGCCGCCCGCCACCTTCATGCCGAATTTGTCTTCGTTGAAGAACACGTACCATGGAAAAAAGGCTGCTGCAGCGGCAAGTCCGATGCCCGTCCATGCGAGAATACGGTCGGGCGTAAAGAAAACAGGCTTGGGCAGCACGTCTTCATCATGGCTATTGTCGGTCGGCTTGTTCACGGGTCAGCCTCTCACTCTCGGGTTTACCTGGGGCTGGCCATTCTGTGCTCCCCCGCGCAGCGCGGTCGCCAGGTCGGCATAGGCGTCTTGCGCTGCCGGTTCGCTCGGCAGCTGTTTCAGCGTTTCATAGATGATCGGCACCTGCTTCACCGCCATGTCGAGATCGGGGTCGGTGCCGGGCCGATAACCGCCGATAAGGCGAAGATCCCGTGTTTCCTCGAAGCGGTGCACCAGCGCCTTGAGGCGCGAGACCAGCTTTTCCTGATCCGGCGTCCAGGCCTTCTTGGCCAGACGGGAGATCGAGGCGAGGGGATTGATCGGCGGATAACGGCCTTCTTCGGCAAGGCTGCGGTCAAGCACGATATGGCCGTCGAGAATACCGCGGGTCGAATCGGCAATCGGATCGTTGTGATTGTCGCCATCCACCAGAATGGAGACGATGGCGGTGATGGTGCCGGTGCCTTCTGCGCCCGGTCCCGCCCGCTCCAGAAGGCGCGGCAGTTCGGTAAAGACAGAGGCCGGATAGCCGCGCGCCACCGGCGGCTCGCCCGAAGCGACCGCCACTTCGCGGATCGCATGGGCAAATCGCGTCACGCTGTCGATGATGAGAAGGACGTTGTCGCCCTGATCGCGGAAATGCTCGGCGATGGTAACGGCGGAAAGCGGCGCCATCTTGCGCAGCATCGGGCTCTCATCGCTCGTCGCGACGACGGCGATGGACTTGCTCATATTCTCGCCCATCGTGTCTTCGATGAATTCGCGCACTTCGCGGCCACGTTCGCCGACAAGCGCAATGACGACCTTATCGAAGGCGTCTGCCTTGGCGAGCATCGACAGCAGCGTTGATTTGCCGACGCCGGAACCCGCAAAAATGCCGAGGCGCTGGCCGAGGCAAAGCGGCGAAAAGATATCGATTGCCCGCACACCCGTCTTGAAGGGCGTCTCCACTCTTTTGCGCGTCATCGAGGGCGGCGCATTGCTGGAAATCGAACGGCGCTCAATACCGGCGGAAAGCGGCCCTTGATCGTCAATCGGCTCGCCGAGCGCATTGATGGTGCGTCCGCACCAGCTGTCGTCGGGCGAGACGCGGAAGGCGCCCTTGCGGATGACGGTGTCGTGAATGCCGATCGGCTCGCCGGGTTCAATCGGGCAGACATAGCAGATGTCCGGCTCCACGCGCACGACTTCGCCGAGATGAATGCCGGTCGCACTGCGATGGGCGACGAATTCACCGAGCCGCACATGCCGCGACAGGCCGGAAACCGTATAGTGCCCGGCGGCGATGGTGCGGACATGACCGCCATGCGCAACTGAGAACTCCGGATCGGCATAATGCCCGGCAAGGCTCGCCAGCTGCGCGAGCTTCGGTGAAATGGCATCAGCCGAGAGCATGGATTCCGGCATTGTCATCACTCAGTTCCTCAACGCGCGCCGCCAAGCGTCTTGATGCCCTCGCCGAAGGTCGATTCGGTGTCGCGCATCAGCGAGGAGATGCTTTCAAAGGCGCGGTTGACCTGGATGAGCTGCGTCATCTGGGAAATGCCGTTGACGTTCGACTGCTCGAGGTAACCCTGCACGACGCCGACTTCATGATTGTTGACCACCGGAACCGGCTGGGCCACCGGCTTCACGCCGCTATTGGGATGACGCAGGAAGCCTTGCGAAAAATCCGCCTGGTAGATGCCGAGCGTGGCGACGATATTCTCGTTCTGGCGGATGGCTCCGTCGAGACCGACGGTGATCGGACCGCCATTCGGATTGAGCTGGATCGGGCCGCCGCCGGCATCAAGAACGGGATAACCGCTGGACGAGATGAGCGCGCCGTCCGGACGCATGGTGAAACGGCCGTCGCGGGTCAGGATCTGACCATCAGGCGTATCCAGCGAGAACCAGGCATCGCCCTTGATGGCGAAATCGAAGGAATTGCCGGTCTGCTCGAATGCACCCTGGCGGGTGGAGAGATAGTCGTTGCCCTGGGAAACGAAGGCTACCCTGGCGTTCATGTCATTGTGGTTCTTGGCGACCATCTCATCGAATTTCACTTCGGAGCCGCGGAAGCCGACCGTGTTCACATTCGCCATATTGTCGGAAATGGTGGTGAGACGGCGCTCCAGCGCGATCTGCGAGGACAGGGCGACGTATAGTCCGGATTGCATATCATTTGCCTCCGAGTTTCAGGGAGTTGATGGAGATCAGCAGGTCGGGGGAAATGCCGTAGCCGCTGGAGGAGCCGAAAACGGCCAAGGGGTCGTAGGTCGTTGAGGGATTTTGCATTTCCCACATGATGGTGAAACGCTCGAGCAGCTTGCCGACCTTTTCAGGATCCTGCAGATCCTTGATATCGATGCTTTTTTCGATGAGCGCGGCCTGCTTGTCGACATCGGCCGCCGCAAATGCGTCGGGCAGGTTGAACGTGGTGCGGAACACCTGCGCAAGCGCGTCGTCGGCGAGGAAATCGAGGCCGGATTTGATTGTCGGCGCCTTGCGCTCGAAATAAAGGGCAAGCCGGACGCCGTTATTGTCGTCGCCCGCTTCCTGTTCCAGCGTCTGGCGCGTGTATTTACTGACGACACCTGATTTCGCTGCCTCGGTGGAGGTCGCTGCCGCACCCAGGCCCGCGAAATCCAGGGACTTTGCAAGTTCGGCATATCGGTTGTCGGAAAGCTTGTTGGCGAAGGCGTTCTTGTCCGAGGTGCCTTCCGTCAGCACCTTGCGGATGAAGGCCTTCGCATAGGCCATATCCTCAAGCCCGTGGGCTTTCAGGGCGTAATTATAAAGGCGCGTATCGGCCATGAAGTCGTCGATGGATTTCACATCGCCGATCTTTGCACGGTAATATTCGGTTTCGCGCGCCACATCAGGCTGCTTCGACACCCGCTCAAGCGATTTGCCGATGTCCTGACTGATCAGTCTGTAGCTGGTATAGGTGGAAGTCACTGAACCGCCGCTCTCGTTTGATCCCGATCTCAAGGCGCACGTCCGCCTTTGCCGGCATAGTGCCGTGGCTTGCTTGTGCGAAACTGGCTGAAGGCGGGAACGCGAGGGAAGCTTTGCGGACAGGTTCACGCAAGCCACATTTTCTAGACATGACGGCATGGAACACTGTTCGGGCGTGGTCGATCAATGAATATTGTAATTGGACTTATAATCACCTTCGGCTGCATCATCGGCGGCTATATGGCGATGGGCGGTCATCTGGACGTGCTGGTTCAGCCGTTCGAATTGATGATCATCGGCGGCGCCGGTCTCGGCGGCTTCATCATGGCAAACCCCATGAAGGTCGTGAAGGATTCGGGCAAGGCGCTTGGCGAGGCCTTCAAGCATTCGGTCCCGAAGGAGCGAAACTATCTCGACGTGCTCGGCGTGCTTTATTCGCTGATGCGCGATCTGCGCACGAAATCGCGCAACGAGATCGAGGCCCATATCGACAATCCCGAGGAATCCTCGATCTTCCAGAGCGCGCCTTCGGTGCTGAAGAACAAGGAACTGACCTCGTTCATCTGTGACTATGTCCGCCTGATCATCATCGGCAACGCCCGCAGCCACGAAATCGAAGCGTTGATGGATGAGGAAATCGAAACCATCCTCAACGACAAGCTGAAGCCGTATCACGCGATCACCACCATGGGCGATTCCTTCCCCGCCATCGGTATCGTCGCGGCGGTTCTCGGCGTCATCAAGGCCATGGGCAAGATCAACGAATCGCCTGAAGTTCTGGGCGGCCTCATCGGCGCGGCCCTGGTCGGCACCATGCTCGGTATCATCCTGTCCTATTCGATCTGCAACCCGCTTGCTTCGCAGGTCAAGATCGTCCGCACCAAGCAGCACCGCCTCTACATCATCGTCAAGCAGACGCTGATCGCCTACATGAACGGCTCGGTGCCGCAGGTCGCGCTCGAATACGGCCGCAAGACCATCTCCAACTACGAGCGGCCGTCCATTGACGCCGTCGAACAGGAGATGATGAACCCCGGCGGCGAAAACAAGGCGGCATGACGATGGCAAAAGCTGCAGCGCAACAAGCACCCGCCATCGACACCGCCCTTCTCGCAAAATTGACGGGAGGGCTGTCTGACCGCAAGACGATCGCCAAGATCGGTTCCGATATCGGCCATCTCTACAGCGAATTCCTGCCTGACATCTTCCACAGCGAGACCGGCATCGCGATCGATGTGGAATATGTCAGCTCCGAATCGGGCCTGATGACCGATCTCATCGCCAATGTTGGGAGCAATGTCGCGGTTGCCGATTGTTCCCTGCGCAACTGGTGCCCCAATTTCATGATGACTGTCGGCAACGGCTTCGTCATCGCGCTCATGGAGCGCATGCTGGGCGCGTCGCCGGACATGATCGGCGAACCGGATGAGCGCAGCCTGTCCCATATCGAGCTCGACCTCGCGGCCATGGTTCTTGGCCGCATCGCCGGTGTCCTGCGCTCCGGCGTCAACGCGCCCGGCGGTTTTGAGGCGGCGATCGAGCCGCCGTTCAACTCCAACGGCAAAAGCGCCTTCGAGGAAATGATCGCCGGTCTTCACGGCGTGACCATCCGCATGAAGATCGATATCGGCAAGGTCTCGTCGGAATTTAGCCTCATCGTGCCGCAGCGTCCCCTGCTCAGAACCTCCATCGTCGCTCCCAAGGCTTCCGCCCAGGCGCTGAAGAAGCAGGAGGAATGGATGGAGATGATTTCGGAGCAGGTGAAGCGATCGCAGGTAACGCTCGAGGCGCGCATCAAGCTCGAAACGCTGACGCTCAGGACAATTTCCAAGCTGGTGGCCGGTGACGTCATTCCGTTCCAGGCTCTGAAGCAGGACGATATCGGCGTCGAGGTCAGCGCCAACGGTTCCAAGCTCTATAATTGCGAATTCGGCAAGTCCGGCGACCGCTACATGGTTCGGGTGAAGAACAATGTCAGCACGGACGACGAGATCTTACGACATTTGATGGGTTAAATCCTGCCCGGCCTTTTGGGTTCTGGGCAGGCTGACGCAAGTTTCAAAGGGAATAATCAGCGCATGGCTACGAAGAAAACACCTGTGACCGATGATGCGGCGTTGCCGTCGTTTGAAGACGGCGGCGACCTCGACCAGGCTATCGGCGATCTGCGTGGCGTCCTCAAGACGGATGCGGAAGGCTCGCTCTCCGATTTTGGCGACTTCGGCGATTTCGGAAGCACGGACGAGGTTTCGACCGAAACCGACCTTTCCGCCTTTGGTGGCGGAGCGGCCGACTTTGCGATGGACGATTTTGCCGCCGCCCCGCAGGTTGCGGGCGTGAAGGCGCCGCTCGGCAGCGGCTTGTCCGAAAACATGGAAATGATCATGGACATCCCGATCGATGTCCAGATCGTTCTCGGCACCAGCAGAATGCTCGTTTCGGGGCTGATGAGCCTCGAAGAGGGCGCAACCATCGCGCTTGATCGCAAGATCGGCGAGCCGGTCGAGATCATGGTGAATGGCCGCCGTATTGCGCGCGGTGAAATAACGGTTCTGGAAGACGACGATACGCGCTTCGGCGTAAAATTGATTGAAGTACTGAGTACGCGAAAAGCCTGATCCCTGTGGGGACGGAGAGGAAAGACCATGATGGACTTCGAGGATTTCGGTAACCCCCTTGCGGGCAAGCCGTTGTCTCAGGCCGACAAGGCGGCCGCGGTGCTTCTTGCCATGGGCAAGGGCGTCGCCGGCAAGCTGCTGAAGTTTTTCACCCAGCACGAACTGCAGATGATCATTTCCTCGGCCCAGACCCTGCGCGTCATTCCTCCCGATGAGCTTGCACAGATCGTAGCCGAGTTCGAGGACCTGTTCACCGAAGGAACGGGTCTGATGGACAATGCCAAGGCGATCGAGAGCATTCTCGAAGAGGGCCTGACCCCTGAAGAGGTGGACAGCCTTCTCGGCCGCCGCGCGGCTTTCCAGGCCTATGAAGCATCGATCTGGGACCGCCTGCAGGAAGCCGAGCCGGAATTCGTCGGCAAGTTCCTGCTGCGCGAACATCCGCAGACCATCGCTTATATTCTCTCCATGCTGCCTTCCTCCTTCGGCGCCAAGGTTCTCCTTACCATTCCGGAAGAGCAGCGCGCCGATATCATGAACCGTACCGTCAACATGAAGGAAGTCAGCCCGACGGCTGCCCAGATCATCGAGAAGCGTGTGGTCAACCTCATCAACGAAATAGAGGCCGAGCGCAATGCGGGCGGTTCCACGAAGGTTGCGGATCTGATGAACGAACTGGACAAGCCGCAGGTCGATACGCTGCTCAGCTCTCTCGAGACGCTCAGCAAGGAAGCCGCAAACAAGGTCAAGCCGAAGATCTTCCTCTTCGACGACCTCATGTTCATGCCGCAGCGCAGCCGCGTCCTGCTGCTCAACGATGTTTCGGCCGATGTCATGACGATGGCGCTGCGCGGCGCCACCATGGAAATCAAGGAATGTGTGCTCTCCAGCATCAGCCCGCGCCAGCGCCGCATGATCGAATCGGACCTTGCGGTGCCGCAGGCCTCGATCAACACCCGCGAAGTGGCGATTGCCCGCCGCGCGGTGGCGCAGGAGGCGATCCGGCTGGCCAATTCCGGCCAGATCCAGCTGAAGGAAGCCGCTGCGGAGGAACAACCGGCCGCCGCTTAAGCGGAAGCCGGTTGATAACCCGCCCTTACCGCGGAACCGGCCATTGCGATGGCCGGTCACGGACGCTAGTTTCGGGATGACGGCCTGCCGGGATCGGCGGGCCCTTTTTTTGATCCCGGGAACGTGCCTTGGCAGACGATCAGGACAAGGACAGTAAAACAGAAGCCCCGACGGAGAAAAAACTCCGCGATGCGGCGGAAAAGGGCAATCTTCCCTTTTCCCGCGAAGTGCCGATCTTTGCCTCGTCGCTCGCTTTTTACTGTTACCTGGTCTTCTTCCTGCCCGATGGCGCCGGTCGCCTTGGCGTCACATTGAAGGACCTGTTCGGTCAGCCCGAACAGTGGGACCTCAGCACCCGGCCGGACGCCCTGTCGCTGTTGTATTTTCTCGGCACCTCGATTGCCTATCTGCTCATGCCGGCGATGATCATGTTCATGGTTTTCGGGCTTGCTTCGTCGTTTTTCCAGAACCTGCCGTCGCCGGTGCTTGAGCGGGTGCGTCCGCAATGGTCACGCGTGTCGCCGGTAAAGGGCTTTACGCGCATCTACAGCAAGCAGGGTTTCGTGGAATTCGGCAAATCCGTATTCAAGATCATGATCGTCGCGATCATCATGTTCTTTGCTTTGCGTGGCGATTTCTACAGCCTCATCGATCTGATGTTCTCCGATCCGCAGGTCATTTTCGTCCGGGTGGTCGAGATCGTCAAAAAAATGATGGTCGTTATTCTGCTTTCCACCGCGCTGCTTGCCGCCGTCGACGTTTTGTGGACGCGCCATCACTGGTTCAGCCAGTTGAAAATGACGAAGCATGAGGTGAAGGAAGAATACAAGCAGTCGCAGGGCGACCCCGTGGTCAAATCCCGCCAGCGTTCCATCGCCCGCGACCGCGCCCGCCGCCGCATGATCAACAATGTGCCGCGCGCAACGCTTGTCATCGCCAACCCCACACACTTTGCGGTGGCGCTGCGTTATGTTCGCGAAGAAGGTGACGCACCTGTTGTCGTGGCCAAGGGCCAGGACCTTATCGCATTGAAAATCCGCGAGATTGCGGAAGAAAACAATATCCCCGTTTTTGAGGACCCTCCGCTTGCACGCTCCATGTTTGCGCAAGTCTCGGTAGATAGTGTGATTCCACCAGTCTTTTACAAGGCTGTGGCTGAGCTCGTTCATCGGGTTTACGCCATGAAGTCATCGAAAATACGGGTTCAATAAAACCAATGAAAAAATCCGCCTATTCCGAACAGCGGGAAATGATCGTCGCAGAGGCGATCAACCCGATCGCCACCGAACTTCGATTGTTAGACCCGGCCGACCTGATTTCGCTGCTTAGATTTGAGTGCTATAGCAGTATCGCCGACCTCGTTTCGTCGGCGGCTGAGCTTTATTATCACCCTGGTACGATCAATTTCGGCGCCGGCGGCGAATACAAGCTCGAATGGGAAGGCGCGCCGGAGATCGTCCTCGATCTCGAGCTCAAGCCGAAGGGCGCCACGGTCTATGCGCGATTGACGCTCGCCAACGAACATGCAGCGGTTGAGATCAATCACGTCTCGTTTCAGAACCCTTCCGAAAATCCGGACGAAAACACCGAGTTTCTTCGGAAAAGCCTGACAGCTGCCCGATTCGTACCCACCCGTCAGGGCGAAGCGGCTTAACCGGATCATCTGCGGAATATTGCCGTCATGTCCGTTGCGCCCGCCGAAATCGCGGGCGCAACGGCCTCGTTCCGGTGCGTTTTGACCAGAGCTTGCCTGAAGCCTGCCGGTTTATGCGAAACCCGGCTGCGAAAGGCAGGAACGCCTTGCAAATCAGTCCCGTTGTTTGTTACCTATCGCATTAACGATTTGTTAACGAACAGCAGGTCGCGGTGGCCGGTTCAGGCCATTGCCGATGCGCATGATGCTTCTGCTCGTTGTCGGCACAGCGCCGGATTTTTTCTTAAATTTTGAGTTGGGTGGACCCCATGACCAGCATTTTGACCAATGCGGCGGCGATGGCCGCGCTGCAAACCCTGCGCATGATCGACAAGAGCCTCGAGACAACACAGGCGCGCGTGTCTTCCGGCTACCGTGTCGAGACTGCGGCGGATAACGCGGCCTACTGGTCCATTGCAACGACGATGCGCTCTGACAATAACGCGCTTTCGGCCGTGCAGGACGCTTTGGGTCTGGGAGCCGCCAAGGTCGACACCGCCTACGACGCGCTTGAAAGCACGATCGAGGTCGTCAAGCAGATCAAGGCCAAGCTCGTCGCCGCCTACGGCGTTGGCGCTGACCGCGGCAAGATCCAGGATGAAATCAAGCAGCTTCAGGAACAGCTGAAGAGCATCTCCGAATCGGCCTCCTTCTCGGGCGAAAACTGGCTGCAGGCCAGCATCAGCAACGGTGGCACGCCGCCGGTTGAAGAATCGATCACGAAAAAGGTCGTTGCATCCTTCACCCGTACGGGCGCAGGCAATGTCGGCGTCACCACCGTTGATTATGTGCTCGACGGCAGTACGGTGCTTTTCGACCTCAGCGGTGGAAAGCTCGGGATTCTCGACAAGAACGCCGTTTTTGTCAGCAAGACGGAATATGAAGTCACTCAGACCTCGACGACTGCGGGTAAGGCGACGAACGCCGGTCACGTCGTCGAGAAGCTCAGTGACGCGCAGATCGGCGCGCTGAATGCCGCGACTACGGATACGAATACGGATCCGAATGTCTATAGCGACGGGACTGCCAATTATCTCCGCCTTGCCGAAAACGTATGGGTGAAGGTGACGGCGACAAATCCGTCGAGCGGTGGCACCACCGTTTCTCCCGCCTATCGCGACACCAGCAGCAACGACTGGTTTTACGACCTCAGCGGCGGGGCGGCTTCCGCCGATCGTTCCCTCGGGTTTTCCGTGTCCACCCTCAATCTCGGTAATCTCGATGTCGTCGCCGCAGCCATGGGCGGTTTTGCCGGCGGCGGCACGACCTACACCGACGCCGACGCCATCGACATGATGATGTCCTTCGTCGACGGGCAGCTTGAGGCGATGACCAGCACGGCTTCCAGTCTCGGTTCGCTGCAGAGCCGCATCAGCATGCAGGATAACTTCGTTTCCAGCCTGATGGATGTGATCGACAAGGGCATCGGCCGTCTTGTTGATGCCGACATGAACGAGGAATCGACCAGGCTGAAGGCGCTGCAGACGCAGCAGCAGCTCGGCATCCAGGCTCTCTCCATCGCCAATGCCAACGCGGAAAATATCCTCCAGCTCTTCAAGTAACGGGTTCGACCGGCGTGGGCGCGCGGGGATGAATGGGCGCAGGCTTGCCGATCACGCCCGCCTTCATCCTCGCACAAGTTTGAACACCTAACGTCGGGTCAGTATGGGGCGGATCGCATGGCGTGATCCGGCCGGGAAACGTGGAAGAGACGGGCAGGGTAGCAAGGATGACGGTGGTGCCGCCAAACGGCTTAGAGCATTTCCAGGAAAAGTGGACCCCGGTTTTCCGTCTGGAAATGCGGCGAGGCTTTTGCGATTCGCGCGGGCAACGAAACATGTCTGGCCCCTTTCTCCTGTTTTGCCGGAGGCAGACATGAGCGCGTCCATTGCACGGTTTCTCAAGGACTTCGGTGAAGCGCAACCGCAACCGGCGGCGCCGGCCCTCGGCGACCCGTTGGCCGATACAGATTTCCTCTCCGGTTTTGCCGATGGTGCTTCCGCTTTCGACGAATTTGCTCCCGTTGACGTGGAGAGCGAGAAACAGGCGGCCTATGACCGCGGCCGCGAAGACGCCACCCGCGAGATCACCGAGAAGATGCAGGCGGAACGGGAAGAGCTGATCGCTGCCCATGCGGCCGAGCTGGAGGCCCTGCGTTCGGGCCATCTCGAAGAAATTGCGGCGTCCCTGTCCCGTGGTCTGCGCGAGGGTATCGACGCGATCGCGGCCAATCTCAGCGAACAGACAGCCAATATCCTTGCCCCCCTTCTGACGGAAAAGCTGTCGCTCAAGGCGGTTACGGCGCTGGCCGATGTGGTGCGCGCCGCCATGCCGGATGGCGAAGGGGTTACGCTTGTCGTGAAAGGCCCGAAAGATTTGTTCGAGCGACTGAAGACGCAGCCGGGCTTTGAAGAAGAAACGATGAAATTTACCGAGACCACCGATATCGATCTTTCCGTCGAGTTGGGTGAAAGCGTGTTCGTGACGCGCATGTCCGCCTGGGCCTCCAGTCTTCGCAAGGTGATGAAATGAGTGAAGGCGAGAACCACCACCACGGCAAGAACGAGATCATCATCGTCAAGCGCCACAAGGGCGGGCACGACGGCGCCCATGGCGGCGCCTGGAAGATCGCCTATGCCGACTTCATGACGGCGATGATGGCGTTCTTCCTCGTCATGTGGCTGGTCAATGCCGCCAACGAGGAAACCAAGGCCTCGGTCGCCAGCTATTTCAATCCGATCAAGCTGTCCGATGAGAAACCCTCGTCCAAGGGACTGGAAAAGCCTGTCGATAAGGAAGAGGGCGTCCAGAAGAAGGATCAGTCCAACATCCAGGCGGAAAAAGTCACCAAAGGCTCCGCCGCGGCGACGGGCGAAGATCTGACCTCCCAGACCGGTGAGCAGTCGAATTTCTCTGAAGCGGACTTTTTCGAAAATCCCTATTCCGTGCTGGCTGAAATTGCCCAGCAGGTGGGGCAGCAGGCCAATGTCAGCGCCAAGGGCGAGGGCGGCGCTGCTGATTCCGGCCCGGCGACGGGCGCGAGCGGCGGTGAAGCCTATCGCGATCCCTTCGATCCCGATTTCTGGACCCAGCAGGTGAAAATCACCCGCGCCGATCAGCCGCAGAAACCGGTTGAACAGCAGCAGCTCGCGGAGAACAAGCAGGAGGATGCGGCCGAAAACGCCCAGGCGGTCGCGCTTAAGTCGTCCGAGACACCGGCCGACAAGACGGAAGACGGCAAGTCGATGGAAGTCGCCGCCGTGGTGCCGCAGCAGCGTCCGGACGCCGCAGAGCAGGCAGCGCTTTCTCAGCCCAGGCCGGAGCAGCAAAAGGCCAGCGACGCCGAGTGGGAAAAGGCCGATACGCTGCGCGAGGAAATCGAGAAGCAGATCTCAGGCATTACCGGCAAGCTTTCTGAAGGTCTGGTGGTGACGCCAGCCGAAGGCGGATTGCTGCTTACCATTTCCGACCAGACGGAAACGCCGATGTTCAATATCGGATCGGCCGTTCCCCGGCGCGAAATGGTTCTGGCCATGGAAAAAATCGGCAAACTGCTTCAGGAGCGGGGCGGCAGCGTGGTGATCCGCGGCCATACCGACGGACGGCAGTTCAAGGGTGAGGCCAATGACAACTGGCGGCTCTCCATGGATCGTGCGCACAGCGCCTATTACATGCTGGTGCGCGGCGGCTTATCGGAAGAGCGGGTAAAGCAGGTCTCGGGTTTCGCGGACCGCAGATTGCAGGTGCCGGCGGACCCTCTGGCAGACGCCAACCGCCGCATCGAAATCCTGCTTGAGGCCGATCGGGGGTGAGTGTGACGAAAACCTCGAAACGCTGGCTTCTTCTTGCGGCGACGCTTTGCGGTCTCGGCTCCGAGCCGAGCAAGGCGTTTTCGCAGTCGCAAGAAAATCTGATGCCCTATGCCATGTTGCGCTCCCTGCAGTTCGTGCAGGATTCGGTGGCCATGGGAGACCATTCCGCCGCTGAAATGCAGCGGTTTCTGCTACAGACGATCGATGAGCGGCTGAAGAGCGCCCCTTCGGCGATCTTCAAGGATCCGCGCAATGTCGATGCGGCGCTCATCTATGCGATGAGCGGCGGCAACCCGGCCACGCTGGAATTGCTGGTCGCGCGCGATGTAGACGGCAATTTCGATAGCCGTGTTGCCGATATCCTGCGCAAATACCTGTCCGGCAAGGGAACGCTGGTCGCGCAGAGCATCGCGGCCATGGTGCCTGAATATCGCGGCAAGCGGATTGGCGCCTATCTGGCGCTGATCGGCGGCAATGTGACGATCCCGCGCGATCCGCTTGCCGCACTCGGCTTTTACGACATAGCCCGGCTCGAAGCGCCCGGCACCATCGTTGAAGAGGCGGCGTTGCGCCGCTCGCTCGCTATCGCGGTTGAAGACGGCGATGCTGCGCGCGGCGTCGACTATGCGCAGCGTTATGCGCGGCGCTTCCTGCATTCGCCCTATGCCAGCCAGTTCGCCGACCTTCTGGTCTCGCTGGTGGTCAAACGCGCCGACTCCATCGGCGAAGAGGCGATACAGGAAACCTTCGCCATGATGGATACCGAGAGGCAGAAAGAAGCTTATCTGCGCCTTTCCCGCCTGGCGGCGATCAGCGGGAAGGATTCGCTGGCGCGTATGGCGGCGTTGAAGGCGAAGGCGCTGTCTCCGTCGCTACCGGGTGAGCCTGAAGTCCAGGCAAATCTCTATGAAAGCCTTTCCAACATCGGCACGCCAGATGTGGTGAGTGCGATCGAGACAATCGGGCAAATTCCAGAAGCACAGCTTTCGGATCGGGACAGAGCCCTGCGGGAGGCGGCAAGGGCGATTGCAGAGCAGGTGGTTCGTCCTCCTTCCCTGCAGTCTGGTGTTGGGGCAGACACTGCGGCCACGAAGGATACCGGGCGGAATACGCCCGAAAACGAGGCGACCGGTGCCGATGCAAAGAGCATATGGCGGGTTGAAACCCAGAAGGCTGACGATGAGGGCGAGAATGTCCGGCAACTCGTGACGAGTGGCCGTAGCAAGCTCGATGAAATCGACAGCCTGTTGAAGAAAGGCGAGGGGGCACCATGATCGACGCAACCATCAACGCGATAATGAATGCGCCACCATCCGATCCGCGCGCCGGCGTCAGGGACGACGCCAAGGGCGGCAGTTTCGGCGACGCCCTTTCCACGGTCCGGGACGAGCGGCCGCCGCAGGCTCTGCATTCGCGGCATCAGCAGGACAAGAACCCTGCCGAAGAACAGCATGCACAGGGTGATAGCGAGGCGGAAAAGATGGATGTCCCGGTCAAGCGGCCCGCAACTTTTCTGAATGCCATCGTCAACGAGCATGCCGGCGAAGGCCGCGCCCATGAGACGCTGGCGGAGTTTCAGAACGCCGTGAAAACGGCTCGCACACCCGAGAACGGCAAAACCGGCAAGAAGCTCAAGGACGACACCGACAAGGACGCCGAGACGGCGGCCGATGTGATCGATCCGAAGCTCGCGGAACTGCAGCTGGTTGCGGCCAACGCCGCCGATGTGGCGACAGCCAAGACGCCGCTTGAGGAAATTGCACAGGCGATTGCCGGCAAGACCGACACGGTGAAATCAGACCGGGCTGAACCTGTCCGGGGCAAGGCCGAGCATCTGGTCAAGGACATGCCGACAGGCATTGCAGCTGCCGGTAACGAGGCGGGCTCTGCTTCCGAAAACGAAGGTGATGCCTCGTCGTTCCGTTTCTCGTCTCCGCGTTCGGGCGCTGCCCGGGCTCTCGATATGAGCACGGTGCAGCGTGAGGGCCGTGTTGAATTCGATGCACGGGAAAGCAACGGCAAAGCGGCAGATACCATCACGGTCCTCGATTCGCGGCGTTTCATCGGTCTGGCGCCTTCCACCAACGCTTCGGCCCTGACCGGCCTGATCGTTAATGACCCGGAATGGGTGAGCGCCATGCAGCCCGGTTCGTCGCTTTCCAATGCGGCGGCCCAGAGCAGCACCGGAAAGGTCGTGCATACGCTGAAGCTGCACATGACGCCGATCGAGCTCGGATCGGTGACGATGTCGCTGCGTCTCGCCGGTGACGAGCTTGCCGTTCACATGACGGTGGAGAGCGTAGCGGCCTATAAAAAGCTCCAGGACGACAGCAAGAGCATCCTTGAGGGTCTCAAGGCGCAGGGTCTGACGGTCGATAACATCACCATCAGCATCGCTTCTTCCGACAAGAGTGACCAAACGGGCACACAGGGCAACAATCAGCAAAATCAGCAGGCGCAGCAGCAGGGCCAGCAGGCCGCCGCTGGGCGCAACCGTGACGAGTCCGGAGCACGGGGCAGCCGGCAAGGCAATGGCGATAATTTGGGGGTGCATAATGAAGGCATGGATGGCGCTCCTGGCTCTGCCCGCTCTTCTGCTGACAATGGCGTCTACCTCTGAGAAGGCGTCGGCTTCGGCGACATCAGGCGTCTGTGAAAGAGAGATCCAGTCGGCGGCACGCAAATATGGCGTGCCGGAGGGAATTCTCTATTCGGTGGGTCTGACCGAGACGGGCCGCAAGGGGCGGCTCGACCCCAATGCCATGAATATCGAAGGAAAACCGGTATTTGCGACCTCCACCGAGGAAGCCCTGGTGACTTTCGAGGCTGCAAAGCGCAACGGCGCCAAACTGATCGACCTAGGCTGCATGCAGATAAATCATTATTTCCACGGCGAAAACTTCGCATCAGCGCGGGAAATGTTCGATCCGCGCCGGAATGTGGAATATGCCGCCATGTTCCTTCGCAACCTTCACAACAGGCATGAAACCTGGACCATGGCGGTGGCCCGTTATCATGCCGGCCCGAACAATGATCCGGCGCAGAAGAAATACGTCTGCCGTGTTATCGCCAATCTGGTGGCGACGGGCTACGGGAAATGGACTCCCAACGCGAAAAATTTCTGCGACGGATAACAACCTGAAATTGCTTTCAGGCGCCGCAGGACTCGTATTTTGAAATGTGGCGATAGATTGATCGAAAAAAGGCATTTCAAGCGGTTTTTTCGGAATTTTGAAATTTCTACACAAAAATTTTGTGCCGTATATGGTTAATACCCACTATATATAGATCAAATCGGCACAAAATGGTTAATCAATTATTAATAACTATCGATGATTTCCTACAGTTGTCGCTGAATCCCCCGATTCGTACCAATGCCTTATTGGAAAACACCACACTGATTCGGAGGCGGACGAATGATCGTAGTGGTTGATGAGCGCGAGCTTGTTAAAGACGGCTATACATCTCTATTTGGGCGTGAGGGCATTCCCTCGACCGGGTTCGATCCGGTCGAATTCGGGGAGTGGGTCTCGACGGCGGCGGAAAGCGATCTTGCGGCTGTGGAAGCCTTCCTGATCGGCCAGGGCGACCGGAGCTTCTCCTTGCCGAAGGCGATCAGGGATCGCACGACGGCGCCTGTCATCGCGGTCAGCGACCAGCCCTCGCTGGAATCGACACTGGCGCTTTTCGACAGCGGCGTCGACGACGTCGTGCGCAAGCCGGTTCACCCCCGTGAAATCCTTGCGCGTGCGGCGGCCATCCGTCGCCGGCTGCAGGTCATATCGAACTTCACAGATGCGGGGCCGATTCGGGTTTTCTCCGACGGCCGCGACCCCGAAGTGGGTGGCGAGGTATTTCCCTTGCCGCGCCGTGAGCGCCGTATCCTCGAATATTTGATCGCCAATCGCGGACGCCGCGTTTCCAAGGCGCAGATTTTCAATGCCATCTACGGCATCTTCGATGATGACGTCGAAGAAAACGTTGTCGAAAGCCACATCAGCAAGCTGCGCAAGAAGCTGCGCAAGAAGCTCGGCTACGATCCGGTCGATTCCAAGCGGTTTCTCGGCTATAGCATTGATTGGCAATGATTTTCATTGACCCGCGTGGTCTTTTTCAAACGCGGTATTTCCGACAGCTTCACGCAAGCCAAACGCTTTACCTTCTCCCTGAAGATGACCACGAGGGTTTTTGAATGAGTATTTTCGGCACTATGCGAACCGGTGTGTCCGGCATGAATGCGCAGGCGAACAAGCTGGGGACCGTGGGCGACAACATCGCCAACGCAAGCACCACCGGCTACAAGCGTGCATCCACGTCGTTCTCCTCGCTCGTTCTGCCCTCCTCATCGGGCAGCTACGCGTCGGGCGGCGTACAGTCCAATGTTCGCTACAGCATTTCGGAGCAGGGAAACCTGTCCTACACCACCTCGAGCACCGACCTTGCGGTTCAGGGCAACGGCTTCTTCGTGGTTCAGGATGGATCGGGCACGCCTTATCTCACACGTGCGGGCTCCTTCCAGAAGAATTCCGAAGGCTTCCTGGAGAATGCTGCCGGCTTCAAGCTGATGGGCTATCCCTACGGAGCTAATCCGCCGGCTGCCGTCGTCAACGGCTTTACCGGCCTCGAAGCCATAAACATCAACGACTTCGGTTTGACGGCTTCGCCTTCCACGCAGGGCAGTTTCCCGGCAAACCTCAATCGTGACGAGGCAATCGTTGCTGCGGGATCGCGTCCGAGCGATAACGTTGCGACCTCGACGGTTGGCGCCAAGACTTCGCTGACAGCTTTTGATAGCGGCGGCGCCAAGGTTCTCTACGACTTCTATTACACGCGGATCGACAATGACGCTTCCGGCAACCCTCAGTGGGAAGTCAGCGTATATCGTCAGGACCAGTCAACGGATGGCGGCTTCCCCTATACGGCAACCGCGCCGGCGACGCTTGTCAAGGAAACTGTCACGCTGACCTTCGACCCCGCTACCAATAAGCTCACCAGCGGATCCGATAAATCGATAACGATCAACGACAGCAACAGCGGTGTGGCGCAGGCGATCGATATCGACATGTCGCAGATGACGCAGTTTTCCTCGAAATTCACGCCCGGTACTGCCGTTCTAAACGGTAACGGTCCGAGCCAGATCAAGGATGTCGAAATCGGCAAGGATGGTCTGGTGACGGCGGTCTATCAGGATGGCGGTCGCCGCAACATCTACCAGCTCGCGTTGGCCACCGTGCCGAGCGTCGACAATCTGAGCCCGCAGAACGGCAACGTCTATCTGCCGAGCAACGAGTCGGGTGTCGTCACCATCGGCTTCCCGCAGTCGGGCAGCTTCGGTTACATCCAGAAGGGTGCGCTGGAAGGGTCGAACGTCGATATCGCCAGCGAACTCACCGACATGATTGAATCCCAGCGTATCTACACAGCGAATTCGAAAGTCTTCCAGACTGGATCGGATTTGATGGACGTCCTGATCAATCTGAAGAGATAATACTTCTCACGAGGACAGATGAATGTCGCTCACGTCAGCAATGAATACTGCGCAGTCGATTTTCAATAATACAGGTAAGCAGACGGACGTTACCTCGAAAAACATTGCCAATGTCGGCAATGCGAACTACGTCAAGCGAACCGCCATTCTCGGCACGACCATGGCTGGAGCGAGTATCGTCTCCAACGGTCGTGCCCAGAATGAAAGTCTTCTCAGGCAGACAATCTCCAGCTCTTCTCTTGCTTCCGGCCAGAGCACCGTGCTCAACGGCCTTCAGGAAATGAAGAGCGTTTTCGGCGGCAACGATTATGAGAGTTCGCCGGCCACCTATATGAAGGAACTGCTGAAAAGCCTGGACGCTTACGCGGCCAAGCCGAGCGATGCCGCTCTGGCTGCGACGGCCGTCACCTCGGCCACGGATGTCGCCAGTTCCCTCAACAAGGCTTCGAGCGAATTGCAGGCGATGCGTCTGCGCGCCGACAAGGAAATCTCCCTCCAGGTCGACAAGCTGAACGGGCTGCTCGCGAAGTTCGAGGAAGCCAATAACGAGGTCAAGGCGCAGACGGCGATCGGCGGCGATCCAAGCGACGCTCTCGATCAACGCGAAGCGCTTCTGAAGGACATCTCCTCCATCATCGGCATCAATGTCGTCAATCGCCCCAATAACGATGTGGCGCTTTATACGACTGACGGCGCGACGCTGTTCGAGATCGTGCCGCGCAGGGTGACCTTCAAGACGCAGCCGGGCTACGATGCGACGACCACGGGCAACGCCATCTATGTCGATGGCGTAGCGCTGAAGGCGGGCAGCGGCAGCAACACAACGGCGGAAGGGTCGCTTCAGGGCCTGATGCAGGTGCGTGATGATCTGGCGCCGACGATGCAGAGCCAGCTCGACGAAATCGCGCGCGGCCTCATCACCATGTTTGCGGAAAAGCCCGCGGACCCGACCAGCGGTCTGCCAGACATGCCTGGCCTCTTTACCTACGGTTCGCCGTTGGCGACGACAATTCCGCCGGACGGAACTGTCTCTCCGGGGCTCGCGGCCAGCATTACCGTCAACCCGGCGTTAATTATTTCCAAAGGTGGCAATCCGGAATTGTTGCGTGACGGCGGTATCAACGGTACCGATTACGTGATCAATACCGCAACATCAGGTGGAACCGGTTTCTCCACCCTGATCCGCAGCTATGTCACTGCTTTTGACGCGCCCATGAATTTTGCCGCGTCGACACGTATCGATACGAATACCAGCATCCTGAAATACGGCACCAACTCGATGGGGTGGCTCGAACAGGAACGTTCCGGCGCGACTTCGGCAAACGAAGCGAAAAGCGCGCTTTATGAGCGCTCCGCCACTTCCTATTCGAACAGCACGGCGGTCAGCCTGGACGAGGAACTGTCGCTGCTCATGGATATCGAGCAATCTTACAAGGCCGCGACCAAACTGGTGACGACCGTTGATGAAATGCTCAAGTCCCTGATGGACATGGTGAGGTAAACGATGAAAACGTCATTCATTTCATCGCTGGCGATGCAGAACAGCATGCGCAGCACCATTCTTAAGGCTCAGCTTGAGATGACCAATCTCAATACCGAGCTGACGACGGGCAAGCATGCGGATCTCGGCGTGACGCTGGGCGCCAACACCGCCCGCAGCCTCGATCTCAATCGCGATATCGACCGCATCACCTCGCTGGTCAGCGTCAATTCGATTGCAACGCAACGCCTCAAGTCCTCGCAGACGGCGCTGGACGGCATGGCGAAGGCCGCGCAGGAGATTCAGAAAGTTCTGGTCCCCAATACCAGCAGTGAAGCACCGACGCTGTCGACGGTTGCCCAGACCATCTCGAATGCGTTCAACAACTTCACCAGCTTCGCCAATACAGCGGTCAATGGCGAGTATCTGTTTTCCGGCATCAATACGGATGTGAAGCCTGTCGATGACTATTTCGCGGATGGATCTCCGCTGAAGGAAGCCTATGAGACGGAGTTGAACGCGTTCATGGCGGCGCAGACGCCGCCGGTGGGTGATTTTGCCAGCCTGTCGAAACCGCAGGTCGAAGCCTTCATGACCCATATCGAAGGCGTGTTCAACGGCACGACCACGGTCACGAACCCGCCGCATAGCAGCCTGACGGCCGGCCAGAACTATGATTTCTGGACGACCTTCGGTTCGAAGGCGAGCGACACAAACATGACGAGCCGCATCAGCCAGAACGAGGTTGTCGAAACGTCGAGCAATAGCAATTCGCAGGGCATGCGTTATTTCGCCTTGACCGCGATGACGTCCATGACCTTCCTCGACGCGAAGGTGGACAGCGGCATCCGCGAAATGGTGGCGATGAAGTCGGTGACCAATATCGGCACCGCCATCAACGGTCTGAACCAGCAGCAAAGCCAGCTCGGTCTTTCCGAAAGCCGTGTCTCGAAAGCCAATGATTCGCTGGAGGCCCAGAAGAAGATCATCGAAACGCATCTGCTGGATATTGAGGGGATCGATACCTACGAGGCGAAGACCCGTCTCGATCTGCTGCAGCAGCAGATTGAAATCGCATACAGCCTCACGTCGCGTCTGCAAAAAATGAGTCTGGTAAACTACCTCTGATGAACAGAGGTGGCGGCAGATAAAGGATACATGAATGTACCAGTTTTCCTACGCCGAAATCATGGAGGATGGTGTCGCCAACGCGAAGGATCGCGAGCGGCAGGCGTTGACAAAATCGATCGACCTTCTGGTGGAGGCAAGGGATTCCTCTTCGCAGCGCCACACGATCGAAGCACTTTTTTACACTCGACGGGTCTGGATCCGCTTCATTGAGGATCTCAAGCAGCCCGACAACCAGCTGGCCATGGAACTCAGAGCCAATCTGATCTCCATCGCGATCTGGATTTTGAAAGAGTGCGAACTGATCCGGAAACGTCAGTCGACGAATTTCCAGGGCATAATTGACGTGACAACCATCATCAGGGATGGACTGAAATGAAAAGTACACTTCGAATTTCGCTGAAATCGGGCGAAAAGATTTTCATCAACGGCGCGGTTCTGCGTGTGGATCGCAAGGTGGCGCTCGAATTCCTGAACGATGTCACGTTCCTGCTTGAAAACCACGTTCTGCAGCCCGACCAGGCGACGACGCCGCTCAGGCAGCTCTATTTCATCGCGCAGATGATCCTCATCAACCCGGAAGGACGCGATCAGTCGACCAACATGTTCCGCAAGTCGGTCAGCATGCTGCTGAATTGCTTCCAGCATGACGAGGTTCTGGCGGAACTCAAGCGGATCGACGGGCTGGTTGCGTCGGGCAAGGCTTTCGAGGCGCTCAAAGCCATTCGTGGTCTTTATCCGATCGAGGAAAAAATCCTCAGCAATCAGGAAATGACCCCCGCAACCATTGAACAGATTCGCAAGGAGATAGCACCATGGCGGTAGATGCAGTCAGTTCGGCAGCGTCAAATCCCTGGGCCAATGCCGGTGCGAACAGCACTGATGGCAACGCGGCATCGCTCAACTACGACAGCTTCCTGAAGCTCCTCATCGCCCAGATGAAGAACCAGGATCCGACCAGCCCGATGGATGCCGGCCAGCAGATGTCGCAGCTGGCAAGCTTCTCGCAGGTCGAGCAGACGATCAAGACCAACAGCCACTTGAAGAGCATGCTGCAGGCCGAAGCGCTGACGCGCGCTTCTGATCTGGTCGGCAAGACGGTCAAGAGCGCCGACGACAAGGTCACCGGCGTGGTGAAGGAAGTCGAAGTCTATTCGGACGGCGTTGTCGCCATCACGGAAGCTGGTGACAAAGTGCTGCTGCAGGCTGGTGTGACCTTCTCGAACGGCCCGATCGCGACTACACCTGATGGCGATAGCGATTCGGATAAGTCAGCCGGTTCGTGATATAAAAGGGGCGGTATGATGCCGCCCTTCTGAATAAAGGATGCGACGATGAACGAGGCCGATGCGCTTGATATCATGCAGGCGGCAGTCTGGACGGTTCTCGTCGCGGCCGGACCGGCGGTTCTCGCCGCCATGATCGTCGGTGTCGTCATTGCCTTCATCCAGGCCCTGACCCAGGTTCAGGAAATGACGCTGACCTTCGTTCCCAAGATCGTCACGATCATGCTCGTGCTCGGCGTCGCCGCTCCCTTCGTGGGCGCGCAGATATCGCTCTTTTCCAATCTCGTCTTCTCCCGCATTCAATCCGGCTTCTGACGCCCGTCCGCTATGGATGCCACCTTCGCGCAAGCTTCGGCGGCTAGGGATAGGCTGAAGCATCGGGCCGAATTGCGTTCGCTTTTCGAAAACCGGTGCCGCGGAACCGTGCGGCGGCTTTTCCGTCGCCCTTCTCATGAAGAGACAGGACGATTTTATGGCGCAACCACCAGTCATCTCCTTGCCCAAGGTAAGTCCGAGCATGCGAGACATCGGTTTCGCATTGGGCATTGTGGCGATCCTTTGCGTTCTCTTCCTGCCCATTCCGGTCATTCTGGTGGATATTGGTCTGGCGTTTTCGATTGCGCTTTCGGTGCTTATCCTCATGGTGGCGCTCTGGATTCAGCGGCCGCTCGATTTCTCGTCTTTCCCGACCGTGCTGCTGATCGCGACCATGATCCGCCTGTCGCTGAACATTGCGACGACGCGTGTCATCCTGTCCCACGGCAATGAGGGACCGACGGCGGCGGGCGGTGTGATTGCGGGCTTCTCCAGCCTCGTCATGTCCGGCGACTTCGTCATCGGTCTGATCGTCTTTCTGATCCTGATCACCGTCAACTTCATCGTCATCACCAAGGGCGCGACGCGTATCGCCGAAGTCGGCGCCCGCTTCACGCTCGATGCTATCCCCGGCAAGCAGATGTCGATCGACGCCGATCTGTCCGCCGGCATCATTGACGAAAAGGAAGCCCAGCGCCGCCGCCGCGAACTGGAAGAGGAAAGCTCCTTCTTCGGCTCCATGGACGGCGCCTCGAAATTCGTGCGCGGCGACGCGATCGCCGGTCTCATCATCACCGCCATCAACGTCTTCGGCGGAATCATCATCGGTTATTTCCGCCACGGCATGCCGATCGGCGAAGCGGCTGATGTTTTCGTCAAGCTTTCGGTCGGTGACGGTATCGTCTCGCAGATCCCGGCCCTGATCGTATCGCTGGCCGCCGGCCTTCTGGTGTCGCGCGGCGGCACCGCCGGTTCGACCGATCAGGCGGTCGTCAATCAGCTGAGCGGTTATCCGCGCGCGCTGATGGTCTCGGCCATGCTGATGGGACTGCTCGCCGTCATTCCGGGCCTTCCCTTCCTGCCCTTCATCTTCCTCGGCGGCATCATGGCCTTCGGCAGCTGGTATATTCCACGCCAGGCGGAAGCCGAAAGCGCGCTGCGGCGTCAGGAAGAGGAGAACAAGGTTCTCCAGACCACCGAGGCGGAAAAGGATTCGGTCAAGCAGGTGCTGAAGACGGCAGAGATCGAACTGGCGCTCGGCAAGCAGGTTTCCACCCGTCTTCTCGGCGCGCATCAGGAACTGGCTTTCCGCGTCGGCAAGATGCGCAAGAAATTCGCGAGCCAATATGGTTTCGTGGTGCCCGAGATCAAGGTCGCCGACGACATCATGATCCCGGAAAAGGCCTATCAGATCCGCGTCCACGGCACGACCATCGCCTCCAGCAGCCTGCGTGTCGGTGATGTTCTTGTCGTGACGGGTGCAGGGCGCAAGCCGAGCATTCCGGGCGACGAAATCCGTGAACCCGCCTTCGGCATGCCCGCCGTCTCCATTCTCGAAACCTTCACCGAGGATTTGAAGCGCGAAGGTTTCCACCCGATCGACAACGTCTCCGTGGTGCTGACGCATCTTAGCGAAGTCATCCGCAACAACCTGCCGCAGCTCCTGTCCTATAAGGACGTCAAGATCCTCATCGACAGGCTTGATCCCGAATACAAGAAGCTCGCCGACGAGATCTGCTCGTCGCACATGTCCTATTCCGGCCTGCAGGCGGTGCTGAAACTGCTGCTCGCCGAGCGCGTGTCGATCCGCAACCTGCACCTCATTCTCGAAGCGGTCGCCGAACTCGCGCCGCATGTGCGCAAGACGGAACAGATCGTTGAGCATGTGCGGGTGCGCATGTCGCAGCAGCTCTGCGGCGATCTGGCCGACAATGGCGTGTTGCGCGTCCTGCGCCTCGGCAACAAGTGGGACATGGTTTTCCATCAGGCGCTCAAGCGCGACCAGAAGGGCGAAATCGTCGAATTCGACATCGATCCCCGCCATCTCGAGGAGTTTTCCGAGCAGGCATCGAAAGTTATCCGTGAATTCATGGATCGCGGCCTGCCCTTTGTCCTTGTAACCTCGCCGGAAACGCGGTCCTATGTGCGCATGATTATCGAGCGACTCTTTGCGACCCTGCCGGTTCTTTCGCATGTGGAACTGGCCAAGGGTCTCGAGATCAAGATTCTGGGCGCCATTTCATGATAACCGACCCGCAGGGGACAATCATTGCATTGTTCCTTGCCATTTGCCGTATCGGCGCATGCTTCATGACCATGCCGGGCTTTTCAAGCTCGCGCATCTCGCCGCAGATTCGCATGCTTCTGTGCGTCGCGGTGTCCATGGCGCTTCTGCCCGTGCTGTGGGACACGATCTATCCGAAAGTCTCCGGCGCAAGCCAGGGCACGGTCGTCGGCCTCATCTTTACCGAGGTTGTCATCGGTTCGATGTATGGCCTGATCGCGCGGTTCTACACGCTGGGTTTTCAGTTTACCGGCGCGCTCATCGGCGCTTCCATTGGCCTTAGTGCGCCGGGCGGCGCCGATGTCATCGAAGACGTGCAGGAAAACCAGATATCCAACTTCATCACCTTTGGCGGCCTGCTGGTGCTTTTCATATTCGATTTCCATCACATCGTCCTCAAGGCGCTGGTGGATTCCTATACCGCCACACCGGTCGGCGCGCTCATCAGCGGCCAGAAGATGCTGATTACGCTGACCGATACGCTCCGGGCCTCCTTCTCGATCATGCTGCGGCTCGCCAGCCCCTTCGTAATTTACGGCTTGATGTTCAACGTCGCGGTTGGCCTCATCAACAAGCTCGCACCGCAGATTCCGGTTTTCTTCATATCGACGCCCTTCATTCTCGCGGGCGGCATTTTCATGCTTTACCTGTCGGTCGCGGCCCTCATCCGCCAATTCGTGGATGGTTTCGGCCCGGTCTTCATCGGCTTTTGATCGGGAGAAAACGCCATGGCTTCGGACAAGCGCTCGGCCAAACTCAAACGTCTGGTAACGGTTCAGCGGCACATGGAGAAAATGGCCGAGGTGGAACTGGCGGACACCACTCGCACCCGCACTGAAGTGGCGCAATCCATGGAGAACGTGCTGGAGGCGATGAGTTCCATGGAGCCTGTGCATCAGACATTCTCCAAGCATTATTCGGACCGCTACGGCCGTCTCGTCGTCCAGGACCGCCAGCTTGAAGGCGTTCAGCAATTTCAGGAAAACAAGGTCCTGAGGGAAAAGACCAAGGCCGACAGGCTTGAGGACCGGATGCACATCGCCCGCGATCTTGAGGATCGCGAGGCCGACGATAATGCAATCTATGATTTGTTAGAAATTACGAATGTTTCCCACACACCAGCCTCCAGCAAGGTTGGCGATCCATAATCTGTCCCATTGTTGCATCGCGGGCGTTTTGAGGACGCCTCCGGCGATGTTTCTTGATTGAGCGGATGTGCCGGCTTTCTGTGCCGCCCATTCGTCAGCTCGGGAGATCTGGACGTGGCGATATCGGTGATAAGTGATCTGGTGATGGATGTGGTTCGCGCTGCGGATCCCCAGGAGGTTCAGGTCGCACAGGAAAAACTCAAGGCGAACAAGGCGGCTTTTGCCGCAACCAGCCTTGCCGATGCCGGCAAGGGTTTTGGCGCTGCGGTCGATATGCTGGATGGAGCTTCCTCGAAGGCTGGCCTCGGGGACACTAATATTCGCGCGGCCCGCACCGAAATCCCGGAAACCTACCGCAAATATGAAGCCTCGGTACTCCAGACCTTCGTGGCCAACATGCTGCCGAAAGACAGCGAGGAAGTTTACGGCAAGGGCAATGCCGGCGAGATCTGGAAAAGCATGATGGCCGAACAGTTTGCTGACACGATCTCCAGAAATGGCGGCGTCGGCATTGCGGAGCAGGCTTACAAGGATGCGTTGCGGAAAGCCGAAAGCAAAGGCATTACCGACGTATCGATGAATGAAAAAGACCATAATGCTGCAATTCGGATGGTGGCGGAGTTCGAGCGGCAGGTCCTCGGTGTTTCCAATGAGAAAACAGACGAGGCTTGATAATGAAAAACCTTAACGAGGAGACAAGCATGGACCTTATGTCGAACGACCACCGTATCCAATCCGTTCTCGGCCGCCTTGAGATGATCATCGACAATGAGAACGACAATATCGGTAAGGACCCACAGTTCGACTTCAAGGTCTCCAATGCCCACAAGAGCCGTTGCCTTTATGAGCTGACGATGCTGTTCCGCGATACGCCGCGCGAGGAAATCGCCGCCGGTTACATGGAACAGGTCAAGGGCATCAAGTCCAAGCTCGCCACCAATGCCAGCCGTGTCGAGGCGCATCTGAACGCGGTTCGCGCCGTTGCGGACTTGCTCAAGAACGCGATCCAGGAAGCCGATACGGACGGCACCTATTCGCAGGAACAGTTCATGTACGGCGCTGCCTCCTGATGTTGAAGCTTCTTCTCACCGGCGTCTGGGTTTGCGCCGTCACGCTCGGCGCGGTGTATTTCTCCGTCCAGTTGGCGACGGCGCCCGCGCCGGATGAGGCGGGGGCGAAAAAGGCCAGTCTGCAACTGGTCAAGGGTGAAAGCATCACGATCCCCGTCATCAATGACGGCGGGGTGAACGGCTATTTCCTCAGCCGTATTTCCTTGCGCGTCGACAAGACCAAGATGGCGAAGATCGAGCTGCCGGCAACACAGCTGATGACCGATGAATTGTTCACGCTGCTCGCGGGTTCTTCCATGGTCAATATCGCCAACATCTCCACCTTCGATCCCGAAGCCTTCAAGCAGCGCATCCGCGAGGGGCTGAACAAGAGGCTCGATGACGAGGTGGTCGAGGATGTGCTGATCGAACAGCTGGATTATCTGTCGAAAGCCGACATCCGTGAGCAGAACGGCAACGGCACGCCGCGCTCGGTCAAGCTCGTCGAAGGCGAGAAGGCCGAAGCCGGAAAAGAAGCGGCTGCGGCGCCAAGCCACTGACGGCCAAGGGGCGAGGGGGCTTTGGCCGGCTGCAGGATGCGGAGCACCTTTCTGGTTAATTGTCTCTTGCCGCATCCCCGGGCATTCGAGAGATTGCTTTCAAGCTAAATTCAACCTGCACCTGTATAAACAGACCCATGAACCACCATCCCGCAGACCATGCGTCGGATCGGTGGCGACGGGTTTGGTATTGGGGGTTGGCAATGAGTTTCGCGTCAGGTTTCGCGCGGCCGGGATCGCAACGGAATATCCACGGACTGCGCGTCTGTGATCTCGATTGGAATGGGGCGCTGGAATTGCTCAGTAGCAGGGCTTCAGCCTGTGAAGGGCACACGATGCTGTCCTTTCTTACTCTGGAGAAAGCGAAGCTGTCGCTCAAGGACAATGCCTACCGACAGATTCTGGAAAGCTGCCTGCTTCTGCCGCAGGGCAAGGCAATGAGGGCCGCCGCGCGCAACGGGAATGGCGAGCCTGTGCGTGCCGCCATCGACGGCGTCGCCTTCACCATGGCGCTTCTGACCTATATGGCGGTGCCGAAACGGATCGGTGTGGCTGGAGATGATGCGGCGCAGATCGGTGAGGTTCTCGCCAAGTTGCGGGCGCATGCGCCCTGGCACGATTTCGTCATGCTGAACCGGGATGCATCGGCCGTTAAGGTGGATGTTCTGCTGGCGGGAATGCTGAAGGAAAACCAGGAGACATGGCTGCACCGCACGGTCAGTCGCGAGAATGCGCGGGTCACCATCGCGGTTGGGCCCCTGTTCAAGGTTCTGTCATCCGAAGTGGCCGGTATGCCGGAAATTTTCCGCAAGCTTCACATGAGCTGGCTCTACAGCCTTTGCGCCGAACCCTGGCACATTGCGCTCGGCAAGAGCTGAGACAACGTCTGCAATCACAGCGTTAACCATTTGTTTGCCACGATCCTTTAACCTCTCGTAAGGTTTTGACAGTCGCCCGTGGCGGGCGGCGCCGAGCGCGGCAGACGGCTTCAGATGGTTGATGACAATCCGGACATGATGGCGATCCGCCCTGACGAGGATGATGTCGCCGCGCCAGTATCGCAATGGCGCAGACATTGGCTGCGGCTCCTGACGTCCGGATGCATCGCCGCTGCCACCGTTGCGGGGGCCGCCCTTCCGCTTCTGCTCATCGATTCCGGCTTTCGCGGTTATGTTTCGCAGGCCCGGATCGAGGTTACCCAGACCGCCTATGATGCCCCCGATACGGCCCGTTTTCTGGCGATGGCGCGCCGAACCCTGCTGTCACCCTCCGGGCTCGACCGTATAACCGCCGATCTCAAACTGAAACCCGCAGATATAGTCGGCGTTCGCAATCAGGGCGAGCTTGGCCTGCTTTTCGACCTTCTGACCGGCGCGGATTCGCGTCCGCTGTCCGCGCGTGAGGCGCTGAACGGCGCGGTGGGCCAGGCGATCCGGCTGGAACTGACACCGGATGAAAATACGCTGATCGTGACCGGTAAGGCCGCGACGCCGGAAACCGCCATGCGGCTGACCGATTATCTTTCGATGCGTGTGATCGCGGATGGCAAGGCCGGCACGATGACACCAGCCATGCGCGAGACGGAGAGGGCGCGGACAAGGCTCGATGAGGCGGAAGCCGCGCTGAACGGTTTCCAGATGCGTCACGGTGATGCCGTAATGTCCGAGGTGCAGCAACTCGAGCAGCAGCTGCGCGACGTAAACGACAGGCTTGCCGGAATTACCCCGCAGCAACAATCCATTCAGGCTGATTTGACGGCGGCTTCGGGCCTGAAACCGAATGATGTCTTTGTGAAGCCTCTGCCGGCCGGCGTGGCTTTTTCGGCGCTTGAGGACGTCAGGCAGAAGCATGCGAGCGCCAGCATGGCGCTTGCTGCCGTTTCGGTCGATTATGGCCCGAAACATCCCCGCAGCATCGCCGCCCAGAATGCAGTGGACGCGGCACAGGCACTTGCCGCCCCCGCATTGCGGCAGTTACTCGACGGTCTGCGGGCGGATGAAAAGCGCATCGCTCAGGAGGCCGCGACCGCCAATGGCGAGCACAGGAAATACCTCGACCGCCTGAGCGAGCTCGGTGTCGCCCCCGGCGAGTTCTCGAGATTGCAGGGTGAACTGGAAACAGCGCGAAATACCTATCTGGAGGCAAGCGAACGCCGTGACCTGTCCGCATCCGCCACGCCTGCGGTCGAAACACGTTTGACCAAGAAGGCGGCACCGGGAGAATTGACCCGCGACCTGACGCAGGCCGCCATGCTGGCGGGCGGCGGCGGATTAATCGGCTTGCTAAGCAGTCTCTATCTCCTGAGCTACCGCCGCCATGACGAGGAAGAAGAGGGCGCATGGCTCATCGAAGACGGTGCGCAACTTCCATCCTCCGTCGAGCCGCCGGTCCAGTCTCTGCAGGTTTCTGAATTCGAACCGATCGAGCCTGCTGTGTTTGACGATCTGCCGGATCTTGCCGCAGAGGGCAACATCGAGCCGGAGGAAGACAGCTTCGCAGATTATTATGGCGAGGCCGTCAATGATGACGACGATATGCCGCTGGACGAACGCGTGCGTCAGGTCCTGATGGGCAACCGCACGGTCGGCACTGCTGATCCGGCCTCCTCCGGGCTTCCTCCGCTCCTGGCGGAAGCTCTTGCCGGGCGCTTCGACCATGCTCAGGCCGAAGCCGAGGAGCTGATGGAATTGCGACGCGAATTGGCGTTCCTGAGAGAGCGTCTTACCGATTACGCCGATCACCGCGAAGACTACCGCAAAACAGCCTGAAAACGCCGCATTTTAGCTTGCATTCCTGCGAAGGGGGCACCATACGGAGCCTACGTAACCCAGCAGGAGCAGGACGCATGGCAGTTGTGATTGACGGGAAGGCGAAGGCGGCTTCGGTAACGGAGGCGGTCCGCAAATCGGCAGAAGCGCTTGAGGCGGAAAAGGGCGTAAAGCCCGGTCTCGCGGTTGTCATCGTCGGAAATGATCCGGCCAGCCATGCTTACGTGAACTCCAAAAGCAAGATGGCCAAGCAATGCGGTTTCAATTCCATCCAGCACACGCTGCCGGAGGAAACCACGCAAGCTGACCTTCTGAAGCTGGTCGGCGAACTGAACGCCGATGCCTCCATTCACGGCATTCTGGTGCAGCTGCCGCTGCCGAAACACTTCAATTCCGATGAGATCATCCAGTCGATCCTGCCCGAAAAGGATGTCGATGGCCTGAGCGTGCTGAACGCCGGCAAGCTCGCGACCGGCGATCTCGCCACCGGGCTCATCTCCTGCACGCCCGCCGGCGCCATGCTTCTGGTGCGCGGCATTCACGGCGATGATCTCTCCGGCCTCAACGCCGTGGTCATTGGCCGCTCCAACCTGTTCGGCAAGCCCATGGGCCAGCTTCTGTTGAATGCCAACGCCACGGTGACGATGGCGCATTCGCGCACCAAGGATCTGGCCGCCGTCTGCAAGACGGCCGATATTCTCGTCGCGGCGGTCGGCCGCGCGGCGATGGTGAAGGGCGACTGGGTGAAATCAGGCGCGACCGTCATCGATGTCGGCATCAACCGCATTCCCGCGCCGGAAAAGGGTGAAGGCAAGTCGAAGCTGGTGGGCGATGTCGCCTATGATGAAGCAAGCGCGGTTGCCGCCGCTATCACGCCGGTTCCGGGCGGTGTCGGCCCGATGACAATCGCCATGCTGATGGCGAACACCGTCATCGCCGCCCATCGCGCAGTGGGTCTGGCGGCGCCGAAGTTCTAAGCGGTTTAAAATGGCCGGCTACGCTTTCGGAGCCGGCCCCGTCGACGCGCGCACCACAAGTTCCGCCTTCCAGAGTTCCTGATATGGTTCCGTCTGGTTGAGCTTGATCCGGTTGATCAGGCGCTGGCCCACACGCACGCCCGCAGCCCTCAATGACGAGCGGGTGGTGGTGAGCGGGACGGAGAAATTATCGGGTTTCAGCAGCGGCAGCACATCGTCATGGGCGATCAGCGAAATATCCTTGCCGGGTTTTAAGCCTCGCTGATTGAGCGAGCGGATCGCGCCGAGCGCAAGCGCGGTACTGGCGCAGAGGATGGCGGTCGGTTTTTCCGGGCGTGAGAGCAGCGCTTCCATGCCGAGATAACCTTCCTCGTCGGTCATGCTGCCGTGTCTTACATTGTCCGCATGTAATGCCAGGCCGTTTGCCGCCATCGCCTTTTCCACTCCGAGACAGCGGCGGAAAGTGAAATCATAACCCGCGGGGCCGTTCAGCAGCCCGATGCGGGTATGGCCGAGCTGGAGGAGAAGCTGGGTGGCATCGCGGAAGGCGCCCTCATTGTCCACGTCGAGATAGGGATAGTCCTCCTCCACGCCGATGGAGCGGCCATGCACGAGGAAGGGCAGGGAGAGCGACTGCATCATGGCGATGCGTGGATCGTTGTTCTTCATATAGGCGAGATAGATGCCGTCGACGCTGCCGCTGGCCGCCAGCCCACGCAGGGCTTCGCGCTCCTTTTCCGGCTCGGTTGGCATGATGACGAGATGAAAGCCGCTACGTGATGCTTCCTCACCGAGGCCGCTCAGGAATTCGCCGAAATGCACATCCGAACGGTGATGCTCGCCAATCGGCATCACAAGTCCGATGGAGCCGACCTTGCCCGTCGCCAGCCGTTGCGCTGCCGCATTCGGGCGATATCCGGTTTTTTCGGCAGCCTCCATGACACGGCGGCGGGTTTCGGCGCTGACTTCCGGATAGCCGTTGAGCGCCCTGCTGATCGTCGTCTGCGAAATGCCCAGCAGTTGCGACAACTGTTTCAGGTTCATGTCTGTCATTCCTCCATGCGCGCGCCCGAGAATACGGCAAAGCCGCTCCTCAATTCCCAAAGCGCTTTAGATTTTTACCAGCCTCCACCGTATTTCTCAATCGAAAAGGATAGCCGCCTTCCTAATTAAATATGACTATTCATGAGGCGCTGCAACGTTTCCGAATAAAGAGCCTCTTGACTCTGTGTTAATGACAATGAGATGAATAGGCAGCCAAAGCGCTTTGATTGGAGAGGACGCTTTGAGCCTTTTATGTGATGGGAGGTAAATCACATGCGGAAGACTCTTTTGGCGACGGCTGCTGTCATGGCATTGCTGTCCGGTGCGGCCTTTGCCGCCGACCTGAAATTTGCACCCGGCGGGGACGCCAAGTTCAACTGGAAAAGCTACGAAGACTTCAAGGCGGCCCATGCCGACCTGAAGGGCCAGACGCTGACGATTTTCGGCCCCTGGCGTGGTGAGGATGAGGCTCTGTTTCAGTCGGTGCTCGCCTATTTCGCTGACGCGACCGGCGTGAATGTCCGTTATTCCTCGTCGGAAAACTACGAGCAGCAGATCGTCATCGACACGCAGGCGGGTTCGCCGCCCAATATCGCCATCCTGCCGCAGCCCGGCCTTCTGGCTGATCTCGCCGCCAAGGGCTTCCTCGTGCCGCTCGGCGATGCGACCGCCAGCTGGGTCAAGGAAAATTACGGCGCGGGCCAGTCCTGGGTCGATCTCGGCAGCTACAAGGGCAAGGACGGCAACAAGGCCTATTTCGCATTTCCCTTCAAGGCGGATGTGAAGTCGCTCGTCTGGTATGTGCCTGAGAACTTCGAGGAAGCGGGCTATAAGGTGCCCGAGAGCATGGAAGACCTGCTCAAGCTGACGGACCAGATCGTTGCCGATGGCGGCACGCCCTGGTGCATCGGCCTCGGTTCCGGCGGCGCCACCGGCTGGCCGGCGACCGACTGGGTGGAAGACCTGATGCTGCGTACGCAGCCGCTCGACGTCTACCAGAAATGGACGACCAACGAGGTGAAGTTCACCGATCCGGCCGTGGTCGAGGCCATCAACGAATTCGGCAAATTCGCCAAGAACGAAAAATATGTGAGCGGCGGCGTCGCGGCCGTGGCCTCCACCGACTTCCGCGACAGCCCCAAGGGCCTCTTCGACATTCCGCCGAAGTGCTACCTGCACCATCAGGCGTCGTTCATTCCGTCCTTCTTCCCTGAGGGCACCAAGGTCGGAACGGATGCGGATTTCTTCTACATGCCGACCTATGCGTCCAAGCCTGAACTCGGCAAGCCGGTTCTCGGCGCGGGCACGCTCGTCACCATCACCAAGGAAGCGCCGGCTGCCAAGGCATTCGTAGAATTCCTGCAGACCCCGATCGCGCATGAGGTCTGGATGGCGCAGTCCAGCTTCCTGACGCCGTATAAGGGCGTGAATGTCGACACCTATGCCAATGAGCAGATGAAGCGCCAGGGCGAAATCCTGACGACCGCGACAAGCTTCGGTTTCGATGGTTCCGACCTGATGCCCGGCAAGATCGGCGCTGGCGCATTCTGGACCGGCATGATCGATTTCGTCGGCGGCAAGTCTGCCGATCAGGTCGCTGCCGATATTCAGAAGGCTTGGGACGGCCTGAAGTAACAATCGGCCGAGCAGATTCCGGAAAACTGTTCTGCGGTTTCCCGATCTGAATCTGCGGTAAAAAGTCCCGGCGGCTCGCTGCCGGGCCTTACCAACGGAACGGCCCCGACGACCGCATAAATCAGCGCGGCGCGGAGAGGATCAAGGGAGGGAACATGGCTCAACAACTCGTGTCTGCCATCGGCGTCATGGTAGCAGGTGTTTTTGCCTGCGCTGCCTATTACTGGCTGTCCGACAAGGCGCTGCAGGCAATCTTTCCCGTCCGCTCGGGAGACGTCATTCACGCCTCCCGCAACCTCAACCGCCGCGCCGCCGTCCGGCCTTGGCTGTTCATCGGCCCGGCGCTGATCCTTCTTCTCGTTTATCTGGTCTATCCCGTCATCGCGACGCTGATCCTGTCCTTTTATGACCGCACAGGCAGTGAATTTGTCGGTCTCGCCAATTATCGCTGGGCGTTTTTTGATGCCGGTTTCCGCCAGTCGATCTTCAACAACATCCTCTGGCTGGCCGTGGTGCCTGCCGCCTGCACCTTCTTCGGCCTCGTCATCGCCGTCATGACCGACCGCATCTGGTGGGGCAATATCGCTAAATCCATCGTTTTCATGCCGATGGCTATCTCTTTCGTCGGCGCCTCCGTCATCTGGAAGTTCATCTATGAATATCGCGCCGAAGGTCAGGTGCAGATCGGCCTTTTGAACGCCATCGTAGAGTTTTTCGGCGGCAATCCGCAGGTGTGGATTTCCATGCCGTTCTGGAACAATTTCTTCCTGATGGTCATCCTCATCTGGATCCAGACCGGTTTCGCCATGGTCATCCTCTCGGCGGCGCTGCGGGGCATCCCCGAGGAGACCATCGAGGCGGCGGTCATCGATGGCGCCAGTGGCTGGCAGATCTTCTGGAAGATCATGGTTCCGCAGATCTGGGGCACCATCGCCGTTGTCTGGACCACGATCACCATTCTCGTGCTCAAGGTTTTCGACATCGTGCTGACCATGACCAACGGCCAGTGGAACACCATGGTTCTCGCCAATCTCATGTTCGACTGGATGTTCCGCGGCGGCGGCGACAGCGGCCGAAGTGCTGTTATCGCACTCATCATCATGGCGGCCGTCACCCCGATCATGGTCTGGAACATCCGCCAGGCCAACCGCGAGATGGAGGGCCGCTGAGATGAACATCTTCAAACGTCTTCGCCGCGTCGGCCTGCCGCGCCTCATCGTCCACGCCAGCGTCCTCGTCGTCGTGCTTCTCTGGCTCCTGCCCACGCTCGGCATTCTCGTCAGCTCGCTGCGCGACAAGGACCAGATCACCGTGTCAGGCTGGTGGACGGCCTTTTCCAGTTCCGAACAGACGGCGGCCGTGCGTCTTGCCGATGCTTCCGTGCAGAAGCAGGACGGCAGCCGCTACGTCATATCAGGCAATGTTTTCGAAAGCGGTGCCGGCGGAAGGGTCTCCGCCTTCGGCGTGCGTGTGCAGGAACCGAGAGCCTTCAAAGCGGGCGAGGCGGCCGATATCGGCGATGGCGAGACGCTTCTCGTCAATGCTGATGGCACCTATGAATACAGCAAGGCTTCGAGCTTCGAGGGTTCCCGTGGCAAGCGCGTCTATATTTCCGTTGGAACGCCGCCGGTCTTCACGCTCGATAATTATCGAACGGTCCTGACCTCGGAAGGCATCGGTCAGTCCTTCGTCAACTCGCTGACGGTGGCCGTGCCCGCGACAGTTATTCCCATTCTCATCGCCGCCTTTGCCGCCTATGCCCTGTCATGGATGAGCTTCTCTGGCCGCAATCTCCTGATTGCCATGGTGGTGGGCCTGATCGTCGTGCCGCTGCAGATGTCGCTGATACCGTTGCTGCGGCTCTATAATGAAATCGGCACCATCTTCGGCGTGCCGTCCAAGACCTATGCCGGCATCTGGCTGGCGCACACCGCCTTCGGCCTGCCGCTCGCCATCTACCTGCTGCGCAACTACATTTCCGGCCTGCCGAAAGAGATCATCGAAAGTGCGCGTGTCGATGGGGCGAGCGACTTCGAAATCTTCGTCAAGATCATCCTGCCGCTCTCCTTTCCGGCACTTGCCTCCTTCGCCATCTTCCAGTTCCTGTGGACCTGGAACGACCTGCTCGTCGCCATGGTCTTCCTCGGCACGCAGAAGGATGAGCTGGTGCTGACCGGCGCCTTGAACGCGCTGCTCGGTTCGCGCGGCGGCAACTGGGAAATCCTCACCGCCTCGGCCTTCGTTACCATCGTTGTGCCGCTTGGCGTCTTCTTCGCCCTTCAACGTTATCTCGTGCGTGGCCTGCTCGCCGGCTCCGTCAAGGGAGGCTGATAATTCCATGAACGCCCATACCAGACAGGATGAGACTATGACCGCTCCGGTGACTTCCGCTTTGACGCCCAACAAGGATTGGTGGCGCGGCGCCGTGATCTACCAGATTTATCCGCGCTCCTATCAGGACTCCAATGGCGACGGCATCGGCGATCTCAAGGGCATCACCGACCGGCTGGCGCATATTGCCGGTCTCGGTGCAGACGCTATCTGGATTTCGCCCTTCTTCACCTCGCCGATGAAGGATTTCGGTTACGACGTCTCGAATTATGTCGATGTCGATCCGATGTTCGGCACGCTTGCCGATTTCGACGGGCTGATCGCTGAGGCCCACCGTCTCGGCATCCGTGTGATGATCGACCTCGTCATGTCGCACACCTCGGACCAGCATCCATGGTTCGTGGAAAGCCGCGCCAGCCGCAATAACCCCAAATCAGATTGGTATGTCTGGTCGGACAGCAAGCCGGACGGCACGCCGCCCAACAACTGGCTGTCGATCTTCGGTGGCTCGGGCTGGCAGTGGGACCCGACCCGCATGCAATATTACATGCACAACTTCCTGACATCGCAGCCGGACCTCAACCTGCATAATCCGGAAGTTCAGGAAGAGCTGCTGAACATTACCCGCTTCTGGCTGAAGCGTGGCGTCGATGGTTTCCGCCTCGACACCATCAACTTCTATTTCCACGACCTTGAGCTGCGCGACAACCCGGCGCTGGCGCCGGAGCGCCGCAACGCGTCCACGGCGCCTGCGGTCAATCCGTATAACTTCCAGGAACATCTCTACGACAAGAACCGCCCGGAAAACCTCGCCTTCCTGAAGCGTTTCCGCGCCGTGCTGGACGAATTCCCTGATATCGCCGCCGTCGGCGAAGTGGGCGACAGCCAGCGCGGTCTCGAAATCGTCGGTGAATATACCTCCGGCGACGACAAGATGCAGATGTGCTACGCCTTCGAGTTCCTGGCGCCTGACGCGCTCACCCCGCAGCGTGTTGCCGATGTGCAGGCGGATTTTGCCAAGGCCGCACCGGAAGGCTGGGCCTGCTGGGCTTTCTCCAACCATGATGTCGTGCGCCATGTCAGCCGCTGGGGCGAACATGTCGAGGACAAGGACGCTTTCGCCAAGGTGCTTTCGGCACTCCTCATGACGCAGCGCGGTTCCGTCTGCATCTATGAGGGCGAGGAGCTGGGCCTCACCGAAGCCGATATCGCTTTCGAGGATTTGCAGGACCCCTACGGCATCCAGTTCTGGCCGGAATTCAAGGGCCGCGACGGTTGCCGCACACCGATGGTGTGGGACGCCGGCCATGCGCAGGCCGGTTTCTCGACCTCGGACAAGACCTGGTTGCCCATTCCCGCTGAACACAAGCAGCGCGCCGTCAGCGCCCAGCAGGGCAACGAAGGATCAGTGCTGGAGCATTACCGCCGGTTCCTGTCCTTCCGCAAAAAGCATCCCGCTTTTGCCAAGGGCGGCATCGAATTCCAGCCGGTTGAGGGGGATGTGCTGAGCTATACCCGCACGCTCGGCAACGAAACCGTTCTGTGCCTCTTCAATCTGTCCGCAACGCCGGCAAAGGCGACGCTGCCGGAAGGGAACTGGGAGGTTCTCGACGGCCATGGCTTTACTAGCGGCCTTGAAGGCAGAAGCGTAGAACTTCCGGCATGGGGCGCTTTCTTCGCCCGTTACGCCTGATAAGACAGGGAGGAACAACCCATGACAAGTCTCGTTCTCAAGGATATCCGCAAATCATACGGGCAGGTGAAGGTTCTGCACGGCATCGATCTGGAGATCGAACAGGGCGAATTCATCGTTTTCGTCGGGCCGTCCGGCTGCGGGAAATCGACGTTGCTGCGCATGATTGCGGGTCTGGAGGAAATCACCGGCGGTGAGATGTTTATCGACGGCCAGCTGGTCAATGAAATCCCGCCCTCGCGTCGGGGCATTGCCATGGTGTTCCAGTCCTATGCGCTTTATCCGCATATGACTGTTTACGACAACATGGCCTTCGGCATGAAGATCGCCAAGGAAAACAAGCAGGAGATCGACCGCCGCGTCCGCGCCGCTGCCGAAATCCTGCAGCTGACGCAATATCTGGAGCGTTTGCCCAAGGCTCTTTCGGGCGGTCAGCGCCAGCGCGTCGCCATCGGCCGCGCGATCTGCCGCAATCCCAAGGTCTTCCTGTTCGATGAACCTTTGTCGAACCTCGATGCCGCGTTGCGTGTCGCAACCCGCATCGAGATCGCCAAGCTCAACGAGCAGATGGCCGATACAACGATGATCTACGTCACCCACGACCAGGTGGAGGCGATGACGCTGGCTGACCGTATCGTCGTTTTGAATGCGGGTCGTGTGGAGCAGGTCGGCGCGCCGCTCGAACTTTACGAAAACCCGGCCAATCTCTTTGTGGCGCGCTTCATCGGTTCGCCCGCCATGAACATCATTGCTGGGAAGATTGTCGGGACCGGAGAGCGGACGTCGATCGAGTTGGTCGGCGGCAAGACGCTTGCCGTCAATGTTCCGACCCCTGCATCCGAACGGGGCAAGGCCGCAAGCTTCGGTGTCCGGCCGGAAGATTTGAGCATCGTCACCGGCGATGATTATCTTTTCGAAGGAAAAGTGTCGATCGTCGAGGCTCTGGGCGAGGTGACGCTTCTGTATCTCGAAGCGCCGAAGGGCCAGGAACCCATCATCGTCAAGGCACCGGGCATTGTCTCGGTCGCCAAGGGGCAAACCCTGCGTTTCGCCGCCCCGCAGGAAAAGCTTCACCTCTTTAATGCCGAGGGCAAGACCTACCGCGTCTGATTGCAGTCGACCCCAAAAACACCCCGGAACGTCCTCGTTCCGGGGTTTTTCCTGAGCTTTTTACGGCTGTGGAAAAATGTCGGAAATGTCCCGCTTCCGGTCTGTTTAAGCCTGCGCTGATATGAATTGTTAAAGACTATGGCCTAGTCTCGATCCATTGACTGAGCATGGGAGCTGGGTGTGCAGAGCGGTACGGGTGTCATCAGGAACCATTACCTGAGCAAGGAAGAATCCTTCATGTATGACCGCGAAAACCGGTTCCGCATGGAAGATACCATGAACGCAGCACGCATCGAATATACCGAAAAGGCCGTGATGCACATGGCGGCGCGCCGTTGCGATGTCATCCGCATCTCACAGACAGAAGCGGTGCTGGCGCTGCTGACGAAATATAACCTGCCGAACCAGTTCTATCTCGATATTCCCGACGCCCGCATCACCAAGATCGGCTGCGTGATGTTGCGCGTCAACGCCAACAACACCATCCACGTCCGCTTCCTGCGGATGTTGACGCAGAAGGAACTGGACCGCATCTTCGTGTTCAGCACGCATCCGGCGCATAGAGACCGGAAGCTCGATATCCGGTCTTTCTGAAGGCAATGTGACGAAGTGGGCTTAAGAGAGCCCACCCAGAACCGTCTGCTTCAACTTCAACTCTGGCACTTCCGTGAAGGCAAGATCGCTGCGGCCGAAATATTTTTGCTGATTGATGGCTGACCAGTCGTTGCAGACGAGTTTGTAGCGCTGTTTCGTTTCGGGCTTTTCCGGCATGGCGTAAAGATAATCGCCGGTGCGCGCGGCGAGCGGAATGTCGCCGTCCTGGTTGCAGCGCTTGAGGATTTGGGCAAGCGCCGCGCCATCCACCTCCGTCACCATCAGCGTGCCGTCGAAACGCACCGAGGCATTAAAATCATAGCGGCGAATATCGCCATCAGGCAGGCCCGCGCCCAGCGAGGTATGGGCAATGAAGCCGACATCCGCGCCGGTTTTTGCGGCGATGAGCTGCGCCACATGGCGGCCCGCCTCATCGACGTTCATCGCCTTCGCGCTTTTGCCGACGATGGCCCGCTCTTCCGCCGTCAGGTGCTTTTCGAGCGTCTGCTCGATCAGGGGTTTGAGGGCCGGGGACGCAGGCGCATTGAGGTCGATCGCGACCGTTTCCATGGCAGTAGCCTTGCCGGGGGCCGCCATGGTCGCAATCGTCATGGAGGTGCACCAGGAGCCGGTGTGAATATATCGGGTCGCGCCCTGCTCATGCACGAAGTTCAGGTGGTCATGGCCTCCGATCATCAACGTGCCATCCGGCAGCAGGGGCAGGATATCGCGGTCCGCAACGACACCGGCATGGCTCATCACGATGTTGATCGCATCCGCCTTGACGATGCCGGGAAGATTGGCCTTCGCCCATTCGACCGGCTGCGGAATGTCGAGCGTCTCGCGCGTCGCCTTTGGATAGGTGTTGATCGCGTTGGTGGCGAGACCCGTAACGACGACCCTCTGTCCGCCGACATTCACTTCGGCGCTACCAGGAGCAAAAGGCTTTTCGCTGCGCTTGTCGACGATGTTGGACAGCACTGTGATGCCGAGCGCCTGGGCGCGACTGACGAAATTGGCAAGATCATTGTCGATATCGGGCTCATGATTGCCGATATTGACGACGGTGGGGGCAAGCTTTGCGAGCGCCGCCAGGAACGTCCATTCGATTTCGCCGGCAGACCGTGTGGCCACCGCATTGCCGAGTTCGAACAGGTCGCCATTCAGCAAGATGATGTGGGGTGCCTTGTCGGCGGCGATGCGCGTTTCTATGGCTGCGAGCAGCTGGCCGATGCGCTCATAGGCCGAATGCAGGTCCGAGATGACGATTGCACGCAGTACCACGTCCTGCGCCATAGCCGGCGTAGCCGCCGCCATCAGCGGCAGCATGGCCGTGCCCGCCATAAGCTTCAGCACGTCGCGGCGTTTGCTTGAGAAAATCGTCATGTCAGGCCCCATCATCCGAAACTGCGCCGTCGTCCCACGGCTGGCTGGAGAAGGCCCTATAGGGCGATCATCACAGCCGCATGACAAGTCTGACGTTTAAGATGTGGGAAATAAAGCGGTTTCTGGCGGCATCCCGGCGACACCGCAAAGCAGGGTTGAAAGGCGAAAGCCGCATCCGGCCTTCGCCTCCACAAAATCAATGGAAGAGCACGCTGGCGCCCTGATCGGCCGGGCCGGCATTGCGGCGGAAGGGGGCGAAAAGTTCGCGGCCCATGCCCCATTCGTTGCCGGAGAGGTCGGCGCGCGCCGGTTCGCGTTTTGCCAGCTCGGCGGCGGAAACCAGCACCTCGAGCGAGCCGGAAATGGCGTCGAGACGGATGATGTCGCCGTCGCGGATGAGCGAGATCGGCCCGCAATCGGAAGCCTCTGGCGTAACGTGGATGGCGGCAGGCACCTTTCCGGAGGCGCCGGACATGCGCCCATCGGTCACCAGCGCCACCTTGAAGCCGCGATCCTGCAGCACGCCAAGCGGCGGCGTCAGGCGGTGCAGTTCCGGCATGCCATTGGCCTTCGGGCCCTGGAAGCGGACGACCGCAATGAAGTCGCGGTTAAGCTTGCCATCCTTGAAGGCGTCCTGAAGTTCCTGCTGGTCATGGAAGACGATCGCCGGCGCCTCGATGATGTGGCGCTCCGGTTTGACGGCGGAAATCTTGATGACCGATTTGCCGAGATTGCCGGTTAGCATCTTCAGGCCGCCCGTCGGCTGGAACGGTGTTTCGACGCTGGAGAGAACCTTCGGGTCGTGGCTCTGTTCGGGGGAGGGCTGGCGGGTGACGGCGCCCTTCTCGTCAAGCATGGCATCCACGGTGTAAGCCTCGAGCCCCTGTCCGAAGACGGTGCGCACATCGTCATGCACGAAGCCCTGTTTCAGCAGCTGCTTGATGAGGAAACCCATGCCGCCGGCGGCGTGGAAATGGTTTACATCGGCCAGCCCGTTGGGGTAAACGCGGGCGAGAAGCGGCACGATGTCCGAGAGATCGGAAATATCCTGCCAGGTAAGGATGATGCCGGCGGCGCGCGCCATGGCGATCAGATGCATGGTGTGGTTGGTGGAACCGCCCGTCGCATGCAGGCCGACGACGCCGTTGACGACAGACCTTTCATCGATCATCTCGCCGGCCGGGGTAAATTCATTGCCCTGCGCGGTAATCGCCAGCGCGCGCTTTGTGGCCTCACGCGTCAGCGCATCGCGCAGCGGCGTGCCGGGATTGATGAAGGAAGAGCCGGGCATATGGAAACCCATGATCTCCATCAGCATCTGGTTGGAATTGGCGGTGCCGTAGAAAGTGCAGGTGCCGGGACCGTGATAGGATTTGGATTCCGCTTCCAGCAGCTCGGCGCGGCCGACCTTGCCTTCGGCATAAAGCTGGCGAATGCGCGACTTCTCGTCATTCGGCAGGCCTGATGTCATCGGGCCGGCAGGAACGAAGACGGCGGGCAGGTGGCCGAAGGCGAGTGCGGCAATGACGAGGCCGGGCACGATCTTGTCGCAGACGCCGAGATAGACGGCGGCGTCGAACATGTTGTGCGACAGGCCGATGCCGGCCGCCATGGCGATGGCGTCGCGGGAAAACAGCGAAAGCTCCATGCCGGGCTGGCCCTGGGTTACGCCGTCGCACATGGCGGGAACCGCGCCCGCCACCTGCGCTATGCCGCCCGCCTCCTTGGCCGCATCGCGGATGATCGCCGGGAAGGCCTCATAGGGCTGATGCGCCGAGAGCATGTCGTTATAGGCGGTGATGATGCCGAGATTGGGAACCCGGTCGCCGGCAAGGATGTCCTTGTCGGCGGGGGAACAGACGGCAAATCCATGCGCGAGATTGCCGCAGGACAGAACGGAACGGTGAACGCCTTTTGAAACCTGCAGCCGCAGCCGCTCGAGATAGGTCTCGCGGTAGGGCTTGGAACGTTCGACGATGCGGGCGGTGATGGCCTGAATGCGGGAATCGGCGGACATGGGCGTTCATCCTGTTCGTTGGTCGACAACCGGCGTTCCGGGAGGTGAGCGGCCGGTTGTCGTGTTTCAGTCTTCATGTCTTCGGGCGCTTGTCGCGGGGCCGCGGAAGCGGCGACCGCGTTGGCTTATGGCGCCCAGTATATATCCACGGGCGTCTCGGCCCGGTTCAGCACGGCACGGATCGGCATTTCATCCTCATCCTCGCCAGACTGCGCCTTCTCCAGCGTCGCCTTCTTCGCCGCACCTTCGATATGCAGCACGAGGAAATCGGCATCGTGCAGGCTGGAGAAGTTGAAGGTCAACCGCTCCTCTCCCGCATTCTCCGCCGCCATGGTCAGGACGCCGCGCGGTTCATCAAGGTCCAGCGCTTCGTAGAGATTGTCTCCACCGGGGAAGAACGATGCCGTGTGGCCATCCGTTCCCATGCCAAGAATGACGACATCGAACGGGTCACAGATCGCCTCGGTCTTGACGGTCGCAAGCGTCGCCGCATCCTCCGGCGAGGCCGCGGGCTGGAACAGCGGCACGAAATAGGCCGACTTCGCCTTGTCCTGCAAAAGGTTCTCCGCAACGAGGCGGTGGTTCGAACGGTCGCTTTCCGGCGGCACGAAACGCTCATCCACCAGCGTCACGCTGATATTGGGCCAGTCGAGATCGTGTTTGGAAAGCGCCTGAAAGAACAGCTTGGGCGTCGAACCGCCGGATACGGCGATGCTTGCCGCACCGCGATCCTTCGTTGCCGCATCAAGGCGTTTGGCAACCTCCGCCGCAAGAGCGGTTGCCAGTTCGGCGGCGGTGTCGAAGACGTGGATCGTTTCGCTCATCGCCAGGCCCTCAATCGGCATCGTGCCAGGTGCGGCCGTCACGCTCGATCAGTGCGATCGAGCCGCTCGGGCCCCAGGTGCCGGCGGTATAACCCTGCACGCCCTGTCCCAGCTCTTCCCAGCTCTTGAGAATGGGATCGATCCAGTCCCACGCGGCCTCGACCTCGTCGCGGCGCATGAACAGCGTCTGGTTGGAGCGGATGGTGTCCATCAACAGCCGCTCATAGGCATCGGGGCTGCGCACGTTGAAGGCTTCGGCAAAGCTCATGTCCAGCGAGACCTGACGCAGGCGCATGCCGCCCGGGCCGGGGTCCTTGATGAGGAGCGACTGCTTGACGCCTTCATCCGGCTGCAGGCGAATGACCAGCTTGTTGGCCTCGATCTTGCCGGCCGCATCGTCGAAGATCGAATGCGGGATCTGCTTGAAGGTGACGACGATTTCCGAAACGCGGGTCGCGAGGCGTTTTCCCGTGCGGATGTAGAAGGGAACGCCGGCCCAGCGCCAGTTGGCGATTTCAGCCTTGATGGCGACGAAGGTTTCGGTGTTGGAAACACCGCCTTCCAGCTCTTCCAGATAGCCCTTGACCGGGCCGCCTGCGGAAGCGCCGGCGCGGTACTGGCCGCGCACAGTCAGCTTTTCGACATTGCTGGTGTCGATCGGCTTCAACGAACGCAGCACCTTGAGCTTTTCGTCACGCACGGCTTCCGATTTCATGGAAGCGGGCGGCTCCATGGCGACAAGGCAAAGCAGCTGCAGGATGTGGTTCTGAACCATGTCGCGCAGCGCGCCGGCCTTGTCGTAATAACCGGCGCGGCCTTCGAGGCCGACCGCTTCGGCGACCGTGATCTGAACGTGGTCGATATGGGCGGAATTCCACAGCGGCTCATAAAGCGCGTTGGCGAAACGCAGCGCCATCAGGTTCTGCACCGTCTCCTTGCCGAGATAGTGGTCGATACGGAAGATCTGCTCTTCCTTGAAGACGTGGCCGATCGTGTCGTTGAGTTCCTGGGCAGAGGCCAGATCGCGGCCGATCGGCTTTTCAACGACGATGCGGGTCGAACGGGTGATGAGCTTGTGTTCGCGGATCTTGTCGGCGATATCGCCGAAAATGCCCGGTGCGACAGCCAGATAGAAGGCGCGCACGCGCTCCTTGCCTTCGTCCAGCAGCTTCTTCAGCACGTCCCAGCCATTGTTGCCCTTGGCGTCAACAGGCACGTAGAAAAGCCTGTTCAGGAAAACTGCAACCTGTGCGTCGTCGTATTCGCCGGCCTTCAGGTGCTCCTTCAGAGCGTCCTGCGCAAATTTGCGATATTCCTCATGGGTCATGACCGAACGCGACGCGCCGATGATGCGGGTCGGCTCCGTGAACTGGCCTTCGACCTGCCGGTGATAAAGGGCCGGCAGAAGCTTGCGCTCGGCAAGATCGCCCGTGCCGCCGAAAACGACACAATCAAAAGGTTCAACAGGAATGATCTGACTGCTCATATCGATTCTCTCGATCTTCAAGGGTTGGGGGCATCAATAATCTAATCGATTTAAAAATGCCAGACTCAGTTATGTGAAATTATGAATTTTGCTTCCGCCAACTCGCCCGCCGCCGGTAACAGTCTATAAACATTACCCTAAAACCTGTCTCGCAGCGCGTACCACGAGAGCGCCAGGAAAAGCAGCGGCGCACGCAGCGATGCCCCGCCGGGGAAAGATGGCACCTTCAGCCGGGCGAAGGGCGCCAGCATGTCCTTTTTGCCGAGAACCAGATCGGCATAGAGCTTGCCGCAATAATTCGACAGCATCACCCCATGGCCGGAATAACCGCCGATGGAAGTGACGCCGGGCATGACGTCGCGCACGAAGACTTTGCGCGGCAGGGTAATGCCGACGGAGCCGCCCCAGGAATGGGTGATTTCGACAGCATTCAGCTCGGGATAAATCTCGGCGATCTGCCGGCGGATATGGCTGGAAATATCGCGCGGCGCATCGGCCGTATAGGCCTCGCGCCCGCCGAACAGCAGCCGGTTGTCGGCCGTCTTGCGGAAATAACGCACCACGAAGCGGGAATCGGCGACCGCTTCCTTGTCGGGAATGATATCAGGATAGGCGTCGAGCGGTGCGGTGGCGCCGATGAAGGAGCGGATCGGCATGATGTGGGCGGCCGTCACCGGTTCCAGATTGCCGATATAGGCATTGGTGGCGATCAGCACCCGCGGTGCGGTGATGGTGCCGAAGGGTGTCTCGATGATGGTCTTGCCGCCCGCCTGCCGGATGGACCTGGCGGGGGTCATCTCATAAATGGCGGCGCCTGCCGCTTGCGCCGCCTTCGCCAGCCCGACCAGCAGCTTCAGCGGGTGGATATGGCCGGTGCCGGTATCGCGCGTGCCGCCGAAATAATGGGTGGAGCCGACACGTTTGCGTGCTTCGCCACGCTCCATGTAGGAAATATGCGAATAGCCGTAACGATTGTTCATCGCATCCACGCTTCTGCGATAATCATCCTCGTAAGCCGCCTTGTGCGCCACATAGAGCTGCCCCGGCAGATATTCCATGTCGATGCCGCGGCTGCTTGCGAAATCGCGCACGTAATTCTTGGCGTTCTCGGCAATGTCGAACAGCAGCTTCGATTGCTCGAAGCCGATCTCGGCTTCCATTTCGTCCGGAAAGGAGCGCTGGCCGGTGCCGAACTGGCCGCCATTGCGGCCGGAAGCGCCATCACCAAAACGATGCGCTTCGATGAGGGCGACGGAGACGCCGTTTTCGGCGAGGTCAGAGGCGGCCTGCAGGCCGGTATAACCGCCGCCGATGATCGCGACATCAACTTGCTTCGACCCGTCGAGGGCAGGATAGTCCGGCCGCTCGCCGACGGTTGCCTGATACCAGGAAATTCCCGGCGCAATCGGGCTTTGCCATGTCATGCTCGTGGTTCCTCACACGTTGAGAAGCAGAAACTCGCGCTCCCAGGGGCTGATGACCTGCATGAAGGTCTCGAACTCCCCGCGTTTCAGGCCCGCATAAAGGCCCACGAATTCATGGCCAAACACCCGCTCGAACTGTTCTTCGCCTTCCAGCAGCGCCACGGCCTCCAGAAGCCCGCGCGGCAGGTCGATGGAGCCTTCATTGGCCGTCTCAGCGGTCGGTTCGGTCGGTTCGATATTGTTGACGATGCCGAGCCAGCCGCAGCCGAGCGAGGCGGCAAGCGCGAGATAGGGATTGGCGTCCGAACTCGGCAGACGGTTTTCGACGCGCCGCGCCTGCGGGCCGGAAATCGGCACGCGGAAAGCGGTCGTGCGGTTGTCGTAACCCCAGGCATTGTTGACCGGGCAGGCCATATCAGGCGTCAGGCGGCGATAGGAATTCACATAGGGCGCGAGCATGACAAGCGCGTTCGGAACGTAACGCTGCATGCCGCCGACGAAGGAGAAGAATTCTTTCGAAGGGCCGCCATCCTTGTTCGAGAAAATATTGCGGCCGCTGTCGATTTCCACCACCGACTGGTGAATATGCATGGCAGAACCCGGCTGGCCCTGCATCGGCTTGGCCATGAAGGTGGCGTAGATGCCGTGCTTCAGCGCCGCCTCACGGATGGTGCGCTTGAACAGGAAGACCTGATCGGCAAGCTCGATGGGGTCGCCGTGGCGCAGGTTGATTTCCAGCTGGGCCGGACCTTCCTCGTGGATCAGCGTGTCGATCTCGAGGCCCTGTTTTTCGGAGAAATGATAGATATCGTCGATCAACTCGTCGAACTCGTTGATGCCGGCGATGGAATAGCTCTGCCCACCGACGATGGAGCGGCCGGACCGGCCCTTTGGCGGATGCAGCGGATAATCCGGGTCGTCGTTCATGGCGACGAGGTAGAATTCGATTTCGGGTGCGACGACCGGTTTCCAGCCCTTTTCCGTATAAAGCGACAGCACGTTCTTCAGCACGTTGCGCGGCGTGTAGGGGACGAAATTGCCTTCCGCATCCACGACGTCGCAGATCACCTGCGCGGTCGGGTCGCTCTCCCACGGCACGACCGAGAGCGTGGAAAGATCAGGCACCAGCTTCAGGTCGCTGTCGCGCGGCTCGTAACGGAAATTCGCGGTCTCATCAGGATATTCGCCTGAAATCGTATGGCGGTAGAGCGCGGAGGGCAGGGCAAGCGAGGTGTCGCCCGTGAACTTTGCCGTCGGCATCATTTTGCCGCGCGCAACGCCTGCAAGATCGGGGGTGATGCATTCTATGTCCTCGATACCGCGCGCCCGCAGCCATTGCGCGGCTTCGCGCCAGGAGGAAACGCCACGGGTGGAGGAGAGGTCGAGGGGAGGTGTCTTTGCCATGGTTGCCTGTTTCTTCGGGCGGAGCATGGTTTTCTTCGGGGGCATGTATCACCGGGTCTGTGTTTCTGGTGGAGCCATCATAACCGTAGTTTGGCAATTGGCGAGGGGGAAAGCGCCATTGACAAGCGGCGGCACTTCGAAAAGAGGAAAGGAAACGGATCGGATGAAATGATGACAGAGAAATGTGACGTGCTGATTTTGGGGGCGGGCGCCGCCGGCATGATGTGCGCCATCCGCGCCGGCCAGCGCGGCCGCTCCGTCGTCATTCTCGACCATGCGAAGGCGCCGGGCGAAAAGATCCGCATCTCCGGCGGCGGCCGCTGCAACTTCACCAATATCCATGCCGGGCCGAAGAATTATCTCTCCGCCAACCCGCATTTCGCCAAATCCGCTCTCGCCCGTTATACGCCGCGCGATTTCATTGCCCTTGTTGAAAAACACCGCATCGCCTGGCACGAAAAGACGCTCGGCCAGCTTTTCTGTGACGACAGCGCCAAGGATATCATCCGCATGCTGCTTGCCGAAATGCAGGCGGTCAATGCGAAGCTGCGGCTTGAAACGTCAGTCTCCGCAGTCGCCCATGATGGCGGCCGTTTTCGCGTCACGACATCAGGCGGCGTCATCGAGTCTGAAAGCGTCGTTGTGGCGACGGGCGGTAAATCGATCCCGAAAATGGGCGCGACCGGTTTTGCCTACCAGATCGCCGAACAATTCGGTCTCAAGCTTATCGAAACGCGGCCCGGTCTCGTGCCGCTGACGCTCGATCCCGCTTTGCTGGAAAAGCTGAGCCCGCTTGCCGGCGTCGCGGTTCCGGCCGAGGTTTTCCATGGCAAGACTGCGTTTGAGGAAGCGCTGCTCTTCACCCATCGCGGTTTGAGCGGACCCTCGATCCTGCAAATCTCATCCTACTGGCGCGAGGGTGATGTGGTCCGCCTGAAGCTTGAGCCGCATCGCGATATAGCCGCGCTTCTGAAGCAGGCGAAACAGAAGAACGGTCGGCAGTCACCCCAGACCGCTCTGTCGGAAATCCTGCCGAAGCGTCTTGCCCAGCATGTCGTCGAACAATCCGGCCTCACCGGCCATCTCGCCGATATGTCCGACAAGGTTCTGGCAAAGCTCGCGGGCGAGGTGCAGGACTGGCAGATCAAGCCCGCCGGTTCCGAAGGTTATCGCACGGCGGAAGTCACGCTCGGCGGGGTGGATACGACCGGTCTCGATTCCCGCAGCATGGCGGCGAAATCCGTGGCCGGGCTTTATTTCATTGGCGAATGTGTTGATGTGACCGGCTGGCTCGGCGGTTATAATTTCCAGTGGGCCTGGGCGTCCGGGCAGGCAGCGGGCGAATTCGCCTGAGGCACTGCCCGTTAAGACCTTGTTAACGGGCGTGGAGTCATCCTGACCGAATGCCAGCAAAGCCGGATCGCATTGCGCTCCCGCTGCACATGATGTCCTGCTGGAGGCTCTTAACAGGGCATGGGTCGGTTGAGTTTTTCGTCAGGAACCCGCGCATGAACAGAACAGCACATCGCCGCCCTCACGCCATTGCCATCGCCCGCGCCGAAAGCGAGAGCCGGCAGTTGGCTTTTCGCCTGAGCCTTATCGCAGCCGGTGCTCTGGCAGCTCTGATCGCCCTCTTTTATTGATCGGCGGTTCGCGGTCTTCGTCAAGCCCATGACTGTGCGGAAAAACCGCCACGGCCAGGATGCCTCGGCCATATCGGCATAAAACTTCTCTTCCTGTATAATGGCTTCGCGCCGCGTGCGCGGCTGCCGGTTTTCGATGATGGCCCGTGCTGCAAAAATCGCGTGCATGTCGCTCTCCTTCTGATGCGGAGGGGCCATGATGCACGCCGTTTTTTGATTTATCTGCGCAAGAAAATGCGCTACGTTTTTCAGCAATGAAAAACGTTACCTGGGACTCCTACCAGCTTTTTCTCGATGTGTCACGCAGCGGCGGCCTGACCGGGGCCGCGGCGATAACGGGTTTGAGCCCCGCGACCATCGGACGGCGCATGATCGAACTGGAGGAGCGTATCGGCAAGGCCCTGTTCCAGCGCAGCCAGACGGGATACGCCCTGACGGCGGATGGCCGCGCGCTGTTCGACCGGCTTATGGCAATGGAGAATGCAGCCAGGGATATCGAGGGATGGCAGAAGGCGTCGTCCGCCTCATCCGTGGTGCGCATTGCCGTCGGCACCTGGAACGCCTGGCTGCTGACCGGCAACTTCTCCGCCATCTGCACCGACCGCGATGATTTCCGCATCGATCTTTTCATTGCCGAACAGAGGGCGTCTCTGGCGCATCGCGAGAATGACATCGGCATTCGCGCTTTCGAGCCGCAGGAAAAGAACCTCGCCGCCATCAAGACGGGGGAGGTGGCTTATGCGCCCTACAGGCTGCGCAACGCCGCCACTGCCGTCGCCGACCGCTGGCTGGCGGTGGCGGAGGAAAACGCCATTTCAACCTATCTGCGCTGGCCGCATGAGAACCGCCGCAATGATATCGCGGTAACGGTGAACCGGCCGACGGCGCTTCTCGATCTTGTGCTGGCCGGGGCAGGCGTCGCCGTGCTTCCGTGCTTCGTGGGCGATGCGGATGCGCGGCTTGCCCGGGAAGGTGACGAGATGGAAACCCTTCGCCACAATCAATGGATCGTCATGAACAATGACGATCGCCACCGCCGCGATATCAGGATGGTGGCGGATCGGATGACCCGTCTGATCAAGGGGCACTCGGACCTTTATGCCGGGCGCAAGAGCCGCCCGGCATAAAGAAAGGCTGTCATTTCAGGCGGCGTCACGCCCCTGCGCGACGATGACGGGAATCAGAAGATCTCCCCAGTTGCCGCCGCCGCCATGGTGGCGGGCCGAGCGTACGAGCTCGACGGAAACACCGGCCTCAACGGCTTTCATGACGGCCTGGTTGAGGCGGTGCAGATCATTGGCCAGCATGCGGATGGCGGCCTGCTGATCCTGCGTCATGGCGGAGGACTGCTCCTCGGCGCGTTCCTTGACGTGGGTCTTGATGGGGTTGTGGGCATTCATGGCATTTCTCCTCTCTTTATTGGTTGGGGTTCTTGATCCGGTTTGCAAGCCCTTCCCGTCGCCGGGAAGGGCCGTTTTTCGATTTATTCTGCCGCCGGGCGGAACTGGTCGTGCTCGGTGGATTCCTTCATGGCTGTCGTCGAAGACGTGCCGCCGGAAATGGCGAGCGACACGGCGTCGAAATAGCCGGTGCCGACCTCGCGCTGGTGTTTGGTGGCGGTGTAACCATTGGCCTCTGCTGCGAATTCCGCTTCCTGCAGCTCGGAATAGGCCGCCATCTGCCGGTCCTTGTAACCGCGCGCCAGTTCGAACATGCCGAAATTCAGCTGGTGGAAGCCGGCGAGCGTGATGAACTGGAACTTGTAGCCCATCGCCCCGAGTTCCCGCTGGAACTTGGCAATCGTCGTGTCGTCGAGGTTCTTTTTCCAGTTGAACGACGGCGAGCAATTGTAAGCGAGCTTCTTGCCGGGATGCACCTTGTGCACGCCCTCGGCAAACCGCCTAGCCTGTTCGAGATCCGGCTTTGATGTCTCGCACCAGATCAGGTCACAATAGGGCGCATAGGCAACCGCACGGGCGATGCAGGGTTCGAGGCCATTCTTCACCTGATAGAAGCCCTCGACGGTGCGGCCGGCATCGTAATCCACGAAGGGACGGTCGCGCTCATCGATGTCGGAGGTCAGAAGCTTGGCGGCCTCCGCATCCGTGCGGGCGATGACCAGCGTCGGTACACCCATGACGTCTGCCGCAAGCCGCGCCGCCGTGAGGTTTCGAATATGCGCCGCCGTCGGGATCAGAACCTTGCCGCCGAGATGGCCGCACTTCTTTTCAGATGCCAGCTGGTCTTCATAGTGAACACCGGCTGCGCCCGCCTCGATGAAGGCTTTCATGATCTCGAAGGCGTTGAGCGGTCCGCCGAAACCGGCCTCCGCATCGGCAACGATCGGCGCGAACCAGGTGTCGACCGAAAGGCCCTTGCCCTCCGCCGTCTCGATCTGGTCGGCGCGCTGCAAGGTGCGGTTGATGCGCTTTGCAAGCTCCGGCGCGGCGTTGGCCGGATAAAGCGACTGGTCCGGATACATGGCCGACGCCGTATTGGCGTCCGCGGCAACCTGCCAGCCTGAGAGATAGATCGCCTTCAGCCCGGCGCGAACCATCTGCATGGCCTGGTTGCCGGAAAGCGCGCCGAGCGCATTGACGAAATTCTCCTCGTTGATCAGCTTCCACAACCGGTTCGCGCCCATTTCGGCCAGCGAATGGCGGATCTCGACGGAGCCGCGCAGCCGCTGCACATCAGCGGCAGTATAGGTGCGTTCGATGCCGTCAAAACGTCCCTGCGGTGCGCCCGGAACAAGTTTGTAAAAATCCGTCATACTTCTCTCTCCCATGACAAATGCGGTTTCGGAAACGTGCTGCCTCAACGTTGTGAAGCGCCGTTCGATGTGACTACATTTACATTTTTGGAGATTTGAACGCCAGAACAAACATAAAAACAGTGACTTGAAAGAGGTTATCCTGTAGAGTGCATGACAGGGTGGAGCTGTAAAATTGTAAATTTTGTAAAAGCCATTCACCCCGAGAGTTTGTAACAGGCTTGTATGAGTCGCCGGGATGGAGAGGCAGGACGGTGTCGGAAAACAAGATTTTTGCAGGCCCGCGCGTGCGCCGCATTCGCAATGGTCTGGGGCTGACGCAGACGGCCATGGCCGAGGCGCTGGCGATTTCGCCGTCCTATCTCAATCTCATCGAGCGCAACCAGCGACCGCTGACCGTGCAGCTGCTTTTGAAGCTCGCCTCTGTCTATAAGGTCGATCTTGATGATCTGCAGGGCGAGAGCGCCGGTTCCGCCGGACAATTGCGTGAAGTCTTCGCCGATCCGCTGCTGGTGGGTGAGGTGCCGTCGCCGCAGGAGCTGATCGAGGTCGCAGATGCGGCGCCCAATGCGGCAAGCGGTGTCCTCAAGCTTTACCGGGCCTACCGGGAACAGGCGCAGCGCCTTTCCGACCTTTCCGATCTTCTGGCGCGGGAAGGGCACGAAACGGCGCTCTCCTCCACCCGCCTGCCGATCGACGAAGTGCGGCATGTCTTTGAAAACCGGTCGGCCTATTTCCACGCCATCGATGCGGCGGCGGAAGAGCTCCATAAACAATTGGCGGCGGGCGATGATCTCGCCTCCGGGCTGAGGGCATGGCTGCAGAAAAACCACGGTATCGTGGTCAGAACCTTGCCTGTACACGCCATGCCGAACCTCAGGAGGCGTTATGACCGCCATTCGATGCGGCTGTTTTTATCCGAGCGCCTGTCGCAGCCGGATCAGCTGAGGGAAATGGCCATGGAGACCTGTCTTCTGGCCCTTCGCGAAGAGATAGGCGCGGAGCTTGACGGGCTTGGTTTGAAAGGGGAGGAGGCAAAGCGCATCGCCCGCTTCGAGCTGGCGCGTTATGCCGCCCATGCCCTGATGATGCCTTATGGCGCATTCCTTGCTGCCGCCCAGCGCGCGAAATACGATCTTGATGTTTTGCGGTCGCGCTTCAACGTGTCGTTCGAGCAGGCCGCCAATCGCCTCGTCAGCCTGCAACGGCCAACGGCTGCGGCAATACCGTTTTTCCTGATGGAGATCGACAATGCCGGCAACCGGTTCCGCCTCGCAGGGGCCGGTGGTTTTCCGAGGGCGCGGTTCGGCGGCCTCTGTCCGCGGCTTAATATCCATGCCGCCTTCGCCCAGCCGGGGCAGGTGCTGGTGGAGGCGGTGGAGATGCCTGACGGTGATGCCTTCCTCACGGTTTCGCGCACACTGGAAGGCCCGCAGGCGGGTTTCGGCGAGAGGGTGCGGCGAACGGCCGTGCTTGTCGGTTGCGATCTCGCTCAGGCGGGAGAGACGGTCTATGGCCCAGCCGCCTCGGGTGCGTCGCCTGTTGCCGTCGGCCCCTCGTGCCGGCTGTGCGAAAGACAGGGCTGTCTGTCGCGCGCCGAAGCACCGCTGACACGGCCGCTGGGGCTGGATGAAATGGTGACCGGCCTTAGTGTTTTCGACTTCCAGTAGGTGTTTCCATCCGCTTTTTTGCGGCCGGAACACATTTGGTTGAAAATGCTGTGCTGCACATTTCCCGCTTGCTCCCTTTTGTTTTCCTTTCTAGTCTCTCCAAAAAAAGGGGATCACGCTTCCACCGTGAGGATGCGTTAACAGGAGACATCATGAAAAACCGTTCTCTCCGTCTGACCTTGGCTCTCACCACCGCGCTCGTTGCAGCAGGCTCGGCAATGGCCCAGGAGAAGGTCGTCCACGTCTATAACTGGTCGGATTATATCGACGAATCGATCCTTACCGATTTCACCAAGGAAACCGGTATCAAGGTCGTCTATGACGTGTTCGACAGCAACGAACTTGTGGAAACCAAGCTTCTGGCCGGCAGCTCCGGTTATGATGTCGTGGTGCCGACCGGCCCCTTCCTTGCCCGCCAGATCAATGCCGGCGTGTTCCAGAAACTCGACAAGTCCAAGTTGCCGAATCTGAAGAACCTGTGGCCCGAGGTCTCCGAGCGTCTGGCGAAATACGACCCCGGCAACGAATATGCCGTGAACTACATGTGGGGCACCACCGGCATCGGTTATAACGTCGCCAAGGTGAAGGCAGCGCTTGGCGATGTTCCCGTCGATAGCTGGGATATTCTCTTCAAGCCGGAAAATGCCGAAAAGTTGAAATCCTGCGGTATCAATATTCTCGATGCGTCGGACGAAACCTTCGCCATCGCCATGAATTATCTCGGCAAGAATCCCGACAGCAAGGAAACGGCCGACCTGGAAGCCGGCGGCGAGGTCTATTCGAAGATCCGTCCTTTCGTGAAGACCTTCAACTCCTCCGCCTATATCGACGAACTCGCGAATGGCGACAGCTGCATCACCATCGGCTGGTCGGGCGACATCCTGCAGGCGAAGAGCCGTGCCGAGGAAGCCAAGAACGGCGTCGAGGTGAACTACATCATCCCGAAGGAAGGCACCTATATGTGGTTCGACAACCTTGCCATCCCCGCGGATGCCAAGAATGTCGAGGAAGCCCACACCTTCATCAACTATCTGATGCGGCCGGAAGTCATCGCCAAGGCGTCCAACTACGTTCAGTATGCCAATGGCAACCTCGCTTCGCAGGCGCTGATGGATGAGTCCGTCGCCAAGAACCCGGCGGTCTATCCCAATGCGGAGACGATGAAGAAGCTCTTCACCATCTCGCCCTACGGACCGAAGGAACAGCGTGTGCTGAACCGCGTCTGGACGCAGATCAAGACCGGCAGCTAAGACCTCCGCTCGCTGGTTGAGGAACGGCCGGCGGGCCTGTTTCTCAAATCCTTTGCCGGCAGGTCCCGCGACCTGCCGGTGTCGCCCGCCCCGAAGCATCGTTCGAAAGACCAACGGGATTTGAGGGTGGGTGAATGGCGAAAACTCTGGGGCCGGTCAAACGCAAATTTAGCCCTTGGGACAGTCCCGATGCGGTGCCCTTCATCCGCTTTGAAAACGTCACCAAACGTTTTGGCGATTTCGTCGCCGTCAATAATCTGACGCTCGATATTTACGAGCGCGAGTTCTTCTCGCTGCTTGGTCCCTCCGGCTGCGGCAAGACCACGCTGATGCGCATGCTCGCCGGTTTCGAGGAACCGACCGAGGGCCGCATCCTGCTGCAGGGCAAGGATATTTCCGGCGTTCCGCCCTATAAGCGCCCCACCAACATGATGTTCCAGTCCTATGCGCTTTTCCCGCATATGTCGGTGGAAAAGAACGTCGCTTTCGGTCTGGAGCAGGATGGTCTGCCCAAGGCGGACGTCGCCGCCCGCGTCGAGGAAATGCTGCGCCTCGTCAAGCTCACGGAATTCGCCAAGCGCAAGCCCAGCCAGCTTTCCGGCGGCCAGCGCCAGCGCGTGGCGCTCGCGCGTTCGCTTGCCAAGCGGCCGAAGGTGCTTCTTCTCGATGAGCCTCTCGGCGCGCTCGACAAGAAGCTGCGCGAAGAAACGCAGTTCGAGCTGATGGATATCCAGACCAATCTCGGCCTCACCTTCCTCATCGTCACCCATGACCAGGAGGAGGCGATGACGGTTTCGGACCGGATCGCTGTCATGGACAAGGGCAATGTCGTGCAGGTGGCGACACCGGCCGAGATTTACGAGGCGCCGAACAGCCGCTACGTGGCTGACTTCATCGGCGACATCAATATTTTCGACGCGAAGGTCGTCGCCAATGCCTCGGATATCGGCAAGCCTGGCCTGGTGACGCTGGATTGCGAAGGGCTGAAAGTGGCGGTGGAGCAGGAATGTGCTGCCGCGACCGGCAGTCAGGTCGCTTACGCCATCCGCCCGGAAAAGGTTCGCATCTCGCTAGACCAGCCCGCCGACAGCAGCGTCAACTCCGCCTATGGCGAGGTCTGGGATATCGGTTATCTCGGCGACTTCTCGGTCTTCATCGTCAAGCTTGCCGATGGCCGCGTCATCCGCGCCGCGCAAGCGAACGTCTCGCGTCTCGTGGATCGTCCGATCACCTTCGGCGACATGGTGTGGCTGAACTGGAAACCGGATTCAGGTCTTGTCCTGACACGCTGAGGGAGGCTTTCATGGCGATCACCACTCCCGAAAACCGGCAAAGCCCCTGGCGCTGGCTGGTCGTCGCGGTTCCCTATTTCTGGCTGCTGCTGTTTTTCGCAGCGCCCTTTTTCATTATCTTCAAAATCTCACTGTCGGATACGGCGATCTCCATGCCGCCCTATACGCCGGTCTTCGAAGGTTTTTCGAAGCTCGGCGAATTCTTTTCGCAGCTGGATTTCGAGAATTATCTGTTCCTGACGGAAGACCCGCTCTACATCGACGCCTATCTGTCGTCGCTGCGTATCGCCTTCATCTCCACCTTCCTGCTGCTGCTGATCGGTTATCCCATGGCGCTGGCCATGGCGCGCGCACCGTCATCCATTCGCCCGACGCTGGTGATGCTGGTGATCCTGCCGTTCTGGACCTCGTTCCTGATCCGCGTTTACGCCTGGATCGGCATTCTGAAGCCGGAAGGCCTGCTGACGGTGCTGTTCCAGTCGATCGGCCTTCTGGGGCCTGACCAGCAGGTCAACATCTTCCGCACCGAGACGGCGATCTTCATCGGCATTGTTTATTCCTACCTGCCCTTCATGGTGCTGCCGCTTTATTCGGCGCTGGAAAAGCTCGACAACACGCTTCTGGAAGCCGCTGCCGATCTTGGTTGCCCGCCATGGAAGGCCTTCTGGAAGATCACGTTTCCGCTCTCCCTGCCGGGCGTCGTGGCCGGGTCGATGATCTGCTTCATCCCGATAACAGGTGAGTTCGTCATCCCCGATCTCCTGGGCGGCGCGCAGACGCTGATGATCGGCAAGACGCTCTGGACGGAATTCTTCGGCAACCGCGACTGGCCTTTGGCATCCGCCGTTGCCGTGCTGCTTCTGCTGTTGCTGGTGGTGCCCATCGCCATCTTCCAGAACCAGCAGAAGAAGGTGGGGTGAGGCCATGAAGCGCGGAAAATTCGACATCACCGTCCTCACCCTCGGTTTTGCCTTTCTTTATATCCCGATCATCATCCTGATCGTTTATTCCTTCAACGCCTCCAAGCTCGTCACCGTCTGGGGCGGCTTTTCGCTGCAATGGTACCGCTCCATGTGGTCGAACCAGGGGCTGATGGATGCCGCCTGGGTGACGCTGCGCGTCGGTATCCTCAGCGCCACCATCGGTACTATTCTCGGAACCTTGGCGGCGCTGTCGCTCACCCGCTTTGCCCGCTTCCCGGGCCGGGTGCTGTTTTCCGGCATGATCTATGCGCCGCTCGTCATGCCGGAGGTCATTACCGGCCTGTCGCTGCTGCTGCTCTTCGTGGCGGTCGGGGTGGATCGCGGTTTCTGGACCGTGGTCATCGCCCACACCACCTTCACCATGTGTTACGTGGCGATCGTCGTGCAGTCTCGTCTTTTGACCTTCGACCGCAGTCTTGAGGAGGCGGCGCTCGATCTCGGCTGCCCGCCGGTCAAGACCTTCTTCCGCATCACCCTGCCTTTGATATTCCCCGCCGTTATCGCCGGCTGGATGCTGGCCTTTACCCTGTCGCTCGATGATCTTGTCATCGCCAGCTTCGCCACCGGTCCCGGTGCGACGACGCTGCCGATCAAGATCTATTCGCAGGTACGCCTTGGCGTGACGCCGGAAATCAACGCCATCTGCACGATCCTCATCGGGCTCGTAACCATCGGCGTTATCGTCGCCTCCATCGCATCCAAACGCACGGAGTTGCAGCGGATGCGGGATGAACACGCCGCTGCCCGACACTGATCAAACGGACCGCTTTGATTTTCTCGCGTTACTGTTGAAATCGCGATTAATTCAGGAACTTTTAATTTAGTTTCGGCGCTTTACGGTCTCAGAATAGGAATTTTCGTCGGTAATTGCTCGATTTTGGTTTTAACCGCTTGTTAATAGGAGTTGGCGGAAAGTAAACCCAACGCAGGGCTGTCAAATTTCTGATGGCCGGGATTGATAATTTCCATATCGCGAGGTTGTCCCCCTTTCTCTCGTTGAAAAAAGCACAACTAATACAGGCGGTCGCAAGGCCGCCTTTCTTTTTGCCACGACGGCCGATGCCATTCAGCTGTTGTCCGGATGATCCATCGATTTCGAGACGAGCAGCACGGGAATAAGCCCGGCAATGATGATGATGATCGCCGGTACGGCGGCATCCTGCACCTTAGAGCGCGATGCATCCTCATAAACCAGCGTTGCCAGCGTGTTGAAACCGAAAGGCCGGAGCAGGATGGTGGCCGGCAGTTCCTTCATGGATTCGATCAGGACCAGAAGAAAGGCAGTCAGCGCCGCCGGCCGCATGTTCGGCAGCAGCACCTTGAACAGGGTCTGTGCCCGGTTGCGCCCAAGCGTTCGCGAGGCCATGTCGATATGCGGCGAGAGCTTCTGGAAACCGGCATCGAGCGTGCCTTCCGCCATGGTCATGAAACGCACGGCATGTGCATAGATGATGGCGAAGGCGGTGCCTGAGAGCAGCAAACCGCTGGAAAAGCCGAAATGCGTGCGAATGAACCCGTCGATGCCGTTATCGAGGCTTGCCAATGGAATGAGTACGCCAATGGCGAGCACGGTTCCCGGCACGCCATATCCCATGGAGCCGAAGCGGGCGGCGACCTTCGAGGTACGCGAGCGCTCGGTGCGGATGGAATAGGAAAACACGAAAGCGGCAATCAGCGTGACGAAGGCCGCGGAAAGCGAAACTTCGAGACTGTGTCCGAGCGCTTTCAGAAGCTTCGGCGCGAACAGCGCGTCGAGCCTCTTGGCTGCGTAACCGCCGAGCACGATCACCGGAATGAAGAACCCGCTCGCCACGGGTGCGGAGCAGAATAGGCTTGCGCACCAGCGCCGCCAGCCGGTCAGCGCCTTCAGCCGGTGGCGCTGCGCCATGCTTGTCGCCTTCGGCGCGCCGAAGCGCTGCTTTTCCCGGGCATTGCGTTCGATGACGATCAGTGCACCGACAATGATGAGGATGATGGCGGCGATCTGGGTCGCATTGGCAAGATTGCCGCGATTGAGCCAGGTCTCGTAGATGGTAAAGGTCAGCGTCTGGACGCCGAGATATTCGACCGCGCCAATATCGTTCAGCGTCTCCATCAAGACCAGCGACAGGCCGACGGCAATCGCCGGCCGCGCCATCGGCAATTGCACGGAGAAGAACACGTTCAGAGGCTTTGCGCCAAGCGTGCGGGCCGCGTCAGCCGCAAACCGCCCCTGCATCGAAAAGGCAGCACGGGCCGAGAGATAGACATAGGGATAGAGTACCGAACTCAGAACGATGACAGCGCCGCCGAGCGAGCGTATATCCGGAAACCAGTAATCGCGGATGCTGTGATAACCGAAGACGGCGCGAAGGGTGCTCTGCACCGGGCCGGTAAAGTCGAGAAACTCACCGAACGCATAGGCTGCCAGGTAGGACGGAATGGCGAGCGGCAGGACAAGTGCCGCCGACAATAGTCGTCGCAGCGGAAACTCGAATGTGGTGATGAGCCAGGCGCAGACAATACCGAAAAATGCCGTCGTCGCGGCCGTCATCCCCAGCAGCATGAAGGTGCGAAAGCCGGCGCGCGGCAGAACATTGGCGAGAAGATGCTGCCACCCCTCCGTGCTGCCGGTCAGCGCCAGCCAGAAAATTGCCAGAATGGGCATGGCGGCAATGGTTGCGACAATGATGGCCGCAATCGGCAATAGCGAAACGCGTTTTGTCGCGGGAAGGGGAGCCGTCATGGGCATGCGAGCCTGCTGTCTTGCAAAAGCCTTAACCGGCTGATCCTTCAGCCGGCGGCTTTCGCATTGCTACGCCCGCATGACGTCAGTTGGCAAGAACCCGCTGCGACGGAAAGGTGATTTCCACCAGCGTTCCTTCATTTGGCGTCGAGGTGATGGAGAAATTCGCACGGTTGGCGTCCACCATGGCCTTGGTCAGCGGCAGGCCGAGCCCGGTGCCGTCGCCGCGCACGCGCTTGCCTGACGATGCCACCTGCCGGAAGGGTTTCATGGCCTGTTCCAGTTCCGCGCGCGTCATGCCGATGCCGGTATCGCGGATGCGCAGCGACACGCTGCCATTGGCCTCATAGGCGGTGGACACGACAATCTGGCCGCCCGATGGCGTAAAGCGGATGGCGTTCGACAGGATGTTCAGCACGATCTGCTTGATTGAACGCAGGTCGGCGACGATCTGCGGCACGGATTGGGAAAGCGCTGTGCGGATGATGACACGCTGGTTGTTGGCCTGCGGCTGCACCAGCGACACCGCCTCGGCCACCGTTTCGTTCAGCGGCACGGCGATGAAATCCACATCCATCTGCCCCGCTTCGATCTTGGAGATGTCCAGAAGATCGTTGACGATGTCGAGCACATGCCGGCCCGAACGGCCGATATCATTGGAATATTCCACATAACGCGAATGGCCGATAGGCCCGAAGCGTTCAGTCGCCATCATGTCGGCAAAGCCGATGATGGCGTTGAGCGGCGTGCGGATTTCATGGCTGACGCGGGCCAGAAAATCGGTCTTGTGCGCATTGGCGGTTTCTGCCGCGCGCTTGGCGTTGCGCAGTTCCTCTTCCGTGCGCTTCCACTGGGTGATGTCACGAATGACAACGCAATAGCCGTGTGAGGATTTGAGCCGCCCGATGGTCATGAACAGCGGCAGGAAACCGCCGGATGCCTCGCGGCCGATCACTTCGCGGCCATCATTCAGCACGCTCGCGACACCGTTATTGGCAAGGCCGGAAAGATAATCCAGCACGGCGCGCTGGCTCTCATGGGCAAAGAGGGTGACGAAAGGCTTGCCGGCGATTTCACCATTATCATAATTGAACAGCGCGCTGGCGGAACGGTTGAGCGAGCGGATTTCGCCTTCGTCTCCCAGAAGCACCACGCCATCGGTGGCGGTTTCCAGAATGGAGTGCAGTTCCTCCACTTCGCCCTGCAAGAGGGAGAGGCTGCCTGCTTCCGCATTTTCGATGTCGCCGGCCGCTATGTTTTCGTTGGCGGCCGCAACCGGCGTTTGCTTTTCCTCAAGCGGCACCAGCGACAGCATCAGCGCCTTGGTTTCTTCCCAGCGGATGGATTGCAGTCGCGCCTTGACCGGAATGATGTCGTTTTCGGCGCTGACGACGACCATGCCGCCCTCATTGTCAGGCATCTGCTCCAGATCCTGCCGCTGCAGCAACGCTTCCAGCCCGCCGACATCTTGCAGTTCGGCAAGAGACCCATAGCCCGTCAAGCGCAGGAAATCCGGATTGGCGTGGATCAGCCTGTCGCCGGCATGCACCAGAAGCGCAACCGGCATCTGGTCCAGCGTTTCGGCCGTCAACGCGTTTGCGGGGCGAACGGACGGGCTGACCATGGAGGCGGCAATATCGGCAGTCGGCTGCTCGTCAATTGCAGTCTCCTGCTTTTCTTCAGAGCCGCTTTCACCCGCCGCTGCGCGAATAGCCGCGGGCTGCTCGCCACGAACGTAGTCCGCAAAAAGATCGTCTTCATCAGGCGGTTCGGTCGTCTTTTCGTCGGTTTCCGTGTCTGAGGGTGCGCTTTCCGGCGCATCCGCAACGATATCCTGCTGGATATCCTGTCCTGCCGGTTCGGCGGAAATGATCCCCGCATCCGCGTCCGAATTTTCCTCCGAAGCAGAATCCGCCGGCGCCAGGGCCCGGCCGATTTCGCGGAAGGCGGCCTGCTCGCCTGCGGTCAGGCCCTCGCGGGAGCGGGAACGGCGCTCCTCCAGATGGACGACCTTGTCGGAATAGGTTGGCTCCAGCGCCGGCGCTATGACAGGCGCTTCGAATTCCGGCGGGGTATAATCAAGGTGCGGTTCTTCGACAGGGACCGCATCCGATGCGCCGTCTGCCGCATCGAGGTCCGTTGCCGGGGCCTCATCCTCATCGGAATCGCCGCCTTCGTCGTCATCCTCATCGATAAAGGCCAGCAATTCGTGGCTTTCATCCTCGATAGACGGCTGCGGTAGTGCTTCCGCCGGATCGGCCTCTTCGCCATCGAGGAAGGTCAGGCCCGTGGCATGCGGGTCTTCGGTGGCATCGGCAAGCCGCACGATACCGAAACCGCGGAAACCGTCGAATTCGCGTGAGCGCGTATAGGTGGGCAGGGCGGCGAGATCGATCGGCACCATCAGCGATGTGCCTTCCACCGGCCAATGGATCGTCTTGCCCGACCAGGTGTCGCGACGGCCGAGAAGCTCGCGGATCTTGCCGTCGGGATCGAGATTGAACAGGGTCGCGACATCGGCAAAGCTCATGCCTTCCACGGCAGCAGCCTTCGCGCCCACGGCTTCTGCAAACTCATGCGAGATGGAGCTGAAGCGCCCTTCCGCATCGATTTTCCAGACGAAACGGGAGGCGCGCGCACCGGCATTGAAAACAAAAGGTTGCGCTTCCGCGCCAGCGCCGAGGTCGGTCTCCGCTTCCGTCTCCGTCTCCGTCGTTATCTCCTCATCCGCCGCAGGAGCAGCCTCTGCCGCTGCGGTTTCGAGGATTTCATCGTTCGCAACTGCGCTTTCTTCGGCCCGGGCCTCTTCGGCAGGGGCGTCGACGATCACCCGCTCGGTTAAGGGAGCCTCTGCTTCATCTTCATCAAGTTCGAAAAGATCGGCGATGTCGTCAGTCATCGCCATATCAGCAGCGGCGTCGGCATCCTGTGCGGAAAGCTCCGTCGGGGTCTCCGCTCCGTCTTCCGGCAACGTTAGGAGGCTGTCCCCATCCTGCTCCGCGGCCACTTCGTCTTCGGGATCGGCCGGCAGTTCCTGCACCTCGTCCATATCTTCGATGCCAGCGACGGCATCGAGCACGGAATCGAAGGAGGCGGCTGTTGCGACAGCAGGCGCGGCCTCCGCAACCGGCAAGGCGGGCTCCGCGGCGGCTGGGGTTTCCTGCGGCCTGTCTTCCGCAAAACCATTAACAGGGTCGAGTGTGCCCAGCGCGGTTTCGACCACGAACATCAGGTTCAGTTCGGGCGATGCCGCGATCTGGCCGGTGGCGGCGGGCAGATAGCCCTTGCCGGTCGGCACCGGCCGCTTGACGAGATGACCGGACTGGCCGGCTGCCATCTTCACCAGCGTGCGCGCCGTGTGCGGTGTGATGCCGAGAGACGAAAAGCCGGGCGAGGCGGCGATAATCTCGTTCTCACCGTTCAGAACCGCCATATGAATATCGGGGTCGTCAAAACCTTCGATCATGCGCCGGGCGCATTCGGCCGTGTCGGGTGCGGCCTGATCGGTGAGGGCGGAAAACAGGATGGCCGGCTGGCCGGGTTCGGCCTCGATGATCTCCACGCGCGCGGTGACGGCAAGGCTGCGGAAACCCGATGTGATGCGAATGGTAAACGGCAGGCTGTCGCCCGCTTTGGAAAGCCGCGCCGCCGTGGCCGCCAATTGCCGGAAGGTCACGTCCTGCGGTTTCGGGCCCTGTTCCAGAAAATCATAAACCATCGGCGTGCCGAACAGCGCCGCACCCCGGCCATTGGCCCAAATGGCATTTTTAAGGTCCAGCGAGAACAGCGCCATGGCCGCGCCACGTCCGAAACCTTCACGCACCCGTTCATGTACTGCTATATCGATAAAGGGATACTGGACGGCGGGCATGTCGAAACCTATTCTGGCACTACCGGACCTTGCGGGCTTTCGGCTTCCTCATGAAGCCCGAAACGTAAACCCGCCGAGGCATCACGTTAACAGAATTTTAAATAACTTCACAGCGCTGCCGGGTCCACCATCTGCGGGATGAATCGCCAAATAGAGTTAACATCAACAGGTGGCTTCCGCCTCCTCATGCCAGCCCGGCCAATCGAAAAGCACTTGCCTTTCGACGCCTTTTTTCGCAAAATTCGAAGAGGCACTTGCAAATGGGGGAAACACCTTTTATGTCACCCCCCGTGACGCCGCTTCGGCGTTTCATGTGCGGTTGTAGCTCAGTTGGTTAGAGCGCAGGTTTGTGGCACCTGAGGTCGGTGGTTCGACCCCACTCAACCGTACCATTCCCCTCTCCCGATAAGTTTATATGTCACAGTGACTTACCGGGAGAGGGGAACATTGTCTCCCTCTGATGTTGTTCATGCCTGCGGATCCCTCCTGAAGCCCTGCCGCCGCGCAGGCTGCTTCCGATTTCCGAAAACCCTCAAAATAATTGTCGTGACCGTGTCGTTCCCATGCCGCATGGGTAACGCATGAACCCGGCCACATGCAGCCCGGCAAAAACCATTTGGCTAAAATCTCTTGCGCTGGTATTGTCCGCCCAACGAAACCTTATGAAAGCCAGCAGCATAGCGTCTACGCTTGTGCGCGGCGAAATGGACAAGACAGTGATCGACCCCGGAAACGGCCCAAAGCCGTCGGAACAAGGGGCGTCGGTGGCGAACAAAGGGAAAGCGAAGCGATCCCGTCGTGGCAAGAAACACAAGCGTGACGGTCAGCCCCGTGACGCTGTTGTGCTGTCGCATGATGTTGCCGCGGATGTTCCGGCCGGTTCCTCCTACGTATCGGCTCTCGAGCCGGATGCCGAGCCGCGCAAGAGAAAGCGTCGCAGGCGCTCTCGCGGCAAGGGGACCTCTCAACAGGTTGCCCCAGCTTCCAGCGTGCAGACGCAGGCGCCAGCCGCAACCGATGCGGCCAATCCTTCCTCCGTGCCGCCGGGCGGCGGGCGAAAGTCGCGCCACCGCAAGCGTGGGCATCGCGATCCGCGCGGGCGCGATCCACAGGGTCGCCCGCTGGTTCCCACCCATGCGCCGAAACATGTCGGCAAGCAGAATGGCCGCGCCAACGGGGCCGGGCAGGAGCCGCATCGGCAGTCTGAAACATCCGCCCGCCACACAGGCCGCCAGCACGAGCATGGCCAGGAGCCGCCGGCGGATATGTATGCCGCGCTTGATCTCGGCACCAATAATTGCCGCCTCCTGATCGCGCAGCCGACGCGGCCCGGTCAGTTCCGGGTCGTCGACGCCTTTTCGCGTATCGTCCGGTTGGGTGAGGGGCTGGTGTCGAGCGGGCGGCTTTCCGACGACGCCATGGATCGTGCTGTCGAGGCGCTGAAAGTCTGCTCCGCGAAACTCTCGGGCCGCCCGATCAGGCGCATGCGTCTCATCGCCACCGAGGCCTGCCGCGCTGCATCGAATGGCGAAGAGTTTCTGGCGCGTGTGACGCGGGAAACGGGACTGAAGCTTGAAATCATCAGCCGCGAGACGGAAGCCCGCCTTGCGGTGTCTGGCTGCGCCTCGCTCGTCGGGCGTGAAGCACGCTCCGTCGTGCTGTTCGATATCGGTGGCGGATCCTCGGAAATCGCCGTTATCAAGGTCGGGGAAAATCGCTCGAACCGGCTCGCCAATCACATCACCCACTGGACCTCGCTGCCGGTTGGCGTCGTCACGCTTTCGGAACGCCATGGCGGCCGCGATGTGACGCCGGATGTCTTTGCCGCCATGGTGCGGGAGGTCGAAGGGTTGCTCGATGCCTTCCATTGCCCGCCTCTGGCGCCGCAGATGCATCACGAGGATTTTCACCTGATCGGAACGTCGGGCACGGTGACGACGCTTGCCGGCGTCCATCTCGATCTGCCACGATACGATCGCCGCAAGGTGGATGGCCTCTGGCTTTCCGACGCCGAGGTGACGGCGATGCAGGACAAGCTTCTGGCCTGGGATTTCGCCGGCCGCGCCGCCAATGCCTGCATCGGGCCTGACAGGGCCGATCTGGTTCTGGCCGGCTGCGCCATTCTCGAGGCCATTCGCCGCCGCTGGCCGGCGCGGCGCATGCGGGTGGCCGATCGCGGTCTGCGCGAGGGCCTGTTGACGGATATGATGGCGGATGACGGCGCATGGCGGCGCAACCGCATAAGGCGCATGCAGATGACACGGCAGGACAGGACGGAAGGTTTGACATGAGCAAGGCGCCGACAAGCACCAATCGCACCGGCCGAAAGATCGGCCAGAAGGTCAAGAAGACCAAGCTCAAGGCCTCATCGCGCCGTTGGCTTGAACGTCATATCAATGACCCCTACGTCCAGCGCGCCAAGCTTGAAGGCTATCGCGCCCGCGCCGCCTTCAAGCTGCTCGAAATCAACGACAAGCACCAGATATTGAAGGGTGCCACCCGCATCATAGACCTTGGCGCCGCACCCGGAAGCTGGTCGCAGATCGCTTCGAAGGTGACGGATTCCACCGAGGACGATATCCGTGTTGCGGCGATCGATTTTCTCGAGATCGATCCCATTCCCGGCGTAAAAATCCTGCAGCTCGACTTCCTCGATCCGACGGCACCCGAAAAGCTGATGGAGGCTGTTGGCGGCACGCCCGATCTGGTGCTGTCCGATATGGCGGCTCCGACCACTGGCCACCAGAAGACCGACCATATCCGCACCATGCATCTGTGCGAAGTCGCTGCCGATTTCGCCGTTCAGGTGCTGGCGGAAGGTGGCCATTTCCTTGCCAAGACCTTCCAGGGCGGCACGGAAAAGCAGCTGCTCGACATGCTGAAGAGGAACTTCAAGCAGGTGTTGCACGTCAAGCCGGCGTCCTCACGCTCGGAATCGGTGGAAATGTTCCTGCTTGCCAAGCACTTCAAGGGCCGCAAGAGCGAGCCCGTTGACGCATCCGAAGCCGACGAAGCGGCAGACGACTGATCACTCCGCCGGCTGCGAGACCTTGCCGCGGTGGCCGGAAACGGCCGCCCCGGCATTGCCGTCCATGCGGATGATCGGCACGATGGCGAACAGCGATACCAGCGCCACGATGGTGAAGGCGACGTGGAAATCGGCAAGCTGCAGATGCGAGCCTGACATCATGCTGCTGACTTCCAGAATGGAGGCGGCGAAAGCCACGCCCAGCGCCAGGCTGATCTGCTGCAGTACAGACGCCATCGAGGTCGCCTGACTGGCCTGGCTGTCCTCGATATCGGAATAGCTGAGCGCGTTCGACCCGGTGAAGAAGAAGGAACGGGCAAACCCCGCCGTGACAAGGAAGATCATGATCAGCGGATAGGGCGTTTCCGGCGTGAAGAAGCTGTTGGCAAGCGTGGTGAAGGCGCCAACGATGCCGGCCCCAATCAGCGTTGATCGGAAGCCTGTCGCCGCAAAGACCCGCTTGGCCATGAATTTCGTGGTGATCGCACCGATCGCGCCTGCAAAGGTGATCATGCCTGACTGGAACGGGTTCAACCCGAAACCGATCTGCAGCATCAGTGGCATCAGGAAGGGAATGGCGCCCGTGGAAATGCGGAAAACGGTGCCGCCGACGGAAGCCGCCCGGAAGGTCGCGTTCTGGAATATGCGGAAATCCAGAATGGGGGCGGGGTGGCGTGCGGCGTGGCGCATGTAAAGAAAACCGCAGATAAAACCGATGATCGTCGAGGCGATGCCGATGGCGGGCGGCAGGGCCGGAAGGCTGACGACCGAGAGGCCGAATACGACCCCGGAGGCGGCGATGCCTGAGAGCACGAACCCTTTGCCGTCCATCGGCGGTGGGTTGGTGGTTTCGATTTCCGGCAGGAAGATCGTCGAGAGCCAGATGCCGATGACGCCGATGGGCACGTTGATCAGGAAAATCCAGTGCCATGAAAAATAGGTGGTGATGAAGCCGCCGATGGGCGGGCCGGTCAGTGGTCCCACAAGTCCGGGTATCGTCAGCAGCGCCATGGCGGAGACGAGCTCGCTGCGCTTGGTCGTGCGCAGCAGCACGAGGCGGCCGACGGGCGTCATCATCGCGCCGCCCATGCCCTGAAGGAATCGCGAAAGCACGAATTCGAACACCGACGAGGACACCGCGCAGCAGATCGACCCCACGACGAAGACGCCGATGGCGAAACGGAAGATTTTCTTCGCACCGTATTTGTCGGCCATCCAGCCGCTGATGGGAATGAAGATCGCCAGCGCCACCATATAGGCGGTTAGCGCGAGCTTCAGCGTGATCGGGCCAACATTGAGGTCGGCCGCAATCGCTGGAAGCGAGGTGGCGATGACGGTGGAGTCCATCTGCTCCATGAAGAGAGCGACTGCCAGGATAAGGGGAATGATGCGGTTCATGAGGCTGCCTGCGGCTTTCCGCTGCGACAAAGGATATCGCCGTTCCTCCTACGCCTGATGAGCGGGCTTGCCAACACGTTAATTATCAATTTCTCAAGTTCCGATCAAACCTGCGTGAGGCCGGTTTTCTTGCAACTTTCTCGCTCTATTGTCCGTTGGGTGAGTTCAGTTGGCGATCACGGCCAGTTGGCGATATCGGGAGAAAGATGATGACCAAATCCTTGAGCATGAGCAGACGCGGCCTCATCGGTGCGGCCGGTGCAAGCGTTCTCGGCGCGCCGCTTTTGATGGCGCGCAGCGCAAATGCCCAGACCAACCAGCCGCAGACTTCCATGGAGATCAAACACGCCATGCCGCCGGAAACCAACCGCTTCAAGCTCGGCAATTTCGAAGTGCTCGTGGTGAAGGACGGCTCGCGCGCCGCACCCAATCCCGGCGAGACCTTCGGCACGGATCAGTCGGCGGAAACGGTCGGCAAATTGCTGGAAGACAATTTTTTGCCGAAGGACCAATTCGTCAATTCCTTCTCGCCGGTTCTCGTCAATACAGGCACGGACCTCGTGCTGTTCGACACCGGTTTTGGTGAGGCCGGTCGCGGCGCCGGCAATGGCCGCCTGACCGAGGGCATGGCGGCGGCCGGTTATTCGCCTGAAGATGTAACCGTGGTGGTGCTGACCCATATGCATGGCGACCACATAGGCGGGCTGATGGAAAAGGGAGCGCCTGCGTTCTCTAAAGCGCGTTATGTTTTCGGACAGGCGGAATATGATTTCTGGGTGGACGAGAAGCGTGTCGGCACACCTGCTGAGGGCGGCCACAAGGGCGTACTCGCCGGCGTCAAGCCGCTGGCGGAAAAGGCGACCTTCATCGGTGATGGCGCCAATGTGGTGTCCGGCATCACCGGCATTGCGGCTTTCGGTCATTCGCCGGGACATATGATTTTCCGTGTCGAATCGGAAGGCAAACAGCTGATCCTGACGGCGGATACGGCCAATCATTTCGTCCTGTCGCTGCAAAGGCCGGACTGGGAGGTCAAGTTCGACATGGACAAGGCGGCAGCCGCCGCCACCCGCAAGAAGGTCTATGACATGATCGCCACCGACCGGCTACCTTTCCTCGGCTATCACATGCCTTTCCCTTCTGTCGGTTATGCGGAAAAACTGGATACGGGTTATCGTTTCGTGCCGAAATCCTACCAGTTCGACATCTGATCTCTGCTGCAATGCAGCAACAGAATAAGCCCGGAAGGCAATTCCGGGTTTTTTCTATTCCCTTCCTGTCATGAACGTGTTACCAGCCCTCGCCAACTTCCAAGCAATCCTTGCAGGGCGCCGGGGTGAACTTTTCGTTCCGGAACGGCCACGCATTTTCATTATGAAGGAATTTGGTCATGGCACGCATCATTCAAACACCCACTGGTTTGGACGCTCTCACATTTGACGATGTGTTGCTGCAACCCGGACATTCCGAGGTTATGCCGGGACAGACGAATATCGCCACCCGCATCGCCCGCGATATCGATCTCAACCTTCCAATCCTTTCTTCCGCCATGGACACGGTGACCGAAGGCCGTCTTGCCATCGCCATGGCCCAGGCCGGCGGCATCGGCGTTATCCACCGCAACCTGACCCCCATCGAACAGGCCGAAGAAGTCCGGCAGGTGAAGAAGTTCGAAAGCGGCATGGTCGTCAACCCGGTCACGATCGGCCCGGATGCGACGCTTGCAGAAGCACAGGCCTTGATGAAGGCGCACGGCATTTCCGGTATTCCGGTGGTTGAAAACGGCGGTTCCGGCGGCCACAAGAACGGTCGCCTCGTTGGCATTCTGACCAACCGCGACGTGCGCTTCGCCTCCGATCCGCAGCAGAAGATCTATGAACTGATGACCCGCGAAAATCTGGTCACGGTCAAGGAAAGCAGCGTTGATCAGCAGGAAGCCCGTCGCCTGCTGCACAAGCACCGCATTGAAAAACTGCTGGTGGTGGATGGAAAAGGCAATTGCGTCGGCCTCATCACCGTCAAGGATATCGAGAAGTCGCAGCTGAACCCCAACGCCACCAAGGATGCGCAGGGCCGCCTTCGCGCCGCAGCCGCCATCAGCGTCGGCGCTGACGCCATCGAGCGCGCCGAGCGCCTCATCGACGCCGGCGTCGATCTTCTGGTCGTAGACACGGCGCATGGCCATTCGCAGCGCGTGCTCGATGCCGTTTCGGTGGTCAAGAAGATGTCGAACTCGGTTCGCATCATTGCCGGCAATGTCGCGACCGCTGACGGCACCAAGGCGCTGATCGATGCCGGCGCCGATGGCGTCAAGGTCGGTATCGGCCCCGGTTCCATCTGCACCACCCGCATCGTCGCCGGTGTCGGTGTTCCGCAGCTCGCGGCCATCATGTCGTCGGTTGAGGTGGCCAATGCGGCTGACATTCCCGTTATCGCCGATGGCGGCATCAAGTTCTCGGGCGATCTGGCCAAGGCGATCGCCGCCGGTGCCTCCGCCGTCATGATCGGCTCGCTTTTGGCCGGTACGGATGAAAGCCCGGGTGAGGTGTTCCTCTATCAGGGCCGTTCCTTCAAGGCCTATCGCGGCATGGGCTCCGTTGGCGCCATGGCGCGCGGCTCGGCAGACCGTTATTTCCAGGCGGAAGTGCGCGATACGCTGAAGCTCGTTCCCGAGGGCATCGAAGGTCAGGTTCCCTACAAGGGTCCGGTTTCCGGCGTCCTGCACCAGCTGGCCGGTGGCCTGAAAGCCGCCATGGGTTATGTCGGCGGCAGCAACATCAAGGAATTCCAGGAGCGCGCCACCTTCGTGCGCATCTCCAGCGCCGGCCTGCGTGAAAGCCACGCCCATGACGTGACGATCACCCGCGAAAGCCCGAACTACCCCGGCGCAGTTTGATCTTTCGAGGCGAATCCGTAAAAGGATAATTGTATTTGGCGCTCCCCGATTCACGCCGGATCGGGGAGCGTTTTCATGATTGGAGGAGAAAGCATGTCACCAACGACCGCAATGTTCTGGCCGATGATCGCCCATGTCTTTCTCGTTTTCTGGCTTTACGCACTACTGCTCTACCGTCGCAAGAAATACACCTTCACGGATCGTGAATCGGCCATCCGGCTTCGCGACAAGAGCGAGGAAGCGCGGGAAAGCTATCTGGTGAACCGCAATATCGCCAACCAGTTCGAACTTCCCGTCCTATTTCACATCGCCTGCCTGCTGCTTTACATCACCGATGCGGACAATATCGTCACCATCGTGCTGGCCTGGCTGTTCGTGCTCTCGCGCTACGCCCACTCCTATGTCCATGTCACCAGCAACCGCCTGCGTCATCGCGGCGCATTGTTCGGCATCGGCTTTGCGCTGGTCGTCTGCCTGTGGGCATGGCTCGCCATATGGTTGGCGCTGGAATAAATCAGCACCGTGAGGTTGCCTCATAAGTGAGACAATCCCGCCTCGCAAAATGCTCCGATTTGCGATGGGTCAATTCCATGACGCCTCATCCCCGCTAATCTCCGCCTGCCGTCGAGGATTTCTGGCGGACAGAGATTAGGGAGTATGTCATGGCTAAGACAATGAAGGCGGCGGTTGTCCGCGCATTTGGAAAACCGCTGACCATTGAGGAAGTGGCGATAACGGATCCCGGTCCCGGTCAGATTCTCATCAACTACAAGGCGACGGGCATTTGCCATACCGACCTGCACGCCGCAACGGGTGACTGGCCGGTGAAACCCAACCCGCCCTTCATTCCCGGCCACGAAGGGGTCGGTTATGTCGCCAAGATTGGTGCCGGCGTTACCGGCATCAAGGAAGGCGACCGCGCCGGCACGCCGTGGCTCTACACAGCCTGCGGATGCTGCATTCCGTGCCGTACCGGCTGGGAGACACTGTGCCCAAGCCAGAAGAACTCAGGCTATTCCGTCAACGGCAGCTTTGCCGAATATGGCCTTGCCGATCCGAAATTCGTCGGCCGCCTGCCGGATAATCTGGAATTCGGCCCTGCCGCGCCCGTGCTGTGCGCCGGTGTCACCGTCTATAAGGGTCTGAAGGAAACCGAAGTCAGGCCCGGTGAATGGGTGGTCATTTCAGGCATTGGCGGGCTTGGCCACATGGCCGTGCAATATGCGAAGGCCATGGGCATGCATGTCGTTGCCGCCGATATTTTCGACGACAAGCTGGCGCTTGCGAAAAAGCTCGGTGCCGATGTCATCGTCAATGGCCGCGCCCCTGACGCGGTGGAGCAGGTGCAGAAGGCGACCGGCGGCGTCCACGGCGCGCTGGTGACGGCGGTGTCGCCGAAGGCCATGGAACAGGCTTACGGTTTCCTGCGCTCCAAGGGCACGATGGCGCTTGTCGGCCTGCCGCCGGGCTTCATCTCCATTCCGGTTTTCGACACGGTGCTGAAGCGCATCACGGTGCGTGGCTCCATCGTCGGCACACGGCAGGATCTGGAGGAGGCGCTGACCTTTGCCGGAGAAGGCAAGGTGGCCGCCCACTTCTCGTGGGACAAGCTCGAAAACATCAACGATATCTTCCATCGCATGGAAGAGGGCAAGATCGACGGCCGTATTGTCGTGGACCTCGCCGCCTGATGTGAAAAACCGGAGGCGGCGGTCACGCAAATGTGTGACGCCGCCTCCGCCCGCCTCGTTCCCCACCCTGCGATCTGCGCTATCCTTCCGCATCCGAGCGTTCAAGGAGGATAGAGCGATGGACAAGCCCAAGATTACGCAGGCCATGATCGACGCTTACGATGAATATACCCATCTCAGCCTCGACCGTCGCAAATTCATGGAAAAGCTCACCGTGCTGGCCGGCTCCGGCGCGGCGGCAGCCGCAATCGCCCCGCTGCTTTCCGCCAACAGCGCCCATGCGGCAATCGTAGCACCCGATGATGCGGGGATCGTTGTGGAAGATGTGACATATCCCGGCCCCGCCGGCGAGATGAAGGGTTACCTCGTTACGCCGAAATCGGCATCAGGTCCCATTGGCTCGGTCATCGTCATTCATGAAAACCGCGGTCTGAACGATCATATCCGTGACGTCGCCAGACGGGTGGCGCTTGCCGGTTTCCGGGCGCTTGCGGTCGATTTCCTCTCGCCGCAGGGCGGCACGCCCGCCGATGAGGAGAAGGCGCGGCAGATGTTCAGCGGCCTCGACATGGATGCGACCGTCGCCAATGCCGAAGCGGGCCGGGTGTGGCTGGCGGCAAGGCAGGGGGCGAATGGCAAGGTCGGTGCAGTCGGTTTCTGCTGGGGCGGCGGGCTGGTCAATCGTTTCGCCACGAAGTCGGCAGGTTTGAATGCGGGTGTCGCGTATTACGGCCAGCAGGCCCCGGCGGCCGATGTGCCTGCCATCAAGGCGCCGCTGCTTTTGCATTATGCGGGTCTCGACGAGCGCATCAATGCCGGCATCGACGCCTACAAGAAGGCGCTGGAGGAAAACGGCAAGACCTTCGAAATCTTCGTTTATGACGGCGTCAACCACGCCTTCAACAATGACACGTCCTCGGCGCGCTACGACAAGGCGGCGGCCGATCTCGCCTGGGGCCGGACGACGGAGTTCTTCAAGAAATATCTGGCGTGATGGGGTTTTGGCCACGTAGCGGACCGAAGATGCGTGGGGCTTACCCCCCTCTGCCCTGCCGGGCATCTCCCCCTCAAGGGGGGAGATCGATCTGCGGCGATGTTTCGTCCATCTTGAAGCTTGAGAGTGAAGCGACAAGCGGGCCTCTTGCCGATCTCCCCCCTTGAGGGGGAGATGCCCGGCAGGGCAGAGGGGGGTAAGCCCCACGCCCCTCCGGTCCGCTGATCTAAACGCCCCCAGCCCCGCGCTTCAAATGCTCATCGAGCCTCGGCATGATCTCCACGAAATTGCAGGGCAGGTGGCGATAATCGAGCTGGGCTTTTAAAATACCGTCCCACGCATCCTTGCACGCCCCCGGAGAACCGGGAAGCACAAATATGAAGGTCGCGTTCGCCACGCCGCCGGTCGCGCGTGACTGGATGGTGGCGGTGCCGATCTTGTCATAGGAGATGCGGTGGAAAAGGGCGGAAAACCCGTCCATGCGCTTTTCGAACAGCGGTTCCAGCGCTTCTGGCGTCACATCGCGACCGGTAAAGCCGGTGCCGCCTGTCGTGATGACCACATCCACGCCTTCAGAGAGCGTCCATTCGCGCACGGTGCCGGCAATCGCTTCCCTGTCATCAGGCACGATGGCGCGGGCGGCCAGCCTGTGGCCCGCATCTTCCAGCCTTGCGACGAGCGTATCGCCGGATTTGTCATTCTCCAGCGTGCGGCTGTCCGAAACGGTCAAAACCGCAATGCCCAAGGGGATGAAGGGTCGTTCGCCTGCCATAGCCTAATCCTCAAATGGTCCGAGTCGCCTGAAAGTACCAGCCGGGGCGTTTCTTTCGAAGCGATGTTTGCGCTATCAGGGCCGCTTCAAGGGAATGAAAAATCCCGAAACAGGTTGCACCCGAACCGGACATGCGGACAAGCGCAGCACCTTCCTGCGAGAGTAACCCGGCAATCTCCCCGATTTCCGGAAGCAGCGCCTGCGCTGGTGGTTGCAGATCGTTACGGCTCCGGGCGAGAAAATCCATCCAGCCAATTGTCGCATGGGCGGGCAGGGGCGGATTGGCCTTGTTCTGCAATCGCCGGAAAATCTCCGGTGTAGAGACGGCCTTCAGCGGATTGGCCAGAACCAGGAACAGTTCCGGCAAATTGGTGACCGGTTCAATGTCCTCGCCGATGCCGCGCGCGATCAGGGGTCGGCTCTCAAGGCACATCGGCACATCCGCTCCAAGCTTCAGGGCCATGGAGGAAAGCGCATCCGGCGCCACCCCGGCGCGCCAGTGCCGCAAAAGCCCTCGCAGCGTCGCCGCCGCGTCCGCCGAACCGCCGCCGATGCCTGATGCCACCGGCAGGTTCTTTTCAAGGTGAATGGCGACCGGGCGTGCTGGCCGACCCGTCGATACAAGTCTATCGCGCAACAAATCTCTGGCGCGGGTGACGAGATTGTCGCCGCCATCACCGGCGCGCAGAAGATCGCCGAAGGGGCCTGAGATGGAGAAACTGTCGGCATCGGCGTCGCGGATGCGGATCGTATCGCCGGCTTCGGTGAAGGTCACCAGCGTTTCAAGCAGATGATACCCATCCGCTCTCTGGCCGGTCACATGCAGCGCCAGATTGATCTTGGCCGGGGCCGCCTCGATTGTCTCAGCCGCCCCGGTGATGCCCTGCGTCGGCATATGGCGTCAGGATTTCTTGTCCGGAGCAGGGGCCGCCGGGGCAGGAGGAGCCGGCGGTTGCGGCGCTGCATCCTTCTTGGCGGTATTTTCGGCGTCCTTCTCCACCGGCGGCAGGCCGTTGGCGATCTTTTCCTTCACCTTGGCCTTGTCCACATCATCATTGTCGCCGATCAGGGCGCGGTTCCATTGATAGACCGCCTCGATCTTGCGGCCAACGCGCCAATAGGCGTCACCCAGGTGGTCGTTAATGGTCGGGTCGCCTGCCTTGAGCTCGATTGCCCGTTCCAGTTCGGTTACCGCCTCATCGAAAGCGCCGAGGCGATAATGCGCCCAGCCGAGCGAATCGACGATATAGCCGTCATTCGGCCTAAGCTCGACCGCGCGGCTGATCATCTTCATGGCTTCATCGAGATTGATACCCTTGTCCACCCAGGAATAACCCAGATAGTTCAGAACCTGCGGCTGCTCGGGGTTCAGCTCCAGCGCCCGCTTGAAATTCGGTTCGGCCTTGTCCCATTCCTTCAGCCGCTCATAGGCGATGCCGCGCTGGAAGAAGACCGTCCAGTCGGATTTCTGCGGCACGGAGCCGATCACCTCGATGGCCTTGTCGTAGTTTTCGGCCATCGCCCTGTAGTCCTTGGCGTCGGAAAGCACGCTGCCATAGGCGAGATAGGAACGGATGTCCTTCGGATCGGATTCGAGCAGGGATTTGAGATGCTTGCGCGCCTCATCCACCTTGCCCGTCTGCGCAAGCGTCAATCCGAGCTGCAGCTCGGAGATGCGATACATCGGGGAATCCTTCGGCACCTCGCGGTAGAACGCAATGGCGCGGTCAGGCTGTTTCAGGGCTTCAGAAAGGCCGCCGAGAAGGATGAGCGTATCCGGGCTCTTGGGATCGAGCGCGCGCGACGTCTGCAGATAAAGCGTCACGATCTCTTCGGCGCCTTCGCGGTTCAACGCGCCGGCGATGGAGAACATGACGCTGGCGGCGCCTTCCACGGCATTGGTGATCTGCTGCTCCGGCTTCTCACCATTTTCGATGGACTGACGAAGCGCTTTCAGCGGCGCGTAATTCGGCGCGAAAGTGTCGCCGACCGCAATCGCGTCCAGCGCCTTCTGCTTGTTGCCGGCGGAAGCTTCGAGCCGGGCAAGCGCCATGACCGCACGCATATAGGTGTCGGAGGCGGTTGCCCCGCCTTCGCGGTCCGTCACCGCTTCGTTCAGGCTCTTGCGGGCGGCTTCAGTATTGCCGGAAACAAGGGCGATGGCCGCCGCATTATATTTCTGGAAGATCGAAATCCAGCCCGGGCCCTTCATATTGTTGACGAGCGCCAGCGCTTCCTTGGGCTTGCCGGAACCGGCGCGCGCCCAGGCGGTCAAGAGCGTGTTGACCATGCGGTCGAGATCGTTCGGGCCCGCATATTTCAGGATCTTCTCGGCCTTGGCGAATTCCTTGTCCTTGATGGCGTCCAGACCGCGCACGATGGTCGTGACGCGCTCCACCGAGCTATCGTCCTTCATCGAATCGGCGATCTTGGCGCCGGCTTCGAAATTGCCGCTCAGAAGTTCGGCGATCATCAGCCGCTGGCGGATTTCCGAATTGGCCGGATCGAATTCCAGCGCCTTCTTGTAGAGCGAAATCGCGGTCGGATAGTCCTGATCGACATCGGCATTGCGCCCGGCGAGGAAGGCGCCGGAGAAGGTATTTACCTTGCCGGGATCGAAAGTGACGGCTTTGTCTTCCGGTGTCGCCTTCGTCTCCGCAAAGCCGGGGCTTGCACCCGCGCCGATTGCGAGAGCAGCGGCGAGAGCCGCGCTGCAGAGAAGACGGAGTGCTGGTTTACGCCGCATGAGGGAACCTTTGCCTTTGTGCAGAAGCACGGAAAAATCAGTTTCCATTGTTGGTCACGATAGAATGGCTTTTTTGAAGCAACGCCGCAAGAAATTATGGCCCCGGCCACAATCACGCCTTGCGGAGAAGCTGACCCGGACCCTCGGGCGGATGGTCTTTTCCATCCGCCGTTCGCCCGGCCTCCGGCGTCAGTTCAGACGCTCGATGCAGAAGTCGATCACTTCCAGAAGCGCATCTTTCCACGGGCTCTGCGGCAGCGGCGCGAGCGCGTCACGGGCAATGGTTCCGTAATGCGTGGCGCGGCCGATCGTATCGCCAAGACCGTTATATTTGGTGATCAGCCCAAGCGCCTTTTCGAGGTTCTCGTCGCTGCTTTCGCCTTTTTCGATGGCGGTGCGCCAGAAAGCGCGCTCATCCTGCGTGCCGCGGCGATAGGACAGAATGACCGGCAGCGTGATCTTGCCTTCGCGGAAATCGTCCCCGGTATTCTTGCCGAGATCGGCGGACTTTCCACCGTAATCCAGAACATCGTCGACCAGCTGGAAGGCAAGGCCGAGATTCATGCCGTAGGATTTCAGCGCGCTGCGGGTCGCCTTGTCGGTCTTCGCGACGATGGGGCCGACTTCCGCCGCCGCCGCGAAAAGGGCGGCCGTCTTGGCGCGAATCACCTGCAGATAATCGTCTTCGGTCGTTTCCATGTTCTTGGCGACCGAAAGCTGCAGCACCTCGCCCTCGGCGATGACGGAGGCGGCGGTGGAGAGCACGTCGAGCGCATCGAGAGAGCCGACATCGACCATCATGCGAAACGCCTGGCCGAGCAGGAAGTCGCCGACGAGAACGCTCGCCTGGTTGCCCCAGATGGTGCGGGCGGTGGATTTACCGCGGCGCAGATCGCTCTCATCGACCACATCGTCATGCAGAAGCGTCGCCGTATGCATGAATTCCACGCTGGTGGCGAGCTTGACGTGGTTGTCGCCCTCGTAACCGAACATCGAGGCCGAGGCGAGCGTCAGCATCGGCCGCAGGCGCTTGCCGCCAGAGGAGATGAGATGATTGGCCACTTCGGGTATCATCTGGACATCGGAACCGGCCTTGGAAAGGATAAGCTGGTTCACCCGTTCCATGTCGGGGCGGGTCAGGTCGACAAGCGGCTTGACGGATGCGAGTTTGTTTTTGCTTTCTTCAAGCGGTATGACGACGCCCAAGGGACAGGACTCCAGTTCGAATTTGAATTCGACAATAAAAACTGACGCCTTGCGCGGCAAGGGGCGAATTGCCGCTAGCCATTCAAAAAGATGGGAATTTAGGGCTTATCCATGCGTGAACTGATCCGTACCAACGATGCCGTACTTCTGTCCTTCGCGGAAAGCCTGATGAAGGATGCCGGCATCCATTGCCTCATTGCCGATCAGGCGATGAGTATTCTGGAGGGATCGCTCGGCCTTCTGCCTCGTCGGTTTCTGGTGGAGGAAGATCGCGCGGATCAGGCCCGCCGCATTCTCATCGATGCCGGGCTGGGCGACGAGTTGCGCAACGAAGAGGCTTGAACGGCGGTGGGCGACGGCATTTCCGAAACGATCGACGCCTTTCACCGGGGCCGGTTTCACATCATCCAGCCGAAGGGCAGGGGGCACCGGGCCGGAATGGACGCCATGCTGCTTGCCTCGCTTGTGGCCGATGACCGCGCCTGCCGGGTTGCCGATCTCGGCGCCGGAGCCGGCGCCGCCGGCATGGCGGTCGCAGCGCGGCTCCAGAAGGCCGATGTGACGCTCTACGAGCGCTCGCCGGAAATGGTAGAATTTGCCCGCCGCAGTCTCGAATTGCCCGAAAATGCTGCTTTTTCCGCCCGTGTCAGCGTGCGCGAGGCTGATGTGACCCTGCGAGCGAAAGCACGCATTGAGGCGGGATTGCCGGATGACTATTTCCACCACGTCATCATGAACCCGCCCTATAATGACGCAGGCGACCGCCGCACGCCGGATGCCCTGAAAGCCGAGGCCCACGCCATGACGGAGGGTCTGTTTGAAGACTGGATCAGGACCGCGGGTGCGATCATGGTTTCGGGCGGGCAGCTTTCCCTGATTTCAAGGCCTCAATCGGTGGCGGCGATCATTGCCGCCTGTGGCAGCCGTTTCGGTGGCCTCGAAATCACCCTTATCCATCCGCGTGCCCGTGAGGACGCGGTGCGCATGCTCGTCACCGCCATCAAGGGTTCACGCGCGCGGCTGTCCTTCCGCGCACCGCTCATCATGCATGAGAGCGGCAGTCACGCCTTCACCCCCTTCGTGGATGACCTGAACAATGGCCGCGTCGCCTATTCGCGTAATGTAAGGGCAATCCGGCCCGCGCCATAAATATCGCGGTTCCGCCAGCCGCAAACCATTGTGTTTTGCGGGGCGATACATACATCCGTGACGAACGGATAAATGCTGCGAGGATTGAATAGTGGGTTTTCTGAAGTATCTGGTGCCGAAACGCTTTCGTAAAAAAGAGCTCGTCATCCCGGTCGTGCGCATGCATGGCGCGATCATGGCCGGCGGCAACCAGTTCCGCCCCGCGCTCAATCTCGCCTCCTACGCAACCCTTCTGGAGAAGGCCTTCGCCGTCAAGGATGCGCCGGCCGTCGCCATTTCGCTCAACTCGCCCGGCGGGTCGCCGGTGCAGGCGAGGATGATCTATAACCGCATCCGCCAGCTTGCCGAGGAGAAGGAAAAGAAGGTCCTGATCTTCGTGGAGGACGTTGCAGCCTCCGGCGGCTATATGATCGCACTTGCCGGCGACGAGATCATCGCCGATCCCACCTCCATCGTCGGTTCGATTGGTGTCGTCTCGGGCGGTTTCGGTTTTCCGGAAATGCTGAAGAAGCTCGGCGTCGAGCGTCGCGTCTACACCGCCGGCGAGAACAAGGTCATCCTTGATCCCTTCCAGCCGGAAAAAGAAGGCGATATCGACTACCTGAAGTCGCTTCAGGTCGAAATCCACAATGTTTTCATAGACATGGTCAAGATGCGCCGCGGCTCGAAGCTGAAGGACGATCAGGCGATCTTCTCCGGCCTGTTCTGGACCGGCATGCGTGGTCTCGACCTCGGCCTGATCGACGGGCTGGGCGACATGCGCGAGATTCTGCGCCGCCGTTACGGTGAAAAGGTCAAGCTCCAGCTCGTCAGCGGCGGGCGTTCGCTGTTCGGCAAAAAAGTGCCCGGCGTGAATACGGCGCTCGGCCTCAATGCCGAAAGCCTCGCGGCAGGCGCCGTCTCGGGGCTTGCGGAGGTCGCCGAAGAAAAGGCATTGTGGTCGCGTTTCGGTCTATGATGTCGCAGGAATAGGGCCTTATGGCGCAGCTTATTACAATTATTCTTCTGGTGGTGGGATCCGTCATCCTTTACCGCCGCTTCGTCCGCGATGCGGAAAAGCTTTCCGCGAAATCGAAACAGCGCGAGAAGGAACGCGAAACCGGCGCCATTGGCACGCTGATCAAGGACCCCGAAACCGGTGAGTACCGCGTGAAGCGCGACGACGAGGCGTAAGCCGGCGTCGAAGCGCATAAATCCTTGACCCCTTCGCCATGCCGTGGCACCAGTCCGCATCCGAAGTAAGTCAATGCTTACTTGTCCTCCTAACGCCGCGATGACTGCAATGACCGATATTCCAGACCATATGAACCCCAAGCGTTCCTTTCAGGCGCTTATCCTGACGCTGCACAACTACTGGGCCGACAAGGGCTGCGCGGTGTTGCAGCCCTACGATATGGAAGTGGGCGCGGGTACGTTTCATCCGGCCACGACCCTTCGCGCACTCGGCCCGAAGCCGTGGAAGGCTGCCTATGTGCAGCCGTCGCGCCGACCGTCTGACGGCCGTTACGGTGAAAACCCCAACCGCCTGCAGCATTATTACCAGTATCAGGTCATTCTGAAGCCCAACCCTTCCAACCTGCAGGAACTCTATCTCGGTTCGCTGAAGGCCATCGGCCTTGATCCGCTGCTGCATGACGTTCGCTTCGTTGAAGACGACTGGGAAAGCCCGACGCTCGGCGCCTGGGGGCTCGGCTGGGAATGCTGGTGCGACGGCATGGAAGTGTCGCAGTTCACCTACTTCCAGCAGGTTTGCGGCATCGAATGCTCGCCGGTTGCGGGCGAGCTGACCTATGGTCTGGAACGCCTCGCCATGTATGTTCAGGGCGTCGACAATGTCTACGACCTGAATTTTAACGGCCGCGAGGGTGAAGAGAAGATTTCCTATGGCGACGTCTTCCTGCAGGCCGAGCAGGAATATTCCCGCCATAATTTCGAATTTGCCGATACGGCCATGCTGCATCGCCATTTCATCGACGCCGAAAAGGAGTGCCTGGCGCTTCTCGCTGCCGGTGCGCCCGGTGATAACGACAATCAGCGCCTGCATAAATGCGTGTTCCCGGCCTATGATCAGTGCATCAAGGCAAGCCATGTCTTCAACCTTCTGGATGCGCGCGGTGTAATTTCGGTAACGGAGCGGCAGAGCTATATCCTGCGCGTGCGCACGCTGGCGAAATCCTGCGGCGAGGCCTTCCTGCTGACGGATGCGGGCGGGCTGAACTGGAACCGGGCTGCCTGATTTTTGGTGGTAAGCTCTTGTCCAAAGTTTTGATGAATTTGAAAGGCCGTTCTTGACGGCCTTTTATTTTGTGTGGATTGGTATGCTGAATATAGCGATGGGTTTAACCGTGAATAATATTAGAAATTTCTGTTTTTTATTTGTGCTTACACTCGGATCCATTCTCGGCAACAGCGCGGCTGCGGAAACGACAGAGTGGATGAGCGGCAAGGAAGCCTTTGCCCGTGCCGACAAGCTGCGCTCTTTCGGAATGATCGTCACCCGCATGGATTGCAAGGATAGCGGCCAGCGCTCTCTCGATGTGGGCAGCGCGCTCGTTCGTATGCACTACACGCGCAACACGGAAATGCGCGACTGGGTTATAGACGGCTGGAACCACCTGCAAGAAAACAAGAACTATTGGGCCGAGCGCGGCTACAAGCTTGCCTCCCATACTCTTTTTGTACGCAAGACATCCGGCCTGAGATTGTATTGCACAGTCTTTTATAAATAACGGATGCTTGCTCCCCGCGGCGTGTCTCGGGCAAAAACGCAGAGAATGACCGAAGCCTCATGACTTTGCGGTAATGAGCGGCTATCGTGCGCGCAACGAAGCTGGGAATCGCAATTCATGTTCATCACGCTGGCAATCATCGCGGCAATCGCGCTTTATGTCGTCTTCATCTATAACGGGCTGGTCAAGGCGCGGCAGATGAAGGAAGAGGCGTGGTCGGGCATCGACGTGCAGCTGAAACGCCGCGCCGATCTCATCCCCAACCTCATCGAGACCGTGAAGGGTTACGCGGCGCATGAAAAGAGCACCTTCGAGGAAGTGATCGCCATGCGCAACCGGGCGCAGGCCGTGCCGGCTGGCGATGTCGAAGGCCGTGCCCAGGCGGAAGGCCTGCTGTCGCAGGCGCTCGGCAAGCTCTTTGCACTGGCCGAAGCCTATCCCGATCTCAAGGCCAACACCAATTTTCTGGAATTGCAGCGGTCGCTCGAAACCATCGAAGGCGAACTCCAGATGTCACGCCGTTATTACAACGGCGCTGCGCGCGATCTGAACGTCAAGGTGGAAAGCTTCCCGTCCAATCTGGTGGCCGGCCAGTTCGGTTTTGCGAAGGCGCCTTATTTCGAGATCGAAAACCCGGCCGACCGCGCCGTGCCGACCGTGAAATTCTAAGCGCATTGCTTCTCCGGCGGCTTAAAACCTCCCGTTCAAATTCCGATAATCCGGCTCTTCGCCGCATTCTTTGACAAGACGACAATCATGATCGAACTGACCATCACCCCGCCCGGCCACCCGCTTTCCGGTAAGGTCGAACCGCCCGGCTCCAAATCCATCACCAACCGCGCGCTTCTCCTGGCTGGCCTCGCCAAGGGCAAAAGCCACCTGACCGGCGCGCTGAAAAGCGATGATACGCTTTATATGGCCGAAGCCCTGCGCGAGATGGGCGTCACGGTCACCGAGCCTGATGCCACCACCTTCGTGGTGGAAGGCACGGGTGTACTGCAGCAGCCGGAAAAGCCGCTTTTCCTCGGCAATGCCGGCACCGCCACGCGGTTTCTCACCGCTGCCGCCGCACTTGTGGATGGCGCCGTCATCATCGATGGCGACGAGCACATGCGCAAACGCCCGATCATGCCGCTGGTGGAAGCCCTGCGCTCCCTCGGCGTCGAAGCCGAAGCGCCGACCGGTTGCCCGCCCGTCACCGTCTGCGGCAAGGGCACGGGCTTCCCGAAGGGCAGCGTCACCATCGACGCCAACCTCTCCAGCCAGTATGTGTCGGCACTTCTGATGGCGGCCGCCTGCGGCGACAAGCCTGTCGATATCATCCTCAAGGGCGAAGAAATCGGCGCGAAGGGCTATATCGATCTCACCACATCAGCCATGGAAGCCTTCGGTGCAAAGGTTGAACGGGTGAGCAACGCCATCTGGCGCGTACATCCGACCGGTTATACGGCGACCGATTTCCACATCGAACCGGATGCTTCCGCCGCTACCTATCTCTGGGGCGCGGAGCTTCTGACCGGCGGTGCGATCGACATCGGCACGCCCGCCGATAAATTCACCCAGCCGGATGCCAAGGCCTATGATGTCATGGCCAAGTTTCCGCATCTGCCCGCCGAAATCGACGGTTCCCAGATGCAGGACGCCATTCCGACCATTGCGGTTCTTGCTGCCTTCAACGAGACGCCGGTGCGTTTCGTCGGCATCGCCAACCTGCGCGTCAAGGAATGCGACCGCATCCGCGCCGTCTCGCTCGGCCTCAACGAAATTCGCGACGGTCTCGCGCATGAAGAAGGCGACGACCTGATCGTGCATTCCGATCCGGCGCTCGCAGGCCAGACGGTCGATGCCTCCATCGATACCTTTGCCGACCACCGCATCGCCATGAGCTTTGCGCTGGCGGCGCTGAAGATTGGCGGCATCGCCATCCAGAACCCGGCCTGCGTGGGCAAGACCTATCCCGGTTACTGGAAGGCGCTCGCCTCGCTGGGCGTCGACTATACCGAAAAGGAAAGCGCTGCCGAGCCGCAGCACTGAGCCATTGAGGAGGGACCGCCCGTGAAGACCATCGCCGCAAGACTTCTCGCGCTGCTCGTCTTCCTGGGCGCGGCCTTCCCGGCTTTCGCGGAGGAATTCATCCGCTCCTACCATTCCGTCATCGAGGTGGCGGCGGACGGCAAGCTGACGGTGACGGAAACCATCACCGCCCGCGCCGAAGGCCAGAACATCAAACGCGGCATCTTCCGAGATTTCCCGCTTTATGCGCTGGATGCGAATAACCGCCGCACCAAGGTGGATTTCAACGTCGTGTCGGTGGAGCGGGACGGCGCGCCGGAAAACTGGCGCACCGAGAATATCGATGGCGGCATCCGTATCTATACCGGCAGCGCCGACCGTTTTCTGCCGACCGGCGAGCATATCTTCCAGATCACCTACACCACCGCCCGGCAGATCCGTTATTTCAGCGATTATGACGAACTGACCTGGAACGTCACCGGCAATGGCTGGCAGTTCCCGATGGGCGAGATTTCCGCGACCATCACTCTGCCGGAGGGCGTGAAGGCAACGGATACCGCCGTCTTCACCGGGCCGCTGGGTGCGAAGGGCAAGGATGCGCGGGTTCTGAACGAAGGCAACGAGGTGTTCTTCGCCTCCACCCGCCCGTTTTCGGTGGGCGAGGGCATGACGGTTGCCGTCAAGCTGCCCAAGGGCGCCATCGCTGCCCCCGATTCCTCACAGGAGGCGGGCTGGTGGCTGCGCGATAACTTGGCCATCCTGCTTTCGGGCGGCGGCCTTTTCGCCATTTTGCTTTATTACCTGCGAGCCTGGTTCGCCGTGGGCCGTGATCCCGCCAAGGGCGTGGTCGTGCCGCGCTGGGATGCGCCGGAGGGGCTTTCTCCGGCTCTGGTCAACTACGTCGATAACAGGGGTTTTTCCGGTGCGGGCTGGACGGCGCTGTCCGCCTCGGCACTTGATCTCGCGGTCAAGGGTTTCGTCGTTCTGGAAGACCTGAAGAACGCCATCGTCATCAGGCGCACGGAAAAGGCAACCGCTGCCGATCTGCCAACCGGGCAGAAGACGCTGCTCTCCGCCATCGGCGGCGCGGGCGAGACGCTGACCATCGACAAGGCCCATGGTGCGGAAGTCGAAAAGGTCGGAACGCAGTTCCGCGCGGCGATAGAAAAAGAGCATCGCGGCAAATATTATCGCAGCAATGCCGGTTACATCGTTTTCGGCATTTTCCTCAGCATCGCCATCATCGTTGCGACGCTGGTGTTCGGTGATCTCGATGAAAGCGCCATTGCCGCCATTCTGGTCTTCGGCTTTTTCGCCTTCTTTTTCAGCATCCTGTCGATCGGCATCGGCCGGCAGTTCTCGCGCGGTGCACCGCTGCGCAAGCGCATTGGCGGTATTGTCATGCTGGCTTTTGCCGGTTTCGTGGCCTTTTCCGCCATTGGCGGCATCGCCACGCAAATCCTGCTGGATGTGACACATGACACCAAGTCGCTGGCTCTGGCCGCTATCGGCGGCATCGTGCTCACAAATGCGCTTTTCCTGTTCCTGATGGGCGCGCCGACGCCGCTCGGCCGCAAGCTGATGGATGGCATCGAAGGTCTCCGAACCTATCTGACGCTGGCGGAAAAGGACCGGATGAATACGGCGGGCGCCCCCGCCATGTCGCCGCAGCATTTCGAGAAATTGCTGCCCTATGCGGTGGCGCTCGGCGTCGAAAAACCGTGGAGCCGCACTTTCGAGACCTGGCTTGCGACAGCCGCTGCCGGTGCCGCTGCGGCAAGCTATGCGCCCGGCTGGTATTTGGGCAGCAATTACGGCAGCTTTGGCGACAGGATCGGCGGGTTCTCCACCTCCATGGCGAGCACCATCGCTTCCACCATCCCCCAGCCCGTCAGCTCCTCCGGCTCCAGCTTTTCGGGCGGTGGCGGCGGCGGTTTTTCCGGCTCGGGCGGCGGTGGCGGTGGCGGCGGCGGCTGGTAACGCCCGCCGGCGGTAATTTAACCGATTGCCTTGGTGACTTTTGCCGCGTTGCTTGCTAAGCCGACCTGTCGTTTTTCACGGCATACATCGTCCGACAAAAGATACAAAGATAAAGTCCTGATCCCATGCCTGATCTTCTGCTTGAACTCCGCTCCGAGGAAATCCCCGCCCGCATGCAGCGCAAGGCGGCTGGCGATCTGAAGAAACTCGTCACCGACGCGCTTGTGGAGAGAGGGCTGACCTATGAGGGTGCGCGTGAATATTGGACTCCGCGCCGTCTGACGCTGGATATTCGCGGCCTCAACGCCCGCTCCGCCGATGTGCGTGAGGAAAAGAAGGGTCCGCGCACCGACGCCAATGAAAAGGCTATCGAGGGCTTTCTGCGCGGTGCTGGCCTCAACGATGTCTCGGAAGCGCAGGTCGTTTCCGATCCGAAGAAGGGCGATTTCTATATCGCCATCATCAACAAACCCGGCCGCCCGGCGGAAGAGATCATCGCCGAGGTGATGCCCGGCATCATCCGCTCCTTTCCCTGGCCGAAATCCATGCGCTCCGGCCCGGCCTCCATGCCGAAGGGTTCCAGCTATGGCGGCATTGAAGGCAAGGGCTCGGAAAGCCTGCGCTGGGTGCGCCCGCTGCAATCCATCGTCTGCCTGTTTGGCCCCGAACACGACGAAACGCAGGTCATTCCTTTCGCCATCGACGGCATTGTCGCCGGCAACGTCACCTATGGTCATCGTTTTCATGCGCACGGCCCGATCACCGTGCGCCGTTTCGAGGACTATGTCTCCAGCCTTGAAAAGGCGAAGGTCATTCTTGATGCCGAGCGCCGCAAGGACATCATCCTGCACGACGCCAAGGACCTTGCCTTCGCCAATGGTCTCGACCTCGTGGAAGACGAAGGCCTGCTGGAAGAAGTTTCTGGCCTCGTCGAATGGCCGCAGGTGCTGATGGGCACTTTTGAGGAAGACTATCTGCAAATCCCGGCGGAAATCATCCGCCTCACCATCAAGACCAACCAGAAGTGTTTCGTCACCCGCGCGCAGGGTGCGGAAGAGGGACTTTCCAACCGCTTCATCCTGATCTCGAATATCGAGGCAAGCGACGGCGGCAAGGAAATCATCCACGGCAATGGCAAGGTCGTGCGCGCTCGCCTGTCGGATGCCCGCCATTTCTGGAGCCGCGACCAGGGCGATCTGCCAGATCTGGAAACGCTCAAAGGTTCGGCCGCTAAATTCAGCCTCGATCTCAAAAAGCCGCTCGACCAGCGCATGGCCAAGCTCGATGCGCTGAACGTTACCTTCCATGCCAAGCTCGGAACGCAGGGCGAGCGTGTGACGCGTATTCGCGAATTGGCGAAGGCGCTTGCGCCGATCGTTGGCGCGGATGCTGCGCTGGTGGACCGCGCCGTGGTGCTCGCGAAAGCCGACCTGCGCACCGAAGCCGTCGGCGAATTCCCCGAGCTTCAGGGCCTGATGGGCCGCAAATATGCGGCTCTGCAGGGCGAAAATGAAAGCGTCGCGGCGGCGATCGAAGATCACTACAAGCCGCAGGGCCCCTCCGACCGCCTGCCGGCGGACAAGGTGGCCATCACGGTTGCTCTGGCTGATAAGCTCGATACGCTCGTCGGCTTCTGGGCCATCGATGAAAAACCGACCGGTTCGAAGGACCCCTTTGCGCTGCGCCGTGCGGCGCTCGGCGTCGTGCGCATTCTGCTTGAGAAGAACGTGCGCCTTTCGCTGCTGAGCGTTGCGAAGGATGCGGACCTTCTCTCCTTCTTCCACGACCGCCTGAAAGTCTACCTCCGCGACCTCGGCGCCCGTTACGATCTGATCGACGCGGTGCTGACGCAGGAGTCGGACGATCTGCTGATGATCGCCCGCCGTGTCGAGGCGCTCACCGCCTTCATCACCGGAGAGGATGGCCGAAACCTTCTGGCAGGCGCCAAGCGCGCCACCCAGCTTCTGGCCGCGGAGGAAAAGAAGGGCACTGTGGTCGCTGACGGCGTTTCGGAAGAGCTGCTGAAGCTTGATGCCGAAAAGGCGCTTTACGCGGCGATCAAGACCGCTTCTGCCGATGCCGCGAAGGCCGTCGAGGCGGAAGATTTCCGCTCCGCCATGCAGGCGCTTTCGACGCTGCGCGCCCCTGTCGACAAGTTCTTCGAGGATGTGCTCGTGAATGACGAGGATGCGGCCATCCGCGCCAACCGTCTGGCGCTGCTGAAGGCCATCCGCGAGGCGACCGGAACGGTTGCGGATTTCTCGAAGATTACCGGGTGAGGGAATTGGGGGGCGGCCGTGACGGTAGCGTGCGCGGTTCACCCCCCTCTGCCCTGCCGGGCATCTCCCCCTCAAGGGGGAGATCGACCAGCGGCGGCCTACCAACTACATTGAACGTCGCGGGAAGCATGCCTCTTGCCGATCTCCCCCCTTGAGGGGGAGATGCCCGGCAGGGCAGAGGGGGGTAAGCTACGACCGCGACCCCCGCAGGATGATTTCCCAATGACTCACACGCCCCCCAAAATCCTCATCAGCGCCTGCCTTCTCGGCCAGCCCGTCAGATATGACGGCAAAGGCAAACCCTTCTCCCACCCGGCGATAGACCGCTGGCGGCAGGAGGGCAGGCTGGTGACAATCTGTCCGGAAATGGCCGGCGGCATGCCCGTGCCGCGTCCGCCGGCGGAAATCGAGAAAGGGGCCTCCGGTCTCGATGTGCTGGAAGGCCGCGCCCGCGTGCTGGAAGTGACCGGCGGCGATGTTACGGCGGAATTTATCGCCGGTGCGGAAAAAGCGGCCGCCTTTGCCAAAGCCAACGGCTGCACTCACGCGCTTCTGATCGACGGCAGCCCGTCATGCGGGTCGCTTGCGATTTACGATGGTTCGTTTTCGGGTATCAAGCACGCAGGCAATGGCGTGACGGCCGCCCTGCTGGAAAAAGCCGGTATTGCCGTATTTTCACCTGCCGATATCGACCGGTTGGATGCGCTCTCTCGTTGAGACGAGACCACGCAGACACGACATGGCTCGTTTCCGAACGTGCTGATACTCTCCTCCGTCATCCTCGCCCTTGAGGCGAGGATGACGCCGAATGCGTGGGGAACCTGTTGGAGAGCACGTAAAAATGCCGGGTCTGTGCCCGGCATTTTTGTTTCAATCGCATGAGACCGTTCGTTTCACCCCGCCATGCGCATCTGCTGCGCCATGCCATGAAGCTGATGGCCGGAGGAGACGCGGAAGCCGCGGATGAGGTTCAGCAGCTCTTCGGTATCCACCGCCAGCGCTTCCGCCGAAGCCGTGGTTTCTTCCGCCATGGCGGCATTGTGTTGGGTGGCGACGTCGAGCTGGTTGAGCGAGGAAGAGATCGAGCGAAGCGTCGTGTCCTGCTCGGCGGCCGAGTGGGCGATCTTGCTGACGATCTCGTTGGCGGATTTGATCTGGTCGGAGATGCGTTTCAGCGCGTCGCCGGCCTCGCCGACGAGCCGCACGCCATTTTCCACCTGGGCGGAAGAGCGGGCGATCTGGTCCTTGATCTCCTTGGCGGCGGCGGCGGATTTCTGCGCCAGTTCGCGCACTTCCTGCGCCACCACGGCAAAGCCCTTGCCGGCCTCACCTGCGCGTGCCGCTTCCACGCCGGCATTCAGCGCCAGAAGATTGGTCTGGAAGGCGATGTCGTCGATCACGCCGATGATGTTCGAAATCTGGTCGGAAGACTGCTCGATACCGCTCATCGCGGTAATAGCCTCTTCCACCACCCGGTCGCTGCGCATGGCTTCGGAGCTGACGGTGGTGACGCGCTTGGCGGCATCCGCAGCACCTTCCGCCGTCTGGCGCACGGCGACCGTCAGCTCGTCGAGCGCTGCGGAGGTTTCTTCCAGATTGGCGGCCTGTCGTTCGGTGCGCTGCGACAGCTCGTTGGAGGCCTTGCGGATTTCCTCCTTGGAGCCGCCAATATCGATGCTCTTGGAGTTCACCTTGGCCATGGCGGCGTCAAGGTGGGTCAGTGCTTCGTTGAAATTGTCACGCAGCGCCGCATAGCGATTGCCGAGATCGCCGCAACGCACGGTCAGATCGCCGCCAGCGAGCTTCTCGAGGGACTCGCCTATGGTAGCGACGACGCGTGCCTGCAATTCGGCCTCGTCGCGCTGCATGTCGAGATTGTTCTGGCGCTCGGCATTGAGCTGCCGCTGCTGCTCTTCCTCCCGGCGCTGCATGGCGTGGCGCTCACGCACCTTGTCCTGAAGCGAGGCGGTGGCCTTCGCCATCATGCCCACCTCGTTGGTGAGGCCGGTATGGGGAATGGCGAGCGAGACATTTTCATTGGCCACTTCGCCAAGCGCGCGGTGAATATCGCCGAGCGGCTTCGAGATACCTCGGATAACGTAGAAAGCGGCGGCAAGCGCCAGCACGAAGATCAGCGCGCCGATCGACAGCGCCTTCATCACATCGCCGCGAACCTGCGCGTTCAAATCATCGATGTAAACGCCGGTCACGACCACCACCTGCCAGGGTTCAAAGGCAAGGGCATAGGAGCTCTTGGCGTAATCATTGCCTTCCATGCCGGGTTTCGGGCCGTAGAAATCCGTCTGGCCGCCGCCATTGCGGCCAAGCCGCACCAACTCGTCACGATAGGCGAAACCCTTGCTGTCAGGCTTGCCCTTGAAGCTTTCGCCGACGCGCTTGGCATCGGGATGGAACTTCATCGTCACGTCGTAGTCGTAACCGAAGAGATAGCCGTCGGGAGTGAAGCGCATGGCGCTGACAGTCGCGTAAGCCTGTTTCATGGCCTCGTCGCGCGAAAGCGTTCCGGCCTTTTCCTTGTCGTTGAAGGATTGCAGGATGGAGATCGCCGATTGCACCTGCGTCCGCAGCATGCCGTAGCGTTCCTCATAGATGGCGTCGGTGGCGGATTTCAGCTGGTAAAACGTCGCCACGGCGAAGGCGGCCATCAGGGCCACCACGAGAACGATCAGTTGACGGGAAATGGAAAGGTTCTTCATGGGCGCTCACAAGCGTTTGGAATCGCGCGCCTGAAAATGCCGCGCGGTACCGATGTTTCAGAGAAGGGAGAGGCGCATGATGCGCGATAAAAGGCCAGAAAAGCGCGTGTGCGCGCCGTGGCCTCATCCTGTGCTGCATCGCACTGTAGACCCACTTAGCGGCTAAAAATTTGAATAAATATTTAATTAGCGAAAGCTTTATGAGGCTTCATGCGCAGAATAAGCAGCGGAGAAAGCAATATTCCCCGCGTGGTTGCGGCGTCATCTCGGGAATGCAGCGATGACGCGATTATTTGACGTTCGTCATGATAAAGCGTCATCGGCCGGTCAGTTGCCGCGCAATTTGAAATCCGGGAACTGGGGCGCGCCGATCACCGAGGCGCTGGCCGGCTCGGCTGCATTTTCGGTGGAAAGCTCCTTGACGGCTGCCGTGGTCGTCGTCACGTCGATACCGGCCGGTGTCGAAACCATCTCAGCCGGATGTGCCGCGGGCTCCGCCTCGTCATAGGTCGCGATGGCCGTGCTGGAGGTTTCCGCCATCCATGCGGGATTGGTGCTGACGAAGGTGACGGGCGCACCGCCAAGCCAGGCTTCGGTGCGCACCAGGGTACGCTTGCCGTCCACTTCGCGCATTTCCGTGTGCTGCGTGCCCGGCTCAATGGAAGGAATGGCATAATCCTGCGTTACGGCTTTGCCTTTCACGGGCTGGCAGCCCGCGCAATCGCGACGAACGAAGCTGCCATTGGCCACGTGCACGCCGTTTATATATTCGATGGAAGATGCCATTGCCGACCCGCCGGTCAGCGCGATAACAGCTGTCAGAAAAAGACGACGCATCGAAAAACCCCCGAAATGAAGGCGCGTCCTCGTGATCGAGACACAGTGCGCCATTCAATATTCCGGCAAGTATTACCGATGTTTCGTTTCCATCGGGTCAGCAAACTTGGTAAAAATTGAACGAAATAGTCGCGTCCAACCCCGTTTTCCTTAAGGATCAGGCCTTTTCGCGTGCGACGGCCTGCCAGCCGATATCGCGGCGGCAAAAGCCGTTTTCCCATTCCACCTTGTCCGCCAGCGCATAGGCGCGGGCCTGCGCTTCCGTCACCGTCTTTCCAAGGGCGGTGACGTTCAGCACGCGTCCACCCGTTGCCACTAGACCGCCGTCCTTCAGCGCGGTTCCGGCATGGAAGACCTTCGCCTCTTCGCTCGCCTCGGGAATATGGGCGATCGGCGTATTCTTGTCGTAAGCGCCGGGATAACCCTTCGAGGCGAGAACGACAGTCAGCGCTGCGTCGTCGCGCCATTCGGCCTCAACCTTGTCCAGCGTGCCAGTGGCGGTGGCGTAGAGGATCGGCAGCAGATCGCTTTTCAGGCGCATCATCAGCACCTGGCATTCGGGATCGCCGAAACGGACGTTATATTCGATAAGTTCCGGGCCTTTGGCGGTAATCATCAGGCCTGCGAAAAACACGCCGGAGAAGGGATTGCCGTCCTTGGCCATGCCCGAGATGGTCGGCTCGATGATCTCCTTCATGGTGCGCTCCACCATGGCCGGTGTCATGACCGGGGCGGGAGAATAAGCACCCATGCCGCCGGTATTCGGGCCGGTATCGCCATCGCCGACACGCTTGTGATCCTGTGCGGTGGCGAGCGCGAGAGCGGTCTTCCCGTCGGAAAGGCAGAAGAAGCTCGCTTCTTCGCCGTCGAGGAAGGCCTCCACCACCACTTCGGCGCCAGCTGCGCCGAAGGCGCCGTCGAAACAGTCGTCAATCGCGGCAAGCGCTTCCGCTTCGGTCATGGCCACGGTCACGCCCTTGCCGGCGGCAAGCCCGTCCGCCTTGATGACAATCGGCGCACCCTGTGCACGAACATAGTCCTTCGCCGGTTCTGCGGTCTTGAAGCGCTGGTAAGCGCCGGTCGGAATATCGTAGCGAGCGCAGAGATCCTTGGTGAAGCCCTTGGAGCCTTCAAGCTGGGCTGCCGCTTTCGACGGTCCGAAAGTGGCGATGCCGGCGGCACGCAGATCATCCGCCAGACCCGCAACCAGCGGCGCTTCCGGGCCGACGACAACGAAGTCGATTGCCTTTTCTTTCGTAAAGGCGATGACGGCCGTGTGGTCTTCCACATCAAGCGGCACAAGTGTCGCGTGGTCGGCGATGCCGGGATTGCCTGGAGCGGCATAAAGCTCATCGAGCAGGGGAGACTGGGCGATTTTCCACGCCAGCGCATGTTCGCGTCCGCCGGAACCGATCAACAGAACTTTCATGGTCAATACCCCTGCAAATTCGCCAGTAACCTTGTGTCAGGGGCGTTAAGGGCAGGGGGGCGAAAGGTCAAGGAGAAAGCGCCGCAAATGCCCGTCTTTCCCTTGAAGTGAGCCTTTCCTGTGGAATCGTTCCCGCCTCTTGTTGTCACGCCACAATCAGACATTATGTTCGCCGCTCCAGATGTGACATCAGAGAACCTCATGACCGCAGATAATGCCCGCCTCACCACGCTCATCGCCTCCGAAATCAACGCCCGCGCCGATCAGGTGAAGGCGGCGGTGGCCCTGCTGGACGAGGGCGCGACCGTTCCCTTCATCGCCCGTTACCGCAAGGAAGTGACCGGAGGACTTGATGATACCCAGCTACGCACGCTTTCGGAACGTCTCGTCTATCTGCGCGAACTGAATGCGCGCCGCGCCTCCATCATCGATTCCATCACCGGTCAGGGCAAGATGACCGACGAGCTGATGGTCAAGATCATGCAGGCCGTGACCAAGGCGGAGCTGGAAGACCTCTACCTGCCCTATAAGCCGAAACGCCGCACCCGAGCGGAAATCGCCCGCGAACGTGGTCTAGGCCCGCTTGCCGAAGCGATCTGGGAAAACCGCACTGCCGATCCGGCAAAGCTTGCTCAATCCTATGTGCAGGGCGAGGTGGCCGATGTGAAGGCGGCGCTTGAGGGCGCACGCGACATCGTGGCTGAAACCATGACGGAAAATGCCGATCTGCTTGGCCGCCTGCGTGATTACATGCGCCAGAACGCCACCTTCCGCGCCAAGGTCGTGGACGGCAAACAGGCGGCGGGCGAAAAATTCTCCGACTATTTCGATCATTTCGAGCGCTGGGCAACGGTGCCCGGTCACCGCGCGCTGGCCATGCTGCGCGGCTGGAACGAAGAAATTCTGACGCTGACGATCGATGTCGATGCGGATGATCCCTCACCGGTGAAACCCGCGCAGCGCAGCATCGCCGCCGCCTTCGATATCCGCAATATTGGCCCCGCCGATCAATGGCTGATGGAGGTCGCTGGCTGGACCTGGCGGGTGAAGCTTTCCATGTCGCTCTCCCTCGACCTGATGCGCGAACTGCGCGAGCGGGCGGAAGAGGAGGCGATCAATGTCTTCGCCCGCAATCTGAAGGACCTGCTGCTGGCAGCGCCCGCCGGCTCCCGCGCCACCATGGGACTTGATCCCGGTATCCGTACCGGCGTGAAGGTCGCGATCGTGGATGGAACCGGCAAGCTCCTGGACACCAGCACGGTCTATCCCTTCCCGCCGAAGAACGATGTGCGCGGCACGCAGGCGGAACTCGCTTTGCTCATCCGCAAGCACAATGTCGAGCTGATCGCCATCGGCAACGGCACGGGCAGCCGCGAGACGGAAAAGCTGGTGGCCGACCTTCTGGCGCAGATGCCGGCCTCTGCTTCCGGTGCAAAGCCCACCAAGGTCATCGTTTCGGAAGCGGGTGCATCCGTTTATTCCGCTTCGGAACGGGCGGCAGCGGAGTTCCCCAATCTCGACGTTTCGTTGCGCGGCGCCGTTTCCATCGCCCGCCGTCTTCAGGATCCGCTGGCGGAACTGGTGAAGATCGAGCCGAAATCCATCGGCGTCGGGCAATATCAGCACGACGTCGATCAGGGCCGTCTCAGCCGTTCGCTCGACGCGGTCGTTGAAGATGCGGTGAACGCCGTCGGCGTCGATCTCAACACGGCCTCGTCGCCGCTTCTGGCGCGGGTTTCCGGCCTCGGCACCTCGATTGCCGATGCCATCGTTGCGCATCGTGACCAGACCGGCCCCTTTGCCAGCCGCAAGGAATTGCTGAAAGTGCCGCGCCTCGGCCAGCGCACCTTCGAGCAATGCGCGGGCTTCCTGCGCATCCCGAACGGCAAGGAGCCGCTGGATGCTTCCTCGGTTCATCCGGAGGCCTATGGCGTGGCGAAAAAGATCGTTGCCGCCTGCGGCCGCGATCTGCGTTCGCTGATGGGCGACAGCGCCGCGCTGAAGGCGCTTGATCCGAAGACGTTCATCGACGAGCAATTCGGTCTGCCGACCGTAAAAGACATCATCGCCGAACTGGAAAAGCCCGGCCGCGACCCACGCCCGAGCTTCAAGACCGCGACCTTTGCCGAGGGTGTGGACGAGATCACCGATCTGAAACCGGGCATGCTGCTCGAAGGCACCGTCACCAATGTCGCCGCGTTTGGCGCTTTCGTTGACATTGGCGTGCATCAGGACGGGCTTGTGCATGTGTCGCAGCTTGCCGATCGTTTCGTGAAGGACCCGCATGAGGTCGTCAAGGCGGGCGATGTCGTCAAGGTGCGAGTCGTGGAAGTGGATGTGAAGCGCAAGCGCATCGGCCTCACCATGCGTAAGGATGGCGGCGAGGCAGCGCCGCAGCCGATGCGTGAAAAGGGCAACGCCAGCGCCATGCGCCACGCGACATCAAAACCGAAAGAGCGCAACGAGGGGTCGCAAACCGGTGGTGCGCTTGCCGCCGCGCTGGCTGAAGCCATGAAGCGGCGCTGACCCTGGGTTGAAATGATTTTTTACCAAAAAGCCTCGCCACATACCCCGGCGGGGCTTTTTCCTTGATGAAATCGTTCAATTTTTTTGAAATAAGACTATCTTGAAACTTGTGCCGAAAGGAATACGGTCTGCAAAATTGATAAGTGAGACTTAGCAATTGGGGGTGCCATGGCGTCGTCTCTGCATGTTCTTCTCGATAAGATAATCAAGATCGGTGATCTCACCGTCAACAGCCCGGGCGGCAGCCGTACTTTCGGCAACGGCACGGGAAAAAAGGTGGTTCTGGACTTCACCGATGAAGCCGCCATGCAGGAGATCGCCGCCGATCCGGCGCTGAAGCTCGCTGAAATGTACATGGAAGGCCGGGTGAAGGTTGCCGAAGGCGACATCTACGATTTCCTCGCGCTGGTCAAAGGCAATACGCTGAGCGAGGCGCTGTCCTTCGGCATGGTCTGGCGCGGCATGGCGCGCATCATCGCCGCCCGCATCAAGATGCATCTGCCGGTCAACCACAACAAGAGCAACGTCGCCCATCATTACGATCTGAGCGCCAAGCTGTTCGATCTCTTCCTCGATGAGGACTGGCAATATTCCTGCGCCTATTTCAACCCGCCTGGCATCAGCCTCTATGAAGCGCAGGTCGCCAAGAAACGGCATATTGCCGCCAAGCTGATGACCGAGCCGGGCCAGAGCGTGCTGGAAATCGGCTCCGGCTGGGGCGGCATGGCGATGTATATCGCGGAAAGCGCCGGTGCAGATGTCACCGGCATCACGCTCAGCGAGGAACAGCTGCGCGTTTCCCGCGATCGTGCGGCAAAACGCGGGCTTGCCGGTAATGTCCGTTTCGAATTGCAGGACTACCGCTATCTGCCGGCTTCGAAGAAATACGACCGCATCGTCTCCGTGGGCATGTTCGAACATGTCGGGCCGACCCACTATCGCGACTATTTCGACAAGGTGGCGGAGGTGCTTGATGACAAGGGCGTGATGGTGCTGCATTCCATCGGCCAGCCCTATCCGGCGCTGGCGACCAATCCCTTCATCGAAAAATATATTTTCCCGGGTGGGTATATTCCTTCGCTCGCCGAAGTGCTGCCGGCGATCCAGAAATCCGGGCTGCTGGTGAAGGATATCGAAATCCTGCCCATGCATTATGCGCACACACTGCGGCATTGGCGCGAGCGTTTCGTGGCGCGCAAGGCGGAAGCGGTCGCGCTTTACGACGAACGTTTCTTCCGTATGTGGGAGTTTTATCTGGCGGGGTCGGAAATGGCCTTTACCCACGAAAATTTCCATATTTTCCAGATTCAGCTCGCCAAGGACCGCGACGCCGTTCCGCATAATCGCGACTACATTGCGCAGAACGAGGCGAAGCTGCTGGAGTTCGAGAAGACGCGCGCACCGCTGGAGAAGGTGACATTCTGACGACGCCGCGGGTAACGGGCGACCGAATTGTGGAGATTGTTGACAAACATCTCCGCAATCTCGGCGTCATCCTCGGGCTTGTCCCGAGGATCTATCCACGTTGCTTAAAGTCTGTCGGATGCAGATGCTCGGGACAGGCCCGAGCATGACGGCGGTGAGGTTTTAGGCCTTGTCGCCACCCTCCCCAGGAAGCACATTTCTTCCCGCTCTGGTTAATGGAATGGAAAGACAATCCCTCTAATTCTACGGGCACCTTGTCTGTATTGCGTTTCTGGGGTTCTTTCATGTTCAAGCCATCAGCGGCCGCCGCCGCCTGTGTCCTGTCGCTTTTTTCCGTGGGCAATGCCCATGCGGAGGGCTGGTTTTCCGGCGACTGGTATCTGAAGCTCGGTGGTGCGGGTTTCACCGCGCCGAAATATCAGGGCGACAACAAGAACGAATTCGGCTTTTCGCCCATCATTTCGCTTGGCCGTCAGGGGCAGGGTGCACGTTTCACCTCGCGCAACGACAGTGCCTCGATTTCGCTTCTGGACAATGGCCCGATCAGCATGGGTCTGGCCGGTAAGCTGGTTTCCCCGCGTGACGAGGGCGATTCCGCCGATCTCAAGGGCATGACCCGCATCAAGCGTGGTGGTGAGCTTGGTGGTTTCGCCGAGGCTTATCCGACCGACTGGCTGCGCGTTCGCGGCGAAGTCCGTCAGGGCATTCGCAGCCATAGCGGTGTGGTCGGCGATGTCGCTGTCGATGCCTTCACCGATATCGCCCCCGGCATCCAGATTTCCGCAGGCCCGCGCGCCACATGGGTGAGCAGCAAGTACAATGAGCGTTATTATGGTGTAAGCGCCGCCCAGACGGCGGCCGGTGCGCCATCGCCCTATAGCACGGGCGGCGGCCTGCATTCGGCCGGCATCGGCGCCGCCATCACCTGGAAAGTCACCGAGAACGCCGAAGTCGGGTCTTTTGCGGAATATCGCCGCCTCACCGGTGACGCCGCCGATAGCTCGCTGGTGCGCGAGCGCGGCTCGAAAAACCAGTTCATCGTCGGTGTTCAGGCAAGCTATAAATTCAATTTTTCGCTGCCCTGAGACAAGAAACCGAATGTCTGAGGTTGATGGCCCGCAGGAAACCGTTGCGGGCCTTGATGTTTCTGCCAATCCGCGTTCGGCGTCGTCCTCGGACTTGACCCGAGGATGACGCCGGTGAGGTTTTCGCTTTGCCGGTAGCGTGTTGCAATCCGCCAAAAACCGCACATCTTTGCACTTTGAAATCCATTCCGATTTTCCCACCGATGCTGTAGAACATCCCTATGGTTCACCATAGCGATTTGTCAGACCGCGTCTCCGACGCGCCATCCAATAACTGGGTCTATCGGATTTTGCCGAGGTCCCTCTGGCCCTATGCGCAGCTTGCAAGATGGGATCGCCCCATCGGCTGGCAATTGTTGATGTGGCCGTGTTTCTGGTCCGCGACCCTTGCGGCCAATGTGGCGGTGGCAAGCGGCGGCTTTTCCTGGGCGATGCTGATCTGGCATCTGGCGCTGTTCTTCATCGGGTCGGTGGCGATGCGCGGTGCGGGCTGCACCTATAATGATCTGGCCGACCACAAGATCGACATGGCCGTGGCGCGCACCCGTTCGCGGCCCCTGCCTTCCGGCCGCGTGAGCCGGATGCAGGCCAAGGTCTTCATCGTCCTGCAGGCGCTTGCCGGGCTCGTCGTGCTTTTGCAGTTCAACAGTTTCGCAATCGCGACCGGCATATTCTCGCTGGTTTTCGTGGCGATTTATCCTTTCGCCAAGCGCTTCACCAACTGGCCGCAATTTTTCCTCGGCCTTGCCTTTTCCTGGGGCGCGCTGATGGGCTGGGCGGGACAGTTCGGATCGCTCGCCTGGCCGGCTGTCCTGCTTTATGTCGGCTCCATCGCCTGGACGATCGGTTATGATACAATCTACGCCCATCAGGACAAGGAAGACGACACCGCGGTGGGCATCGGTTCGACCGCATTGCTGTTTGGAGAGAACACACATCGCTGGCTGGTTTTTCTTTATGGCACAGCCCTTGTCATGATGTTCCTGTCGTTCTGGGTCGCGGGCGTTAACGTTCTTGCCTATAGCGGTCTTGCCGCTGCCGCGCTCATGCTGTTCCGCCAGGTCTGGGTGCTTGATATTGATGACGTTGACCAGTGCCTCGTCCTGTTCAAATCCAACAACCGCGTCGGCGTGCTGATTTTCGCAGGCCTGATCCTGCCGCTCCTGCTGGCGTAAACCGCGAGAACACGGAATGGAAAAAGCCCGGTTGCGTCATCCGCACCGGGCTTTTTGATTTGTCTGGCTGAGCCTGTCAGCTGCGGGCGATGATTTCCTTGCCCTCAATCTTCATGCTCATGCCGAGCGAACCGGTGGAGCGGCGAACGAGGAAGCGGGGACGGCGTTCCGCGAAATAGGAATGGCGGCGGCGCGGACGGGTATTCTGGGTGCGCACCTTGCCGAGATGTTCTTCCAGCGGACGAGCGACGCCATCGGCTTCCACCATCAGCATGGGAATACGGTAGGCTTCAGACCAGCTGCGCCAGTCGGCGGCGATATCGCAGAGATCGTGAGCGACGAGAAGCGGAACGCAGAGATCCGGATCATCATGGTGCAGTTCCAGGGTCACCGTCACCTGTCCATCGCCATGGTCGATGGCGCGGGCGGCAACACCCTTGAAAGCGCGGGCAGGCAGGGCGAAGGACAGAGGCAGGCCGGAAGAGGACAGAACCTTTCTCAGAACGGCGCCCCGTTCGTCGAGAGTGACGGCGACATCGGTCGCGCCATTGCCTTTTCCATAGGTGACCTGTTGCGGAAAACGTGCCGGGTCGAGTCTGAGAGTGGCGACGGCCCAGTCGGGCTTCAGAACGGTCTTGGTCATGTTTATTCTACCCTTGTTTTACCTGAGAGCCGGTTTCCGGTCTTCTCATCGGGACTTTTCGTCCTCTGATGTCGGGAGAATATCCGCCGCATGTTCGAGACTGCTTAAAAATCGCGGTTAAGAAAACTTTGCATTCCCAAATGGTTAGCAAAACACACTGTGGCATGGTTTCGTTTAGGTAAAGCAGATCGGGACAATGCGGTTTTTATCCCGATCGGAATTGTGCTCTTTCAAGCTACGGGCAAGGCGCGTCATGCATAGTCATGCCAAGGCTTGCCGTGCGTCCGGATGGGCGCGCGATGGGTGGTTCAAAACCGGAGCTTTTGGTGTCCCCGAGGGGATGCGCTGTGCTCCAGGGGGCATACGGATGGTATCGACTTATCTCAGCTACGACCTCATCAACCGCGACATGAAGGCAAGCATCTCGCGCGTGTCGCAGCAGGGGCTCGTGGAGCGGCAGACGAAATATTACAAGGAAAACATCGGCAATGTGAAAAGCGTCGATGAATTCCTCGATAACTACCAGCTCTATTCCTACGCCATGGATGCCTTCGGTCTGGGCGAGATGACCTATGCCAAGGCCTTTATGAAAAAGGTGCTCGACAGCGACCTGAACGACCAGAACAGCTTCGCCAACAAGCTGACCGACGAGCGTTATCGGGAATTTGCCGCCGCCTTCAATTTCAGCTCTTCGACAAAGACCGTGCAGACGGACGCGCAGCTCGACAAGATGATCGGGCTTTATGATACGTCGATCACCAATCTGAACAGCAGCCTTGCGGAAGAGACACGTTATTACAAGGCAATCATCGGCACCGTGACAAATGCCGACCAGCTGCTGCGCAACGACCGCACCCGCGCCTATATCTTCCAGGTCTTCGGCATCGATGAGAAGACCTATTCCTATGCCCATATCAAGGGATTGATGACGAGCGACGTCAGCGATCCCAATAGCTACATCAACCAGAAATACGGCGCGGCCTATAATGACGCAGTCGAAAAACTGACGATGAAGGGTAATATCGAACTGCATGCGCAGGTCACCGACCGGATTACGGCCATCGATACTGAACTTGCGGGTACGGGTCTGACAAACGAGGAGCGCACGAAACTCGAGGCGGAAAAAGTGACCCGCCAGGACCAGCTGACCCAGCTTGAGGCCGTTTTGCCACCAAAGGATGAGTGGGAGGCGAAGCTTGCGGCGATCAAGGCGGAACAGACGACGCTGTCGAACACCGTCACCCAATATAACAAGATGGCGCAGATCGCTAACGCCTTCGAGTTCAAGAATGACGGCACGGTAACTGCCGGCGGGGCACAGACGGCGGACAATCTGAAAGCCATCACGGACTCCTATATCGGCAGCGCAGCCCGTGTGACGCCGACCGTCGCGACGCTGAACCGCGACTACTTCGAATCGAAGATCGGCTCCATCACGACGGTAGAGGAACTGATGTCGGATGCGCGGCTTGTCAATTACATCAGAACGGCCTTCGACCTGAACGACCTGACCATCGTGCCGGCAACGATCAAGAACATCCTCACAAGCGATCTCAGCGATCCGAACAATTACATCGCGACCATGGGCAAGAACGACAAGCGTTACCTCGCCCTGAAAAACGCGTTCAATTTCCTGCCCGACGGGACGCTTGCGGCCGGCACGACGCCGCAGACGACGACACAGACCGCGACGACCACCAGCGGTTACATGACCCATTACAATGATGCGGACGAGGCAGCTGACGCAAAGGCGCTCACGCTGTTCAAGAGCAGCATTGGCAAGGTCACAAGCGTCAATGATTTCCTCGGAACCAATGCGGTTTATACCTATGCGCTGAAGGCTGTCGGCCTCGATCCCGCCAAGGTGAACATCTCCGATATCCAGAGGGTGCTGACCAGCGACCTTCAGGATAAGAAGAGTTACGTTTATACGCTGAAAGACGATCGGTATGTGAAGCTTGCCGAGCTCTTCAACTTCACCAAGGACGGTTCGGTCGGTGCACCCATTCTGGCGCAGTCCGAAATCGAGCTGCAGACCATGTCGGCCGACTACATCAAGAAGAAATCGGCTTTCGGTACTGCTAAGGACAAGGAAGCCGCCACGGCCGAGGCGAAATATTTCTCGGGCGAAATGCAGAAGATCAAGACGCTCAGTGAATTTCTGGCCAATGACCGCCTGACCAAATTCGCGATGGAATCGCTCGGCATTGACCCCACGAGCGTGACGAAAGAACAGCTGCAGAAGATATTCACGTCAAATCTTGATGACAAGGACAGCTACGTCAACAAGGAGATGGATCCGGTCTTCCGTCGCCTCGTCACCGCCTTCAATTTCGACACGGACGGCAAGCTCCTTCATGAAGACCGCAGCCTGATCCAGACCCGGCGCGGACTTTATGAAACGCTCGACAATTATCTGACCCAGACGCTGGAAACGCAGGCGGGTGAAGAAAACGCCGGTGTGCGACTGGCGCTCTATTTCAAGCGCATGGCGGCCGGGACGACGTCCTATTATTCGATCCTTGCCGATACCGCGATCCAGAACTTCATCAAGACCACCTTCGGCATTCCCGATGAGCTCGGCAATGCGGGCGTCGATACCCAGGTGGCGATGATGAAGAAATATTTCGACATCAAGGATTTTCAGGACCCGGATAAGGTCAAGAAGCTGATCGCCCGTTTCACCATCATGTACGACAACCAGCAGAACGTCGCCGATCCCATCATGACCCTGTTCAATGGCAGCGGCTCGGTGGGTATCAGCGGTGACACGTTGCTGGCGGTCGCGACGCTACGGGCACGATAGCTCGAAAAGAGGAAGGCCGGACATGTCCGGCCTTTGCCATACCCACTATCCCCTCACCACCCCGGCAGCATATGCCCGGCGCGCAGGCGCGGCATCTTGGGGTAGGTCTTCACATCATTGTCCATCTCGTCGGCAACGCTCATCGGCGAGATATTGTCGAGGCAGGCGGTGATGTGGTCGGTAATGGCATTCACCAGCGAAGGCGAGAGACCGGGGCGTTTCATCAGGCCGATCTGCACCGGCGGCAGCGGCGGGAAACCATCGGCGGCGGTCAGAACCTTCATGCCGGTGCGCAGCGCCGATTCCGGCAGTACCGAGACGGCCATTCCCGCCAGCACGGCGGCGGCGACCACGGTGGAAGACCAGCTGGTAAACAGTACCTGATAATCCCGCCCATCGGCATCGAGGGCCGAACAGGCGAGCTGACGCCAGTGGCAGTCGCGCCGGCCCACGGCGAGCGGCACCGGCGCGTCATCCTTCAGCGGATGGTTGGCGGAGGCCACCCAGCAGAGCGGTTCAGTGCGCACCACATCCGAAGAGCGCGCGCGTGGATTATGGGTGACGAGGGCAATATCCAGTTCCCCGCGCGCCATTTTTTCGGCCAGGCTGACCGAGGGTTCGCAGACGATATAGAGCTCGACATTGGGGTGAGTCTTGGCAAAACGCCCGATGATCTCAGGCATGTAGCGGTCGGCATAGTCATCAGGTGTGCCGATGCGCAGCGTCCCTTCCAGCCTGTTGTCGTCGAAGGCGGCGATTGCCTCGTTATTAAGGCGGATGATGCGGCGGGCGTAATTCATCAGCTTTTCGCCCTCCGCCGTCAGGCGGTTGCCGCGCCCGTCCTTGGCGAAAAGCTGCTTGCCGATGCGTTCCTCAAGCCGGCGCATCTGCATGGAGACGGCGGATTGCGTCTTGAAGACGCGATCTGCGGCCTTAGTGAAGCTGCCCGTATCAACGATGGCGATGAAGGTGTGCAGCTGGTCTATGTCGAGGGGTGCGGACATGGATGGTCATCCATCAGAATGATTGATGTCTCACATTAGAAACATTCGTTGGACTGATCAATAGTCTTGCGACATTTTGACACCAAGCAAATCAATATCAACCCCGGGCCGACGAGATGTCGGGCCCTCAACCCGAGGCAGCTTCCCGCGCGTGGTGCGCCGGGAGCGGTGCCGCATCGTGCCGTTACGGAAGGATAAGTGTCATGCGCACGGCAGAACGGAGAATGGAACTGGAACTCGCAACCGGCAGGGAAAGCGATGCGCTTCGTCGCCTCGTTGTCGGTGTTGCTTCGACCGTGAAAACCTTTCTGCAGCGCATCTATAACCGTATCTGCGCCAATGAGCTGACGGAACTCGATGACCGCCTGCTTGCGGATGTCGGCCTGGTGCGATCGGATGTGACGAACGCGCTCAATACCGGCCTTTTCGAGGACCCGACCGCCCATCTGACCCGGGCTGCACAGCTACGCGCGGCCACGCGGTTTGAGACGCTCTAAGTTTGCTCGCGCAATTCCGGCAGACCTCCAGCTGCCGGAACTGCTCCGCGCTGAAAAGTTTTCCCCGCAGGGTGATTTGCCAATAGCCCTGCCTTTGCCCGGTGTCAGGCCCCTCGGCCGCGCCGGGCTTTTTTAATGGCAGCGCAGTTTTAGCGGCAATGCCTCAATATTGATATTCCTCGAATACCGGCAGCACAGAACCGCCCCAGCGGCCATTGTAAAGCGCAAGCAGGTCTTCGGCGAGCGTGGTCTTCTTGGCCAGAACCTCATCCAGCGAAGACAGGAACACGGTCTCATCCTGGCCTTCGCCATTCAGGCGCTTGCGGTTTTTCAGGCCGGTGCGGGAAATGTCGAGCACTTCGCGGGCGATGCCGAGCAGCGGCTTGCCGGCGATCTCGGCGGCCAGACCCTTGGCGGGTACGGCGTCGCGTAGCGCAATGACCTCATCGAAATTCCAGCCGGCCGTCAGTGCATCGGCGGCATCCAGCGCTTCCTGATCATAGAGAAGTCCGACCCAGAACGCCGGCAGGGCGCAGATGCGTCTCCACGGGCCGCCATCCGCGCCGCGCATTTCGAGAAAACGCTTCAGGCGCACATCCGGAAACAGGGTGGAAAGATGGTTCGTCCAGTCGCCCATTGTCGGCTGCCACTCGGCGATTTCGCCCTTCAGCGCGCCATTCATGAACTGACGGAAGGTGACATGGGTGCAATCGTGATATTTGCCGTCGCGCACGATGAAATACATCGGCACATCAAGCGCCCATTCCACATAATCCTTGAAGCCGAAATCCTGGTTGAAGGTGAAGGGCAGGACGCCCGAGCGGCGATTGTCGGTGTCGCGCCAGATATCGCCGCGCCAAGAGAGCAGACCGTTCGGCTTGCCTTCGGTGAAGGGCGAAGAGGCAAAGAGCGCGGTTGCCAGCGACTGCAGCGTCATGGAAACGCGCATCTTCTGGCGCATGTCGGCTTCAGAGGAGAAATCGAGATTAACCTGAATGGTGCAGGTGCGGTACATCATGTCGAGACCCTTGGTCCCGACCTTCGGCATATAGCGCGTCATGATCGCGTAACGCGATTTCGGCATATGCGGTGTTTCGTCATAGCTCCACAACGGGCTGCCGCCGATGCCAAGGAAACGAATGCCCATCGGCTCGGCCACTTCGCGCACGGTCGCCAGATGCTGGTTGGATTCCTTGCAGGTCTGATGCAGGTTTTCGAGCGGCGCGCCTGACAGTTCGAACTGGCCGCCCGGCTCAATGGAGATGGCCCCCATGCCGTGCTGTTCGCCAAGCCCGATGATGTTCTCGCCGTCCATGATCGGCTCCCAGCCGAGCTTTTCCTGCATGCCCTTCAAAAGGGCCGAAATGCTGGCTTCGCCGAAATAGGGAACGGGACTGTTATCCTTGCGGAAAAACGCGAATTTTTCGTGTTCGGTGCCGATGCGGAAATCGGCTTCAGCTTTGCAACCGCCCGCCAGATAATCTGTAAGCTCCGTGACGGAGGAGAGGGGTGTCTGGTCGGTCGTGTCGCGTGCCATGGCTTACCTTGTTATGACGTCTCTGTTGCGGCGAGGCATATGATTGGCAGATAGGGCCGGATCGTATCCGGAGGCAAATGAATTTCTTTTAAAGATGCATGAAGCGCAATGGGGCCTTTCAGTTCCAGTCGCCGATAACAGCCTGAATGACCGCAAGTGCGGCGACGGCGGCCGTGTCGGCCCTCAGGATTCGCGGCCCGAGCGGAATGGGGGTAACGAAGGAAAGGCCGCGCAGAAGCTCCCGCTCCTCTTCGGAAAATCCGCCTTCCGGGCCGACCAGCAGGGCAATTTTGCGTTCCGTGACGGATTGCAGGATTGGCAACGGATTTTGCCCCGCATCGCCTTCGTCACAATAGATGATGCGCCGGTCGTGAGGCCAGGTCTCAAGCATGTCCTTCAGTTTCACCGGTTCGGCCACGTCGGGCAGGGACAGTATGCCGCACTGCTCGGCCGCCTCGATGGCGTTGGCGCGCAGTTTTTCGGTGTTGTGAATCTTGCCCTGAACATGCTGCGTCATTACCGGCTGCAACAGGCCGGCGCCCATCTCCACCGCCTTCTGCACCAGATAATCCATGCGCCCGACTTTCAGCGGTGCGAAAAGATAATGCAGGTCCGGTGCGTCCGGCTGCGGACGTGTCTGCTCCAGGGGCACGAGTACGATCTTCTTGCGGCTCGGAAAGGCGAGTCTCGTTTTCCATTCGCCGTCACGCCCGTTGAATAGCAGGATTTCCGCACCGTCGGTCATGCGCAGCACATTGGCGAGATAGTTGAACTGTTCGGTTGTTGCCTCCTGCGCGACGCCCTCGGCAAGGTTGGCTTCTATATAAAGGCGTTGCATCCGGAAATTAGCGCGCATGGGATTATTCGGTTTCAGAGAAAGAGGAAGGACATGAGCCAATAGAGCAGCGCCGCAAGCGTTGCACTTAAGGGAACGGTGACCAGCCAGGCGGCGATGATCGTCATGAAGTGGGAGCGCCGGACGAGGTAACGGCGGCGCACCTCGGAAGGATTGTCGGCATATCTTTCGGACCGGCGGGGTCTGCCGTCACCAGCCTGAACGAGCTCCTGCCGCCGCCGTGACGATTGCGTATACCATTCACGGAAGAAGCCGACGCCGAACACCGCGCCGATGGCGGTGTGGGTGGTGCTGACCGGCAGGCCCAAGCGCGAGGCGACGAGGACGGTGAGCGCCGTGGCCACGGAAACGCAAAATGCGCGCATCGGATTGAGCTTGGTGATCTGTTCACCGACGAGGCGGATGAGGCGCGGGCCATAAAGAAGAATACCGCAGGAAAGCCCGAATGCGCCGACCAGCATCACCCACAGCGGGGCGCGGGCGGAAGTGCTCACCGCCTCATCATGCAGGGCGCGCACGATGGCCACGACAGGGCCGATGGCGTTTGAAACGTCATTTGCCCCATGCGCAAAGGACATCAAGGCGGCGGCGAGAACGAGCGGCCATTGGAACAGGATTCGAAGCGACTGGTTGCGGTTCTCCAGCCCTTCCGATTGTTTGCGGATGATCGGCACACAAAGCCGCCACGCCACAAGCCCGGTCACCAGCCCTATGAGGCTGGCGTGGCCAAGCGACACATGCATGAGCTGCCGCAATCCGACCCAGATGAGATAGGCCATGAAGACGCCCGCCATCAGGCCGATGAGAACCGGAACCCACAGCCGGGCCGAGCCGATCTTGTCTTCGCGGTAAATGATGAATTCCTTGATGAAAGCAAGGATGGCGACGGCGATGAAGGCGCTGATGAAGGGTGCCAGTACCCATGCGAAGGCGATGCTGCCAAGCGAAAGCCAGTCGACCGCTTTCGCCCCGTAGGCGGCCATTCCAGCGCCGGCAACCCCGCCCACCACCGTATGGGTGGTGGAGATCGGCGCTCTTGTCCAGGTCGAGATATTGACGAGAAGGCCGGCGGCGAGAAGCGCCGACAGCATCGCCCAGGAAAATGCGGTCCTGTCGGGAATGGTCTCGACGTTGATGATGCCGCTGGAAATGGTCTCCACGACATTGCCGCCGGTGATCAATGCCCCGGCGATCTCACAGATGGCGGCGACGATGAGCGCAACGGCAAGCGGCATGGCCTTGGCGCCGACCGCCGGGCCGACATTGTTCGTCACGTCATTCGCGCCGATATTGATGGCCATATAAGCGCCGATGGCGACGGCGGCGATGATGATGACGGCACCCGCAGTGCCCGTGACAAAAGCGCCTGCGAAGACAGCCGCGAGAACAACGAACATGAACCCCGCGCCAAGGCCGGCAAGCTGCTGCGTGACGTGCAGCGTCGCCTCTTCGACACGGGTGAACTTGTCGAGATCCTTGTCGAGCGTCGGCTTCATGTTCGATGGCGGCTTCGTTGCCATTCACACCTCGTTTGCCAGCATTCCCTTTCGTCCGGCAGCGTCGCAGGTTGAAGGCAATTTACAGAAAGACTGTTACATCTCGCACATCTTTCCAAAAGGAAAGACGATAAAAGCCATGTTGGAAAAACAAACTGCACATTGCCACATCAGGGGCGGGCGCGCTATTTCGAATGCGTCATCCGCTTGTCGAAAGCGAGCATAAGCGCCTTCAGTTCCGGCTCGTTGACGCGCTTGCCGGCTTCCTGCGGACTGACCCATTCCAAACGTCTCGATTCCTTCTCGGGAAAGCTCTCCTGCATTTCCGAAACTTCGAGCAGATGCACCTGCACCCTGCACGGCACGTTGACGCCGCTGTTCAGCTTTTTCTCGTAGTCGTAATAACCGAAGGGCGCCTTTTCCACCGTGCCTTTGACACCGGCTTCCTCATAGGCTTCCTGTTCGGCCACCGCATGGGCCTTCTTGTTGGCCATCGGCCAGCCCTTGGGAATGACCCATCGGCCCGTATCCCTGCTGGTCAGCAGCAAGACTTCCGGCTCCGGATTTTTTTTCGACAATCGATAGCACAGCGCCGCATATTGCTGTCGCGGCGGTCTGCGCAACATCAAGCCAACATCTGTCGCCAATCGATTCAAAATCTTCAATCCGAATAAATCCTCTTTGCCGGGTAGTGATAATTGCTAATATAGAGATGCCGCAGATTCCGCCAATCCCCCTTTACCCATAACCCACTACTGTCTTCATGCTGATGAAGCCTTTGGGCGCAGGGGATGTGGTGGATTTGCGAACAAAGTTCTGACCGGGCGGTTCCCCGACCGTACAGCCGATGCGGTAATACTCTCTCTGCGTGCCTTCAAGCCATTCAGAATGCAAAGCCGCTATGAATTGTGGTCGGGGCTGCTTTAATCCGGGGTTATCCCCCAGTACCGGAGGCCCTCGACCACACCGTCCGCTTCTCTCGCAGCCGCGTGAAAAAAGCGCGTATCCTGATGTGCCAGCGATACAAGCTCCGGCAGGGCATTGCCGACGATCACGCCGCGAATATTCTTCAACTCGAACATCGCCCGATCATTGCCAGTATCGCCCGCAACCGCTGATTCGTCGAGGCCGATGCGCAATTGTCCACATAACCATGTGAGCGCTGCACCCTTGTCCGCGGCTTTCGGCAAGATGTCGAGGTCGCGATCGCTGGAATAGACGATACGGGCGTCGATATCGGCCGCCACGAGCGCTGCTTCGATCTCCCCGAGCGCGGCGTCATCGGCGTCATGCAGGAACCAGCTCGATTTCAAGCCGTGCTGGTAACGCTCCTCCTGCATCGTCACACCGGGAATTCCAGCCATGACGTCGGCAATCTTCCGAGGGTCGAAACCGGTGCCGAGCGACTGTGTGTAGGCGCTTTCCAATTCGCTCCGCTTTTTGGCGTGCAGCATCGTGCCGACGCCGCCGATGATATAGTCGGGCTGCGGCAGAGGCACCTCGTCCAGAAGGGCAAGCTGGTCGTCGATCAGCCTGCCGCTGTTGAAAACGAGGAGGGGACGCCGCGCCTCGGGCAATGCGTGCCAGAAATCGCGAAACCGCCGTGTGGCGTCATTGTCGCCGACAACGGTTCCGTCGAGATCGGTGGAAAAAAGACGAAGCGTTTTCAATCGCCGTCGTTCCATGGTTCTGCCCAGTCGGCTTCTTCCAGAACCGGCATCATGGTCCTGCCTTCCACAAGGGCGAGCAGCTGCTGGGCAATGCCGGTCCAGGTGAACAGGCTGCGCGCCTTGTGTGCCCCCATGCGGGAAAGCCGCCCGTAAAGCCGCTCGTGCTTGAACGGCTTCATCATGGTGATGCCGAGGTCTTCCTTGTCGAAAGGATCGGCAAACAGCGCATGACGGCCATAGCTCACGGCCCGGAACAACCCTCCATGGATGGTGACGACGGTTGGCGTGCCGCTCGCCATCGCCTCGATCGCGGTCATGCCGAACGGCTCATAGCGACTGGAAAGCACGAAAAGATCGGCAGCGCGATAGATATCCGGCAGGTCCTCGTCCGCGACATACCCGGAAAACGCGACCTTGTCTTCCAGGCCGAGCGCTTTCACCCGCTCCTTCAGCTGGTTGAGGATCGTGGTTTCCTGTTCGTCCATATTCTCACCGCCAACGGCGAGATGTAGACGGGCTTCCGGTTCGCGCTCCGCAAGAACGGAGAAGCCGTCTATCAGCAGATCATAACCCTTGTTCGTCGCGAGCCGCCCGAGCGCCAGCACCACCTTGCCCTCGAAGCCGAAACGCTGCCGGATCATCTGCCGCGTCGCATCCGAAACCGGGAAGAAACGGTTGTCGTCATAACCCGGCGGGATCATGTGGATCTGCTTGCGTTTTTGCCCGTAATCCTCGATCAGGACATCCAGCTGTACCGGAGTGGTGGCGATAACCATGTCGCAGCTGCGATAGATGATCAGTTCGTGCTGGATGCGCTCCCTGAAGTTGAACTCCAGTTCGAACGTATCGGCCTTTTCCGGATAGTCCGTCTCCATCTGGCGCTTCTTCCAGATGCCGAGCGAATGCGGCGTGTGCAGATGCGGGATTTTGAGCGCTTCGGAGAGCCTCTGGCCTGCCACGCCGGCGTCCCAGTAATGGCTGTTGATGAAAGAATAATTCAGGTCGTTCTTCTTGATGAAACGCAGCGCGTTTTCGCACCATTCCATCAGGTGACGGTGGAGATATTCCTTGGGAATGAAATCGCGCCCGCCGCAGGGAATGCGCACCACACGGACGCGCTCGTCAACCTCATCGAATTCCGGCTGGTCTTCGAAACGGCGGGTATAAAGATCGACAGTGTAACCGAGCTGGCCGAGTTTGCGTGCAAGCTCAAGCACATAAACCACCTGTCCCCCGGTATCGGCCGCGCCCAGTGGCGGGTGCGCGGCGACATAGCCATGTGTCGATATGAGAGCTATCCGCGGATAGCGTTCAGTTTCGCTCGTGGTTGTCATGGGTCCCATCTTGGTAAATTTTTCCAATTAACCCGATAAAAAGACCGAAGAGCACAAAAGGTTCCATCAAAAATCGAATAAAATGGATGGCGCATTTCGCAAGACGGTGTTTTCAGCCGCTGCGCTGCTGCTGTCGCAAACGGGAAATCCGGTCCCATTCCTGCGCCTGATGCGCCTTGGATGTCGTCTCGACGATGAAGTCGATATGGGCCTCTGCCGCCGCTCTTGCCGCTGCCGGATCGCCGGCGGCGATGGCGTCGTGGATGGCGATATGCTGCCTCAATACCTCGTCATGGGCGCCTGCGACGGTGAAGATGAGATGGCGATTGTAAAAGATGTCGTCGCTCAGAAGCCGGTAGCAGGAGCGTAGCGTGTGCATCAGCACGATATTATGCGCTGCCTCACCAATGGCATTGTGAAACTCCACATCGCCCGAAAGCTCCTCTTCGAAGCGGCCCGCCTCATGCGCTTCACGCATTCTGTCGACGATGGCGGCAAGGTTGCGCCGGTCCGGCTCTGTCGCCCGCTGTGCGGCAAGTTCGGCGGTCATGCCTTCGATATAACGGCGATATTCGAGGAAATCCCGCGTCGCCCTGCTGTGGCGGGTGATCAGTGCGCTGAGCGGGTCTGAAAAGACCGCGCCGACAATATCGGCGACATAGGTGCCGCCGCCATGTCTGCTCACGAGAAGGCCGCGGGTCTCAAGCTCCTTCAGCGCTTCCCGCAGGATCGGGCGTGATACATCCAGCTTCTGCGCCAGTTCCCGTTCGCCCGGCAGCCGGTCGCCATCCCGCAAGATGCCGTCGAGGATCAGTTCCTCAAACCGCAGCACGACCTCCTGCGATGTGCGGCTGTGCTCGATGCGCGCAAAAAGCGTTTCGTCCATCGCAGAAGTCTCCGGCGAGATGCCGCCCCGTATTTGATGCCGGGCAAAGTACCAGCGAAGCGTCGCACTGGTCAAATATTCTATCCAGTTCTTCGCGTGCCTTTCCTGCCTGCGGCAACACGGCATCTGCCCTTTGAAACTGGCTTTTGTTAAAGCAGCAGCTGGACAGGGTGATGATGGCGGATTCTTCCGCCAGATGGATCAAAACAATTACATTGGCTTCGATTGCGGTGTTTTCATTGCGATCGATGGCTTAGAAATCCGGGACAAGAAGCGGGGACGATATCGCAATGGCCAAGGGTAGATTTGCATTCGCAAGCGCGCCGGAAAGGTCGCTGGCACTGGGCGAGGTGCATGCGCGGCCGACCGTGCTGCTCGCCCCATCGCGCATCATCGTGCAGCTTGCCTTCATGATGGATGGCGGTTCGGCCGTGCATCACTCGGTCATCGCGGAAATGTCGCGCAGCCGTGGTGTCGCGCCGCCGGAACGTGACGCCCGCCACCATGCCATGCCCTGGGGGCAGGGGACATTGCGCTGGGAGCGGCACACGGAATTCTCGACCTGGTTCTGGGACGGCCCGGCGCCGGAAAAATTCGGCGGCGAGATCGCCGGCGATCCCTTCGGTGACGGTTTTTCGCCGCCCGGCTCACTGATTTCAGGCGTGCGGCTGGAAATTCGTCCTGAGAACGGCGTCACCTCCCAGGCGGAAGCCATGTTCGAACCGACCAGCCTCTGTCACAGCGATGTGCGCGACGGGCAGGCCGCTATCCTCACCGATTTCCGCCAGGATCGCGACGGGCTGACGCAGATATTGGTGATCGACCGGGGCCTCACCGATTACAGCCGCGGCGCGCTGGTGCAGCGGTTGCTGGATATCGAGACCTATCGCACGCTCGCCATGCTCGGCCTGCCGATGGCGCAGACGCTGTCGCCGGAAATCCGCCGCATCGAGGACGGTCTGACCGGCATCACCCAGCGCATGAAAAACGGTGCGCGCGACGAGGCCGATGCGCTGCTGGCGGAGATGACCCGGCTTGCGGCGGAACTCGAAGCCAATGCCGCGCTCAGCCTCTACCGTTTCGGCGCCAGCCGCGCCTATGACGGCATCGTGCGCGAACGCATCCGGGCGCTCGCTGAAACCCCGGTACAGGGCCATGAGACCATGGGCAGCTTTCTGGAACGGCGTATGGCGCCCGCCATGCGCACCTGCCAGTCGGTGGAGGAGCGGCAGGCCAACCTGTCGCGCAAGCTCTATCGCGCCACGGCGTTGGTTCGAAGCTGGATCGATGTGGAACTGGAACGGCAGAATACGGTGTTGCTCAACACCATGAACAAACGCGCCGCCATGCAGCTTCGCCTGCAGCAGACGGTCGAAGGCCTCTCGGTCGCCGCCATTTCCTATTATGTCGTCGGCCTCGTCGGTTATCTCACCAAGGCGATCAGCCATGACGTTCTGCCGGTCGATCCGGCCGTCGTCACCGGTATCTCCGTTCCCTTCGCCGTGCTTGGTGTGTGGTGGGTCGTGCGCCGCATCCGCCGCTCCCATGCCGAGGGCGGGCATTAAGGGATCTCCAACTTCCCTCATTCCTGTGACGAGCGCAGGCGTGAGGGAGGAGAGGTGGTGCTGATACGGCGTCGCCGCCTCAGCCCTGCTCCCAATAGGGTGAAGGCCCATAAAGCCCGGCCAGATAATCGATGAACAGTCGCACCTTCGCAGGCAGGAACTGCCGGCTCGGATAAACCGCCGAGAGCGTGACGTTTCGCGATCCCTCATATTCAGGCAGGACCTGCACCAGCTTGCCGCTACGCAGTTCATGGCCGATATCCCAGGTGGAGCGCAGCGCAATGCCGAGCCCTGATATCACCGCCTCGCGGATCACTTCGCTCGAATTGGTGACCAGCATGCCCTCCGGCCGGATGCTGAGCGCGCCGCCCGGTCCCTCCAGTCGCCACACGTCGTTATTGTGCGCCGGCAGGCAGCGGTGTTTCTTCATATCCTCGATTGTCGCCGGCATGCCGTGGGCCGCCACATAATCCGCCGAGGCGCAGAGCACGCGGCGCACCGGCGCCAGTCTGCGGGCCACGAGGCTGGAGGAGTTGAGATCGGCAATACGGATAGCCAGATCGTAACCGCCCTCGATGATATCGATGAACTCGTCGCTGAGCACCAGATTGACCGAGAGGTCCGGATGCCGCTCCATGAATGTCTTCAGATGCGGCGCGATATGCATGCGCCCGAAGGAGGTGGGTGCGGAAACCTTCAGTGTGCCGTTGACGGTGTTGGCGCGGCCGGAGACGAAATCCTCCGCCTCTTCAAGCCCTTCCAGCACGGCCAGCACCCGCTCGTAAAAACCCTGTCCCGCTTCGGTCAAAGAAATCTGCCGCGTGGTGCGCTGGAAAAGTCGTGCGCCGAGTTTTTCTTCCAGCCGCTTGATGCGCTTGGAAATGACGGCGGGCGAATAACCAAGCTCCTTGGCGGCAAGCGACATGCTGCCGGAGGCGGCAACGCTTGCGAAGACTTCCAGGTCGCCCAGATTTGTCATAGTTGCCCTTGATTGTTTCCGGAATGGAAAAAATCCATATCATTTGATTGCGCTGTTTCAAAGTGGTAAAGAAACAATACCAGTTGGTGAAATGGCATGGAGGAGGGGCGGTGACACAGCCGATCAAGTTTCTGGAGCCGCGCGCGAAGGTGGTCGCAGATCGCGACCGCATCATAGCGGATCTCAAGGATATTCTGCCGGCGGACTGTCTTGTGCATGAGCCGCGCGAACTCGTGCCTTTCGAAACCGACGCCTTCGTCTCTTATCGCCGGCTGCCGCTTGCCGTGGCGCTGCCGAAGACGACCGAGGACGTGGCGGCGGTGATGAAATATTGTTACCGCTACGGCATTCCGGTCGTGCCGCGCGGCGCCGGCACCTCGCTTTCCGGCGGCGCGATCCCGCAGGAGGATGCGGTGGTGATCGGCCTTTCGAAGATGAGCGCGATCCTTGAGCTTGATTTTTATAATCGCACGGCGCGGGTGCAGGCCGGCGTCACCAATCTCTCCATTTCCGATGCGGCCGGCGCTGAAGGCTTCTTTTATGCGCCGGACCCAAGCTCGCAGCTTGCCTGCACCATTGGCGGCAATATCGGCATGAATTCCGGCGGCGCGCATTGCCTGAAATATGGCGTCACCACCAATAATCTACTTGGTGTGAAAATGGTGCTGGTGGATGGCACTGTTCTCGAACTGGGCGGCAAATATCTCGATGCCGGCGGTTACGATCTGCTCGCCCTCGTCTGCGGCTCGGAAGGCCAGCTCGGCATCGTCACCGAGGCGACGGTACGGCTGATCGCCAAGCCGGAAGGCGCGCGCCCGGTGCTGTTCGGTTTCGAAACCTCGGAAGAAGCGGGTTCATGCGTGGCCGATATCATCGGTGGGGGCATCATCCCTGTTGCCATCGAGTTCATGGACAAGCCGGCCATCGAGATTTGCGAGGCCTTCGCCAAAGCGGGCTATCCGCTGGATGTCGGCGCGCTTCTGATCGTGGAGGTCGAAGGCTCCGAGGCGGAAATGGACGCCATGCTTGCCGATATCGTCACTATTGCCCGAAAACATGGCGTGAAGACCGTGAAGGAATGCCAGTCGGCCATGGAGGCGGCTGCGATCTGGAAAGGCCGCAAATCCGCCTTCGGCGCAACGGGACGCATCGCGGATTATATCTGCATGGATGGCACGGTGCCGCTTTCCCAGCTTTCTTATGTGCTGAAAAAGACAAGCGAGATCACCGACCGTCTCGGCCTGCGCGTCGCAAACGTCTTCCATGCCGGTGATGGCAACATGCATCCGCTCATTCTGTTCAACGCCAATGATCCCGAAGACGCGGCCCGCGCGGAAGAGGCAGGCAATGAAATATTGAAGCTCTGTGTGGATGCGGGTGGCTGTTTGACCGGCGAGCATGGTGTGGGCATCGAAAAGCGTGACCTGATGCGCCATCAATATGGCGAGGCCGATCTTGCCCAGCAGATGGCGGTGCGTGCTGCCTTTGACGAGGGCTGGCTGATGAACCCTTCCAAGGTGTTTCCGCTGGAGGGGAGGGAGTGATGGGTTTGAGTTTTATGACGTTGACGGGTGTGGTTTACCCCCCTCTGCCCTGCCGGGCATCTCCCCCTCAAGGGGGGAGATCGACTCGCAGCAAGGTCTCGTCTTTCTTATCGGTCGAGATAGAGCGACGCAGGTGCGCCTTGTCGATCTCCCCCCTTGAGGGGGAGATGCCCGGCAGGGCAGAGGGGGGTATCCCTTGCGCAAACTTCGCTGTCCCATGCCCGGAGCCCGCAACCCCATGCTGACGCCTTACGCAGAAACCCAGGTTGCCGATATCATCCGCGACCACGCGACCCGAAAAAGCCCGCTGAAAATCTTCGGTGGCAATACCCGCTCGGGTTTCGGCAATGCGGTAGTGGCAGATGAGACGCTTTCCTCCCGCGCAATGGCCGGTATCGTCTCCTACGTCCCCGCCGAAATGGTCATGACCGTCAGGGCAGGCACCCCGCTCGCCACCATCGAAGCGGCCCTTGCACAAAACCGTCAGATGATGGCCTTCGAGCCGATGGACCACCGCCCGATCATGGGCACAGAAGGTGAGCCGACCATCGGCGGCGTCTTCGCCGCCAATGTCTCCGGCCCGCGCCGTTATGTGGCGGGTGCCGCCCGCGACAGCCTGCTCGGCATCCGTTTCGTCAATGGCAGCGGCGAGATCATCAAGGCCGGCGGACGGGTGATGAAGAATGTCACCGGGCTCGACCTTTCGAAGTTCCTCGCCGGGTCTTTTGGCACACTCGGTTTTCTCACAGAGGTGACTTTCCGCGTATTGCCGAAACCGCCTGCGGAAAAAACCGTGATCGTGTCCGGCCTCGATGACGAGGCGGCGACACGCATCATGGCGGCGGCGATGGCGCTCAGTGTCGAGGTCTCCGGAGCGGCGCATCTGCCGGAAAGCGTGCGTTCCCGCTTCATCGACGGCAACCTGCCGGAAGGTCCGGCGACAATTCTGCGGCTGGAAGGGCTTTCCGCCTCGGTGGAAGCGCGCGCCCGCAAACTCCTCTCCGTCATGGACCGGGTCGGGCCATGGGCGCTATTGGAGGGCGAGGAAAGCGGGCTTTTATGGCGGCAGGTGCGTGATGTCGCGCCCTATGCCGGGCAGGGTGCAAAGCCGCTGTGGAAAGTTTCGGTCGCACCTGCGGAGGGGCACCGGCTTGTCGCGGCGCTGCGCATGGAAGCGGGCATCGACGCCTTTTACGACTGGCAGGGCGGTCTTGTCTGGATGCAGATGGAGGCGGACCCGGAGGCGAACTTGCTGCGCGGCGCGATCCGGGCGCTGGGCGGCGGTCATGCCACGCTGGTGAGGGCAGGCGATGCCGTGCGCGCCACCGTGGCGGCCTTCGAACCGCGCCCGGCGGCGGAAGCGCTGCTGTCGGCGCGTATCAGGGAAAAACTCGATCCGGCGGGCATCTTTAATCCCGGCAAGATGGCCGTAACGATGGAAAGGGCGGTCTGAACCATGCAAACATCCTTCACGCCGCAGCAGCTGGCCGATCCGCATGTGGCGGAATCCGAAAAAATCCTGCGCAAATGTGTGCATTGCGGTTTCTGCACTGCCACCTGTCCCACCTATGTGACACTCGGCAACGAGCTGGACAGCCCGCGCGGCCGTATTTACCTCATCAAGGACATGCTGGAAAACAGCCGCCCGGCCGACCGTGAGGTCGTCACCCATATCGACCGCTGTCTTTCCTGTCTTGCCTGCACCACCACCTGTCCCTCCGGCGTGGATTACATGCATCTTGTCGATCATGCCCGCGCCCACATCGAACAGACGTACAAGCGGCCTTTCATGGATCGGCTGATCCGCAATCTTCTGGTCGCGGTTCTGCCGCATCCCGCCCGTTTCCGGCTGGCGCTGCATCTGGCAAGGCTGGCGCGGCCTTTCGCGGGCCTGCTTGCAAAGGCTCCGGCGCTGAAGCCGCTGCAATCCATGCTCGCTCTCGCCCCCACTGCCGTGCCTCCTGCCTCCGCCTCCAGCCGTCCGGGAGAAAGACCGGCCGAGGGCGAAAAGCGCGGGCGCGTCGCCATCCTCACCGGCTGCGCCCAGCCGGTGCTCGACCCCGGTATCAACGAGGCAACGTTGCGGCTTCTTGCGCGGCTCGGCATCGAGGTTGTGGTGCCGAAAGGCGAGGGCTGCTGCGGCTCGCTGGTGCATCATATGGGCCGGGAGGAAGAGGCGCTCGCTCAGGCAAGGCGCAATGTCGATGTCTGGACCCGGGAGATGGAAAGTGGCGGCCTTGACGCCATCATCATCACCGCGTCGGGCTGCGGCACCACCATCAAGGATTACGGCCACATGCTGCGGCTTGATCCGGCCTATGCCGAAAAAGCTGCGCGGGTTTCGGCGCTGGCGAAGGACATCACCGAATATCTCGCCGGTCTCGATCTGCCGCAAAGGCAGAGCCAGGGGCTGACGGTTGCCTATCATTCCGCCTGCTCGATGCAGCACGGCCAGAAGATAACGCTCGCACCGAAGCAGCTGCTGAAGGCGGCGGGTTTCATAGTGCGTGATCCGGCGGAGGGGCATCTCTGCTGCGGCTCGGCCGGAACCTACAACATCCTGCAGCCGGAGATTTCCAGCAAGCTGAAGGCCCGCAAGGTGAAAAACATCGAGGCCACACGGGCGGATGTCATCGCCACCGGCAATATCGGCTGCATCACGCAGATCGGGACCGGTACTGACATGCCGATCCTGCATACGGTGGAGCTGCTGGACTGGGCTTATGGCGGGCCGAAACCGGCGAGGCTTTCGGTTTAGCGCGATGCGCCCATGAGGTGCGACAGAGCGTCAATGCACGACGCAAACATTGGACGCGGTGTATCTTCACTCTCCTCATCCCCGTGCTTTTCACAGGGGGGCCAGCCAGCCCAAGTCCATGGGCTTAAAGGTCTCCCCCCGCCGCGCAGACGCGCGTCGGCTGGTTTCCTGTGACAGGCACGGGAATGAGAGAAGAGAGCTAGAACTTATACGCCACGCCGAAATTCACCGCATTGGTAATGATATCGGTCTTCAACGAGCCGCCATTGTCGATATCGACGTCGACGAAGGAATAAGTGCCCTTATATTCCACGAAGGTCGACCAGTTGTCGGTGATGCGGTAGCTGAGGCCGGCCTGCGCCTGCAGGGTTGCGCCGCCGAACTGGTATTCGAAGGTCTTGCCCGAGGGACGATATACTTCCACATGCGGCACGTTGATGCCGACGCCGGCGCCGACGTAAGGGGTGATCGGCAAGGATTCCAGCGGAAAGCGATAGAGCGCGTTCAGCGTCAAAAGGTTCAGGCCGTCGGTGAATTCGAAGTGCGACCAGCCGGAACGGGCAAGCGTCTGATCGTCAGCATAGACCTTGTCATGGGTGAAATCGAGCGAAATACCGAAATTCCGGAGCTGGCCCTCATCGAACCAGTAGGTGCCGCGCACGCCCCAATAGGGCGGGTTGGAAAAGGACTTTCCTTCCCATCCGGCCCGGAAATCCGGCCCGTCGGAAACCTTCACGTCGCTGTGCGGCGCGCTTTGCCAGCCGCCATAACCGGAAATTTCAAATTCGCCCGCGATCGCGGCAGAGAAGGAAACGCCGCTGAAGAGCAGGGCGCAAACAAATGAAGTATGGCGCGGCATGAAGTGAATCCAGATTGATATCAGTAATTCACCAAAGCGTTTTTTGATAACATTTGAATGACAGAAACGAAAAACGGGCGGTCGATTGACCACCCGTTTTAAGGCCGTTCCGTCATCCCCTGAGAGAGGTCCGGCGCCTGGCGTCCCCCGCCAAGTCTCAATTCCATTGAAGTGAGCCGGATTGTACCGCTGCAAGGCGGCAATTCAAGCGGATACGCCGCCATTCCGGCCCTTGAGCGGCCGGAATGGCGGAACCGTTGCCATCATATCACTATGACCCTGGTTCCCACATTCACGCGCTCGTAAAGATCGGTGACATCCTCGTTGCGCATGCGGATGCAGCCGGAGGAATTGTTGCTGCCGATCGTCCAGGGCTGGTTGGTGCCGTGGATTCGGTAAAGCGTCGAGCCGAGATACATGGCGCGCGCGCCCATCGGGTTGGCCGGGCCGCCTTCCATGAAGGCCGGCAGGTAATGTCCCTTGGCCGCCTCGCGGGTGATCATTTCCTTCGGCGGGGTCCAGCTCGGCCATTCCGCCTTGCGGGTCACCTTGTGGGTTCCGGCCCATTCGAAACCGGGCTTGCCGACGCCGACGCCGTAACGCCGGGCCTTGCCATCGGCGAGCACGAGATAGAGGAAGCGGTTCGGCGTATCGATGACGATGGTGCCGGGCTTCTCAGCGGTGTCATAGTTCACGATCTGCGGCAGGAATTGCGGCGCGATCTGGGTGCGCACCGGCGCGTTGGGGCGTACGGCGGCATTCTGCACCCGCGCCGGGCGCTGCGATGTGACGCCGGAGCTGGGTCGCTGCGGCATGGCGGCCGCCTGGCGTTGCTGGAACAGCGGCTGGCGTGCGGCAGGCGCGCGCGGATAGACCACGGGCCGGACATTGCCGCGGCCACCGAGCTGGGTTACCCAGGGGGCTGACAGGTCCGGGCTGACGACGACGGGCGGACGCTCGCGATAACGTTCATTGGCCATGGCGGCCGGGGCGGCAAAGGTGGAAACGAGGCTCAGCGCCAGAAAAACGGACTTCATCGGCATCGGGTGGACTCTCTCTGCGGGATGTCGCAACTATGGATTTGCGGGACTGTTCGCCCGCTTTGCCGGACACGTTCGCACCTTGACGCCAGCGAATCGTAAATGGCTGTTCATTAAAAAGCGCTTGATTAGGGAAAGCTTGATTTAAGGTTAGCGCCCGGTTTTGAAACGTGGTGAATGAGTGGTAAGCGCGCAGGTTCACACCACTTGCGGGCGGCAGCGAAAGGGATTGTCGGCACAATGAGCGAAGCGGGACTTGAAACGGGCGCGGATGGCCTTGTGCGGTGTTTCTGGCAGCAGGGGCTGGAAGATTACAGCCGTTATCACGACGAGGAATGGGGTTATCCCGTCACCGATGATCGCCGCCTGTTCGAGAAGATATGCCTGGAAGGTTTTCAGTCCGGCCTTTCCTGGCTGACGGTTCTGCGCAAGCGCGAGGCTTTCCGTCTTGCCTTCGCCAATTTCGAATTTGAAAAAGTGGCGGAATTCGGCGAGGCGGATATCGAGCGCTGCCTTGCCGACAAGGGCATCATCCGCCATCGCGGCAAGATCGTTTCGACCATCAACAATGCCCGCCGCGCCGTGGCGCTGCGCGATGAATTCGGTTCGCTCGCGCGTTATTTCTGGGGTTTCGAACCCGCCGCCGCAGAAAGGCCGCAAAGGCTCGACTATGCGACGTTAAGGGCCAATCCCACCAGCGCCGCCTCCACGCGTCTTTCCAAGGATCTGAAGAAGCGGGGCTGGACTTTCGTCGGCCCGACGACCGTCTATGCATTCATGCAGGCCATGGGTATGGTCAACGATCATATCGAAGGCTGTCATTGCCGCCAGCCGATAGAGGTCATGCGGCGGGAGTTTGTACGTCCATGAAGGTAACCTCCCTTCTCCTGGCTCTCACCATGGCCGCGGCCGCCGTGCCGCATTCCTCCTTCGCCGAAGAAGGCCGCAATGTAGACGGCATCTGGCTCGATGACGGCGAGAGGCTGAAAGAAGTGGCGCTGCCGCCGGCCGGCCCGCTGAAGCTTGACGGCTGGACGCGGCGCGGGCGCGGCGATGTCTATCGCCTGAAAGTGAAGGCCGGGCAGACGGTGAAGATCGAGCTTGCCGCCTCCAGCGAATTCGTCCTGATGGCGGTCTTCGATTTTTCGACACCGGATGAGGACGCGATCTTCTTCAGCGATTCCGAAGGCAAGGTCGCAACGCTGACGCCGAAGGCGGATACGCAATGGCTGATCCGCCCGACGCTTATTCTGGGATCACCGCGCCGTGGGCTGGGCGCGCACTACACCTTGACGGTCAGCACCGGAAAATAACGGCCCGCCTTTTGCTCAGGCCGCCTGGGTCAGCACAATCAGGCCGAAACTCAGAACACAAAGCAGCACGAGCGACAGGCTGGCGGCGATGATGACCTTGCCGCCGGCATGACGCAGGCTGCGGATATCAACCGAAAGGCCCAAAGCCGCCATCGACATGATTGTGAGGATGTTGGAGAGCGAGGCGACGGGGCCGATCAGAGCCTCGGGAATGAGTCCGAAGGACCGGGCCATGATCATCAGCACGAAGCCGATGATGAACCACGGAACCATCTGCTGCAGCTTCAGGCGTCCCTTGCCGGAGCGACCGTGGATGACGGAGAGGGCAGCGATCACAGGCCCCAGCATCAAAACGCGGATAAGCTTGACGATGGTGCCGGTCTGCACGGCGATCGCGCCGAGCGGGGCGGTGGCCGCCAGAACCTGCGGCACCGCATAGACCGTCAGGCCGGCGAAAATACCGTATTGGGTGGCGTCGAGACCGAGGAGCTGCGGCAGGAACGGCATCAGCAGAACGGCGGCGACGCCGAGAACAGCGGTAAAGGCGATCGAGGCTGCAACATCTTCCGGCTTGGCGCCAATGGCGGGGGCTGCGGCGGCAATGGCGGAATTGCCGCAGATGGAGTTGCCGCAGGCAATCAGCGTCGCGAGCTTGGGCGGCAGGCCGAGCATTCGCCCGGCGGCATAGCTCACGACCAGCGAGAGCGCGACAATCAGCGCAATGCCGCCGATCAGCAAACCGCCTGCGCCTTTGAGAATGGAAAGGCTGAGGGATGCGCCAAGAAGCGCCACCGCGATTTCGAGCAGCGTCTTGGCGCTGAACTTTATGCCGGCCGAAGCGACGGCAGGCAGAGACACCAGCGAACGCAGCAGCGTGCCGATCAGAATGGCGAGCACGAGATCGCCAAGCCATGCGTGGCCCGCCAGCCGCACCTGAAAGCGCTCCGCCAGAATGGCGGCGCAGCTGACCGCCGCGCAGATGAGAATCCCCGGCAGAAGCGGGGTTAGCCAGCGAAGCGAAAACTGAAAGGGATGAGCGAGGGTGCGATGTTGTGCCATGGCCAGACAATGCCGCAGCCGCCTGTTTTATTCTATCAAATAATATGGCATATATTATTCGATAAAATCGAATGAATGATCATGACCTTTGAACAACTTCGCATCTTCATCGCCGTTGCCGAACGCGAGCACCTCACAAGGGCCGCAGAAGCCATCGGTTTGACCGCCTCCGCCGTCAGCTCCGCCATCAAGAATCTCGAAGCATTTTATAATGTCGAGCTGTTCCATCGCGTCGGCCGCAACATTGAATTGACCGAAAGCGGTCGGGTTTTTCTGGGTGAAGCCAAGGCGACGCTGGCGCGTGTGCGCAATGCGGAATTGATTCTCTCCGAAATGGGTGGGCTGACACGCGGCGAAATCACCGTCTGCGCCAGCCAGACCATTGCAAGCTACTGGCTGCCGCCGATCCTGATGCAGTTCAAGAAGCTCTATCCTGGCGTGACCGTGCGGCTCGATATCGGCAATACCAAGACGGTGACGCAGGCGGTGCTTGATGGTCTGGCGGAGGTCGGTTTCATTGAAGGCAGGATTGATGAGCCGGCACTAATGGTGCAGCCCGTCGTGTCCGACAAGCTGCTGGTCGTCACCGGTTCCGCCCACCCCTTCGCTGATGGCCGTTACCTTACCGCGCTCGATATGCTCTACGGCACCTCATGGGTCTTGCGCGAGCAGGGCTCCGGCACCCGCTCCGCCTTCGAGGCGGCGGTGCGGCAGATGGGGGTGGACCCCGCTGAACTGTCCGTCATGCTGGAACTGCCGTCCAATGAGGCGGTGGTGATGGCGGCACGCTCCGGCGGCGCGGCCACGGCGGTCTCGGCCTCGGTGGCATCCCTGTTCCTGCGGCAAGGGTTACTCGTCCGCGCCGGCATCGATCTGCCTGCCCGCAACTTCGCTTTGCTGCGTCACAAGGAACGTCACACCAGCCGGGCCGCGATGGAACTGGAGCGCCTCAGCCGGGCGGCGTCGGAGGATTACAAGGCCGGCCTTGCGGGATTGTAGCAGAGTGGCGAGTGGGACCGTTGGCATGGGAAGGCCGCCGCCTGCTTCTTCTCCCCGCGGGGGAGAAGTCCGCGGCAGCGGGATGAGGGGGCGACGGTCGAAATATTCGGAGAGCTTGCCCCCTCATCCGGCCCTTCGGGCCACCTTCTCCCCGGCGGGGAGAAGAAAAGGGGAACACCGCAACCGGCGTTCCCCATTCGTCAGCATCAATCACTTGCCTTTGGACTCCAGCCAGGCCTTCATCATGGCGATCTCGCCTTCCTGCGCCTTGATCACCTCTTCGGCCAGCTTGCGGATTTCCGGGTCCTTGCCGTATTCCAGCTGGACCTTGGCCATATCGATCGCGCCCTGATGATGCGGGATCATGCCGCGCACGAAATCGACATCGGCATCACCGCTATAATCGATGGCCATATCGCCATGCATTTTCTTGCTGGCTTCCATGAAGGCCTTGGTGGAAGCGCTGTCGCTCATCGTGCCTTTTGACATGTCATGTCCGGCATGGCCGCCCGCATCCTGTGCAAAAACGGGCATGGCGAGAGAGGCTGCGAAAGCGATGGCGAGCGTCATGGTCTTGATAGACATGGATTATCCTTCCTGTGTCTGACGGATTTTTCGATGGTGGTCTGAAAAAATCTGCGGTCAGGCGCGGGGAGGCGGCAGCGGCGGGGCGAAAGCCTTGCCGTCGAAGGCAATGCCGCGTTGCGGCTTCGGATAGGCAAACGTCATGCGTCCGCTATCGGCGAAGATGGTTCGTGGAACCACGATCAGGCAGGCGGCGCAGGAACCGGGATGGGCGGCATTGTCACCATGCGGACAGCAAACGCCCGTTTTCGCTTTATGGGCCGCATTCTCCGCGTGTTTTTGAGAGCCGTGGTCCCGATCATCTGCATGATGCGAATGGGCATCGTCGTGTTTCATCGGCGATTGTGAGGAAGCCGCCATGCCCGTCGGCATGCTCATCGCCATCTGCGCCGGCATTGCGCCGTAAAGCAGGCAGGCAAGGAACATCAATGTGCGGACCACCTGGGACATGGTGTGAATTTACCGCTGGAATTATGGAATAAGCATGACGATCAGGTCAGTTCACGCGCGATGACGTGATGCACGATGCGGTAATCCCTGCTTTCCTCGCCAAACGGGGCAAGCGGCCATTCCCATGCGGCGGCGGGGGCAGGAGGAACGATGCCATGCAGCAGGTCTTCGTGCTGGTGCAGGTTGCCGTCTTTGCCGATGACGTCGAAGGAGGTGTCGGTTATCAGGCAGGCCTTGCAGGGCAGGCCAGCCAGCGCTTCCAGATGGGTGTGAATGAGCTTCGGCAGAAGATCGTCCGGGGCATCTGCGATCTTTTCCCGCTCCAGCCGGTGGCGTGCGCCGGTGCCGATCTGTGACAAGAGATTGGCCGATATCACGAGATCGAGATAGGGCACCCGCCGCAGGAAATCGAGCGGTTCCGCCTGCCGGCCGGCGAGAACATCGTCAAAACCGGAAAGATCGCGGTTGGCGATGCGGACATTCTTTTTGGCATTGAGGCGCAGCTTCGCCTGCACGCTGGCGAGATGCACCAGATCGACCAGAACGACCGTATCGAACATCGCCACCAGCGCATCATAGGGCACATCGCGCAACAGGCCCGAGCCCAGCACGACCGCCGTTCGCCGCTGCTTCAGCTTTCTGGCCGATTGCAGCACGAATTGCCGGCTGTTGTTTTCATGCTCCGCCCAGGCTTTGGCGCAGCGGTTGGCGCGCGCCCAGAGGTTGACGGAATAGCGTATATGCGGCCGGAATTCTTTCGGCGTGACCGCGCGTGTGGCGGCATATTGCAGGGCTTCGAGGATCATGAATGCCTATCGGTAAATTTCACGGCGATGGCCGATTTCGACCACCAGCACGACGAGCTTGTGATCCTGTATATCGCAGATGATGCGGTAATCGCCCACCCGGTAGCGCCAGAAATTTCCGAGTTCGGAGCCTTGCAGGGCGGCGCCGGTCCTTCGAGGGTTGCCATCTCTGGCAATGCGGTCCGTCAGAAAAGAAACGATGCGATTGGCATCGCTTTTCGTCAAAGCGCCCAGTTGCTTGACGGCAGCGCGCTGAAACTCAATTTTCCAGATCAAGATCACGCATCACTTCTTCCAGAGTATAGGTGCGTTCTTTATTGGCGATGCGCTGCCGCGTCGCTTCCTCCGCAAGATAGAGATCTTCCATATCCTCGATATGTTTCTCGATCGCCTCGCGGATGTAATAGGCGGATGTGCGGCCGGTGCGCTCGGACAGCGCTTTCAGCCGCTCATAGGTCTCATCAGGCAGGCGTATGGCCGTTTGTTTGCTCATGGGTCGCGTCCTTCTCGATCCGGATTGGGATACATGTATCCCATATAGCACCGCTTGGCTGCAACGGCCAGCAAAACCGGAGCCTTTGCGGCTTGCCGCACCGGGCTTCATCCTCTAATACACCGGCTTGATTTCAGGAAAATATCGGATCGGCATCATGAGCGAAAAAGCAAAAAAGCCTCAGAAACTGAAAGCCCGCCTGCCGCGCGGCTTCGTGGATCGAACGGCTGCCGATATTCATGCCGTGAATGAGATGATCGAGAAGATCCGTAAGGTCTATGAGCTCTACGGCTTCGATCCGGTGGAAACCCCGCTGTTCGAATATACCGATGCGCTCGGCAAATTCCTGCCCGATAGCGACCGTCCGAACGAAGGCGTGTTTTCGCTGCAGGATGACGACGATCAGTGGATGAGCCTGCGCTACGATCTGACCGCGCCGCTCGCCCGTCATGTCGCGGAAAACTTCAACGAAATCCAGCTGCCATACCGCACCTATCGCGCTGGCTACGTGTTCCGCAATGAAAAGCCCGGCCCCGGCCGCTTCCGGCAGTTCATGCAGTTCGATGCCGATACGGTGGGCGCCGCCGGCGTGCAGGCCGATGCCGAAATGTGCATGATGATGGCCGATACGCTGGAAGCGCTCGGCATCAAGCGCGGCGATTACGTCATTCGCGTCAACAACCGCAAGGTGCTTGATGGCGTCATGGAAGCCATCGGCCTCGGCGGCGAGGAAAATGCCGGCCGTCGTCTGAACGTGCTGCGCGCCATAGACAAGCTCGACAAGTTCGGCCCTGAAGGCGTGAAGCTGTTGCTCGGTCCCGGTCGCAAGGACGAGTCCGGTGATTTCACCAAGGGCGCGGGCCTTGGCGAGGAGCAGATTGAAAAGGTCCTGTTTTTCGTCGGTATCAAGGACTATGCGGCAAGCGCCGATGATCTCGCAAAACTGGTTGCGGGCACGTCGAAAGGCGCGGAAGGCGTTGATGAACTGAACATCATCGGCGCTCTGGTCTCCGGTGCCGGTTACGATGCGACGCGCATCAAGATCGACCCCTCCGTCGTTCGCGGCCTCGAATATTATACCGGCCCGGTCTATGAGGCCGAGCTGTCCTTCGATGTCACCAATGAAAAGGGCGAAAAGGTCGTGTTCGGCTCCGTCGGCGGCGGCGGCCGTTATGATGGTCTCGTTTCGCGCTTCATGGGCCAGCCGGTGCCGGCGACGGGTTTCTCCATCGGCGTTTCGCGCCTGATGACCGCGTTGAAGAACCTCGGCAAGCTCGGTCAGGTCAAGCCGCTCGCTCCCGTTCTCATCACCGTCATGGATGGCGATGTGGAGAGCATGGGCCGTTACCAGCGCTTCACGCAGGCGCTGCGCGCCGAAGGCATCCGCGCTGAAATGTATCAGGGCAACTGGAAGAAATTCGGCAACCAGCTGAAATATGCCGACCGTCTCGGCTCCCCCATCGCCATCATCCAGGGCGGTGACGAGCGCGCCGAAGGCGTGGTCCAGATCAAGGATCTGATCGAAGGCAAGCGCCTTTCCGGTGAGATCGAGGACAATGCCAGCTGGCGCGAGGCGCGTGTGGCGCAGGTCAGCGTGCCGGAGGCCGAGCTGGTGGCGAAGGTCCGCGAGATTCTGGAGCATCAGGCAGAGGACGTTCGCCGCGCCGCCGAAGGGCGCTGAAGCCATGGCGATCCTTGCGCTCGACCATGTTCAACTGGCGATGCCGGCGGGCCGCGAAGATGAGGCGCGTGCCTTTTATGGCGGCCTGCTCGGCTTTGCGGAGGAGATCAAGCCCGCCAATCTGGCCGCGCGCGGCGGGTGCTGGTTCAGCCGGGGTTCGATAAAACTGCATCTCGGCGTCGAGCAGGATTTCCGCCCGGCGCGCAAAGCCCATCCGGCCTTTCTGGTCGATGATATGGCAACCTTGCGAAAAACACTTGAAACAGCAGGCCGCCATGTGGTTGAGGATGAGCCGCTCGAAGGGTATCACCGGTTTTATGTCCATGATCCCTTCGGAAACCGCATCGAGATGATGCAGCCGCTCGAACCGTGACGAAAAGTACCGTTCCATGCCCCTGATCGACATGCCGGAATTTTCCGGAGAGCTATTGGAAGAATTCGCCGCGCGCCGCACCAGCCGCGTGAACACGCCCGTCATCCAGCCCGCCGAACCGTTTCTGGACATGGCGGGTGAGGATTTGCGCCGCCGTATCTTCATGACGGAGAGCGAGACGGGGACGAGCCTTTGCCTTCGCCCCGAATTTACCATCCCGGTTTGCCTGCGCCATATCGAAACGGCGACCGGCACGCCGAAGCGTTATTCCTATCTGGGCGAAGTCTTCCGTCAGCGCCGCGAAGGTGCCAACGAGTTTTATCAGGCCGGCATCGAGGATCTCGGCGATACCGATATCGCCGCTGCCGACGCCCGCGCCGTCATCGATGCGACCGGTATTTTGCAGCGCCTGCTGCCGGGCCGGGCGCTTGCCGTCACGCTGGGCGATCAGCAGGTGTTCGAGGCGGTGGTTGCCGCCCTTGGCCTGCCGCTTGGCTGGCAGAAGCGGCTGGTGCAGGCCTTCGGCGATATGGCGCAGCTCGACGCGCTGCTGGAAAGCCTCGTGCATCCCAAGCCGATGACCGGCCTCGACGCTCGGGTCGCCGGCCTTTTGGCGACGGGCGACGAGGCGGTGCTGGTCGATTATCTCGATACGGTGATGCAGGAAACTGGCTATTCCACCAATGCCAGCCGCTCGCCGCAGGAAATCGCCCGCCGTCTGCGGGAGAAGCTGGCGCTCGCGGCCACGCGGCTGCCGGACGAAAGCTTTGCGCTGCTCAAGCAGTTCCTGGCCCTGAAGGCACCCCTGCCGCAGGCCTCGCAGGTCCTTGCCGATTTTGCCGCAAAGGCGAAGCTGAAACTGGATGGTGCGCTTTCCGCTTTCGACAAACGTGTCGCAGCCCTTGCCAACGCCGGTGTCGATCTTGAAACCGTCACCTATGGCGCGGCCTTCGGCCGTCCGCTCGATTATTATACCGGCCTTGTTTTCGAGGTAGTGGAAGCGGGCGGAGACAGCGTTCTGGCCGGTGGCGGCCGTTTCGACCGGCTGCTGACCCTGCTCGGCGCACAGGAAAAAATACCGGCTGTGGGTTTTTCGCTCTGGCTGGATCGCATCGAAGCGGTGCGGGGGAGCGACAAGCCATGATCACCATCGCATTGCCCTCCAAGGGCCGGATGAAGGAAGACGCCTCCGCCGTTCTGGAACGCGCCGGGCTGAAAGTCGCGGCTGTCGGCAATGACCGTTCCTATCGCGGCCGCATCGAAGGGCGCGACGATATCGAGATCGCCTATCTGTCGGCCTCCGAGATCGCCCGTGAGATCGGCGCCGGCACGGTGGATTTCGGCGTGACGGGAGAGGACCTAGTGCGCGAGGGGCTGACCAATGCCGATGCGCAGGTGGAATTTTGCGCCCGCCTCGGTTTCGGCCATGCCGACGTTGTGGTCGCCGTGCCGGAAATCTGGCTGGATGTGGACAGCATGGCCGATCTCGGCGATGTCGCTTCGGAATTCCGCGCCCGTCATGGCCGCAGGCTCGCCATCGCCACCAAATATTGGCGGCTGACGCAGCAGTTCTTTTCGCGCCAGCACGGCATCCAGCTTTACCGTATCGTCGAAAGCCTTGGCGCGACCGAAGGTGCGCCGGCGGCGGGGCAGGCGGATATCATCGTCGATATCACCTCAACGGGTTCGACGCTGAAAGCCAACCATCTGAAAATCCTCTCCGACGGCATCATCGTCCGCTCGGAAGCCTGCTTTGTCCGCGCCCGCAAGCCGGAGCACGAGGGTGATGCGAGAGTTGAGGAGATCGCCTCGCGCATAAGGGCGGCGGTCTGACGACGTAAGAACAAAAAAGCCGCCGGATCGCTCCGGCGGCTTTTTTGTTGGTCGATCTGTCTGGCTCAGGCGTGGGCCACAGCCGCGCCGCGCTTTGCGTCGATGGAGTAGGCGCCAGCGCCGAAGGCGGCAAGCAGGATGTAAGCGCCTGCAAGGGTGATGTTCTTCACCATCATGATGCCGTTCAGCGTGTTGATCCAGCCAAGAGCCGGCTCAGGCCAGCCGGGAACAGCAACGGTGCCGCTGTGGAACACCAGACCGGTGAAGACGCAGAAGACGGCAAGCGCCCAGGCGGCGATCCTGGTCTGGAAACCGGCGAGAATGGCAAGACCGGCAACGAGTTCGAACAGGCCTGCGACATAGGCAAGCGCGGTCGCGGCGGGCAGGCCGGCGCCGGTGATCATGCCGGCCGTGCCAGCCGGATCGACGAGCTTGCTGAAGCCCGAAGTGATGAAGATGAAGGAAAGCAGAATGCGGGCGATAAGAACGAGAACGTTCTGGCTGCTGGACATGGATATCTCCGGTAATTGATCGGCGTGTTGCCGGTTAAGCTGCAGGGCAATGTCTGGAGACATCAATGTCGGAAAATCACTCATCCATAAAGATGAACAACAGAAGACAAATTGTCTTCATTTTGTGAACGATGGATAGCGTCGCTGTGAAGGGCCTCAGGCGGCGAAGCGAATATCCTCAAGGCGCGGAAACAGGAAAAGCCCCGATATGCGTCCCTGCTGGCCGTCTTCGAAGCCGGAAGATTCCCCCATGCAGATGACCGGCTGCCGCATTGCCGGCAAAATGGAGAGGCCGGTTGAAAAACAGAAACGTGAGGGCGCGGTTGAGACCTGCTCGAAAAGTTCCAGCACGCGGGCGTGGTCAGCGCGGTCGTAACAGCGGACAAGGCTCAGCAAACCGCACTCACCCGGCGGCAGGCCGTGCATGAATGATGCGTGTTCGCCGAGCCGGATGACGCCGCTCGAAAGATCGCTGCTCCACTCCTCCGAAATGAAGAAATGCGACATGGTCCGGGGATCGGGCGCGGTCGTCACCGCCGTTGGCAGTGCATCGTTGCGTCTTGATATTTCAAACAAATCGCGCCCCCGCATGAACACGTGCCAGCGCCGCCATTTCTAGCGCCGCTGCCAGGTTGAACCTTTACCGCCACCCGCAGTCGAACGTGTTTGCCAAGCATCGAAACCCCTTCAATGCTCGCCGCCCAGTCGCGGAACCCTTACGGGGGCTGACTTATAGTTTATTTTCCCCTACCTACAACAACCAGCCAGTGAGAAAATCAAAAATATGATGTATTTCTTCTTCAAAATCGCGAGACTTGCGAAAAAGCACAACTAGATAGCGCACTTATAAGCCGGTCCGAGTGAAAATCAGGCCCGTATGGGGTGGTGATTCGCTCCTGACGCTGCCGCATTATTGCATGGGACGGCAAAAAATAGCCGGATAAAATCACGCCTGTTCCAAAACGGGACAATACACGAACCTTTCCGCTTTCGGCCTTCAGAATTATGCAACTTGTTGATTTCATAAGGCATCTGTCGCGAGAGCGCCGACGTCATCGTCGGTCCTGTCCCACTGCCGTCCGATCTAAATTCCGGACGGCCGGCAGCCTTTTTAAAGACAGTAGTGGAGGGTCAACATCCCCCTCGACGTCATCCTCGGCCCTGTGCCGAGGATCTAATCACGTCGAATAAAATCAATCGGTTGCAGATCCTCGGGACAGGCCCGAGGATGACGTCGGCGTGATTGGCTTTGGCAACGGCATACCCGAAAATAATAGAACCAATGACACATGACTTCTTCGAGAAATTTAAACCGGACAGCAGTGGCCTATCCCAAGGATGAGGCCGATAAGATGTGCCGCCTTCCGTCAATCGCGCAGGGACGGCAAAGAAAAAGGGCGGTCCGAAGACCGCCCTTTCTTATTCCAGTGACAGGACTGATTAGAAGTCCATGCCGCCCATGCCGCCGCCGGGCATCTGCGGCATTGCCGATTCCTTCTTCGGAAGTTCGGCGATCATGGCTTCGGTGGTGATCAGCAGCGAAGCAACCGAAGCTGCGTTCTGCAGAGCCGTGCGAACAACCTTGACCGGGTCGACGATGCCGAGCTGGATCAGGTCGCCATATTCGCCGGTCTGGGCGTTGTAGCCGTAGTTGTCTTCGTTCTTGTCGAGGATCTTGCCGACAACGATGGAAGCTTCGTCACCAGCGTTTTCTGCGATCTGGCGAACCAGAGCCTGCAGAGCCTTACGCACGATGTTGATGCCAGCTTCCTGGTCGTCGTTTGCACCCTTGGCGGTGATCTTCGTGGAGGAACGCAGCAGGGCAACGCCGCCGCCCGGTACGATACCTTCCTGAACAGCAGCGCGCGTCGCGTTGAGAGCGTCGTCGATGCGGTCCTTCTTTTCCTTCACTTCAACTTCCGTCGAACCGCCAACGCGGATAACGGCAACGCCGCCAGCGAGCTTGGCAAGACGTTCCTGCAGCTTTTCGCGGTCGTAGTCGGAAGTGGTTTCTTCGATCTGCGCCTTGATCTGGGCAACACGGCCTTCGATGTCGGACTTCTGGCCAGCACCATCAACGATCGTGGTGTTTTCCTTGGAGATCGAAACCTTCTTCGACTTGCCGAGCATGTCGAGGGTAACGCTTTCGAGCTTGATGCCGAGATCTTCGGAAATGACGGTACCACCGGTCAGGATGGCGATGTCTTCCAGCATGGCCTTGCGGCGGTCGCCGAAGCCAGGAGCCTTGACGGCAGCGATCTTGAGGCCGCCACGCAGCTTGTTGACGACGAGCGTTGCAAGGGCCTCGCCTTCGACGTCTTCAGCGATGATGACGAGCGGCTTGCCGGTCTGAACGACAGCTTCGAGAACAGGCAGCATGGCCTGGAGGTTCGAAAGCTTCTTTTCGTGCAGAAGGATGTAAGCGTCTTCGAGGTCCGCAACCATCTTTTCCGGGTTGGTCACGAAGTAGGGCGACAGGTAGCCGCGGTCGAACTGCATGCCTTCGACGACTTCGAGTTCGGTTTCAGCGGTCTTGGCTTCTTCAACGGTGATGACGCCTTCGTTGCCGACGCGCTGCATTGCTTCAGCAATGTCGAGACCGATCTGACGTTCGCCGTTTGCAGAGATCGTGCCGACCTGCGCAACTTCTTCCGAAGTGTTGATCTTCTTGGCCTTGGCCTGAAGGTCCTTGACGACTTCAGCAACGGCCAGATCGATGCCGCGCTTCAGGTCCATCGGGTTCATGCCGGCAGCAACTGCCTTTGCACCTTCGCGAACGATGGCCTGGGCCAGAACCGTTGCGGTGGTGGTGCCGTCACCGGCGATGTCGTTGGTCTTGGAGGCAACTTCGCGAACGAGCTGTGCGCCCATGTTCTCGAACTTGTCTTCCAGTTCGATTTCCTTGGCGACGGAAACGCCGTCCTTGGTGATGCGCGGAGCGCCGAAGGACTTGTCGATAACGACGTTACGACCCTTCGGGCCGAGGGTGACCTTCACTGCATCAGCGAGAATGTCGACGCCCTTGAGCATCTTTTCGCGCGCTGTGCGGCCGAATTTGACTTCTTTGGCTGCCATTTTCAAAACTCCTGGTTTCGAACGGCCGGACCGGGTCCGGCTTGAAATTTACGGAAACGATGGGTCCGGCGAAATCAGCCGATGATACCCATGATGTCGGCTTCCTTCATGATCAGAAGGTCTTCGCCGTCGAGCTTGACTTCAGTGCCCGACCACTTGCCGAACAGGACGCGATCGCCAACCTTGACGTCGAGAGCGACGACCTTGCCGGCCTCGTCACGTGCGCCGGAACCGACGGCGACGATTTCGCCTTCCTGCGGCTTTTCCTTGGCGGTATCGGGAATGATGATGCCGCCCTTGGTCTTTGCTTCGGATTCAACGCGACGAACGACGACGCGATCATGAAGCGGGCGGAAATTGGTGCTTGTCATTGCCTAATCCCTCGATCAAATGACTGCGCGAGCTTTTGGAACTCGCCTGATGGGTGTTAGCACTCTCCTTAATCGAGTGCCAGCGGAACCGAGATAAGGAGGGCTTCTGCCGGAGTCAAGAACGCCCTGTCTGAAAAATTTCCTGGCTTATGGTTATCAGCGTTCCATGACAGAAATTTCCCATGCGCGGATGCGCGCCACGGCGATATTCTTTTCGCGCGATGCGCGTTGCATCCATCTACGGGACATTTGTGTTCATGCTGCGTCAGGCGGGGCCGAAGACCGGTCACGCACCGCTTTTTTCCTTGCCATCGGCGTCCCGCTTTGCGATGTGACGCTCACCCCCTTCTCGCATCCGGAAAGCATCTCATGGCCCACCGCATTCTCACTCTCGGCGAAATCACTGATGGGTTCGACGTTATTCTTTCGGATGTCTGGGGCGTGCTGCACAATGGGGTGAGCGCCTTTCCGGATGCGGCGGTTGCGCTGCGGGAAGCGCGCAAGGCTGGCAAGACGGTGGTGCTCATCACCAATTCGCCGCGTCCCGCCCCCGGGGTCATCGCCCAGCTTCGTGTTCTCGGCGTGCCCGATGAGGCCTATGACCGTATCATCACCTCGGGCGACGTTACCCGTGGCCTGATCGCGGAAGGCCCGAAAAAAGTCTTCCTGCTCGGCCCGGAGCGGGACATGCCGCTGCTGGAAGGTCTCGATGTCGAATGTGTCGGCGAGGCGGAAACGGAATCCGTGGTCTGCACCGGCTTCTTCGATGACGAGACGGAGACGCCCGAGGACTATACCGAAATGCTCAAGCGCTTCATTGCCCGCAATGCGCCGATGATCTGCGCCAACCCCGATCTGGTTGTGGAACGCGGCGAGCGTATCATTCCCTGCGCCGGCGCCATGGCCGCCTATTACGAACAGCTCGGCGGTGAAGTCCGCATCGCCGGCAAACCGCATGCGCCGATCTACGAAGCCTGCCTTGCGGCTGCGAAAGAAGTGCGCGGCGCCTTCGCCAAGGACCGCGTGCTCGCCATCGGCGACGGCATGCCGACGGATGTGAAGGGCGCGATTGCGAGCGGTCTCAACCTTCTTTATATCAGCGGCGGCATTCACGCCGCCGAATATACGCTGAACGGCCAGACGGACGAGGCGCTTCTCAACGCCTATCTCAAGGGGCAGGGTGCTGCTCCCGGCTGGTGGATGCCCCGTCTCGCCTGAGGATATCTCGCCTGAGGAATAGCTGGCGCAGGAATGGATCGATTGCCATGACCGTCTTTCACCGCAATGAAAAAAAGGAGCCGCTGCCGGAAGCTCTTCGTGGCGGCGTCATCGCCATCGGCAATTTCGACGGCGTGCATCGCGGCCACCGGGCTGTGCTGGATCGTGCTCTGGAACTGGCGGAAGCGCGCGGGGTTCCCGCGCTGGTGCTGACCTTCGAGCCGCATCCCCGTTCCGTCTTCCGTCCCGACACGCCGGTCTTTCGCCTCACGCCCGCGCCTTTGAAGGCGCGCATCCTTGAGGCCATCGGTTTCCGCTCGGTCATCGAATATCCCTTCGATCGGGAATTTTCGCAGCGCTCGGCGGAGGAATTCGTCCAATCCATCCTGGTCGACTGGCTTCATGCCAGCGCCGTCGTCACCGGCTTCGATTTCCATTTCGGCAAGGGCCGCGAAGGCGGCCCGGCATTCCTGATGGCGGCCGGTAAACGCCATGGTTTTGACGTGACGCTGGTGGATGCGTTTCGCGACGAGGGTGCGGATGTCGTCTCCTCCAGCCGTATCCGCTCGCTTCTGTGCGAGGGTGATGTGGCGGGCGCTGCAGGCCTGCTCGGATACCGCTTCACGGTGGAAAGCGAGGTCATCGGCGGCCAGAAGCTGGGGCGCACGCTGGGTTATCCCACCGCCAACATGGCGCTCGCCCCGGAAACGGAACTGAAGGCCGGCATTTATGCCGTGCGCTTCCGCCGCCCAGATGGTTCTATCCACGATGGCGTGGCGAGCTTCGGTTATCGCCCGACCGTCACCGAAAACGGCGCGGCGCTGCTCGAAACATTCGTCTTCGATTTTTCCGGCGATCTCTACGGTGAGGTCTGTTCGGTTTCCTTCTTCGGGCACCTGCGCGATGAACTGAAATTCGATGGCCTCGATCCGCTCGTCGCCCAGATCAGGCGCGATGAAGAAGAGGCGAGAGCGATGTTATCGGGCGTGCGCCCGCTCAGCGCGTTGGATGCGAAGATTGCGTTTTGATCTGATGAGACCTGTCAGCCCATATTCCGGGCTATATTGCCGTCGCTTTTCTCTTCCTTTTTGCCGGAAAACCGCATAAACAACCGGCCATGTCCCAATACCGGTTGAAGTTTACAGTTCAGATTGGCCGAATTATTGGCCCGGCCTTCCGCCCGCTCTGACGAGCCGGAAGGTCCGGGATTTTGGCGCTTGTCATGGCATTTGTCATGGCGCTTTCCGTATTTGCCCCTCTTTGAAATTGAGACGGCGCGACCGACACGGCGCGCAACAACGGTACGATTATGAGCGACACCGCAGAAAAACTGGACTACTCCTCCACCCTCTATCTGCCGCAGACGGATTTTCCGATGCGCGCCGGCCTGCCGCAGAAGGAACCGGAAACGGTGAAGCGCTGGCAGGAGATGGGCCTCTACAAGCGCCTGCGCGCCTCCGCCGCCGGCCGCGAGAAATTCGTGCTGCATGACGGCCCGCCCTATGCCAACGGCAACATCCATATCGGCCATGCACTGAACAAGATCCTGAAGGACGTCATCACCCGCTCTTTCCAGATGCGCGGCTACGACGCCAATTACGTTCCGGGCTGGGATTGCCACGGCCTGCCGATCGAATGGAAGATCGAGGAAGCCTATCGCGCCAGGGGCAAGAACAAGGACGAGGTTCCGGTCAACGAATTCCGTAAGGAATGCCGTGACTTCGCGGCCGGCTGGATCAAGGTCCAGTCGGAAGAGTTCAAGCGTCTCGGCATCGAAGGCGACTTTGACAATCCCTACACGACGATGAACTTCCACGCCGAAGCCCGCATCGCCGGCGAACTGCTGAAGATCGCCCGCACCGGCCAGCTCTATCGCGGCTCCAAGCCCATCATGTGGTCGGTGGTCGAGCGCACGGCGCTGGCGGAAGCCGAAGTCGAATATGCCGATGTCGAGAGCGACATGATCTGGGTGAAGTTCCCGGTGAAGGACGCTGCGCCCGCGCTTGCCGGCGTCTCCGTCGTCATCTGGACGACCACGCCGTGGACCATCCCCGGCAACCGCGCCATCGCGTTTTCGTCGCGGGTCGAATACGGCCTTTTCGAAGTGGAAAGCGCGCAGAATGATTTCGGACCGCAGCCGGGTGAAAAGCTGATCTTCGCCAGGAAGCTCGCCGATGAGGCCGCCGCCAAGGCGAAGTTGACCTTTAAGCTCGTTCGCGATGTGACAAGCGAAGAACTGGCCGCCATCACCTGCGCCCATCCGCTGGCATCGCTCGGTTACGATTTCGCGGTTCCGCTGCTCGAAGGCGATCACGTTACCGACGATGCCGGTACGGGCTTCGTGCATACAGCGCCGAGCCATGGCCGCGAAGACTTTGACGTCTGGACCGCGCATCAGCGTGAGCTGGAAGCGCGCGGCGTGTCGCCGGCCATCCCGTTCCCGGTCGGCGACGACGGCTTCTACACCGAGGACGCCCCCGGTTTCGGCCCGTCCGCCGAAGGTGGCGCTGCCCGCGTCATGGACGACAACGGCAAGAAGGGCGATGCGAACGAGCGTGTCATCAAGGCGCTGATCGCGGAAAACAACCTGTTTGCCCGAGGCCGTCTGAAGCACAGCTATCCGCATAGCTGGCGCTCCAAAAAGCCGGTCATCTTCCGCAACACGCCGCAATGGTTCGTCTATATGGACAAGGAACTGGGCGACGGCACGACGCTGCGTTCGCGCTCGCTGAGCGCCATCGACGACACCCGCTTCGTCCCTGCCTCCGGCCAGAACCGCCTGCGCGCGATGATCGAAGGCCGGCCCGACTGGGTCCTGTCGCGCCAGCGCAGCTGGGGCGTGCCGATCGCCGTCTTCGCCGATGAGAAGGGTGAAGTCCTGATTGATGAGGCCGTCAACGCCCGCATCCTCGAGGCCTTCGAGGCCGAAGGTGCGGACGCCTGGTTCGCCGAAGGCGCCAAGGAGCGTTTCCTCGGCAATGACCACGACCATGCCCGTTGGCAGCAGGTCATGGACATTCTCGACGTCTGGTTCGACAGCGGCTGCACTCACACCTTCACGCTGGAAGACCGCCCGGACATGAAGTGGCCGGCGGATGTCTATCTGGAAGGTTCCGACCAGCATCGCGGCTGGTTCCATTCGTCGCTGCTAGAAAGCTGTGCGACGCGCGGCCGTGCGCCCTATAACGCCGTTGTCACCCATGGTTTCACCATGGATGAGAAGGGCGAAAAGATGTCCAAGTCCAAGGGCAACGTGGTCTCGCCGCAGGAAGTCATGAAGGACGCCGGCGCCGATATTCTGCGCCTGTGGGTCATGACGACGGATTACTGGGAAGACCAGCGTCTCGGCAAGGCCATCATCCAGACCAATGTCGATGCCTATCGCAAGCTGCGTAACACCATCCGCTGGATGCTCGGTACGCTCGCCCATTATAAGGGCGAAGAGATCGCCTATGACGATCTGCCGGAGCTGGAAAAGCTGGTGCTGCATCGCCTGTCCGATCTGGATAAGGTCGTGCGCGAGGGTTATGACGGCTTCGAGTTCAAGAAGATCGCCCGCGCGCTGGTGGATTTCGCCAATGTCGAGCTTTCGGCCTTCTATTTCGATATCCGCAAGGACACGCTTTATTGCGACGCGCCGTCGTCGCTGAAGCGCCGGGCGGCGCTGTCGGTCATCGCCAAGCTGTTTGACTGCCTCGTCTCGTGGCTCGCGCCCATGCTGCCCTTCACGACGGAAGAAGCGTGGCTTTCGCGTTATCCGGATGCTGAATCGGTGCATCTTGTCCAGTTCCCGGAAATCCCGGCGGAGTGGAAGAACGATGCGCTGGAAGCGAAGTGGGAGAAAATCCGCAAGGTCCGCACGGTCGTGACGGGCGCGCTGGAAGTCGAGCGCCGCGAAAAGCGCATCGGCTCCTCGCTTGAGGCAGCCCCTGTCGTGCACATTGCCGACGCTGACCTGCTGGCGGCGCTGGCCGGGCAGGATTTTGCCGAAATCTGCATCACTTCGGCCATTTCGGTGGTGGGTGATGAAGGCCCGGCCGATGGCTTCCGCCTGCCGGAAGTCGCAAAGGTCGTGGTCGAGCAGAAGCTGGCGGAGGGCGTAAAATGCGCTCGCTCCTGGCGCATCACCACCGATGTCGGTTCCGATCCGGACTATCCGGAGGTTTCCGCCCGCGATGCGGCCGCGCTGCGCGAGCTTGCAGCACTGGCATAATGAAAATGGCCGGATGAATTGCGCTTTGCCTCTTCATCCGGTACACCTGCCTGAAAATGGCCGGATTTGCACGGCAATGCGGGCTGCCGCCTGCCGAAAGACGATGTCTGGCGCAGTGGGACGGACGGCTGGAAGGGTTTCGATGAAGACGATGCAGGGTAATGCGCAGGGTTTGGGCATGTTTCGCACGGTTGCAGGCATCACGGCGATAGGCGTGTTGCTCGGCGCCTGCACGAGCCCGACCTACGGTACGGGCAAGACGGCGGCGGAACAGCTTGTCGACGACCTCGGCAACGCGACGTCGATCACCGGTGATCAGACCAAGCGTAACCTGAAATACAGCCCCCGCCCGGGCCTCGTCGTTCCTGCCCAGTCCCGCGCCGAACAATTGGCCGCGCCGCAGCAGAATATGGCGAACCGCGAAAACAACCCGCAATGGGTTGAATCGCCGGAAGAGACCCGCGAACGTCTGCGCGACGAGGCGGATGCCAACAAGAACAATCCGCACTACCGCTCGCCGCTGCTCGCCGGTAACGGCACTGCCGGCCAGATGACCGAAAGCCAGAAATGGGAAGCCTTCCGCAAGGCGAAGGCCGAAGCCCAGGGCGGCTCGGTCGTTAACGCCCAGCGCAAGTTCCTCACCGATCCGCCGGCCGAATATCGCAGCGTTCCGCAGGATCAGCTGACCGATCTTGGTGAGCCGGAGCAGAAGAAGGAAAAGCGCCGCAAGAAAGAAGCGGCTGTCGCCAACACCGGCAAGAGCTGGTGGAACCCCTTCTGATAAAATGACGGGCTGATGGTGGCCTGCGGGAAAGGTTTCTCCCGTCGGCTGCTCAATCGTCGAGACGTTTCTCGCGGAAAAATTGCCGCAGGATTTCCGCACTTTCGCTTTCCGCAAGTCCCGAATAAACATCCGGCGCATGGTGGCATGTCGGCTGGCTGAAGAAGCGCACACCACTATGCACCGCGCCGCCCTTGGGGTCTTCCGCGCCGTAATAAAGGCGGCGGATACGGGCGAACGAGATCGCCGCCGCGCACATGGTGCAGGGCTCAAGGGTTACATAGAGATCGGCGCCGGGCAGCCGTTCCTGCCCCAGCGCCTCGCAGGCCATGCGGATCACGGCGATTTCGGCGTGCGCCGTCACATCGTTCAATTCACGGGTGCGGTTGCCGGAACGGGCGATGACGCGGCCGTCCAGAACCAGTACGGCGCCGATCGGAACCTCCTGCCGCTCGCCGGCGGCACGGGCTTCCGCCAGCGCCAGTTCCATGAAATGCGTCCTTTCGGCCATTGCGTTTCAATTTCCTCTTAACCCTTGTGCTTGGACCTGATAGGACAGCCCAAACAACAGGCAAACAGCAAATGACTTTTAAAGACAAGCCGAAGCGTGACGGCGGCAAGACAATTAGCCGCGACAAGAAGCCGAAAGGCCCCGGCAAGCCCGCCGCAGAGCGCGAAAAGAAACCGACCGAGGTAAAGGCCGCCCCGGCGCCGGAAACCGTTGGCGGCTCCAAGCCCGAGCGCATTTCCAAGATCATGGCGCGCGCAGGCGTGGCCTCGCGCCGCGATGTCGAGCGCATGATCATGGAAGGCCGCGTATCGCTGAACGGCGTCAAGCTGGATACGCCTGTCGTCAACGCCACGCTGTCGGACAAGATCGAAGTCGACGGCATGCCGATTCGCGGTGCAGAGCGCACGCGCCTGTGGCTCTACCACAAGCCCGCCGGTCTGGTGACGACCAATTCCGACCCGGAAGGCCGCCCGACCGTTTTCGACAATCTGCCGAGCGAACTGCCGCGCGTTCTGTCCATCGGCCGCCTCGATATCAATACCGAAGGCCTGCTGCTGCTTACCAATGATGGCGGCCTTTCCCGCGTGCTGGAACTGCCGACCACCGGCTGGCTGCGCCGTTACCGCGTGCGCGCCCATGGCGAGGTCGATCAGGCGGCACTCGACAAGCTGAAGGAAGGCATTGCCGTCGATGGCGTGCTTTATGGCGCAATCGACGCGACGCTCGACCGCACCCAGGGTCACAACGTCTGGATCAGCATGGGCCTGCGTGAAGGCAAGAACCGCGAAATCAAGAACGTGCTCGGCGCGCTCGGTCTCGAGGTCAACCGGCTGATCCGCGTTTCCTATGGTCCGTTCCAGCTCGGTGATCTCGCTGAAGGCAAGGTGCTGGAAGTGCGCGGCCGGATGCTGCGCGACCAGCTCGGCCCGCGTCTGATCGAACAGGCCGGCGCCAATTTCGACGCGCCGATCTACAATGCGCCCGTTGAAGACGAGGAAGACAACACGCCGAAGCGGGCGGTGAAGTCCGAATGGGCAAAGAGCGATGCGCCGGAAGGCAAGCCGCGTTTCGACAAGGCTGCCGGCAAGCCGGAAGACCGCCGCGAAAAGGCGCTCGGACGGCTGGATACCAAGCGCGGCGACAAGCCGGCCGGCAAGTTCGGCTCCAAGCCCGCCGGGAAATTTGGCGCAAAGGGCCGCAGTGAGGACGATGGCGACGACCGCCGCCCACGCCAGCCTGCCGGCACCAGCCGCACGGCCAATGTCTGGATGGCGCCCGGTGCAAGGCCCACCCGTGACGGCAAGGAGCGCAAGTCTTCCGCCCGTGCGGAAGCCGAAAACCTCTTCAAGAAGCCTTCCGCCCAGGACGAGGCGCGCCGCAACGTCGTGCGGCATGCGGATGCCGAGGGCGAGTGGATCCGCTCAGATTCTCCCCGCGAAGAAGAAGCTGGTCGCGGACGCGGCGACCGTCCGCGCGGCGAAAAGAGCTTTGGCGATCGTGGTGGACGCGGCGGAAAGCCGTTCGGCGACCGGCCATTCCGCGACAGGCCGCGTGAAGAGGGTGATCGCCCGCGCAGCGACCGTCCACGCGGTGAAAAGAGCTTCGGTGACCGCCCGGCACGCGGCGGCAAACCTTTCGGCGACCGTCCGTTCCGTGACAAGCCGCGTGAAGAGGGTGATCGTCCGCGCAGCGACCGCCCACGCGGCGAAAAGAGTTTCGGCGATCGCACCGCCCGCGGTGAAAAACCTTTCGGCGACCGTCCGTTCCGCGACAGACCCCGTGAAGACGGTGAGCGCCCACGCGGCGAGCGCCCGGCGGGCGACAAGCCCCGGGGCGGCAAGCCGGGTGGCAAACCCGGATTTGGCAAACCGTCCTTCGGAAAATCGGGCGAGCGCGGCGAACGTTCGGGTTTCTCAGGCAAGAGCAAAGGCCCCGGTGGTCCCGGCGGCGGCAAGCCGGGCGGCAAAGGCCCGGGTGGCAAACCTTCTGGAGGCAGGGGAATGACACGTAATGCGGATCGTAGGCGGTGAGTTCCGCGGCCGGACACTGGCCGCGCCGAAATCGAATTCCATTCGTCCGACCATCGACAGGACGCGGGAAAGCCTCTTCAACATTTTAAGCCACGCCTATCCGGAAAGTCTGGACGGCACGCGCGTTCTGGACGTTTTTGCCGGAACGGGCGCGGTTGGTCTGGAGGCGCTTTCGCGCGGCTGTCGTGTGGCGCTCTTCGTCGAAAACGGCGTCGAGGGCAGGGGATTGCTCTGGGAAAATATCGATGCGCTGGGTCTGCATGGCCGCGCCCGCATTTTGCGGCGTGACGCCACCAAGCTCGGTGGTGTCAATAATATCGAGCCCTTCGATCTTCTCTTCGCCGACCCGCCCTATGGCCATGGCCATGGTGAGAAGGCTTTCTCGGCAGCCCATGGCGGCGGCTGGCTGACACCTGGCGCGCTCGCCATTCTGGAAGAGCGCGGCGATGTGGCGGTAAAGGTCGATCCGGTATTCAAGCCGCTCGAAAGCCGCATCTTCGGCGATACGAAAATGCATTTCTACCGCTACGAGCCCTAGAACCTTTCCAGGAAAAGTGGAGCCCGGTTTTCCGCCGGGAAATCCGACAGAACAAAGATTTAGAGTGTTTTCGCGATTTAAAGAAAAGCGAAAACGCTCCGATAGGAACACCTCCCGTCACGCCATGGTCTTGTCTTCTTTGCCGAATAGGCAGAGTCTTTGCCGCGGAAAGAATTTGGGTGTGCGCATGGAGCAGGGTGTAAACGAAAGCGTCACGATCGTCCGCGCCGGGGAAGAGGTTCTCCAAGGTGACAGTACGGGTGGCCACGAGCCGACATTCGGACTGGCGCTCGGCGGCGGCGGCGCGCGGGGCATCTGCCACATCAATGTCATCGAGGCGCTGGACGAACTCGGCATCCGGCCTGTCGCGATTTCCGGTTCTTCCATCGGCTCCATCATCGGCGCGGGCATGGCGGCCGGCATGACCGGCCGCGAAATCCGCGAATACACGCTTGAACTCATGGGACGAAAGGGTTCGGTCGCCAACCGGCTCTGGAGCCTCGGCCCGGCCTCGATGCGCCACGCGGTGGATGGTTTTCGCCTTGGGCAGTTCAACCTCGAACTCATTCTGCACGCGCTGATGCCGCAGGCTCTGCCGAAAGATTTCTCGGAGCTTGCCATTCCGCTCAAAGTGATAACCACGGACTATTACGCGCAGACCGAAGTGGTGGTGGAACGCGGGGAGATCATCCAGGCGCTGGCGGCGTCCGCCGCCATTCCGGCACTGTTCATGCCCGTTCGTATCGATGGCCGCATCATGATTGATGGCGGCATCTTCAACCCCGTGCCCTATGAACATCTGCTGGATCGGGCCGATATCGTCATCGGTGTCGATGTCGTCGGCGGCCCCGAAGGTGACGGCACCACCATGCCCAACCGGCTGGACAGCCTGTTCGGCGCCAGCCAGCTGATGATGCAGGCGGCAATCGCCCTGAAACTGAGGTTACGCCCGCCGCATATTTTCCTGCGCCCGCCGGTGCACCGTTTCGGGGTGCTGGATTTCCTGAAGTCGGAGGAAGTGCTGAACGCGTCGGCCAGCATCAAGGACGATCTGAAACGGCAGGTCGACATGCAGGTGGAACTGTTTCATCGCGGGCAGGGTGTGGAAGCTTGAGGGGTACTCCTTGCGTATTCACCATGGAGCGAGCGCAAGCCGCTTGTTTCTTCTCCCCGCCGGGGAGAAGGTCGCGGCAGCGGGATGCGGGGGCAAGGGCAGAGATATTCTGAGAGGTTGCCCCCTCATCTGACCCTTCGGGCCGTCTTCTCCCCGCCGGGGAGAAGAAACAAGCGGCGCTCTCCCGGCCAGTGCCTTTGAATCATAGCGAAACTTCCGTCTCGCTCTCCTCCGAACCCTCTTCCTCCTCCCACTTTTCCGCCTTGGTCTTCGGCTTCATCAGCGGTTCCGGCTTCACCTCGCGCACCGGCTTGTTGTGCAGCATCTGCCGGCCGGCGGCGAGGCCTTCGACGGCCTGAAGCTCCAGCCGCTGCTCGTCGCGTTCGCGAATGTCGTCGGCAATCGCCAGCGCCCTTTCGCCGTCCATATCCAGCCCTTCCAGAATGCGCCTGCCGAACAGCAGGCCGGATTCCAGCGTTTCGCGGATTTCGTATTCCACGCCCTTTTTCCTGAGGTCGAGGGAATGCACGCGGTCATAGGAGCGGGCATAGATGCGCACGCTTGGAAATTCCGACTGGATCATGTCGATGATACGGTCGGTGACCTCCTTTTTATGGGTGCAGACCGCCACGAGATCGGCCCGCTCGATGCCGGCGGCGATCAGCACGTCCTTGCGGGTGCCGTCACCGAAGAAGATGCGAAAGCCGAAACGGGCGGCCTGGCGCACGCGGTCGGCCGAGCTGTCGATGACGGTCACGTCGCGCCCGCCGGCCAGAAGAATCTGCGAGGCGATCTGGCCGAAACGGGAAAAGCCGATCATCAGCACATCCGCGCCCGCGCCGTCGAAATCCTCTTCCAGCTTGTCCTCTTCCGCGTCCTCCGCCGTCAGCCGCCGCGAAATCACGGCCAGAAGCGGTGTGAGCGCCATGGAAAGCGTGACAACGGCAACGAGGATCGAGGCGGTCGCCTGCGGAAACAGCCCGGAGGCAGCAGCCGTGGTGAAGAGCACGAAACCGAATTCGCCGCCCTGCGCCAGAAGCAGCGCAATCCGGCTTGATGCATAACGCGAGGAGCCGGCGATGCGGCAGAGGCCATAGATCAGGGCAGCCTTCACCGCCATCATCGCCGGCACGGCGATCAGAATGAGGACGATGTGCTCATAAACGATATGGATGTGCAGCGACATGCCGACGGCCATGAAGAACAGCGCCAGAAACAGGCCGCGAAACGGCTCGATATCGGCCTCCAGCTCGTGGCGATAGGAAGATTCCGACAGCATCAGCCCCGCAAGCAGCGCACCCATGCCCATGGAAAGCCCGACCATCTCCATGATGGCGGCAGCACCGATGACGACAAAAAGGGCGGCCGCGATCATCACTTCACGCGCACCCGTGCGGGCGATGATCTGGAACATCGGCGTGAGCAGGTAACGCCCGGCCAGCACCATGCCCGCCACAGCAACGACGGAGGCGACGAGATCGTATACCATCGAATCCGTCGGCACATCCGGGCGGTTGGAAAGAATGGTGACGAGGGCGAGAAGCGGCACGATGGCAAGGTCCTGAAACAGCAGGATAGAGAAGGACCGGTTGCCGTGCCGCGTGTTCATGTCGCCGTCATCGGAAAGGATTTGCAGCGCAAAGGCGGTGGAGGAAAGCGCAAGACCGAAACCCGCAACCACGCTTCCCCGCCAGTCGATCAGCCCCGCCCACCATGCAACGGCCGCCAGCACGCTGCCGGTCACCAGCACCTGTGCCAGCCCGAGGCCTAAAATATCGCGCCGCATCTGCCAGATGCGTGAAGGCTTGAGTTCAAGGCCGATGATGAAGAGCAGGAAAACGACGCCCAGTTCCGAGACGTTGAAGATGTCCTTCGCATCCGTGACCAGATGCAGGAACGGGCCGATGATGATGCCGGCGACCAGATAACCGAGCACGGTGCCAAGCCCGAGCTTGCGGAAAACGGAGGCCGCAATGACCGCGCCGGCCAGAAGCAGCAATGGTTCGGAAAAGAGAGCGTCGTGCTCGGTCATGCGGGCGGACTTTCGAATAGGGTGGCGACAAAACCGTCCGAATGGAGAAAGCGGCGTTTCGCCCTTGATGCGGGGTTGCTGGCACAATAAATGGAACAGGAATGAAAGGCCAACTCATGTCCTCAGAAATAGATTCTTCCAAACTTCTCGATCGCGCCAGCGAACTTGTCGATCTTGCCCGTGCCGCCGGCGCGGATGAGGCGGATGCCGTTGTCGTCCGCTCCCGCTCGCAGTCGGTCGGCGTGCGGCTCGGCAAGGTGGAAAGCACCGAATCCTCCGAAAGTGACGATTTTTCCCTGCGCGTCTTCGTTGGCCGCCGGGTGGCGAGCGTTTCGGCCAATCCCGGCTTTGACCTGAAGACGCTGGCGGAACGGGCCGTCGCCATGGCCAAGGTCTCGCCGGAAGATCCCTTTGCCTGCCTGGCGGACAAGGAGCGGCTTGCGACGTCCTACGACGATCTCGAGCTTTTCGATGCGACCGAAGTCTCGGCCGATCAGCTGCGTGAGGCAGCCCTTGCGTCGGAAGAGGCAGCGCTTGCGGTCAAGGGCGTCAGCAATTCCTCCGGCGCCGGCGCATCAAGCGGCATGGGCGGCCTGGTGCTTGCTACGTCACATGGTTTTTCCGGCAGCTATATGGGCAGCCGTTTCAGCCGCTCCGTCAGCGTCATCGCCGGCGAAGGCACCAAGATGGAGCGCGACTACGATTTCGACAGCCGCCTCTATTATGCCGATCTCGATGCGGCCGAGGAAATCGGTCGCCGCGCCGGTGAAAAAGTGGTGCGGCGTGTCGGCCCGCGTCAGGTCGATACCGGCAGCAACATCACGGTGGTTTTCGATCCACGCATCGCCCGCGGTTTCGTCGGCGCGATCGCCGGCGCGATCAACGGTGCTTCGGTCGCCCGCAAGACCAGCTTCCTGCGCGATAAAATGGGTCAGCAGGTTCTGAAAAAGGGTCTTTATCTCACCGACGACCCGCAGATCGTGCGCGGCCCGTCCTCGCGTCCCTTCGATGGCGAGGGTGTTCGCGGCGAGAAGATGACGATGATCGAGGACGGGGTGCTGAAGCACTGGTTCCTCTCCACCTCGGCGGCGCGCGAACTTGGCCTTGAAACCAACGGTCGCGGCGTGCGCGGCGGCACGGCGGTTTCGCCGGCTTCTACCAATCTCGCGCTGGAGCCGGGCGATCTCTCGCCGGAGGACTTGCTGAGGCAGGTCGGAACCGGCTTTTACGTCACCGAGCTGATCGGCCACGGCGCCAACATGATCACGGGTGAGTATAGCTGCGGCGCCAGCGGTTTCTGGATCGAGAATGGCGAAAAGACCTTCGCGGTTTCCGAGGTCACCATCGCCTCAAACCTGAAGGACATGTTCATGCGGGTCACGCCGGCCAATGATATTGACCGCAAATACGGCGTCGCGGCCCCGACGCTTGCCATTGAAGGCATGACGATCGCGGGCAAGTGAGGCGGCCTGCGGGTTGTTTTCGCCGGCGCTTTATGTGCAAGTGCGAAGAGAAAAACGGGCGCGCCGTTTGAGGCGCGCGGAAAAGACGGCAAAATGAACGATATGGCTGAGGCCCGCTGGGCCTCCGATCTGAGGCTGGTCCTTGAAGCCGCCCGCAAGGCGGGCGAGACGGCCCTCGGTTTCTTCCGCAAGGATCCCGAGGTCTGGTGGAAAAATGGCGGGCTTTCGCCGGTCAGCGCGGCCGACTACGCCGCCAATGAAATCCTCGAAACCATCCTGCGCTCCGCCCGGCCGGATTATGGCTGGCTTTCCGAAGAGACGGATGACGATACCGACAGGCTGTCCCGTTCCACCGTCTTCGTCGTTGACCCCATTGACGGCACCCGCGCCTTCATCGGCGGGCGGGATACATGGTGCGTCAGCGTTGCGGTGGTGCATGAGGGCCGGCCGGTGGTCGCGGCGCTCGTCGCACCGGCGCTTGCCGAGGAGTTTACCGCATTTGAAGGCGGTGAAGCTCTGAAGAACGGGTCGCCCGTTTTTGCCGCGCGCGAAAATGCCGGCATCTTCCATCTGGCGGCGCCCGAAGACGTGATCACGCATCTGCCGGAAGGGGTGCGGGGCGGCGTCAAGCGCATTCCGCACGTGCCCTCTCTCGCCTACAGGCTGGCGATGGTGGCGGATGGCCGCATTGATGGAACGCTGGTCAAGGCCAACTCGCACGAGTGGGATCTGGCCGCCGCTGACCTCATTCTGGAGAAGGCGGGCGGTCGTCTGGTCGGGCTTGATGGAAAACCTCTGATGTATAATCGCCGGCAGGTTAACCACCCCGCATTGTGCGCTGCAGCAGATTATGCGCTGCCTGCACTTTTGAAAGCGTTTTCACATCTGTCTGACAGTTGACGTTTGCCGGGAAATCCCGCAGATGAAGGCCTCTCTCAGCGTTTAAGAAAGAGACTAAGACATGACGGAATCTGGCAAACCGAAACAGCTGCTGCACCTCGTCTTCGGCGGCGAACTTGAAAACCTTCAGGATGTTCAGTTCCGGGATTTGAACGCGCTCGATATCGTCGGCATCTATCCGGACTATGCTTCCGCGCTGACCGCATGGAAGTCCAAGGCGCAAATGACTGTTGATAACGCCCATATGCGTTATTTTATCGTGCATATGCACCGTCTTCTCAATCCGGACGATAAAATTTGAGTCCTTTTGCCCTTGCGTTGTAATACTATTGGGTGAGAGCGAGCTTTCCCGTGATTCCTGCGCGAGCGGCGCAGGCCGGGAATGCCGGAGCGAGAAAATGTGATCGCGCTTTCGTTTCCGATGACAAAAAATGACGCAATTTGAGAAGAAGTAGGCGGCGATAACAACCAGAACAGGGGCAGGGCATTGCGCGGAATGATCAAGGGCAGAATGTCATGAGCAGCCGTCTCGCACGTTTCGCTCTTTCCGGTTACCGCATTGCCGGTATCGCCGCTTACCCGTTCGCCAAGCCCTATCTTTCCTATCGGGCAGCGAAGGGTAAAGAAGACAAGCGCCGCCGGCTCGAACGTTTCGGTTATGCGAGCGCCGAGCGCCCGCGCGGGCCGCTCGTCTGGTTCCATGCCGCAAGTGTCGGTGAAACGCTCGCCCTCATCCCGCTGATCCGTGAAATCCGCAAGCGCGATATCTTCGTGCTTCTGACCACCGGCACCGTCACGTCGGCCGAGTTGACCCGCACCCGGCTTGGCGATGACGTGATCCACCAATATGTGCCGCTCGACATCAAGATCGCGGTCAATCGCTTCCTCACCTATTGGGCGCCGGATGCCGCCATAACGGCGGAATCGGAAATCTGGCCGGTGACGATGATGGAGCTGGAGCGCCGGCACATTCCGCAGATCCGTGTCAATGCGCGTCTCTCCGACCGTTCCTTTGACCGCTGGAAAGCCCGGCATGATATTGCGGAATCGCTGTTTTCCAAGCTGGCGCTGGTGGTTGCGCAGTCCGATCTCGATGCCGAACGTTTCCGCGATCTCGGCTCATGGCCGGTGGTGATTTCGGGCAATCTCAAGGGCGATACCGACCCGCCGCCCTGTGACGAGGCGCTTTTGGAGCACTATCGCAAGCAGGTCGGCAATCGCAAGACATGGGCCGCCATCTCCACCTTCGACGGCGAGGAGAAGGCTGCCGCCACCGTTCATGCGGCGATCAAGTCGCGCAACGGCCAACTGACCATCATCGTGCCGCGCCATCCCGAGCGCGGCGATGATGTGGAAGCCATGCTGAAAGGCATGGGGCTTACCGTGGCGCGTCGCAGCCGCAATGACGTGATCACGCCGGAAACCGATATTTTCCTTGGCGATTCCATCGGTGAAATGGGGCTTTACCTGCGGCTGACCGAACTTGCCTTCGTCGGCCGGTCACTGACGGCCGAAGGCGGGCAGAACCCGCTGGAGCCGGCGATGCTCGGCTGCGCCGTCCTGTCAGGCGCGCATGTGCAGAATTTCCGCGAAGCCTATCAGAAGCTGATCCGCGCCGGCGGCGGGCGTATCATCCGCGATGTCGAGATGTTGGCCAAGGCGGTGCATTACCTCTTGGTCAATGACAATGAGCGTTACAAGATGATCGATGCCGGCAACCGGGTCATTCAGGATATGCGCGGCGCTCTTTCTTCCACCGTCAAGGCGCTGGAGCCCTATATCAACCCGCTCACCGTTTCCGCCAAGCTGCAACCGCGGAGCGCCATCGGTTCATGGTAGCGGATATCGAACTCAACGCGGCGCAATCGATCGCCGCAGTCCTTTTCGACAAGGACGGAACGCTTTTAGGCTATGACGCCAGCTGGGGACCGGTGAACCGCGAACTTGCGGCCATCGCGGCCAATGGCGATCCCGTTCTCGCTGACCGGCTTCTCTCCGCATGCGGCATGGACCCCGTTACCGGTCATGTGGTGCCGGACAGCCTGCTGGCCGCCGGCAACACGGCGGAAATCGCCGCCGGTCTGGTTGCCGCCGGCTCGCCCTGCGATGTCGGGGAGCTGACGGCGCGCCTCGACCGGTTGTTTACCGAGGCTGCGGATAAATCCGTGCCTGTGACCGATCTCAAGGCATTTTTCGCAAGGCTGAAGGCGCGGGGCTACAAGCTCGGCATCGCCTCCAGCGACAATGAAAACTCCATCCGCCAGACCGCCATCCGCTTCGGTTTCGAAAACGACGTCGATTTCGTCGCGGGATACGACAGCGGTTACGGCACCAAGCCGCAGCCCGGCATGGTGCTGGGCTTCTGCGAGGCGATCGGCTTTCCACCCGAACGCGTGGCTGTTGTCGGCGACAATAACCACGATCTGCATATGGCGAAAAATGCCGGTGCCGGTCTGCGGATCGCCGTTCTGACCGGAACAGGCTCGCGCGAAAGCCTTGGCGCGGATGCCGATTATTGTTTCGATGACATTACCGCACTCGAAGCGCTTTTGCCGGAACGGGCTCTCTGAACCCGGTGGGGTTTTCGCCGGGTCCGGTGTCGCCCCGTGGAACCGTCTAATCCATTTTTGCAATTTACGGTTTTTTCTGGCAAACAACCTCCTGACATGTGACAGGCGAACGGAATGCCGTGGGCGACGCGGCCGGGAGCGGGAATAGATGGTTTCTGAAGCGCCGCCGTTCTGGTGGCAGAAAGCGGGCTGGCAGGCGTGGCTCCTGTCACCTTTCTCGCTTCTTTACGGCAAGGTTGCCGGCCGGCGGATGCGAACGGCAAAAAGGGCAAGCGTTTCCGTTCCGGTCATCTGCATCGGCAACTTCACCGTGGGCGGCGCTGGCAAGACGCCGACGGCGATGGCAATTGCGAGAGCCGCCGTCGCAAAAGGCCTGAAACCCGGATTTCTCAGCCGCGGTTATGGCGGCACGCTTGACGTTACCACCCTTGTCGATCCCGGACAGCACCGCTCCGCCGATGTCGGCGACGAGCCGCTGCTTCTGGCGCGCGAGGCGATCACGGTCATTTCCCGCAAACGGGTGGAAGGTGCGCACCGGCTGGTGAAGGAAGGCGTCGATCTCATCATCATGGATGATGGTTTCCAGAGCGCGCGCCTGACGCTGGATTATGCGCTTGTTGTCATCGATACGATGCGCGGCATCGGCAACGGTCATCTCGTGCCGGGCGGTCCGGTAAGAGCGCCGCTTGCCGAACAGATGCGGCACATGACCGGACTCCTGAAGGTCGGCAACGGCCATGCGGCCGACGCGCTGGTCAGGCAGGCGGCAAAGGCTGCCAAACCCGTCTTCGTTGCGGCGATCACGCCGCAGGAGCCGCAGGATTTCAGGGGAAGGCGCGTGCTGGCCTATGCGGGCATCGCCGATCCGGCCAAGTTTTATCGAACCGTCGAGGCACTGGGCGGCGACATCGTGCTGCAGCGCTCTTTCCCGGATCACCATCACTTCAGCGATGACGAGATCGCCGATCTTCTGCAGGACGCCGGTAAGCAAAATTTGCAGCTGGTTACGACGGCCAAGGATGCGGTGCGGCTCAACGGCCACCACGGCCGGGCGGAAGAATTATTGTGGAACAGCCTGGTGATCGAAATCGACATGGTGTTCGACGACCCCAACGCCGCCGCGACGATCATCGATACGGCGGTGGGAAACTGCCGCGCGCGTTTGCTGCGGGAAAATGCACGGACGTCGATTTAAGCTTTTTCCGAATGTAAGCCGCCCGCCACCTTACCTCTCCCCATTCCTGTGCTTGTCACAGGAATCCAGCCGACACGCGTCTGCGTGGCGGGAAGAGCCTTGTCAGCCCAAGGACTTGGGCTGGCTGGACCCCTGTGACGAGCACAGGGATGATGGTGGAGAGTTGAGCAGTCTCAGCGTGAAAAGAAGCGTTCTCACGCATGGCTCTTTATGGGCGTGCTTCCGCGCCCTTATGCGGGCAAATTACCAGCCTTCTTTTCGGCCTCCAGCGAAGCCGCCGCATCCACATAGGCTTCCTGCCTCGCTACGCTCCAGTAGCGCAGCTCATCAACCGGGATTGTCTTGCCTGTCGTGGCGCAGATGACATGCGAGCCGGTCTGGACGATGCGGAAGTCACCGTCGAGATATTCGATGACGGCGAGGCGGTTGCCGCCTCCTTCAAATCTGTTCATCCGTTTTCGTCTCCTGCTCTGTCCTGTCAGGGCACCCAGTCCGAAACGGCGTAGCGTTTTCCTGAACAATGCGGATGCTCCAGTATCCTGAATTTATATAGGCCGGCGCGGCGCAAGGCCAGCCCCGCCTGCTTGCGGCTGGATGAAGGCGTCAGCTGCGGCCGAAGAGCCGTTCTATATCGGAAAGTTTCAGTTCGATATAGGTCGGACGGCCATGATTGCACTGGCCCGAGCCCGGCGTGTTTTCCATCTGCCGCAGAAGCGCGTTCATCTCTTCCGGCCGCATGCGCCGGCCGGAGCGCACCGAGCCGTGGCAGGCCATGGTGGCCGCGACATATTCCAGCTTGTTGGCAAGCGTGGAGGCGGCGTCCCATTCGGCGATCTCGTCGGCGAGCTGACGCACCAGCCCCTGCACATTGACTTCGCCCAGCATGGCGGGCGTTTCCCGGACGGCGACCGCGCCCGGTCCGAAACGTTCGATGACGAGCCCCAGCGCATCGAACCCGGCGGCGTGATCCATCAACCGGTCGCAATCCTCTTCCGGCAAATCGATGATTTCAGGGATGAGCAGCACCTGCGACGGCGGACGCCGGGAATGCAGGGCATTGCGCATTTCCTCGAACACCAGCCGCTCATGCGCGGCATGCTGGTCGACGATGACAAGGCCGTTTTCCGTCTGCGCGATGATGTAGTTCTCGTGCAGCTGCGCCCGCGCAGCTCCGAGCGGGTAAAGCACGGGTTCCGGCGAGGGGCTCGCGGCGGTCTCGTAAATCTCCCGAGGCTCGGTCCGCGCCGTCGGCATGGTGATATCGGAAAAGCGCGACTGCACCGCCTCGGCAAATTGCATGTCCCCGGAAACCGCAAGCGGTCGCGAAGGCGAGGTGGCGGCGGACCATGGCGCGGCGGCTGCCATGGAAGGCGAGGGTCGAAGGCCGGAGGGGCTGTAGCCGGGGCGGAAGGCGTTCATCATCTGGCTCGCACCCGTCGTTGCGGCCCTGTCGCCGTCGCGCGTCAGCGCCTGCCGGATCGCGCCGACAATCAGCCCGCGAATGAGGCCGGGATCGCGAAAACGCACGTCGGATTTCGCCGGATGCACGTTCACATCCACAAAGGCGGGGTCGAGCGTGATGGACAGCACCGCGACCGGATACCGCCCATGCGGCACGGTTTCGGCATAAGCGCCGCGAATGGCGGATAAAAGCAGTTTGTCCTGCACCGGGCGGCCGTTGACGAAGACATATTGATGCGCCGAGTTGCCGCGATTGAAGGTCGGAACACCGGCAAAACCGGAGAGCGTCACGTCCTCGCGCCCGGCATCGATCTCGATGGCGTTGTCCTTGAACTCGGCGCCCAGAATCTGCGCCATGCGGGCCAGATGATCATCGCCGGTCGAAGGAATTTCGAGCGTCGAACGGTCCGTGCCTGATAACACGAAACGGATATGCGGGAAGGCGATCGCCATGCGCTTGACGACTTCGGTGATCGCGGCCGCCTCGGCCCGTTCCGTCTTCAGGAATTTCAGCCGCGCTGGGGTGGCGAAAAACAGGTCGCGCACCTCGACGATTGTACCGGCATTCGAGGCGGCGGGCCGGACATCGGACACCTTGCCGCCGGTGACGGATATCACCGAACCCTGTTCAGCGCCCTGTTGCCGGCTGGTAATCGTCAGCTTGGCGACGGAGCCGATGGAGGGCAGCGCCTCGCCGCGAAACCCGAGCGTGCGGATATCATCCAGCGTATCGGAAATTTTCGAGGTGCAGTGACGCCTGACCGCAAGCTCCAGATCGGCAGGTGACATGCCGGAACCGTTATCGGTAATCCGCACCAGTCCCTTGCCGCCGCCCGCCGTGGCGATCTCGATCCGGGTCGCGCCCGCGTCGATGGCGTTTTCCACCAGTTCCTTCGTGGCGCTCGAGGGTCTTTCGATGACCTCACCGGCGGCGATCTGGTTGATAAGGGTTTCTGAAAGCTGCTTGATGGCCATGATTGTCATTTTCGCGGATTCGCTACGGCTTCGAAAGCAAAAAACTCGGGCTACGGAAATTTGCACATGTTTTACGGTCCCTTGGGCATTTGATCATTTCCGTCAACATGGCGCTAAGCGTTAATCCGCCTTTAATCGGCCTTGATTATGGTGAGGCGGCTTGAAATGACCGCAGGAACGGGGGCCGCCTTCGCCGGGTGGCGTGTGACGTCGACTATGGGTGAGCGTCATCTTCCCCTCAAGACTGCTTCAAGTTGCAAACCCTGATGTCTCTTTTGCGGAATTTTTCGTTTCATCCCGGCATTTGCCCTGGACGATTCCACTAGAAACATAAGCCTGACCCCTGAAAAACAGGCGGGAGTTTGCAGTTGAGTGATTTGGCGTCCTCTGGCGCGGGCGTTCATACGGTGATGCTTGATGCCCTTTGCGACGCGCTTGGCGCGGCGATCGTCGTTTACGACCGTAATGATCACATTATTTTCGCAAGCCGGAAACTCCTCAGCTTTTTCCCGCTGGAAGAGGCCGTCATCGGCCCGGGCGCGCGGCTGCGGGACTATCTGAGCGCACTATATGATTGTTATCTGCTTGAGGCGGAAAGCCTTTCCGCCAATGCCCGCCCGCTCGGCCGGGAGGAATGGATCGGCGAGCGGCTGGCGCTGCACTGGAAGGAAAGATCGGAAAAAACCGAACGGCTGAAGGGAGAGCGCTTCCTGCGCTTCGTCATGAACCGCCTGCCGTCCGGCCTCGGCATCAGCGTGGTTGCCGATATTTCCGAACAGAAGAAACGTGAAGAGCAATGGCGCATCGATCTCGAGCGCGTGCAGCTCATCGAGGATATTCTCGACAATCTGCCATTTCCCGTCTTCGTCAAGGATCGGAACATGGCCTATGCCGCTGTCAACAAATCCGCCTGCGCCCTTGTTGAGACAAGTCCCGAGAGCATTCTTGGCCGGACCGTTTTCGATCTCCACTCGCGCAAGGTTGCCGGACGGATCGATATCGCCGATCGTATGGTGCTGGATAGCGGCACGCCGACTGTCATCCCCGAAAGGGTGCGGCGTCTTAGTGGCGAAGAGGTGCTGACCATCACCCGCAAGCAGCGTGTGGGCAGGCCCGGCCGGTATTTCCTGGTGACGACGATGGAGGACGTGACCGCTCTTGCCACCATCGATGCCAATGGCATGCCCGTCATTCCCTCGCTCGAACATGTTCCTTTCGTGGCCTCCATCTATGGCAAGGACGAGGAAACGGACAATCGCGGCGGGGTTTTAAAGAGCAAGGCGGTGCTGGTCGTCTCTGAAAACGGGCGTTTTGCGGAAGCCGCCGGTCGTCTTTTGACCGCGGGTGGCATGGACCATGCAGCGGTGACGAGCGAGGACGAGCAGCGTGCATTCATCGATGTTGCTGCTTCCGCCGGTGTGAGCATCGATGTGGTCGTTGTCGACGCCCAGATGAGCGTTGCGTGCCTCGATATTGCCGCCGCGCATGATCTGCCCGTCGTTACCATCGAGGAAGAGGAGATAGACGCTTCCCTGCTGCATTATCTTGCCGCCGGGTTGAAATCCTCCCCGAAGGAGAAAGCCGCTGACGAGGACTGGGAGATCATGACGGAGGATCTGCCTGAAATACTCAAGACCGGCGGCGTCTGCGAGATACTTCTCGTCGAGGACAACAGGGTCAACCAGATCGTCTTTTCGCAGATACTCGAAGGCCTGGGGCTTTCCTGGCGGCTCGCCACCTCGGGCGAGGAGGCGCTGCGCCTCTTCGCCGAACAGCCGCCTTCCGCCGTCCTGCTCGACACGACGCTGGGCGATATCGACGGCTTCGAGGTCGCCCGACGCATGCGCGGCCTGGGCGGCGAGAAACACATTCCCATCGTCGGCGTCATCACCCACGCATTCGAGGGCGATCTCGACAAGTGCCAAGCCTCCGGCATGGACGACATGCTGCTGAAACCCGTCAGCCCTGACATGGTCGAGGCGGTTTTCCTGCGGCTTTTCGGCAAGGACGCCCTGCGGCTGCAGGCCTGAAATAGCCATTGCCGGGAGGCTATGGCTTTTTTAATACTTGCCCTGCATTGTGAGCGCGGTCGACACAGGATTCACGAGATGCAGGAATGAAACGGGCAGAGCCGCAATCGTTGCAGGTCAGCCAGAACGAGTTGCAGGCGATGGCCTACAGCGACCCGCTGACGGGGCTCGGCAACCGCTACCGTCTGCGGGACAAGATTCGCATGCTTGCCAGCGAGCGCTCCAGCGATCCCGCTCCCTTCACGGTCGGCATTGCCAATATAGACGGCTTCAAACCCATCAACGATCTTTTCGGCGTGCAGGCGGGCGATGAAATCCTCTGCCAGGTCGCGCACCGGCTGAAGGCCTGCATTCCCGATGGCGCGGTCGTGACGCGTCATGACGGTGACGAATTCGCCTTCGTGCTGCCGCTGGTGTTCGAGCGCACCGGAGCGGAGCGCATCGGTAACATGATCAAGGACGTGCTTTCCGCCCCTTATGATCTCGGCGACCGCAACGTCCGGCTTTCTTCCTCCTTCGGTTTCGCCATCTATCCCTTCGCCGGCGATGAATTCGAGGATTTGCTGAAAAGCGCCGAGACGGCGCTCTACCGGTCCAAGAGACGTGGCCGCGGCCAGATCACGGTTTATTCGCGCGAGATCGCGCAGGAGATGAAGCGCGCCACGCAGCTGGAACAGGCGCTCAGAAACGCCATCATTACAGATGCCATCGATGTGCATTTCCAGCCCATCGTCAGGCTGGAAGAGGCGAAGGTCATCGGTTTCGAGGCGCTGGCTCGCTGGAACGATCCGGACCTCGGTTTCGTATCGCCCGCCGTTTTTGTGCCGCTCGCCGAAGAGCGCGGTTTCATCGATGCGCTGTCGGAAGCGCTGCTTAGAAAGGCGGCGGAAGCGGCCCTGTTCTGGCCGCGTGAACTCTTTCTGTCCTTCAATCTCTCTTCCGCGCAATTGATGGACCCCAGCACGGCGGACAATATTCTGTCCATCCTCTCGCGTGTCGGCCTCGATCCGCATCGGCTGGAGCTTGAAATCACCGAAACGGCCGTCATGACGTCTGCCGATACCGCGCAGCGCATCATCAGCGAGTTGCAGAGCGCCGGCGTTCGCATTTCGCTTGACGATTTCGGAACCGGCCAGTCCAGCCTCGGCCGCCTGCGGGATTTCACCTTCGACAAGGTGAAGATCGACCGCGCCTTCGTGTCGCGCATCAGCAGCGACCGCCCTTCCGAACATATCATCAAGGCCATCGTCGCCATGTGCGAAGGGCTCGATCTTGAAGTTGTGGCCGAGGGAATAGAAGAACGGGCGGAAGAGGAAAAGCTGCGTGCGCTCGGCTGCGCCATGGGGCAGGGGTACTTCTACGGCCGCCCCGCTGATGCTGCGGCGACCCAGCGATATCTGCACGAGAATTATCGCGAGATATTGTCGGATATTTCCTGAGACAGAGCGGTCTGGCCGCGGCTGCAAGGCGGCGGACGCAATCTCCAACTTCCCTCATTCCTGTGACAAGCACAGGAATGAGGAGAGTGCGGTGTGTGCCGCGTCTCAGAGCCTGTAAAGCGGCTCGAACCGGCCCTTGACCTCAACCCCAAGCTCGAACGTCAACCCATGCTGCGGATTGGCGGCAAGGGCGTCGTCATCAAGATGTTCGCGCGCCGAGGTGACGAGAAGGCGCGATGCGTCGGGGCCGATGAAGGCCGGGCAGGTCGTCTGTTTGCCGGGTACTTCATATCGGGCGATGTGGTTGCCGTCCGTATCGTAACGATCCACCGCACCCTCGCCCCAGCGGGCGTTCCAGATATGTCCTTCGGCATCGCAGACGGATCCGTCCACGCCGCCTTTGACGCCAGTGGAATCGATGAAGACTTCCGCCTTGCCGGAGGGCAGGCCGGTCCCGGCGTCAAGCGGCACCCGCATCAGTTTGTTCACCTTGGTATCGACGTAATATCCCGTCGCGCCATCGGGCGAGAAGCAGATCGAATTCGGAATGCTGATCTCGGCAAATAGCTTCGTCACGGTGCCTTTGGAAACATGGTAGATGCTGCCCGCGCCGATTTCCGCCTTGCGGCCCATGGTGCCGATCCACAGCGCGCCGGACGGGTGCATGCGCCCGTCATTGGAGCGGTTGCCGGGCAGGTCCTTTTCCAGCTCGGCATGCAGGGTCAGCACGCCGGTGGCCGTATCACGCAGGAAAAGCCCGTCATCGGAGGCGATCAGCTGCCTGCTGTCGCTGACCTTGGCGAGCGCGCTGCCCATGAAGGGCAGGGCGTGCACGGTCTTGCGGCCGGAGGCGAGATGCAGCTCGTGCAGTTCCCGCTCGAGAATATTGAACCACCAGGCGGTGCCGGTCGCAGGGTCGAAGGTCGGGCCTTCGCCGAGCAGCATCGGCGTCTCGTCCAGAACACGTCCGGCAAAGGGAAAAACAGTCGCCAAGCTCTTATCCTCCGATGGCTGCGTCATAGGCTGAAAGTGTGACAGTGGCGCGTTCGCGCACCTCCGCCGCCGTCATGCCCGGCTTGTAAAGGCTGGTTCCGAGACCGAAAGCGGTAATGCCGGCCGAGGTATATTCGGCGAAATTCCTGTCCGAGACGCCGCCGACGGCGGCAATGACCAGATCCTTCGGCAGGATCGTCCTGATGGCATTGATGCCCGCGGGGCCGATGATGCTGGCGGGGAAAAATTTAAGCCCGGTCGCCCCGGCCTTCGCGGCCACCAGCGCTTCGGTGGGGGTCAGAACACCCGGCATCGTCACCATGCCCTTGACGCGGGCGGCGACGATCACATCGGCATCGGCATTGGGGCTCACCATCAGCTTGCCGCCGGCCGCATCCAGCGAGGCGACGTCTTCCACGCTGAGAACTGTGCCCGCGCCGATCAGGCAATCGGCGGGCGCCATCTTGGCGGCGATCTCGATCGAGCGGAACGGATCGGGCGAATTGAGCGGAATCTCAATGGCGCGGAAGCCGGTCTCGATCAACGCGCCGACAACGCCTTCGGTTTCCTCGGGCTTCAGACCGCGCAGGATGGCGATCAGCGGATATTTGATGGAAGGGAAGGGAATACGCATGATGTCTCTTTATCCTATGGCCAGATGGCACTTGCAGCGGCGAGCAATCCGCGCCGCACGGCCTCGTCGGCGTCGATGACCGTATATTGAATATCAAGGGCTGCGAAGGCGCCCTCGTAAAGCGCGCCGAGCGCACCGGAGCCGATCAGCACCACGGGCGTCTCCCGCCGCGCGGTGGAATGCGCACCAGCGATTTCCAGCCCGATCATGATGCCGGACAGCTTGGCCTTGGCGTCGGTGGCGGTAAGCCCGTGCAGCAATTGCCCGGAGCGCAGGGTGAAAAGGCGATTGGTCGCGAGCGCGGGATGGGCGTAAATATCGCGCACCGCCGCCGTGAAAGCCTCATGTGCGCCGGTGAAGGCTTCGGCCTCGGCCACCGCATGGGAAAGTATCGTCTGCTTCGAGACGACTTCGAAGAGTTCACCGGTCATGAAAGTGGCAAAGCCCGTCACGCCGCCATCCTTGACGGTCACCCATTTGGAATGGGTGCCGGGCATGCAGACGAGTTTTTCACCGGCGTCCGAAGAAGCGAGAGCGCCGAGCAATTGCGTTTCCTCGCCGCGCATCACGTCGGGCGCGTTTTTATCCCGCTGCGCCAGCCCCGGCAGAATGCGTACATCCCGCACCTGGCCCGGCACGCGAACCGCGCCATCGAGAACCGCCGAAAGCGATGCCGGCACGTCGATATAACCCGCTTCGACCCAGCCTTGCCGCGCGCCCGCCATGCCGCAGACGAGAACCGGCAAATCTTCCGGCGCGCCGATGGCGTCCAGATGCGATTGCAATACGTCGGCAAAACCGGTCCGCATGGCGGTGGTCATGCCTTCCGCGCTTCGGCGCTCCGCCAGCACCGCGCCCGATCGGCTCATGAGCCAGAGCCGGAAACTGGTCGTACCCCAGTCGACGGCGATGAAAGCGGGTTCAGACATTATAGAAGGCCTCCGTCTACGATTATGGATTGCGCCGTGATGGCGCTTGATGCCGATGATGCGAGAAACAGGCACGGACCCGCCAGGTCGGCGGCGACGAGCGTGCGTTTCAGGCATTGCCGCGCCGTGGTGGCGGTAATGTTCTCATCCGTCAGCCATAGCTCCTTCTGCCGCTCCGTCACGATCATGCCGGGCAGCAGCGTGTTGACGCGGATGTTTTCCGGCCCCAGCCGGCCGGCGAGGCTTTTCGTCAGCCCGATGATGCCGGCCTTGGCCGCCGCATAGGAGGGCAGCTCGCCCATGTTGAGCAGAAACGAGATGGACGAAAAATTGACGATGGACGCGTCCTTCGCCTGCCGGAGATAGGGCAGGGCTGCCTGAACCGAGAAGAACATCTGCTTGAGATTGACCGCCTGATTGGCGTCCCAATAGGCTTCGGTCACCGTTTCTATATCATGACGATCGTCCCAGGCGGCGTTGTTGACCAGCACCCTGATGCCGCCGGTGGCCAAGGACGCCGCCTCCACCGTCTTTCCGATCGCCGCGATATCGCGAAGGTCGGTTTTGAAGAAGTGGACCGGATGCTGCGCCGTTGTCGCAAGCCGCTTTACGAGCGCCAAGCTAGGCTCTTCGGCAATGTCGATGAACGAAACCTTCGCTCCCTGCATCGCGAAGGCTTCCACCAGCGATGCCCCTATGCCGGAACCGCCGCCGGTTACAAGCACGCCCGCATCCTTTAGGTCCGGAAATTGGGCTTGCGTCATTGGCGTCATCTCGTCCATTGAAAGGCTTGATTGTTCCATTATTTGGAACTAGATTTTACTAAATGGAATTATTCTCTTGGCGTCACGCTTATGTCAAGGCAGATGACGGTGGATGTTGCCATGCCCGACAATAAAAAACCCAATGGGCAAAAGCCTGAAACGGTTCCGATGCCGCAACGGAAAGCCGGAGTTGAGACGGGCACGCTTGGCAAGGCTGTCTCGCTGCTGGAACTGATCGCCTTTGCCGACAAGCCGATGCGCTTTACCGATGTGGTCGAAGCCTGCGGCCAGCCGCGCGGCACGGTTCACCGCCAGCTCGCCCATCTCGTCGCCGAAGGCCTTGTCGATCACGCTGCCGATCAGACCTATGCCGTGGGGCTGAGGCTGCTGCAACTGGCCGCGAAAGCCTGGAGCGGCAACGACCTGCGCAGCATCGCGGCCCCACATCTGGCAGCGTTGCAGGAAATGACGCAGGAATCCGTACATCTCGCCGTGTTGAACGGCAGGCAGGTGACCTATCTCGACAAGATGGAGGGGCAGCACACATTGCGCATGCATTCGCAGGTCGGCAAAACCTCACCGGTCTATTGCACGGGGGTGGGCAAGGCGGCGCTGTCGTTGTTATCAGCTGATGATCTGGCGGAACTGGCTGCGGAACTGGATTTTCACCACTTCACGAAAAATACGATCACGACCCCGGAAGCACTGATGGCTGATGTGGCGACCATTCGCGACAATGGCTACGGTTTCGACCTTCAGGAGCACGAGATCGGAATTCACTGCGTTGCCGCGCCGGTCCGGGCGCCCGGGCGCAATTTTCGCGCGGCGATTTCCGTCACCGGTCCGGCCTATCGTGTGGATGTGGAACAGCTTCGCAAATGGGCCCCTCTGGTGCGCGAGACCGCCGATAGAATTTCCGATGATCTTGCCTGCAGATTATCCCCGGTTGCGGATGGTTGAGGAAAACACGGGGGGCGCAGATCGGGGGATTTTCCCTGATGGAAGCGCGGGGACACGTCCATTCAGATGCATTTGACATTATTTTCGACTATTCTGAATTAAGTTTTCAACTTTTGTTTGCATGAATCATTTTGGTGAGTAACATCCGCAACAATTTCCGGGCAAAGGCGGGCCTTTGCGGCGGCATTTTCTCATTCTCGAAGAACAGCTTTGATGCAGAAAACAGAGACGGCCGCCGTTCAGTCGATTGGTGTTGATTGCGTTCGCGAGATCGCCGATCTCAACACGCAATTCGATATATTCCGGTTTCTGAAGCGGCTGACGGAGGCCTGGGAATTCAGGGCTTTCATGGTGCTCGACCTGTCCTCGGAAGTGGCGAGCGAACTGTCGCAATATACTGTCATCACCAGCTGGCCGGCCGAGCTTTTGCAGCGCTACGATGAAGAGGGCATGCTGCAGACCAGCCTGGTGATGGCGCAGTTAAAAAAATCGACCGTCCCCTTTTCCGTCTCGATGGATTTTCTGGCCAGAGGCGAGGGAGAAACCGCCAAGAAAACCGTGATCAACCTTTTCGAACGTTTCGAGATGATCAATTCGGTATGGTTTCCCGTTCACGACATCACCATGCGACGCGGCGCGGTCTCGTTTTCAGGCAACAAGGCAGCTCTGCCCGCCAGCCGGCTTGCCGAGCTCTTCTACATTTCCAGCCATGTCTTTGCCCGGCTATCTGAAATACGACGCCTCGATCTCAGGGTTCCCGAAACTTTGAGCGAGCGGGAGATCGACTGTCTGAACTGGACCGCCGCCGGCAAGACCAGCGCTGAAATTGCGGAAATCATGATGCTGTCGGAACATACCATCAATCATTACCTGAACCGCGCGACGAAAAAACTCGACACGGTCAACCGCACCCAGGCTGTCGCCAAAGCGCTGCGGGTTGGCCTGATAAAATAGCGAAACCGTAATTTTATCATTGTGATAAAGCGCTTCCTGGGCGATCCTCCTTTCGAATCACCGGAAAGGAGAAATCGTTTGCCGGAACGGCATAGGGTAAAAGCGGGATTTTCTCCGACTATCGACTGCGCCGTGCTGATAGCCGCTGCCGAAAAAGGCTTTGCTGCCGATGAGGGCATAGAACTCGAACTTTTCCGAAAACAGTCCGCGCGCGCCGTGCTTGCGGCGCTTGGCGAGGATGGCGTTCATGTCGCGCATCTGCCTGCTCCGGTTCCCGTTGGTTCCGCTGTTGGCCTGGATGACCTGCCGGCCGATATTGTCGGCGTTTTCACACTCTCCCTTGGCGGATCGGCAACGACCGTTTCACACGGATTTTACGACGAACTTTATCGCGAAGGACTGAAGCTGCCGGATCCGGCGGCTTTTGGGCGGGCCATGGCCCGTGTCTGCGCCGCACGCCGGGCGGCAGGTGGAACCCCGCCGGTCTTTGCGGTCGAGGATATTGTCTCCACGCCATTTTACGCCCTGCGTTATCTGCTCGGAAGCTGCGGCGTGCTGCTCGGCCGGGACATGGAAATCGTCGAAGCCCTGCCGAAGGCGATGCCATCGCTGCTGGAAAGCGGCAAGGTCGATGCGCTCTGTACCGCCGAACCGGCGGGCAGCGCCGTGGTGCTGGGCGGCGCCGGCCGTATCGTCACCACGGGCGCGCTGATCTGGCACAATGCGCCGGAAAAGATACTGGCCGTGAAGACGCGCTGGGCAGAGGAAAACGCCGCCCTTCTGGAAGGGCTGCTGCGGGCGCTTTATCGCGCCGGCGAATGGTGCGCCAACGCCGCCAACATAGAGGAATTGGCCGGCATCCTCGCCGCGCCTCAATATCTGGATGAGAACGGCGAATTCCTGCTGCCGGCGCTGACGGGCTATATTTCCACCTCGCAGCGGGACATGCAGCGCTTTCAGGAGTTTTTCGTGACGAGCGCCAAGGCCGCCAATTTCCCTTGGCAGAGCCAGGCGCTGTGGTTCTTCAGCCAGATGTTGCGCTGGGGCGAGGTTTCCGCCGATTACCGGCTCGATGCCGCCGTGGTGGAGGCCGCCCGCAACGCCTACCGGCCGGACATTTTCCGCAAGGCCATGAAGCCGCTTTTCGTGCCGGTGCCGGGTGCCAATCTGAAACTCGAAGGCACGTTGCGCGAGCCTGTTCATGTCGGCGCGTCGCGCACGGGTCTGGTGCTCGGGCCCGACTGTTTTTTCGACGGCCATGTTTTCGATCCGGAAACGCTGGCGATGGACGACGAAATCTGAAACGGCAGCGTTAAATCGTCGCGAATGCCTGACTGGCGCGCTTTGGCATTGGCGAAGCGCTCCGGCTTGTCTATGGATGGCACGCAATACCCCGGTCGGACGATGTAGCGGAGCAGGAATATGGCAGAGGTCAGCAAGAGCCAGGTGGAAAAGGCGCTGGAAGCGGTGATCTATCCCGGCAGCGGTAAGAGCATCATCGCACTCGGCATGGTCTCGGAAATCTTCATCGCCGATGCGAAGGCCTATTTTTCGATCACCGTACCGGCCGACAAGGCTGCGGAGATGGAGCCGCTGCGGCTTTCCGCGGAACAGGCGGCCAAAAGCGTTGAGGGCATCGTCGGCGCGGTCGTCGCGCTGACGGCCGATCGCAAGCCCGGCCAGCAGCAACCGGCGCCGGCGCGCCCCGCTGCGGCACCCGGCCGGCCGGCCACACAGCCCGGCTCGTCAAAGGTGGGCGTACCGGGCGTGCGGGCCATCATCGCCGTGGCCTCGGGCAAGGGCGGGGTGGGCAAATCCACGACCGCGGTCAATCTGGCGCTCGGTCTCCAGTCGCTCGGCCTCAAGGTGGGCATGCTCGATGCCGATATTTACGGCCCTTCGCTGCCGCGATTGCTGAAAATTTCCGGCCGTCCGCAGCAGCAGGAGGACCGCATCATCCTTCCCATGGAAAATTATGGGCTGAAGGTCATGTCCATGGGCTTTCTGGTGGATGAGGAAGCGGCGATGATCTGGCGCGGGCCGATGGTGCAGTCGGCATTGATGCAGATGCTGCGCGAAGTCGCCTGGGGCGAACTGGATGTGCTGGTGCTGGACATGCCGCCCGGCACGGGCGATGCCCAGCTCACCATCGCCCAGCAGGTGCCGCTCGCCGGCGCGGTCATCGTCTCCACGCCGCAGGATCTGGCGCTGATCGATGCGCGCAAGGGCATCACCATGTTCCGCAAGGTGGAGGTGCCGCTGCTCGGCGTCATCGAGAATATGAGCTATTTCATCGCGCCCGATACCGGTGCGCGCTACGATATTTTCGGCCATGGCGGCGCGAAGGCGGAAGCGGAGCGGATCGGCGTGCCTTTCCTCGGCGAAGTGCCGCTCACCATCTCCATCCGCGAAATGTCGGATGCCGGAACGCCTGTTGTCGCCGCCGAGCCTGATGGCCCGCAGGCTGCAATCTACCGCGATATCGCGAAAAAAGTCTGGGCGCGCATTGGTGCGAGCGAGCAAAAAGCCGCGCCAAGGATCGTTTTCGAATAACGCGTCAATTACAGGCGCAAAACGGGCAGCAGTCTGCCCGTTTTGAATAGTCATTTGAAAACAAAAGATTAACCGAAAGTATCTGGTAGCATTTCCGGATTTGAACTCCAGAGATGCTTCGCCTGCAATGCTGTCGCGAAAAAATATTGCTTGATTGCATCTCGCTTTGGGCGCATACGCCTGCGCCGTTTGGCTCTTGGTCCATCGGGCTGGCGAGATTGTGAAATCCCGCCTGGTCCGGCGCTCCCTGAAGTGTCGTCCAAAGGTTTGCCGACGGCAAACAGGATATGTTAAGCAGCATTGCGGCAAGCCCGCGATGTGGAGCGGAGAAGCGGATTGATAAAAGCCTATCGCGCCAATTGCGAGGCGATCAGCCTGTCGGCAGTCGACGGCTCCGGACCGATTCCCGACGACATCGTCTGGATCGATCTCGTCAATCCAGACAGGGCGGAAGAGCAGCATGTGGAAAAGCTGCTGGGCGTGGAACTGCCGACGCGCGAAGACCTGAAGGATATCGAGCCTTCTAGTCGTCTCTATATGGAAGACGCCAATGTCTTCATGACCGCGTCCCTGGTGTGGAAGGCGGATTCGGATGATCCGCGCCTCACCGATGTCGCCTTCGTTCTGGTTGGCAAGCGTCTGGTGACAATCCGTTATGCCGAGCCGAAATCATTCCACCTTTTCATTGCCGCCATTACCCGCGCGCCGCACGAAATGCGCAGCGGCACGGCGCTGCTTTTGAAACTGCTCGAAACAATCGTCGACCGCACGGCGGAAATTCTCGAAAACTCGGTCACTGGCATCGATAATCTCGCCGCCGACATTCTCGGCAGCCAGGCCCGTTCCAAACGCAAGGCGCCGCGCTATCTCGAAGACCGCCTGACCAATATCGCCGCCTATCACCGGCTGATCTCGAAGGTCCGCGTCAGCCTCGCATCGCTGGCGCGGCTGCAGACCTTCCTCTCCTCCAGCGATCAGGCTCGCGAGGACAAGGGAGCGAGGGAACAGGGCAAGTCGATCGGGCGCGATATTCAGTCGCTGAACGAACATGCCTCCTTCGTTTCCGGCAATCTGACCTTCCTGCTTGACGCCTCGCTCGGCATCATCAACATCGAGCAGAACGGCATCATCAAGATATTCTCGATTGCCTCGGTGGTGTTTTTGCCGCCCACGCTGGTGGCCTCGGTTTACGGAATGAACTTTCAACTCATGCCGGAGTTGAACTGGACGTTCGGTTATCCCCTGGCGCTTGTTATCATGCTGATGTCCGCAATCATCCCGTTTCTCTTTTTTCGTTGGAAGGGCTGGCTCTGAGGAGCCAGGATCATCATGTCCCAGATCGTTGACAAGGACGTTGCCGAGAAACCGGATGCCGATGACGAGCACAAGAACAAGGGGCTTTATGCCGCGATCCTTGGTTCGATCGGCGTCGTCTATGGCGATATCGGCACCAGCCCGCTTTACGCCTTTCGCGAAGCCCTGCGGCCCATCGCCTATGACGGGGTGACGCAGGAAGAAGTCATCGGCCTGACATCGCTGATGATCTGGTCTTTGACGATCATCGTCACCTTCAAATACATCACGCTGCTGCTGCGCGCCGACAATGACGGTGAAGGCGGCACGCTTTCGCTGCTGGCGCTGCTGATGAAGACGGCGGGCACCCACCGCAGCGTTCTCATCGTGCTCGGTCTCATCGGTGCGGCGCTGTTTCTCGGCGATGCCATGATCACCCCCGCACTATCGGTTCTTTCGGCAGTGGAAGGCCTGAAACTCGTCACGCCGGAGATGGACGAGTTCATCATTCCGATTTCCGTCGGCATTCTTATTGGCCTTTTCGCCATCCAGTCTCACGGCACGGGCACGGTGGCGAAGTTCTTCGGGCCGATCACCGCGGTCTGGTTCATCGTCATGGGCCTTGCAGGCCTCGTTCACATCGCCGATGATTTCAGCATTCTCTTTGCCTTCAACCCGTGGCATGCCGTCGAGTTTCTGGCGAATGAAGGCTTCTACGGCATTGTCGTGCTCGGCGCGGTCTTCCTGACGATAACAGGAGCGGAAGCGCTTTACGCCGATCTCGGCCATTTCGGCCGTCGTCCCATCCAGTGGGCGTGGTTCTGTCTGGTTTTCCCGGCATTGACGCTGAATTATCTGGGGCAGGGCGCGCTGGTGCTGAAAGACCCGGCGGCGATGTCCAACCCCTTCTATCTGATGTTCCCGCAATGGGCGATCCTGCCGGCCGTCATTCTGGCGACCGCCGCCACCATCATCGCCAGCCAGGCGGTCATAACAGGCGCGTTTTCGCTGGTGCGCCAGGCGATCCATCTCGGCTACCTGCCGCGCATGGAAATCCTCTTCACCTCGGAAACCAATACCGGGCAGATCTACCTGCCGGCCGTCAACACCATCCTGCTGTTCGGCGTCGTCGCGCTGGTGCTCACCTTCAAGAGTTCGGATGCGCTGGCCACCGCCTACGGTATTTCCGTCACCGGCGCGATGGTCGTCACCAGCCTGATGTTCTTCGAATTCGTGCGCAAGCGCTGGCAATGGTCGGTCTGGCTCGCGGTTGCGGTGCTGGCCCCGCTCTTGACGCTGGAACTGATTTTCCTCGGCGCGAACCTGCTGAAGATTCACGATGGCGGTTATGTGCCGGTGCTGCTGGCCATCGCCTTCACCATCATCATGACCACCTGGCAGCGCGGCTCGAAAATCCTCTTCGCCAAGACCCGCCGCGGCGATGTGCCGCTGAAAGCTTTCGTTGCTTCGGTGGAAAAGGAAAGCGCCCATGCGCCGGTGCGTGTGCCCGGCACCGCGATTTTCCTGACCGGCGATCCGGAGGCAGCACCAGCGGCATTGCTGCACAATCTCAAGCATAACCACGTCCTGCACGACAAGAATGTCATCCTGACGATCCGCACCGAGGACCAGCCGCGCGTTCACCCCGAGGATCGTTACACGCTGACGAAACTGAGTGATCGTTTCGCCGTGGTCGAACTGCATTTCGGCTTCATGGAAACCCAGAACGTCACCCAGGCGCTCGGCTATCTGCGCCGTACGGGTTACAAGTTCGATATCATGTCCACCTCGTTTTATCTCGGCCGCCGCAAGCTGGTGCCGGATCCGAAATCGGGCATGCCGGGCTGGCAGAACCGCCTGTTCATCGCGCTTGCCGAAACCGCCGCCGATCCCTCCGACTACTTCCGCTTGCCCGCCAACCGCGTGGTGGAACTGGGTTCGCATGTCGTCGTCTGATGACGGGAGCACGCCTCTCGGCAATCTGAGACGCTCCTTCCTTGCGTCATTCCGGTTCAAGGCCGGAATGACGGCGGTGGGGATGCCGTGCATAAAGCTGGGCGCGGTATTATGGAATCTGAAGCAACGCGATACGCATTAGAATATGTTCACACATTAACGTGAAAGCGCGTCCGGGCGCGGCGTTAACCAAGCATCAAGGTTAATAAGAGATTCTCGAACACCTGTAGCAAATATGGTTGTCGGTGTTCGGAGTGCTGGTTTTGCGTTCGAAAAGAGTAATGCGTCGTCGGTCCCCCGTCTCCCTTCAGGGGTGGGCGTCAAAATGGACCTCGCCCGTCGTCTTCGGCCTTGCCGCCTGGCTCGTTTTTCCATCCCTCGCCGCCCGTGCGGATCTGGCCTCGCTTCTGGCCGGGCTGGACAAAGGCGGGGAGCAATGGCGCATGGTGCTGACGGCATCTCCGGCAGGCTCCGTTCATAATGCCTCGCTGACTTTCGATGATGCCGCCGGGGAGGCCGCATTGCATGGCGGCGGCATGACCCTGCCCAATGGCAGCAAGGTCGCCTTTGTCACCAACAAGAAGGGCGAGGCAACGACGCCGGACAGCGAGCGTGTGAACCGCGCCGCCAAGAAGGGCCGCATCGTCGCAACCGAAATCATGCAGCCGCCCAAGGCCTTCACCGCCGGTTCCGTCCTGCAGCGCACCAGCATGCTGGATATCGAGCCGCTGAAACGCAAGGACCGCACGGCTTTCGTCAAGCCGAAGCGCGGCAAGGACGTGGAACTCGCCTCCTTCTATTTCCGTCGGGAAGAAAAGAAGGCGGACAAAAGCGTCTCGCCGATGCTTGCCGAACTCATCACCAACAGGACGCCGGATATTCTTGCCACGGCTTATGCGCCGGCCGAACCGGATTTTGCTCGCGAGTCGCCCTTCGACGCCATCCTCAAAAAGCCCGAGGCCGGTCGTTTCGTGCCGCAGATCGGCCAGGGCGATCACGCCTGGGCAGCCACCCCGCTGCCGGCCGCCGTGTTTTCCGCAGCCGAACAGCAATGCCTGGCATCCGGCATCTATTTCGAGGCGCGCGGAGAATCGGTGAAGGGACAGGCGGCGGTGGCGCAGGTCATCCTCAACCGCGTGCGCAACCCCGCTTATCCGAAAACCATCTGCGGCGTCGTTTATCAGAACAAGGACTGGCGCAACCGCTGCCAGTTTTCTTTCGCCTGCGACAATATCAAGGACCGGGTGAATTCCGAACGCCACTGGAAGATGGCGCGTGAGGTGGCCATGGCCACCACCGCCGGCAAAATCTGGTTGAACGAAGTGGGCTCCGCCACCCATTATCACGCCGTTTATGTGCGCCCCGCTTGGGGCAAGTCCATGAAGAAGGTCGGCAGGATCGGCCTGCACGTCTTTTACCGTACCTATGGTGGCGGCTGGAGCTGATACCACCGCCAATTTGTCGCATTTTGCGTGTCAAAAATGCCGATTCCCTGGGGAAACATCGCCGCTAAACCGCGATTTGATGTCAAGCTATTGTTTTTGCATGATTAATTTGTGCCAAAACAACCGCTCGCAGTGCCTTGACTAGAGAAGCCCCTAAAACTATGTTGCGCGCGACTTCAGAGCGGGCTGGAACAGGCTTAATCCGTCACCGTTTACAACTCCAAAGGGTTCTGGCATGGCTGGAACGGAGAAAATGGGTGGGATTTTAAGATGACTGGCAACCGTGACGATAGTCTGGACGAGCGTCGCAAGCGCCTTGCCGAAGAACTGGCAAAGGTGAAGGCGGAGGATGAGGCGGAAGTGAGGGCGGAGACCAACGCCGCGGAAAACCGGAAAGGTTTTGCGATGGCGGTCAAGCTCTCATCGGAGTTCATTTCGGCCATCGTGGTCGGCGCTATGCTGGGTTATCTTCTGGACTATTTTGCCGGCACGACGCCGTGGGGGATGATCGTTCTTCTTCTTCTCGGTTTCTGCGCAGGCGTATTGAATGTGTTGCGCTCGACCGGCGCGGTGGCCAAGCCGCCGCTGCTGGAAAAGGCGGACAGACAGGACGAGGGTGGAAAAGACGGCGTTTAAGCTGTTTTTTCTTGCAGTTGAGATGCCGCGACAGGCGGCGACAGGTAAAGAGGGCAGCCGGTGGCAAACGATCCGACCCATCAGTTCTTGGTGCAGCCGATCATTCCGATCGAAATTGGCGGCGTCGATTTTTCCTTCACCAATGCGTCGCTCTTCATGGTCGCGACCGTGGCTGCCGCTTCCGGTTTCCTTTATTTCGCAACGTCGAACCGCGGTCTGATCCCGACCCGCATGCAGTCCGTTGCTGAAATGTCCTATGAATTCATCGCCTCCATGCTGCGCGAAGGCGCCGGCAAGAAGGGCATGGTGTTCTTCCCCTTCGTCTTTTCGCTGTTCATGTTCGTGCTGACGGCAAACCTTCTCGGCATGTTCCCGTATTTCTTCACGGTCACCAGCCAGATCATCGTTACCTTCGCGCTCGCCTGCCTCGTCATCGGCACGGTCATCGTTTACGGTTTCTACAAGCACGGTCTTCATTTCTTCGGCATCTTCGCCCCCTCGGGCGTACCGAAAGCGCTTTTGCCGCTTGTGGCGTCGATTGAAATGATCTCGTTCCTGTCGCGTCCGATCAGCCTTTCCGTTCGTCTCTTCGCGAACATGCTGGCCGGCCACATCACGCTCAAGGTTTTCGCAGGCTTCGTCGCCTCCATGAGCGCGCTTGGCGCGCTCGGCGTCGGCGGCGCTGTCCTGCCTCTCATCATGACGGTCGCCATGACCGCTCTCGAATTTCTCGTTGCCTTCCTGCAGGCTTATGTCTTCGCGGTACTGACTTGCATGTACCTGAACGACGCCGTGCATGGTGGTCACTGAGAAGTAAAGTCGCTGACCCCGGCAACGGGCGTCAAAAACAGCCGCAACAACCTATATCTCAAGGAGTCTCACATGGAAGCGGAAGCAGCAAAGTACATCGGCGCAGGTCTCGCATGCCTCGGCATGGCTGGTACGTCCCTCGCACTCGGCCGTATCTTCGGTGATTACCTGTCCGGCGCACTGCGCAACCCCTCTGCTGCCGACAGCCAGTTCGGCCGTCTGGTATTCGGCTTCGCCGTTACGGAAGCTCTGGGCATCTTCTCGCTGCTCGTTGCTCTCCTTCTCCTGTTCGCTGTCTAATACCGGCATCAGGTCTGGATCACGGCTCGCGCTGATGGCGTGCCGTGATCCTTCGCATTTGCAGTCCCCCTGGAGGTGAGCATGTTCGTGACCGAGGCTTATGCCCAGTCAGCACCGACCGTAGGTGAAACGCATACGGAAACTCCGGCTGTCGGCCAGCCGCAACCGGAAGCCACGCACACGGAAACCGGTGTGGCGCACGGCGCTGAACACGGCGCTTCCGGCGTATTCCCGCCGTTCGACCAGTCTACTTATGCATCGCAGGTTCTCTGGCTGGCGATTACGTTCGGCCTTTTCTACCTGCTCATGCAGAAGGTCATCGTTCCGCGCGTCGGCGGCATTCTCGAAAACCGTCATGGACGCATCGCACAGGATCTCGATGAAGCGGCACGCCTGAAAAGCGAAGCTGACGCTGCCGTTGAAACCTATGAAAAAGAACTCGCGGCAGCCCGCGCCAAGGCAAGCTCTATCGGCGCCGCGGCACGTGACGCCGCTAAAACGAAGGCCGATGCCGATCGCGCCGCCATCGAGGCCGGACTTGCTGAAAAGCTTGCCGCCGCCGAAAAGCGCATTGCCGGTATCAAGGAACAGGCTTTCGCCGATGTCGGCGCCATTGCCGAGGAAACCGCGACCGCGATCGTTGACCAGCTGGTCGGCGCCAAGGTCAAGGATACCGACGTCAAGGCCGCCATTGCAGCCGCTTCGACTGTGAAGGGAGCCTGATATGGCGTTTGATGCATCATTTTTCGCGCTCGTCGGTCTTGTTCTCTTCTTCGTCCTGATCGCCTATCTCAAGGTTCCGGGCATGCTCTCCAAGTCTCTGGACGAGCGCGCGCAGAACATTCAGGACGAGTTGGCCGAAGCCAAGCGTCTGCGCGAAGAGGCCCAGCACCTGCTGGCCGAATATCAGCGCAAGCGCAAGGAAGCCGAAGCCGAAGCCGCCGGCATCGTTGCCGCCGCCGAGCGTGAAGCCGCAGCGCTCACCGAAGAAGCCAAGCAGAAGACGGAAGAATTCGTCGCCCGCCGTACGGCTTTGTCGGAACAGAAGATCAAGCAGGCCGAAGAAGACGCCATCGGCGCCGTCCGCGCCGCCGCAGTCGATATCGCCATTGCCGCTTCCGAGAAGCTGCTAGCCGAAAAGACCACGGCTGCCACTAAGGCCAAGCTTTTCACCGCCACGATTGGCGAAGTGAAGTCTAAGCTGAACTGAGATTTATCTCGGACTGATAAGAACCCCTCCGGCGAGAGCTGTGAGGGGTTTTTTGTTGTCAAATCTGGTTGGAGTTATAGCGCCAAAGGTGGGTGATCGACCCGCTTTGGCCAAAGTCTTCTTAATGGCGGATATCGGATTGCTCTTCCGCTTTGCACCAACAGCGGACATGCTGTGCATTTTCTGACGCAACCAACTTATCGTCGGGAAGGCTTATTCGATAGCGAGGCACAGAAGCGCCATTTGCTGGTGTGGTCCGATAGGACGCCCGGTCACCTGCTTGACATATTCCAATTCCGGTGCGAATTTTTACCTATGGGGTAGCGATCGCCCCATGAGGCCACGGCCGAAGAATCGCGTCCTTTGAACCCGAAAAAACGGAGGGACGCGCGATGCCGTCATTTCTTGAAATCACACCCGAAAAGCTCAATCGCATTATCGGCACGCCCAACGCGCCGACGATTATCGACGTCCGCACTGACGAGGACTTTGCTGCTGATCCCCGCCTCATACCGGGAGCGATTCGGCGCGATTACCGCCAAGTGATGGACTGGGCCGAAGGGCTTACCGGGCCATTGGTCGTCCTCTGTCAGAAAGGCCAGAAGCTCGGTCACGGTGTTGCCGCTCACCTTCGTGCGGTTGGCAGTGCCGCCGAGGTTCTCGAAGGCGGCTTCGAAGCCTGGCGTGCGTCGAAAGCGGCCCTGGTCCCCGACGATAGGCTGCCGCCCCGCGACAGCCGTGGCCGGACGGTCTGGGTAACCCGCTCGCGTCCGAAAATCGACCGCATCGCCTGCCCGTGGCTGATCCGGCGCTTCGTCGATCCTTCGGCGGTCTTCCTGTTTGTAGCGGCGGCGGAAGTATCAGCGGTCGCCGATCGCTTCAACGCCACGCCCTTCGACATTGAAGAGGTTTACTGGAGCCACCGTGGCGAGCTTTGCACCTTCGACGTCATGGTCGAGGAATTCGGCCTTGCGACGGAGCCCATGCTCCGCCTCGCGACAATCGTCCGGGGAGCAGATACGTCCAGACCCGACCTCGCCCCCGAAGTGCCGGGACTGCTTGCCGCCTCACTCGGCTTATCCCGGATGTTCAACGACGACCTCGAACAACTCGCGGCCGGCATGACGCTTTACGATGCGTTTTACAGATGGTGCCGTGATGCAACCGAGGAGACCCACAACTGGCCCAACCCGAGGAAGGTATGAGACCATGACCGACCTTGCAAAGACCAGTGTCCGCCTGGATGCGGGCGAAGACGACATCGTTCCGCTTTCCGAAGCCGTGAAGGTATGGGCGCGCGTGGCAGCGCTCAGCTTCGGCGGCCCAGCAGGCCAGATAGCAGTGATGCACCGCATCGTCGTTGACGAGAAGCGCTGGGTGGGTGAGCACCGTTTCCTGCATGCCCTCAACTACTGCATGCTGCTGCCGGGGCCGGAGGCTCACCAGCTTGCCATCTATATCGGCTGGCTGCTGAACAAGACCAGGGGCGGCATGATCGCCGGCCTGCTGTTCGTCCTGCCGGGGTTTCTATCCATCCTGGCGCTCAGTTACATCTACGTTATCTTCGGCGACGTCACCGCGATCGAGGGCATGTTCTTCGGGCTGAAATGCGCGGTCCTCGCCGTTGTCGTTCAGGCGGTCTTTCGGATCGGCAGCAGGGCGCTGAAAAACAATGTGATGGTCGCCATGGCGGCCGCCGCCTTCGTCGCGATCTTCTTCCTTCACATGCCCTTTCCACTGATCATCCTCGCGGCCGCAATCATCGGCTGCTTCGGGGGGCGGACAGGGCTTCACGCTTTCAAGGCAAACGGCGGACACAAGTCGGGATCGGGCAAGATACTCGAAGACAGGGATTCCATCCTCGGCGAGGACATTCCCCTTCACGCCAGGCCCAACCTTGCCTGGTCGCTCAAAACCTCTGGCACTCTTGCAGCGCTCTGGCTCATTCCCGTCACAACGTTGATCCTGGTGCTCGGTTGGGACAATGTGTTCTCGAAGATGGGTCTGTTCTTTAGCCAGATGGCCGTCGTCACCTTCGGCGGCGCCTATGCCGTGCTCGCCTACGTCGCTCAGGCTGCGGTGGAAAACTATGGATGGCTTCGTCCGGGAGAAATGCTCGATGGTCTCGGTATGGCCGAGACGACGCCCGGTCCTCTCATTATGGTAACGCAGTTCGTCGGCTTTCTCGCGGGCTATCGCGATCCGGGGGCGTTGTCGCCGCTGGCGGCGGCAACTCTCGGAGCGCTCCTGACGACCTGGGTAACCTTCCTGCCGAGTTTCCTTTGGATATTCGCTGGCGCGCCCTTCATCGAGAAGATGCGCGGTAACGCGGCGCTTGGCGGGGCGATGTCGGCCATCACTGCGGCCGTCGTCGGGGTGATCCTCAACCTGGCGGTCTTGTTTGGACTTCACGTGCTGTTCGAGGAAGTCCGACCCGTGGCCCTCGGCCCGCTGGCATTGGATGTCCCAGTCTTCTCATCACTCCTGCTGCCGTCGCTCGCCCTGACATTGCTCGCGGCATTCGCCATTTTCCGGCTCAAGCTGTCCGTGATAGTCACGCTGGCCCTGTCTGCAGCGCTTGGGATTGCCTGGCGGTCGATAGTTTGAAACCCGGGGTCCGCTTTGGCCTATCGCGGAAGTGATTGCCGGACCTTCATTCACGATCAGTCCCGCTTCAGCGGCCGAAAGCTCATCCTGTGCAACGGGCAGGGGCCGTGGCTTTCGATGGCGCGCAGGTGGGCGGGCGTACCGTAGCCGGCATGGCCTTCGAAGCCGTAGGATGTGTGCACCACACCGGCGCGTTCCATCATCCGGTCGCGCGTCACCTTGGCGATGATCGAGGCTGCGGCGATGGAGAGGGAGCGGGAATCGCCCTTGATGACGGCCTTGGCTTCGCAGGTGATACCCGGCGGCCGGTCGCGGCCGTCGGCGAGAACGAGGGCAGGGGAGATTTCGAGACCGAGCACGGCGCGGCGCATGGCGTCCAGGCTGGCGCGCAGGATATTCATGCTGTCGATCAGGCCGGGGCCGGAGGAGGCGACGGATACGATCGAGGTTTCCATGATCTGTACGAACAGGCTTTCCCGCTTCTGCTTGGTCAGCTTCTTGGAATCGTCCATCCCCTTGGGAATATTGTCCGGATCGAGAATGACGGCTGCCGCAACCACCGGCCCGGCCAAAGGCCCCCGGCCGGCCTCATCCGTGCCGGCGACGGGCCAGAGGCCCTTCTTTTTCGCTTCCAGCTCGAAGGAAAAATCCGGGCCGGTATCGGCAAGATCAAAAAGAGCAGGAGAATCGGGTGTGGCGGTGCGTTTCATGCGGCGAAACTTGCACACACACCCGATCTCCTGCAAGCCCCCGGAAGCGGGCGATGACAGACACGGTGAGCCGGGGTCAAGGGGCGTGGCTCACCCGTGCCCTTTAGGTCGTCATGACCTTTGATCCTCCAACGGGGCAGCGGAGGAAAAACGATCGCACGCGAGGCGGCGGCTCCGGGGGCGATGTCCGGCGGGCCAGGGAAAACCCGCCGGGCATTTCGTCGAGAGCAACAAGATGAGAAGGTTGCTCCTTATTGTTTTGAATTCCGTTTATTATAGGCTCACAGAGCCTCCGACTGTCGGCGAGTTATCCTTCATGCTCGACGTCATCCTCGGGCTTGACCCGAGGATCCACTATCGCGCTCGGTTTAGATCCTCGGCTCAAGCCCGAGGATGACGTCGAGTTCAGTTCGGGCATTCATCATCTCTGTCACTTTCAGCGTTTGCTTCTCAAAGCAGCGACAATTGCACGCCTGCACCGCCCGGAGGCACGAAGAGATCGTCACGCAGGTGGATGCCTCGGCGGATGAGGCCAAGCCGTTTCGTCGCCATCTCGAAACGCCTGCCGATCTGCCAGGCATAGGGGCCGGCGCCCTTCATGCGTTTTCCGAATTCCGCGTCATAATCCTTGCCGTCACGCATGGAGCGCACCAGCGACATGACATGGCGGTAACGGTCCGGATAGTTGCGCAGCAGCCAGTCGCGAAACAGCGGGCTCACCTCCAGCGGCAGGCGCAAAAGCACATAGGAAGCCTCGGTTGCGCCGGCGGTCTTGCCGGCCTCGAGAATGCGTTCGATCTCATGATCGTTGAGCGCCGGAATGACGGGCGCCATCATCACGGCTACGGGAATGCCGGCCTCGGTCAGCGCCTTGACGGCCTCCAGCCGCTTTTCAGGCGTGGCGGCGCGCGGCTCCATGTTGCGTGCGAGCTTGCGGTCCAGCGTGGTCACGGAAATGCCGACCTTGGCGAGACCCTTTTTGGCCATGGGCGCCAGAATGTCGATATCCCGCTTGATCAGCGCCGATTTGGTGACGATGGCGACGGGATGGTCGGCCTTGGCCAGCACTTCCAGTATCTGCCGCATGATGCGCCATTCGCGCTCGATCGGCTGATAAGGGTCGGTATTGGTCCCAATGGCGATCACCCTTGGCTTGTAGCCCGGTTTCGCCAGTTCCCTTTCCAGCAGCTTTGCCGCATCCGGTTTGGCGAAGAGCTTCGATTCGAAATCCAGACCGGCCGAAAGTCCCATATAGCTGTGTGTCGGCCTTGCGAAACAATAGATGCAGCCATGTTCGCAGCCGCGATAGGGATTGATGGAGCGATCGAACGGGATGTCGGGGGATTCATTCCGGGTGATGATGCTGCGCGGTTTTTCCACCTGCACCTCGGTGCGGAACTCCGGCATGTCTTCGAGCGTCTGCCAGCCATCATCGAAAACCTCGTGCTGCAAGGTCTCAAACCGCCCATCCGGATTGAGCCCGGCGCCACGGCCGCGACGACGGTCGATCTCGATGCGCAGGCCAGATGCATCGGCCAGCGCATTGGCAATGTCAGGCATATGGCTCGGCTGGAAGGCAGCCTGCCCAGAAAGCGTATGGTTTCTCATCTGGATGCTCCCAGGACGCCGCACGCCTTTCGAGGCACGCTCAACGCCCTAAACCGTTTCCGTTCGGGCAGGCGTTTAATCGCCTTCCGAATGATTAAATTCCTACATCAGGAATGAGAACATTACAAGAACAAAATTGCAGATTCAGCACGCGCGTCAGATTGGGGGCAGTGACCTCGATATGCTTGACCACATCCTGCGGCCGCGTGATTTTCGGCATAAGCAGCCACGGATTTTACCGCGATCAGCACAGTGGCAATTTATTGTGCGATGCGTTAGAGCTATGCAGATGTTGACAGTCATAATGGAATGCCGGGATCACGAACCGGAACTGGCGCATACGCTGTCTGCGCTTGTCACCGGGGCCGTGGAAGGGCTTGTAAGTGATGTTGTGATTCTTGATCACGGTTCGCGCGATGGGTCGTCGCGCGTCGCCGATGCCGCCGGTTGCCGTTTTTATGGGCAATGGGACATCGAGGATGTCGTGAAGTCCGCGCGCGGCGGCTGGCTGCTTCTGATCGAGCCCGGCGCGCGCCCGCAGGCGGGCTGGATCGACGAGATTCTCGAATATGTGGCGATCTGCGCACAGCCAGCCCGCTTTTCGCCGTCGCGATATCACCGGCGAAATGTCTTCAGCCGCGTTCTGCGCCGCGTTCCGCCATTGGAACACGGATATCTTCTGCCGAAGAAGCACGCCGTGTCGATTGCGAGATCGGGCATGAGCCTGACGCAATTTGTCGGCACGCAAAAACCGCGCCGGCTGAATGCGGAAATAGTGCCCGCCTGGGCGCTGCGCGCTTCGGCTTAAAGGGCGCGTCTTATCCGGCCAGAACCTTGCCAGGATTCATGATGCCGGCGGGGTCGAAAGCATGTTTGATGCGTCGCATCAGGTCCATTTCGATGCCGGGGCGGATGGCGGCCAGTTCATCGCGCTTCAATTGCCCGATGCCGTGTTCGGCCGAAATGGAGCCGCCGAGCGACAGCACGATGCCATGCACGATCTCGTTCATGTCCCGCCAGCGGCCGAGGAATTCGGCCTTGTCGGCGCCGACAGGCTGGGAAATATTGTAGTGGATGTTGCCGTCCCCCAGATGGCCGAAGGCGCAGACGCGCGCACCGGGGATGGCGGCGAGAACCGCCTTTTCCGCCGTGGCCATGAATTCCGGTATTTTCGAAACCGGAACTGAAACATCGTGCTTGATCGACCCGCCTTCGGGCTTCTGCGCATCCGACATGCTCTCACGCATATGCCAGAGCGCCTGCCGCTGCGCCTCCGATGCGGCGATCACGGCATCCTGAACCAGCCCGGCCTCAAAACCGCGCTCCAGCAGCGATTGCATCATCGTGTCCGCCGTCTCCGCCGAATCGGAGGTGGAGATATCGATGAGTGTGTACCAGTCGTGTGGCTGCTCCAGGGGATCGCGCACGCCGGGAATATGCCTGGCGGTGAATTCGACGCCGATTCGCGGCATGAGTTCGAAGCCGGTCAGCGCCGTGCCGCAGAGGTTTGAGGCCATTTCGAACAGCTTCAGCGCATCGTCGGTGGAGGAAAGGCCGGCAAAGGCCACCTGATGGCCGAGCGGCTTCGGGAACAGCTTCAGCACCGCGCCGGTGATGACCCCCAGCGTGCCTTCGGAACCGATGAAGAGATCACGCAGATCGTAACCGGTGTTGTCCTTCTTCAGCCGGCGCAGCCCGTTCCAGATTTCACCTGTCGGCAGCACCACTTCGAGCCCGAGGCACAGCTGGCGCATATTGCCATAGGCGAGAACCGCCGTGCCGCCGGCATTGGTGGCGAGATTGCCGCCGATGCGGCAGGACCCTTGAGAGCCGAGCGACAAAGGGAACATGCGTTCCACCGTGTCGGCGGCCTTGTGGATGTCGTCGAGAATGCAGCCGGCATCGGCGACGATGATATTGGCGACCGGATCGATATCGCGGATGCGGTTCATGCGCTCAAGAGACAGGATGATGTCGGCGCCATCAGCGCGCGGCGTCTGGCCGCCCACAAGGCCGGTATTGCCGGTCTGCGGCACGATGGCAGCGCCGGTCTCGCTGGCGAGTTTCAGGATGGCCGAGACCTCTTCCACCGAACCGGGCTTGAGCAGCAGCGGTGAGGCGCCGCGATAAAGCCCGCGATTCTCCACCAGACGCGGCGCCATTTCCGCCGGGTCGCGCACCGCGTTCTTTTCGCCGACAATGGCGGTAAAGCGGTCAAGGATGTCGGAGGAGGGGATGGCGTTGGTCGTCATGGGCGGCGTCTCGCTGTCTTTTGAAACATGGGCGAAAGGGTGGTTGCCGTCAGCCTCGCGGCGCGGCGGCGCGGGAAAGGCGGTCGTTGATCGCCTCTCCGAGACCATGGGTGGGAATGGCGGTGATGGCGATGGTGTCCGCACCGCTTGCATCGGCGGCTTTCAGATAATCGAACAGATTGGCGGCGGCCTCGGCAAGATCGCCGGAGGGGCTGAGGTCGAGAACGGTGCGCGCGGCCTCTTCGCCTGATATGGCGATGCCGCCGAAGCGGATTAGCGCTTCGCCCGGCAGAACCGAGGTGGCGTGAAGGCGCACGGCGGCGCCCGGCGCATAATGCGAGGCCAGCATTCCCGGCGCTTCAATGGCGGCGGAGGCTTTTTTCGGCCGTTCGAGGCTTTTGCCCGCAACGCGTTCTATGTCCTCGGTGACGATGCCGCCGGGACGAAGCAGCCGCACCCGGCCATCCTCTTCCACCTTGACGATGGTGGATTCGACGCCGACGGAGGCTGCGCCGCCGTCGAGAATGAGATTGATCTTCTGGCCGAGATCCGCTTCCACATGGGCGGCGCTTGTCGGGCTGATCTTGCCGGAACTATTGGCGCTGGGGGCGGCGAGCGGCCTGCCGAAGCGGCGGATGAGATCGCCGGCAAAACCCTGGGGCACACGAATGCCGACCGTATCGAGCCCGGCCGTCGCCAGCGAATGAATGTCGCTTGCCGGTTTCAGCGGTAGCACCAGTGTCAGCGGGCCGGGCCAGAAGGCCTCCGCGAGTTTCCGCGATATCGGGTCGAAAATCGCGTAACGCTCGGCCATGGAGATATCGGCCATGTGGCAGATCAGCGGGTTGAACTGCGGCCGGCCCTTGGTCTCGTAAATACGGGTTATGGCCGCCGGATTGGTGGCGTCGGCGGCAAGGCCATAAACGGTTTCCGTCGGCAGCGCGATGGGCCTGCCGTCCGCAAGCTCGGCAACGGATGCCTGCAGGGCGGTTTCCCGCTCGTTGTCTATATTGATATGACGCGCCATGATGCTGCCTTTCAGGGCGGTCAATAGCGTATTTCAGGGTGGAGTGGGAAGCGCTAATGCATGTCGCCCGAAAGTGGTCTGCGGTTTCGGGATAACGGCATGCATAAAACAAATAAAGATAAAGCGCCGCGGGCGCTTATCGCTTTTATATCGCCTTGATGATCCTGCGCATCTCCTCGGACCGCGCGCCAAGCATGAGCACGTTTTTCAGCGCCACGCGCGGATCGTGGGTCTGGAACAGCAGGCCGCCGCGATGCACGGAGGTGTCGACGGCGATTTCCTGATCCGGAAGCGCGCTGATGGCGACGGCGAAATACATACGCGAATAACGCGCATCGATATTTTCGAAGAAGTTCCCGGCCCCGCTCAGTTCGGCGAAGAAATTCGCGAAATAGAAGGACCAGAGCACATGGCGCTCGGCATCGAAACTCGTTTTCGCCGCCGTGACGTGGCAATAGCCGAGATGCGGGCGGTCATTGAGCAGATGGTGAAAAACCATCTTCGGGAAACGGATGGACTGGTGAAAGGCGTTGAGACGGTTGTGGGTGGCATCAGCGGCGGCTTCCAGCTTTCGCCCGGTCAGCGCAGCCACTTCATCATGACTGTAATAGACGCGTTCCCTCGGCAGCCAGCGCTCTTCATAACGGCTGATGCGCCCCGTCCGCAGGAAATCCGAATGCGCGGTCTTCGATCTTATCGGTGTGACCGAATGCCTGCTCGCATCGAAATAGCGTATGCGTGTCGCCTTCTCCACCGGAAGCGCCCTCGTTGCTGTCGATCCGGCAATATAGTTTAGGGCGCGTTAATACTCCGTTGCGTCGCGCCTCCCGTTTTTTAACGGGTGGGGAGTAAAGCGCGCGACATCGTGCGTCATATTGCGACGTCATTTCCGACATTGAATAGCTGTCGGATTTCCCAGCGGAATGGGCTGCGACGGCGAATTGCGCATGTCGCAATTTGTCGCCAATGCGGAAGCCGATGTCGCTGTTTGTGCTGCCGCAAATGACCGCCGGTGTTTAGATGAGCACATGCTTCCGCAACCCCGCAAATGGTGTCGGGCAGGGCGGTTTGATCGAGGATTTGGCCATGGAATTGCGTGATACCGTATTGCGCCAGCTGAAAAACCGCCGCGAAGGCTTCAGCCTGGAACAGCCCTTCTACACGGACCCGGATTATTTCAGGCTGGACATGGAAACGATCTGGTATCGCGACTGGCTGTTTGTCGGCCATGATTGCGAAGTGCAGAAGTCAGGCAGCTATTTCACCGTTCAGGTCGGGGCTTATTCCGTCGTCATCGTTCGCGGTCGCGATGGGCAGATCCGCGCCTTGCACAATTCCTGTCGCCACCGCGGCTCCCGCGTCTGCACCACGCAGAAGGGCCAGTCGGCGCGCCTTGTCTGTCCTTACCACCAGTGGACCTACGATCTCGACGGCAAGCTGCTCTTTGCACGTCACATGGGTGAAGAGTTCGACAAGGGCGATTTCGGCCTGAAGCCCGTCGCCTGCGAAACCGTCGCCGGTTACGTCTTCATCTGCCTTGCCGATCAGCCGGCGGATTTCGAGCCCATGCGCAAGGAAGTCGAGAGCTACATGGCTCCGCACCGCATCTGGGAAGCGAAGGTCGCGCATGAGAGCACGATCATCGAAAAGGGCAACTGGAAGCTCGTCTGGGAAAATAACCGCGAGTGCTACCATTGCGCCGCCAACCACCCGGAACTCTGCCGCACCTATCCCGAAAACCCGAGCGTGACGGGAACGGATGGCGGCGCGAGCGACCCCGAAATCGGCGGCCACTGGGCGCGCTGCGAGGCCGCCGGCCTGCCGAGCCGCTTCAAGATCGACCCGAAGGGCCAGTTCCGCGTCGCCCGCATGCCGCTGATCGGTGAAGCGGAAAGCTACACCATGTCTGGCAAGCGCGCCGTGCGCCGGCCGCTGTCTGACGATGTCAGCATCAGCCATATCGGCGCGCTGCTCCTGTTCCATTATCCAACGACATGGAACCATTTCCTCGGCGACCACACCATTTCCTTCCGCGTGCTGCCGCTCAGCGCCACGGAAACCATGGTCACCACCAAATGGCTGGTGCACAAGGATGCGGTTGAAGGCGTGGATTACGATCTTGAAGATCTCACCCACGTCTGGAACGAGACCAACGATCAGGACCGCCGCATCGTCGAGGAAAATGCTTTCGGCATTCGCTCGCCCGCCTATGAGCCCGGCCCCTATTCCATGGAGGATGAGGGCGGCGTGATGCAGTTCGTCAACTGGTATTCCGATTTCATGGTCGACCGGCTCTCCGGCGATAAGGCCCGGCTTTCTGCTGTAGCGTGATGCGAAGATGAATATGGTTGTGACCTACAAGCACATAGACGAGATGAAGCCGTGGAGCGACAAGCTCCAGCTGCTGGAATGCATTTCAGTGACGCCAGAGACCTCGGACGTCATGACGTTTCTGTTCCGCTCCGAGGACCAGAACTGGTTCCGGTATCTGCCGGGCCAGTTCGTCACGCTGGAATTGCCCGTGGGTGCGGAGCCGCTCTACCGCACCTACACCTTGTCCTCCAGCCCGTCTCGACCCTATGCGCTGTCGGTCACGGTCAAAGCGCAGGCCGCCAGCATCGGCACGCGCTGGATGTTCGACAATCTGAAGCCCGGCATGAAAATCCGGGCGCTCGGGCCGCTCGGCGACTTTTCCTACGTCAAGCATCCCGGCGACAAATATCTCTTCATTTCGGCGGGCTCCGGCGTCACGCCGATGATGTCGATGGTGCGCGACATGAGTGACCGCGCGCCGCAGAGCGACATTGCCTTCGTCAATTGTTCGCGCACACCCGGCGATATCGTCTTCCGTCACGAACTGGAATATCTCGCCCGTTTCATGCCGAACCTGTCGCTCGGCTTCATTGTCGAGAAATGTGGTCGCACCGACCTGTGGTCTGGCCTGAAGGGCATGGTCGACAAGGCAAAGATCGCGCTTCTGGCGCCTGATTTCATGGAGCGTACCGTCTTCTGTTGCGGGCCGGAACCGTTCATGGCCGCCGTCCGCTCCATGCTCGATGCATCCGGCTTCGATATGAGCCGTTACCATCAGGAAAGCTTCGCGCCGGCTGCGCCGGTCACCGTCGGTGAAAACGTCCTCACCGGTGCGGATGGCGAAGCGCTGTCGATGGTGGGTTTCACCCTTTCCGGCAAGGAAATGCCCTGCCAGCCCGGCCAGACGGTTCTGATGACCGCGCGCGCCGCCGGCGTCCGTATCGGTGCTGCCTGCGAATCCGGCATCTGCGGCACCTGCCGGGTGCTGAAGCTTTCGGGTGAGGTGGAGATGAACCACAATGGCGGCATTCTCGATGAGGAAATCGAGGAAGGCTATATTCTTGCCTGCTGCTCGCGGCCTCTGACTGACGTGAAGGTGGAAGCCTGATACGAGCAGGCGTTTCATTTTATCCGCCTTTCACCGGATAGTTGTCTGGAACCAAATTTCTCTAAACTCGTTTGCACGTCATCGAATTCTTTTCGGGCATAAAGGGGGCTGTCCCATATCTCCGACAAGAGCGACTGTGTGAAAAGGCGCGGTTCAACGCGTCTAAGCAAACGGAGGAAGATCATGATGAATTTCCGGACAACGAGTGTCGCCACGGCGATAGTCGTGTTCCTCACCAGCTTTACGCCATCGCAGGCGTTCCAGGCGCCAGTGCCGATGCCGAAGCCGGCGATCACGGCCGACAATAATGTTGTGCCGGTGCAGTACCGTGAATGGGACCGCAGAGGCGACCGCAGGTACGGCGACCGGATGTATCGCCCGCGCCCGCCGCGTGATGGATATTACAATGGTCACCGTGGTTATCGCGACCGCCGTCCGGGATATCGTTATCACAACGGTTACTGGTTCCCGCTTGCAGCCTTTGCCGCAGGCGCGATCATCGGCGGCGCGGTGCAGCAGCCGCGTCCGGCCTATGGCGGCAGCCATGTCGCGTGGTGTCAGAACCGTTGGCGCTCGTATCGCGCTTATGACAACAGCTACCAGCCCAATAGCGGTCCGCGCCGCATCTGTGTGTCGCCTTACAGCCGCTGATAGTGGTTTTCGAAAGCCCGGATTTTGATCCGGGCTTTTGCTTTCAGGCGGCCGGGCTGGGTAACTGAAGCGTGAATGGATCGTTAATGCTGGGTTCAGGCGAAAACGCCTAGCCTGCAACCGGTAATGTTCCGGCCAGAACCGACAAACTGGCTGAGTAAGAAGAAAAAGGTGTTATTATTCACGTCCAACGGCCTGTCGACCGTCGTGAATGGAGGAAGTCAGATGAGAGACTATATGAAGAATATCTTGGCTGTCGGTCTTTCTGCGATCGTGGTAGCAGGAGCGATTGTTCCGGCAGAAGCAGCGATGCCATTACCGATGGCGCCGAAGAGTGTGGAGACGGCGGGCAACGACGCCAGCAAGAATATCGTGAATGTTCAGTACTGGCGCGATCGTCGCGACTGGGATGGCGGACGTCGAGGCTGGTATGGCGGCCATCGCGGCTATCGTGATTACCGCCCGGGCTATCGCCACCATGACGGTTACTGGTTCCCGCTCGCAGCCTTTGCGACGGGTGCGATCATCGGCGGCGCGCTGTCGCAGCCGCGTGAAGTCTACCGTCCGGTTCCCGAATATCGTCCGCGTCCGGTCTATCGCGAATATCGTCCGGTCCGCCGCGGCGGTATGAGCCAGGCGCATGTGAACTGGTGCTATGGCCGCTATCGGTCCTACGATGCCTATAGCAACACGTTCCAGCCTTACCATGGCCCGCGTCAGCCCTGCTATTCGCCTTACAGCTGATAGAATGCCAGGCTGAAATTGACAGAGCCGTCCGGTTACGACCGGGCGGCTTTTTGCGTTACAGGATTCGTGCGCGCTTCAGGACGAACCAGGCGAGTGCAACCGAAATCACGATGAAGATGCTGGCCGACAGCGTGCCGCCGGTGCCGACGGTAAACGGCAGTTCGTCCGTATTCATGCCGAAGAAACCGGTGACCAGCGATGGCGGCAGCAGGAATGCCGTCATCAGCGACAGGATATAGAGGTGCCGGTTGGTTTCGGACGAGAGTTTGGAATCGATTTCTTCGTGCAGCAGCCTTGCACGCTCCTGCAGGGCATAAACGTCATGATCGACAGCCTCAAGGCGACCCATCAGGCGTGAAGCGACATCCTCGAAACCATCAGGCATTTCGTCATCATCGGCAGCCGAGGCCCGTCGCATCAGGGTCAGTACGGTGCGCAGATGCCGATGCAGGCGAACCACCGTGCGGCGCAGCGGGGCAAGCCGCCGCCGTTCGTCGCGTGTCTCGCTGTCATAGACCAGATCCTCGATGGTGTTCAGTTCCTCCGTCGTCTCCATCACCAGATTGATGAGCGAGCGCTGGAATTCGGCGACGAGGCCTTCGAACACATGTGATGGCGTGAGATAGCGGTTGGAATTCTTGTCGACCGCCGCCTTCAGCCGGTCCACCGAATGCAGTGGCTGCAGGCGGGTGGTGATGATGAAACGGTCGCTAACCGCAAAATGCAGCCAGCCGAAATCGCGCGTTTCCTTGTCGAATTCCCGCTGGAAATCAACGAGCGTGCCATAGAGCGACTTTTCATCGACCACGATGGACGGATGTGTCTCATGGGTGGTGAGGCTTGCGCGCGCTGCCGGATCGAGACCGTCGATGGTCTCGAGAAAACCCGCCACGCGCTGATCGGCGAGATTGAGATGCAGCCAGAAGAAGCCTTCGCACTCGGCCATCTCGTGAAAGCCGGCATCGGGTGCAAGACGGCGGCATGGGGCCGTGCCGGGGTGGAATTGATAGGCCCAGACAAGGCCCGGAATAACTGGCGTTATGAGATCCATCGTGGCAGTCCTGACCGGCTGGATGGGAGGAGGGAGGCGCCCGTCGTTCCGGTGTGGGAGCAGCGGCGTCATCGAGGCGACTTTCAGCGCATGCTGAGCAAATTCATATGACAGTTTTATAACAATCCCGTCGAAATGACGGGAATTTTCAAATTGACGTTTACGTAAAAATCATTTAGCCCGAAGCCAGTAGCAAGATGCCAGAGCTTCGGGAGGAGGCAGCATGTATAGCGCGCCGGTGGATGATATCGCCTTTACACTCAAACATGTAGCGGGTCTTGAAGACGCGCTTTCAAAGGGTGTGCTTGGCGATCTCGGTGAAGACCTTGTGGATGCCATTCTGCAGGAAGCTGGCCGTTTCGCCACGGAACAGGTCGCACCGCTTGCCGATATTGGCGACCGTCAGGGCGCGAAGCTCGCCGACGGCAAGGTGACGACGCCTGACGGTTGGGCCGATCTTTACCGCCGCTGGGCGGAAGCGGGCTGGAACAGCCTGACAGCGCCGGAGGAGTTCGGCGGCCAGAACCTGCCGCATATGCTGAATGTCGCTGCACTCGAAATGTGGAATTCCGGCTCCATGGCCTTCGCGCTGGCGCCGACGTTGACCATGGGCGCCGTCGAAGCTCTCGTCGCCCACGGCAGCAACGATCTCAAGCGTATCTATCTTCCGAAACTCGTTTCCGGTGAATGGACCGGCACCATGAACCTGACCGAGCCGCATGCGGGTTCGGATCTCGGGGTTCTGAAGACCCGGGCGGAGCGCAATGGTGACGGCGCCTACCGCATCTTCGGCCAGAAGATTTTCATCACCTGGGGCGAACACGACGCGGCTGACAACATCATCCACCTCGTTCTCGCCCGCCTTCCGGATGCACCGGCCGGCACGCGCGGCATCTCGCTGTTCCTCGTTCCGAAATTCCTGCCTGATGAAAACGGTGCGCCCGGCGGCCGCAACGACCTTTTCTGCCATTCGCTGGAGCACAAGCTCGGCATTCATGGTTCGCCCACCTGCACGATGATCTTCGGCGATGGGAAATTCGGTGACGAAAAGGGCGCTCTCGGCTGGCTGGTCGGCGAAGAGAACAAGGGCCTCGCCTGCATGTTCACCATGATGAACAATGCCCGCCTTGCCGTCGGCATGCAGGGTGTTGCGATCTGCGAAGCGGCGACCCAGAAGGCGATCGAATACGCCCGGGAGCGCACGCAGGGCAAGGCGCCCGGCTGGCAGGGCTCCGGCATGAGCCCGATCATCGAACACCCTGATATCGCCAGAACGCTTCTGACGATGAAGGCGCTGACTCAAGGATCGCGGGCGATTTCCTTCAGCTGCGCGCACGCCATCGATATGGCGCATGCCAGCGAAGACGCCCGGCAGCGCGCGCACTGGCAGGAGCGCGCTGCCCTTCTGACCCCGATCGCCAAATCCTTCTCCACCGATGCCGGCGTCGATGTCGCCTCCATGGGCATTCAGGTGCATGGCGGCATGGGCTTCATCGAGGAAACCGGCGCGGCGCGTTATCTGCGCGATGCCCGCATCGCGCCGATCTACGAGGGCACCAACGGCATCCAGGCCATCGATCTGGTGCTGCGCAAGCTGCCGCTCTCCGAAGGCGCGCAGGTGCGCGGTTTCATCGCCGAACTGCGCGAGATCGCCGCCCGGACAGCCGCATCGAACCGCGATGATCTTGGTGAGACCGCCCGTTATCTTGAAGCCAGCCTCAACGATCTGGAAACGGCGACGGATTGGCTGCTGGAGCGCATCAAGGCAGGCGAAACCGAAACGGCACTCGCGGGCGCGACACCCTATCAGCGTCTTTTCGGTCTGGCGCTGACAGGCGCTTATCTCGCCAAGGGCGCATTGGTCTCTGTTGATGATGGCAGGGGTGGACATCGCGCCGCACTTTGCCGCTTTGCGGCGGAAAACCTGCTGGCGGAAACGGCAGCGCTGAAGGATCGCGTCATATCAGGCGCGGCAAGCCTTGCCGCCGCCCGCACCGTGTTGGCTTGAGGAGGCTCATATGTCGGACGATCACATTCTCGTCGAGCGGGTCGGCCATGCGCCGGAGGTTCTGACTATCCGCTTCAACCGGCCGGACAAGAAAAACGCCATTACCGATGCCATGTATATGCGCATGGCCGAGGCGTTGCAGGCCGCCAATTCGGACCCGGACATCCGCGTCGTTGCGTTTTTCGGCACGGAAGGCTGCTTTTCCGCCGGTAACGACATGGCCGATTTCCTGGCCTTCGCCATGTCCGGCGGCAAGGGGAAACTCGCAGCCTTGGAACTTCTGAAAGCGCTCGTCGCCTTCGACAAGCCAATGGTATCAGGCGTGGACGGGCTCGCCATCGGCATCGGCACGACGCTGAACCTGCATTGCGACCTGACGGTCGCTTCCAACCGCAGCCTGTTCAAGACGCCCTTCGTGGATCTGGCGCTGGTGCCGGAAGCGGCCTCCAGCCTGCTTGTGCCGAAGCTTATGGGCCACCAGCGCGCCTTTGCGCTGCTTGCCATGGGCGAGGGTTTTTCCGCTGAGCAGGCACTGCAGGCCGGGATGATCTGGAAAGTCGTCGCATCAGAATATGTCGAAACCGAAACGCTGGCGCTCGCCACCCGGCTTGCCGCCAAACCACAGCAGGCGCTGAAGATCGCCCGCGATCTGGTTCGCGGAAACCCGGCCGATATTCTCGCCCGCATCGAAGAGGAAGGCCGCCATTTCATCGCACAGCTGCAAAGTGCTGAAGCTCGGGCTGCTTTCGAGGCATTCATGCGTCGCTGAGTGCCGCTGGAATCGGGAAGCCTGCCGCTTGTTTCTTCTCCCCGCCGGGGAGAAGTCCGCGGCAGCGGGATGAGGGGGCGAGGGTAAAGATATTAGGCAACTTAGCCCCCTCATCCGACCCTTCGGGCCACCTTCTCCCCGGCGGGGAGAAGAAGCCGGCGGCATCGTCGGAAGTTTGAAGCCACTGTGCTTGCGAAGGCGGATTATGTATGGTCGATCAAATCGGTCCGACCAAGACCGGATCGTACAAGCTCTACGCCCGAAAGCCACCCGCATGCGTCACGTCGTTTTCGCCCTGTCCGTCTTCCTCTGCGCCGCCACTGTCACCGAAGCGGCGGCGATAACGCGCCCTCCGGCGGCTTCCGCCGGCATTGTCATTCTGGCGCAATCTGTCATTACCGAAGACGATGGCTCGGATTATTATTCCGGCCGCAATCGCGACCGCCAGCGCCGTGCGCGTTTCGTCTGCGTCATCACCCCGCCGGAGAGCGCCAATCGCCGCCGGCCCTATGTCTGCCCGCTGGAACGGGGGCGTGTGGGTGGGGCTTGCCGCTGCTCGGGTGTGGTCGGCAACGGCACGGTCGATACGGCCTGGTAATAGTAATCCCTCCGCCCTTATTCCTGTGACAGCACAGGAATGAGGGTGGTGCAGTCGCAGGCATATGAAGCGCTGCGTCAGCTTCGCTGAGCGGCTCTCCGTCCGGATTGCTTATTTCTCCAGCGTCGCCACCGCTTCCACATGCGGCGACCACAGGAACTGGTCAACCGGCGTGACGCGGGTGATGCGATAGCCGCCCTCGGTCAGGATGGCGAGATCGCGCGCCAGCGTCAGCGGATTGCAGCTCACGGCAACGATCTTCTTCACCGTGCTGCGGGCCAGTTCCTTGCACTGGAATTCCGCACCGGCGCGCGGCGGATCGAACACGACTGCATCGTAATTCTTCAGTTCGCTTGTCATCAGCGGCCGGCGGAAGAGATCGCGCTTCTCGACGCTGACCGGCTTCAGGCCCTGCGTGTTGCGGGCGGCGAAATCCAGTGCCTTCAACGGCTTGTCTTCCGCTTCCACCGCATGAACTCTGCCGACGCGCGCAAGCCGCAGCGCAAAGGTGCCGGAACCGCAGAACAGATCGGCAATGCGTTTGGATTTGCCGATATGAGCAAGCACCAGCTCGGCCATGGCGTCTTCCGCCTGCTTCGTCGCCTGCGTGAAACCGCCGGCCGGCGGCGAAACGGGAACACCGCCGAATTCGATGATCGGCTTCTGCGGTTCGATCAGGATTTCGCCGGCAAGCGAGACGCGGGCAATGCCGCGCATGGCCAGCACCGTTTCCGTGAGCGTGCGCCGCTGCTTGTCATTGACCGACTTGATGCCCTCGACCGAAATATCGAGACCGGAGAGCGTTTCGAGAACGGTGATGCGGAACGGCTCGGCGTTCGCCACCATGGAAAGTCCGATGGCGCGGATGGCGTCCAGCCGCGAGACGATGCCCGGCGAGGTGACGGGACATTCCTCGATGGCGACGATGTGATGGCTGTTCGCCTGGCTGAAACCGAGCAGCAGGCCCTTTTCCGTCTTGCGGGCGGCGAACACCGCGCGGCGGCGCTCGCCGGGGCGACAGATGACGAGATCGTCCACATCAGGCGTCAGGCCCTTCGATTTCAGCGCCGAAACCACCAGCTCGCGCTTGTAGGCATGGTAAGGCTGATCGGAAAGATGCTGCAGCGAACAGCCGCCGCAGGTGCCGTTCTTGCCATCGGGACCGAAGTGGCGGCAGGCCGGTTCACGGCGCTGCGCCGAGGCTTCCGTTATCGACATGACAGTGCCGTGATCCTTGACCTTGGCGATGGCGACCGTTTCACCGGGCAGCGCGAAGGGCACATAGACCGGGCCGTCGGGACAGTGCGCGATGCCGTCGCCCTGCGCGCCGAGGCTCTTGATGGTGACGGTCTGTGTGCTCATGGCTTTTCGCCTCCGAGAAGAAATTCGATATTGCCGTCGCCGCCGGAAATCGGCGAGGGAATGAGGCCGAGGCTTTTCCAGCCCATGTCCTCCGTCAGCCAGCGCTCCAGTTCGGCCGCCACGGCGGGCGCGGTGTCCGGCTCCTTCAGAAGCCCGGCCTTGCTGATGGCATCACGCCCCGCCTCGAATTGCGGCTTCACCAGCAGAACCGCGAGAGCACCCGGCTCAGCAAGTTGAAGCGCCGGAGCAAGCGCGAGCTTCAGCGAAATGAAGGACACGTCGGAGACAATGAAGCCGATGCGCCGGTCATCGATATCTTCCGCCGTCAGGAAGCGGGCATTCAGCCCCTCCAGATTGGTGACGCGCGGATCGTTCTCGATCCTTGCATGCATCTGCCCGTGGCCGACATCGATGGCAGTGACGTGTCTGGCGCCACGTTCCAGCAGCACCTCGGTAAAACCGCCTGTGGAAGCGCCGACGTCGAGACAGTCATGGCCCGAAGGATCGAGCCGGAAATGATCGAGTGCGGCCACGAGCTTGAGGGCGGCGCGGGAGACATAGGCCTGCGCCGGGTCGCTGATGGCGATCGCGGCATTGCCGGCGACGGTCTGGCTCGGTTTGGTGATGGTCTTGCCGTTGACGCTCACGGTGCCGCGCGCAATCGCGTCGCGCGCACGCGAGCGGCTAGCAAAGTGGCCGAGCGACACAAGAAGCTGGTCAAGCCGTTCATTTTCAGATGTTTTGGACATGGCTCCGTGTCAATGACCGCCAAACTCCGCCGATGCAAGCGATTTATCGCCGAGACGGGCCGGGGAGGCCCGCTGCCGGCCATAATGGCGATGTTGCACCGCAAAGTCAGAATGTTCGATTAATCCAATATAAAGGCTTGTATAGCACTTTGTGCGCAAGGCCCGTGCGGCCACCGGAACCTGCCATGACGGCGCCTCCTCCCATCCACAAAATTGCGACCGTTGCAGCGCAGACGCTTGCTTCGAGGCATCGGGTCGCCGAGAGAGTTTGCGATGTCGCTGAAAAATCTCCCCATTAACCTGAAGCTCATAGCCACCTTCTGTGCCTTGATGAGCGTGTGTCTGCTCGCGTCTGCGGTGGTATTCTGGCAGACGCTGGGGAGCGAGCATGTCACGATCGAAAACAACCGCACCAAGGATATCATCCAGGCCGTGGATGGCGCGACAGCAGCCATGCTGGAACAGGCCGTCAACCAGCGCGGCTTCCTGCTGTTCCGCAGCGACAGCACCTATAATGACGTGTTCGCCCAGCGCGACCTGATGCTGAAGAAGCTCGATGAAGCCCGCGCGCTGGCCGCCGGCCGGCAGGACATCCTGCAATCCATCGACGACATGCAGAAATCCGCCACCGTGTTCTTCAAGGAACTGGCGGAACCGCAGATCGCCGCACGCAAGACGACCGAAGCGCCGATTTCCGAAATCATCGAGATCGGCCGCAATCAGGCGAAGGGCCAGCTCGATGGTTTCCGCGCCTCCGCCGCCAAGATCAAGGAGCAGCTGAACGGCCTGTCCACCGCTTACGCGGCGGAACAGCAGGCAGCAGCGTTGAACCTGAAATATGCGCTTCTGGGTGGCGGCGCGGTTGCCGGTCTTCTGGCCGTTGCCCTCATCTGGGCGCTGTCGCGCTCCATCGTTACGCCAATCGTCGGCATGACGGCGGCCATGAGCCGTCTCGCCGATGGCGATCTGACGACGGAAGTGCCTGCCACGGATCGTGGCGACGAAGTCGGCAAGATGGCGAAGGCCGTTCTCGTCTTCAAGGAAGCCGGGCTGGAAAAATCCCGCCTTGCCGGCGAGACCGAGCGCATGCGCTCCGCCACCGAGACAGAACGCCGCCGCAACGAGGAGGAAAAGGCGCGGGACGAAGCCGCCAGCGCCTTCGCCAGCGCCGAGCTTGGCAAGGGCCTTGCCGCTCTTGCTGATGGCGATCTTTCCTATCGCATTGAAACGCCTTTTGTGCCTGCCATCGATCCGGTGCGCCTCAATTTCAACAGCGCTGTCGACAAGCTGCAGCAGGCGCTCCAAACCGTCGGCGAGAACGCGGCCGCCATCAATTCCGGCGCTTCGGAAATGCTCTCCGCTGCCGACGATCTGTCGCGCCGCACCGAGCAGCAGGCTGCCTCCATCGAGGAAACCGCTGCCGCACTGGAAGAAGTCACCACCACCGTGCGCGACAGCGCCCGCGGCGCGGAAGATGCCGGCAATCTGGTCCAGCGCGCCCGCGCCGGTGCGGAAAAGTCCGGCGTCGTGGTCCGCAAGGCAGTCGCCGCGATGCGCGAAATCGAGAAGTCCTCGGGCGAAATCGGCAACATCATCGGTGTCATCGACGATATCGCCTTCCAGACCAACCTTTTGGCGCTGAATGCGGGCGTGGAAGCCGCCCGCGCCGGTGATGCCGGCAAGGGTTTTGCGGTGGTTGCGCAGGAAGTCCGCGAACTCGCCCAGCGTTCCGCCAATGCCGCCAAGGAAATCAAGACGCTGATCGGCGCTTCCAGCCGGCAGGTGGAAAACGGCGTCAATCTCGTCGATGAAACCGGCAAGGCGCTGGACCTCATCGTGGCGGAAGTCGAAGAGATCAATGCCCATGTCAGCGCCATCGTCGTTGCTTCCCGCGAACAGGCAACCGGCCTGCAGGAAATCAACACGGCCGTAAACACCATGGATCAGGGCACGCAGCAGAATGCCGCCATGGTGGAACAGCAGACCGCCGCCAGCCATTCTCTGGCCCGCGAAGCGGAAGCGCTGAACAGCCTGCTCGGCCAGTTCAGGATGGGTGGCGCGCGTGCTGCCGTTGCGAGCGCCGGCGGCTATTCTGCGCCGCGCCAGTCTTCGGCAAAGCCTGCCTTCCAGTCAGCACCGGCCGCACCGGTCCGCAAGGCTCCGGTAAAATCGGCCTCCGCAACCGCAAGGCCCGTCGCTTCGCCGGCCCGTGCGCTTGGCCAGAGCCTCGCCCGCGCCTTCGGCGGCGCTGCCGAAGCACCGGCCGCGAAGGATCAGGACTGGACGGAGTTCTGAGCCTGGCTTTCAGAGTGAACCTATGAATTGGGGGCCGAAAGGCCCCCTTTTTGCATCGGCGTTTTCAGGCGGGTAACGCCGCTTATGTTCCCTGCAGCCGGAACATCCGCTTAAAGAACAGCTCATCCGACAGGCGGTGAAGCAGGGCGGCAATGACGGCGGTTGCGGCAACAGCGAAAACGAGGCGTCCGGCCAGAACGCTGTAGACATCCGCGCCCAGCGACATCACCACGAGCGTGTCTTCAATCACGCTATGGGCAAAACCCATGAACACGCAGGACAGAAACACCTGACGCGGTGATATTGTCCCCGATTGCGCCTCGCGGATCAGGAAACCCGCGCCGTAGGAAATGCCGAGGAACAATCCGATGGCGGTGAGATGTTCGGCCTCGCCGCGAATGCCCGCAAGACGCAGCAGGGGCGAAAGCGCTTTCATCATCAGCGCCAGCAGGCCTGTCAGTCTGAGAATCTCAAGGCAAAAGGAAAGGGCAAGCAGGATGACAAGCATCCAGACCATGGTTTCACCGAGACCGAGGAAATAGGCGGTCCATTCAGGCGTGGCGCTCATCGCAATCCAGGCAGGGCTTACCGGGCCTGACAACCATCCCGTCGTTTCCAGGAACTGGTGCAGGAGAAAGGCATAGAGCAATCCGCCGCCGACGCGCAGCGCCGTGGTGACGATCATGCCGGGGCCTGCCTTTTCAATGATCTTCTGTTCTATGGGCAGGCCATGGGCGAACAGGATGAGCGCCGAAAAAACGGTGATATCGGCAACGGTCAGCGACGATGCGGGCACAAGCGTGAAGATGAGCGGCACCGCACCCCATATGCCGACCAGCATCGCGGTCAGCCAGGCGAGACCGAGTTCCGGCGGCAGGCCGATGAGGTTCATGACCGGCGCAAAGGCAGGCGCCACCGCCTCGATCGCGCCCATCCTCGACAATAGCTCGGTCAGAATGGCGATTGGAACCGTGATCCGCACAAGCACCCAGTAGATTGCTAGCGTTTCCCGCGTTTTTTGCCAGACGGGCAGGAAAAGTGACATGTGAAGGCTCCCTGAAGATTGTTCCCATTCACTAATCCCGGCCCGTTCGCATTTGTGGTCAAAAATTGCAGTTCCATGCAATTTTATTGCAAATGTGTCAGCCGGCGATATGCTGCCGGCATGGACAGGATCGACAGGAAACTTCTGAACCTCTTGCAGAGCGACGCCTCGCGCACCAATGTGGATATGGCCGATGAGGTCGGGCTGTCCCCGTCCAGTTGCCTGCGCCGCCTGCAGCGGCTGCGCAAGTCGGGCGTGATCGATCGCATCGTGGCGATCCTTAATCCCGCAAAGGCGGGGCGGGTGATCAAGGCTCTGGTGACTGTGGAGCTGAAATTGCACGGCGAGCAGCATATGCGCCGCTTTCTGGATATTGCCAGCGCCGAAGAGGCCGTATCGCAGGCCTATGCCGTCACCGGCGCATCCGATGTCGTGCTGATGCTGCGCCTGCGGGATATGGAAGAGTTCGATGCCCTGTGCGACCGGTTGTTCCGCGACCAGCACAATGTGGCGCGCTTTTTTACCATGGTCGTTATCAAGACGGCGAAAGAAGAAACGGCCATCAGGCTTTGAAACTGATGGCATTGCATCAGGGGAAGCGTTTAATCATCCCCTTTAACCCAAAGAAAGCCGTGTCTGGCTTTCGGGAAGGCAGTTTTCAGATGACGCCTCGCGTTAAGTTAAGACTTCTGGATGGCGCCTATGGCGTGGCCCGGCTCCATGCCGATGCATCCATTCCAGCCTGGGCCGATGGCGCAGGTTTTCTCAGCATCAGCCGGACCGATGACGAGCTTTCCGTCGTCTGCCGCCAGGAGCGAATCCCTGATGATGTTCAGGCCGATACCGGCTGGAACTGTCTCAAACTTCAGGGTCCGTTCGCCTTTGATGAGACGGGCATCGTTCTCTCGGTGATCGAACCGATATCGACCAACGACATAGGGATATTCGTGGTTTCGACTTTCGATGGCGATCACCTGCTGGTGAAATCGAAGGATCTGGAGAAAGCGCGCGAGCTGCTGGCAAATGCAGGACATTCACTCGTCTAGGATTTGTGAGCATGATCCGCGCGCATGGGGTGCCAGACGGAAATATCGCGCGGGGCATCCAGAAGATCGGGCAGGGCGTCGTGCCATGCCTGCCGATAGGGGCGGTGGATCTGAACGTCGATGACGTCCTGATGGTCGCTCCAGGTCTCATGCAGCAGGAAGCGGTTCTCGTTCTCGCCATCCCGGTGCAGGGTTGCGTTCACGAAGGTCTTTTCGTGCCGCATGGCATCAAGCAGCGCATTCAGCAATTCGAGAAAGCGGTCGCGCTGGCCGGGACGGACCTGGAAGCCGATGAGATAGGTGGTGTGCATGGTCTACTCCTTGACGCCTTGCATCAGTGCTTCGCGGGTTGCCGCGTCGGCGGGGTAAAAACATTCCAGCACGAGTTCGGACAGCGTGACATCAGTCGCCGTTCCGAAAACCGTGGTGGTTGAAATGAAGCTCAGTATTGTGCCCGAAGAGGGATCACGGAGCTGGAGCGGTATGGCCAGAGGATCGGCTCCGGCATGGCGCGAGGCCTTCGGCGCGGGATAGGCCGCAAGCTCCGCATGCAGCCGGGAAAGCACCTCGTCTCCCGTTTCCTCGACCTGACGGCGCAGGCGTTCCAGCAGGTGATGACGCCATTCGGCGAGATTGACGATGCGCGAACTCAAGCCCTTCGGATGCAGGCTCAGCCTCAAGGCGTTGAGCGGCGGGCGAAGCAGCTCTTCGGAAACATCGGCCAGAAGCGACGTGATCGCCCCATTGGCGAGAACGACGTTCCAGTGCCGGTCGACGGCAATGGCGGGGAACGGCATATGTCCGTGCACCACGGTTTCGACGGCCTGCCGGGCCGCCGCCATATCGGGCGCCTCCATCGGTCGCTCGGAATGGATAGGAGCATAACCCGCCGCCAGCATCAGCCGGTTGGCGGCGCGGGCGGGCATCGAAAGCTGCTCCGCCAGTTTCGCGAGCATGTCGCGGCTGGGGGATGATCGTCCGCTTTCCACGAAACTCAGATGGCGCGCGGATATGTCCGCCTCTATCGCCAGATCGAGCTGGCTCAACCTGCGGCGGGCACGCCATTCCTTCAGCACTTGTCCGACTTGTTCTCGATGATGTGTCATGCCCCGCAGCCTAGCAGAAGATATCGGCAATGCGATTACCTCTGAGGTAATTGTTCCGCTTCCCGGCACCCGGCATGTTTGGGCCGTCAACCACAAGGAGCGCAATCATGACGCAGCATCTCGCAATCGCCGAAACCTATCTCGCGGTTTGGAACGAGGAGGACAATGAACGCCGCAGGCATCTCGTCGGTCAGGCGTGGGCAGAAAATACGCGCTATGTCGATCCGCTGATGCAGGGCGAAGGGCAGCAGGGGATTGCCGCGATGATCGAGGCGGCGCGGCAGAAATTTCCGGGATATCGTTTCGTGCTCACAGGCACCCCGGACGGCCACGGCAACTTCACCCGTTTCTCATGGCGTCTCATTTCGCCAGACGGAGACGATGTCGCTGGCGGAACCGATGTCGTCAGCCTGAATGCCGAGGGGCGGATCGAAAATGTCGTCGGTTTTCTCGATGGCGCTGCATCATGAGGCAGAGGCGGGATAGTCCCGCCTCCTGTCCCGGCAATCGTGTCAGCCGGCGAAACCGACGCCGGCCTGACGCTGGCCGAGCGCATTGAACACGGTGGAAACGATGCCGGCCCGGTCGAGGCCGGCATTGGCATACATGGTCTCGGGTTTGGCCTGCTCCACCCACTGGTCGGGCAGGGTCAGCGTCCGGACCTTGGGGCCGTGGTCGAGCAATCCGGCGCTCGCCATGAAATGCAGCACATGTGCGCCGAAACCGCCGACGGAGCCTTCCTCGATCGTCACCAGAACCTCGTGATGGGCGGCAAGCTGGCGGATGAGATCGAGATCGAGCGGCTTGGCGAAGCGCGCATCGGCAACCGTGGTCGAAAGGCCAGCTGCATCCAGATCTTCGGCAGCCGCCAGGCATTCCGCAAGCCGGGTGCCGAAGGAGAGGAGCGCGACCTTGGTGCCTTCCTTGACGATACGGCCCTTGCCGATCTGCAGGATTTCGCCGCGCACGGGCATCTCGACGCCCACGCCTTCGCCGCGCGGATAACGGAAGGAAATCGGGCCTTCGTCATAGCTTGCCGCTGTGCGGACCATATGTTTCAGCTCGGCCTCATCTGCCGCCGCCATCACCACCATGCCGGGCAGGGTGGCGAGGAACGTCGTGTCGAAGGAGCCGGCATGGGTCGGTCCGTCAGCGCCGACGAACCCGGCGCGGTCGATCGGGAAGCGCACCGGCAGGCTCTGGATCGCCACATCATGCACCAGCTGGTCGTAACCACGTTGCAGGAAGGTGGAATAAAGCGCGCAGAACGGCTTGTAACCATCGGCCGCAAGCCCTGCCGCGAAGGTGACTGCGTGCTGTTCGGCAATGCCGACATCGAAGGTGCGGGCCGGGAAAAGCTCGGCCATCTTGTCGAGGCCGGTGCCGTTCGGCATGGCGGCGGTGACGCCGATGATCTTGTCGTCGAGGGTGGCTTCCTGAATCAGCGCTTCGGCAAAGACGCTGGTATAGCTCGGCGCATTCGGCTTGGCTTTCGCCTGCGCGCCGGTGATGACGTCGAACTTGTTGACGCCGTGATATTTGTCCGCAGCTGCTTCCGCCGGCGCATAACCCTTACCCTTCTGCGTCACCACATGGATGAGGACAGGGCCTTTCTGGTTGTCGCGCACATTGCGCAGCACCGGCAGCAGATGATCGAAGGAATGACCGTCGATCGGGCCGATGTGATAAAAACCAAGCTCCTCGAACAGCGTGCCGCCGGTCACGTAACCGCGCGCATGGGTCACGGCGCGGGTAATGGCGCGATCGATGGTCTTGCCGAGATAGGCGGTGAGTTTCTTGCCGAAATCACGGAAACCCATATAGGTGCGGCCGGAGGCGAGACGGGCGAGATAGGCGCTCATCGCGCCCGTCGGCGGCGCAATCGACATGTCGTTGTCATTGAGGATGACGATCAGCCGCGCATCGAGCGCGCCGGCATTGTTCAGCGCCTCGAACGCCATGCCTGCCGACATCGAACCATCGCCGATGACGGCGATGACCTTGCGGTCGCTTTCATCCAGTCCCGCCGCCACGGCCATGCCGAGACCGGCGGAAATGGAGGTGGAGGAATGGCCGGCGCCGAAATCGTCATATTCGCTTTCGGCCCGACGCGTGAAACCGGAAAGGCCGCCTTCCTGGCGCAGCGTGCGGATGCGTTCGCGCCGGCCGGTCAGGATTTTGTGCGGGTAACATTGATGACCGACATCGAAGATCAGCCGGTCTTCGGGCGTGTTGAACACCTTGTGGATGGCAATCGTCAATTCCACCACGCCAAGACCGGCGCCCAGATGGCCACCGGTCTTCGACACCGCGTCAATCATCTCGTCGCGCAGTTCCCGTGCCAGTTCCGGCAGGTCGCGATCATCGATCTCCTTGAGATCGGAGGGGAAATTCACCCGGTCGAGCAATGGGGTCTGGGGCATTCCGGTCAATCGTTCGGCCTTTTCTCGTGGTCAGCAGGGGGCGCCAGAGCGTCTTTCCCAGGGAAAGCCGACGGTCCATTCCTGCATGTCGTACAGTTCTATAGAATTTCAACCTTCCGGCAAAGGGACAAACTCTTCTTCGTCGCCGGGAACGATATCGAAGCGTCCGGTTCTCCACTCCTGTTTGGCCTGTTCTATGCGTTCTTTTGATGACGAAACGAAGTTCCACCAGATGTAGCGGCGCTGATTGAGCGCGGCCCCGCCAAAGATCATGATGTGACAGCCATTGCTGCCGGCCTGAAGCGTGATGTCGTCACCCGGCCTGAAGACCAGCAACTGGTCGGCCGCGAAGATATCGCCTGCCACATCGAGCGAACCGGAGAGAATATAGATCGCCCGTTCCTCATGGTCGGCGGAAAAGGGAAATTTCACTCCCGGCTCCAGCGTCAGATCCACGTAAAGCGTATCGGTAAAGGCCGAAACGGGGGAGGTAAGGCCTTCAAATTCGCCGATCACAACCCGACCGGAAGCGCCCTTGATATCGATCAGCGGCATGTCTTCCTTCGCCGTATGGGCAAAGGCCGGGGCGATTTCTTCCATATGATCAGGCAGGGCAAGCCATGTCTGCAGGCCGGACATGGAAAGCGGATGGCCGCGCAGGTTTTCCGGCGTGCGTTCCGAATGCACGATGCCGCGCCCGGCCGTCATCAGGTTGATGTCGCCGGGACGGATGACCAGCTCGGTGCCAAGGCTGTCGCGATGCTTGATTTCGCCGTCGAACAGATAGGTAACGGTGGAAAGCCCGATATGCGGATGCGGTTTGACATCCAGCGCCTCGCCGGCCTTCAGGATCGCCGGGCCCATACGGTCAAAAAAGATGAAGGGGCCGACGAGACGACGCTGCCGGGTCGGCAATGCGCGGCGCACAGCAAAACCGCCAATATCGCTGGTGCGCGGAATGATGAGGTTTTCGATGGCGTCGCAGGCAAAGGCGTCACCCGCGACGGGATCGTTACCGGGAAAAAAGGACATCGCAAGTTCCTCGTTTTGTCTGGCGGGAGTTTAGCATAACCGAGGGGGAGGGGAGCATCGCGATATCGAACGCAGCGTCAACGATCCTTGTTAACACGACATTGTGAGAACACCTTACGGCCGGAGAAGATTTTCAAACCTCTCCTCCGTCATCCTCGGGCTTGTCCCGAGGATCTAAACACGTCAAGAAAAACAATGCATTGCAGATCCTCGGGACAAGCCCGAAGATGACGTCGAGTGTTTGAATCGGGAGGTGGCTACCTTATCGAATCACGTCCAAACGCTCCCGCTAAACGCAGTCACTCCCCGTCCAGCGGCTCCACACCCTGCGGCTTGCCCGCACGATCGAGGCGAATCTTCTCGATTCGCTTTTCGGCGGCGTTCAGCAGCGTCTCGCAATGTTTCTTCAGGGCTTCGCCGCGCTCGTAAATGGCGATGGATTCGTCCAGCGCCACATCCCCGCGTTCCAGGCGTGCGACAATGCTTTCCAGCTCGGCGACGGCTTTTTCGAAGGAATAACCGCTGACATCGGCTGTGTTGGCATTTTCCGTCATGTTCAACCCTTCATCATTCTCAATATGTGCATGGCTGCCGATTCCGCCAGCCCTTCCAGATCATAGCCGCCTTCCAGCAGGCTGACGACCCGGTTCGATGTGTATTTATCGGCCATTTCCAGAAGCCGGCCCGTTGCCCAGTCGAAATCCTCGCCCACCAGATTGATCTGCGCCAAGGGATCGCGATGATGCGCGTCGAAACCGGCGGAGATGAGGATGAGGTCAGGCGAAAAATCGGCAATGGCCGGCAGGACGCGCGATTTGAAAGCCTCGCGAAAATATTCGCTGCCGGTATTGGGCGAAAGCGGGGCGTTGACGATATTGTTCTTCACGCCGGTTTCGTTTTTGTCGCCGCTCCACGGGTAAAGCGGCATCTGGTGGGTGGAACAGAACAGCACTGACGTATCGTTCCAGAAGATATCCTGCGTGCCGTTGCCGTGATGCACGTCCCAGTCGATGATGGCGACGCGCTCTGCCCCGTGCGCCTTCTGCGCATGGCGGGCGGCAATTGCCACATTGTTGAAAAGACAGAAACCCATGGCTTTTGCGGTTTCCGCATGGTGGCCGGGCGGGCGGGCGGCAACGAAGACATTGTCGGCGGCGCCGGTAAACACGTCGTCCACCGCGGCCATCGCCGCACCGATACCGGTCAGCGCCGCCTGCAGGCTTTTCGGCGAGACATAGGTGTCGGCCTCTATGCGGTTGATCTCGCCGTCCTCTTCGGGGATCTGGCGCATGACGGCAAGCAGATGCTCCTCCGGATGCGCCAGCAGCACCGCGTCTTCATTAGCCTGCGGCGCTTGCTTGCGTTCAAGGCGCTCGAAATTCGGATGTTCGAGCGCGATGTTCAGCGACCTGATGCGATCCGGCCGCTCGGGGTGGCCTTCGGGCGTGATGTGTTCGAGGAAGATCGGATGTTCGTATAAACGCGTCGCCATTCTTTTCCTCCCGAAAAAAGTGTGTTCAGGCGCGCTGCGGCAGAAGCGGATAACCCGCCATCACGGCGCGGCCGGCAAGCGCTGCAAGCACGGCCTTCAGTGCATCGCCCGGAATGAAGGCGAGCGAACCCATGAATGCCTTTTCGAAACCGAGCCCGACGACCAGCGCCAGATAGGTGATGCCGAAAGCATAAAGCACGACCACGCCGCCGATCAGGCTGGCGACGAAAAAGCCGATGCCCTGTGTGAGAGCAGACTGGCCGCGATTGACGAGTTTTTCCGAGAGCGTGCCGGTGACGAAAACCGCCGCGATCCAGCCGATCAGGAAGCCCGTCGTCGGCGTGGTGAAGATGGAAAGGCCGCCGCGTCCGCCCGAGAGCACCGGCAGGCCGATGGCGGCAATCAGGATCGTCAGCAGAACCGCGAGCGTACCGCGCTTTGCGCCGAGGACGACGCCCGCCAGCATGACGCCGAGCGACTGCGCGGTGATCGGCACCGGAATGAAACCGAGCGTGATCGGCGGCAGCAGCCCCAGTGCGATGATGATGGCGGAAAACAGCGAAATCAGCACAAGGTCGCGGGTCGTCATGACGCTCAAAACTCCGGATGGTTATCTGGCCGCAAGCTTTGGCCTCTGAAACCGCGCGCGTCAATGGCGTCGGCAATGGCATCGGCATCCTTCAACGTCATAATGACGAGCGGCACGATGATGGTGGCCATGCGCACCGGCAGGCCACGCGCCCGGTGCGCGTCACGCACCGCATGGTAACGATTGACGATCTCAGGCACGAACCGCACCACCAGCCCGACGGCAAGCCCGATATCGGCGGCCTTGACCAGCCCCAGCCGTTCCAGAGGGGCTGCGGCACGCGTAATCTCGTCCATGAATTGCGAAATGCTGACGGTGATGGTGACGGCGGTGGCGAGCAGCGCGAGCGCCGTCAGCCGCAGAAGATTGACACTCGCATCATGGGCCGGAAGCAACAGATAGCTGAAGGCCGCGACAAGGAAGATGGTCAGCATCACCGGCCGCAGCCGCAGGCCGATCTCCCGGAAGGGCAGGCGTGTCTCGCGCAGGATGGCGGCGGCGAGAACCATGGCGCATCCGAGAACCAGCAGGTCGCGGGTGAGGAACAGCACGATGCTGAAGCCCATAAGCGTCAGGAGCTTGACGCGTGGCGAGATGCGGTAGAGCCAGCCGGTGCCTTCGACATGCAGCGATTTCATCGCGATGCCACCTCCAGATAGCGCGCCACCGCTTCTTCGGGGCCGGCATCGGCAACCAGCGCGCCCTCGTGAAAAACCAGCACGCGGTCGAAGCCGGCAAGCAGCGGCAGATCATGGGTGATGACAACAAGCGCCTGCGACAGCGCCGCCATGGTTTTTTCAACGATAGTGCGGTTTTTCAGATCAAGCTGGTTGGTCGGTTCATCGAGAATGAGGATTTGCGGATCGGTGACCAGAAGGGCGGCAAGCGCTGCAAGCTGCAGTTCTCCGCCGGAAAGCTCATGCGCGCGCCGCTCTTCCAGATGGGGAATGCCGAGCCGGGAAAGCACGGCCTTCACCCGGTTTTCGGTCTCCGCCCTACCGATGCCGAGCCGCTTGAGACCGAAGGCGACATCGTCGCGCACGATCGGCAGGATGATCTGGTTCTGCGGATTCTGGAAGATGAAGCCGACCGTCTGCAAGACCGCTTTGGCGTCGCTCACGGTGTCGAGACCGTTTACCGAAACCTTGCCTGCACTCGGCTTGTTCAGCCCGTTGATCAGCCGGGCAAAGGTGGTCTTGCCGGAACCATTGAGGCCGATCACGCCGATGCGCCGTTCCGTCAATGTCACAGACAGCGGCTGCAGGGCCTGCCGGCCCTCGAAAGCGACACCGGCGGCATCGAAACGGATTTCCAAGCTTACATCCTCGCGCTCGTTTTCCGGTTCTATACCCCGTCATCAACAGAAGTGAAACAAGGAACAAAAAAAGAACATTGCAATCCTGAAAAAGCCGTCATACCTTCTGCGCCATGACGATCAAGGTTTCGAACGAAGCGGCAAGGCGGATTTTTCTGGCGCGGCAGGGGCTTTCCTCGCCGCCCGGCAAGGCGCTTTCCAAGGACGGGCTGCTGCAGCTCATCACCGATATCGGTTTTGTGCAGGTGGACAGCATCGGCACGGTGGAGCGCGCCCACCACCAGATCATCTTTTCCCGCAACCAGACCTACAGACGCGAGCACCTGACCACGCTCTTGGAAAAGGACCGGGCGCTGTTCGAGCACTGGACGCATGACGCCTCCATCGTGCCGACGGAATTTTACCCCTATTGGAAACACCGCTTCCGCCGCCGCGAGCCGATCATTCAGGACCGCTGGCGCAAATGGCATGGCGAGGGCTTCGATGCCGCTTTCGGCGAAACGCTGGAGCGCATCGCCGCCACCGGCCCGGTTCTGGCGCGGGAGCTGAAGGAGGAGGGGCACCAGTCCGGCGGCTGGTGGAACTGGCATCCTTCCAAGACGGCGCTCGAATATTTATGGCACACCGGCAAGCTCGCCATATCCGGCCGCGTCAATTTCCAGAAGGTCTATGATCTCGCCGAACGTGTCATTCCCGGCGAGCATCACGGAAGCGAAGTGGAGCATGCGGAATTCGTAGACTGGGCCTGTCGCGAGGCGCTAAAGCGGCTTGGTTTCGCCACCCATGGCGAAATCGCCGCCTTTTTCGATCTCGTCACCCCGCAGGAGGCGAGGGACTGGGTCAAGAGCCATCGTGATGAACTGTGCGAGGTCTCGCTTCTCGCAAGCGATGGAGACACTGCACGCCCGTCTTACGCCCTTGCGGGTTTCACTGCTGACCTGACGGATGTAGCGGAACCATCGTCGCGTGTCCGTGTCCTCAGCCCCTTCGACCCGCTGTTGCGCGACCGAAACCGCACGGAACGGCTGTTCGGCTTTTATTACCGCATCGAGGTCTTCGTGCCCGAGCCGAAACGGCAATATGGCTATTACGTCTTCCCGCTTCTGGAGGGCGACCGGATGATCGGCCGCATCGACATGAAGGCGGATCGCAAGCGCGGCACGCTGGATGTGCGCCGCCTGTGGCTGGAGCCTGGCGTGCGCGCCTCGGCAGGACGGCTTGAAAAGCTCGACTCGGAATTATCGCGGCTTGCGAAATTTACGGGTGTCGAGAGCGTGAATTATCTGGAGGGATGGCGGGAGGAAAACGGAGGTCCTTCCCTCGGGTGATTGCTAGCCGGGGCACGCAGGCACAACGTTGCTGATCCGTGATGCCGGATTGTCGCGCGGCGTTGCGGCATATTTCTTCTCCCCGCCGGGGAGAAGGTGGCCCGAAGGGTCGGATGAGGGGGCAACGGCAAAGATATGCGGAGAACTTGCCCCCTCATCCCGCTGCCGCGGACTTCTCCCCGACGGGGAGAAGAAATGAGCGGAACCCGCTCGCCTCACGATAGCCCTGTGAAGCTAGGCAAAAGCCCCCAAATCAGCAGATATCCGTCGCCGAAATCTTGATGCCGAAACCTTCGAGGCCAACATAGTGGCGCTCGCGCGTCGTCAGCAGCTTGATCGAGCTGATACCGAGGTCCTTAAGGATCTGCGCGCCGAGGCCGATTTCGAGCCACTCATTTTCGCGCGAGCGTGCCTGGGCATGCGCCTCGTCCGGATCACGCGCCTTGCGCCGTCCGGCCACCTGGCCGACGCCGACGGAGCCCTCACGCAGATAAACGATGACGCCGCGGCCTTCCTCGGCGATCTTCTGCATATAGTGCCGCACCGGCTGGCGGTCGCCGAACACGTCGTCGGCGACATTTTCCGGGTGCAGGCGAACGGGAATATCGACACCGTCCCTGATATCGCCGAAAATCACCGCCATATGCTGCATCCGGTCCCAGGGCAGGGAATAGGTCTGCGCCTTGGCCGGTCCGAAAGGCGTTTCGATGGTGAAGGAAGATTCCATCTCCACCAGCGTTTCCTTGCGCTGGCGATAGGCGATCAGATCGGCGACGGACACCTGCTTGAGCTGGTGTTTTTCCGCAAAGGCGGTGACCTGCGGTCCGCGCGTCACGGTGCCGTCATCATTGACGAGTTCGCAGATGACGCCGATCGGCGGCAGGCCCGCGAGCTTGCAGAGATCGACCGCCGCTTCAGTATGGCCGGAGCGCATCAGCACGCCGCCTTCACGGGCAATCAGCGGGAAGATATGGCCCGGCCGGGTAAAATCGGCCGCCCCGACATTGGGATTGGCGAGATTGCGCACGGTCAGGGTGCGGTCATCGGCGGAAATGCCCGTTGTGGTGCCGTGTTTGAAATCGACGCTGACGGTGAAGGCCGTGGTATGCGCGCTGTCATTTTCCGCCACCATGGCGTTGAGGTTCAGCCGCTTGGCTTCTTCGCGCGGCATGGGCGCGCAGACGATGCCGGAGGTGTGGCGCACGATGAAAGCCATTTTTTCCGCCGTGCAATGCACCGCCGAAATGATCAGATCGCCTTCATTCTCTCGGTCGTCATCATCGGTCACGACGACGATTTCGCCTGCTTCGAAAGCGCGAATGGCGTCGACAACGCGTTTCTGGTCATAGGCCATGGCGGTCCCCCTTATTTCAGCCGGCCGGTCTGGCCGCGGTCTCGCAGATAATGGTCGGCAACGGTGCAGGCGATCATCGCTTCGCCGATCGGCACGGCGCGGATGCCGACGCAGGGGTCGTGGCGGCCCTTGGTGCGCACATCGACATTATTGCCGTCGGTATCGATGGACAGGCGCTCCGTCAGAATGGAGGAGGTGGGCTTGATGGCAAAGCGCGCGATGACAGGTTCACCGGTCGCGATGCCGCCCAGAATGCCGCCGGCGTGGTTGGAGAGGAAGATCGGCTTGCCGTCATTGCCCATGCGCATCTCATCGGCATTTTCCTCTCCGGAAAGCTCGGCGGAGGCGAAACCTTCGCCGATCTCCACACCCTTGACGGCGTTGATCGACATCAGGTTTGAGGCGATATCTTGGTCGAGCTTGGCATAAATGGGGGCGCCAATACCGGCCGGAACGCCCTCCGCCACCACTTCGACAACGGCCCCGATGGAGGAGCCGGCCTTGCGGATGCCGTCGAGATAGTCTTCCCACACCGGCACCATGGCTGCATCCGGGCAGAAGAACGGGTTCTGATCGACCTGATCCCAATCCCAGTTGTCGCGGTTGATCTTGTGCTTGCCGATCTGCACCAGCGCGCCGCGCACATTGAGGCTCGGCACCACCTTGCGGGCGATTGCGCCGGCGGCGACACGCGCCGCCGTTTCGCGGGCGGAGGAGCGTCCACCGCCGCGATAATCGCGAATGCCGTATTTCAGGTCATAGGTGAAGTCGGCATGGCCGGGGCGAAAACGCTTGGCGATCTCGCCGTAATCCTTGGAACGCTGGTCGGTATTCTCGATCAGCATCGAAATCGGCGTGCCTGTTGTTATCATCGTCTCGCCGTCCTCATCCAGCATCACGCCGGAGAGAACCTTGACGATGTCATCTTCGCGCCGCTGGGTCACGAAGCGGCTCTGGCCGGGTTTGCGCTTGTCCATCCAGTGCTGCACCTCGGCAAGGGTGAAGCGGATGCCGGGCGGGCAGCCATCCACCACGCAGCCAAGTGCCGGCCCATGGCTTTCTCCCCAGGTGGTAACACGGAAAAGATGACCGAAACTGTTATGCGACATAGTTCTCAAAACCGGAAAACAGGGCGCCTGTGGACAGCGCCGTTTGAAACAAGCGGATTTGTCTTAGTGGAAAATCCGGGCAAGGCAAAAGCCTTTCTTTCACCGCAAGCCCGATAAGGAGGTGACGCACCGTCCACGGCGGCGCGGCCGGGGCCGGAACGGCGTGTTTCATCAGCAAATGGATCGTATCGCCTGATTGATTCGCGGGAAGACGAGGTTTTTCCGGGATGACGAAAATGTAAAAGCGCCGTCGTTTTCCACGCTAATCCCGAGTTTTCCAATATTGCCGGGAAATGCGGTGTAAAAATCACTAACGGCTTGAACGCGATCCCAAATCCGTTCATCAATTGGGCCGAAAATGTCATGGTTGCGGGCAATTTCCGCCACATTCGAAAGGCAATTCTTCATGCATGTAAGGTTTTCACGCAAATCCACGAAAGCTAGATCGATGCGTATGATGATTGCCGCCCTTCTGGCCACCGCCAACCTCCTGATGCCCATCAACAGCTTCGCGCAGAGCGTCGACGTGGAAGGCACGATCAGCAAGATCGATGCCAATGGGCTGAGCATTACGCTCAACGACGGCAAGACCTATCGCGTGCCGGAAGAGTTCAATTTCGAAGGCCTGAAAGCGGGCGTGAAGGTCGTGGTTTTCTACACGGAAGTGGATGGGAAGCGCGTGGTCGACGATCTTCAGGTCGTTGAATAAGGCTGCGGTTGCGGCTTTGCCTGTGACGGGGCGATTCTTCCCTCTGCCATTACGCTAAAACGCCCGTTGAGAAACGAGCGTTTGCATCCGTTTCTTCTCCCCGCCGGGGAGAAGTCCGCGGCAGCGGGATGAGGGGGCAAGGGTCGTGAGTTACGGCAACGTTGCCCCCTCATCCGACCCTTCGGGCCACCTTCTCCCCGGCGGGGAGAAGAAACACGCGGCGTCCGCTCTGCCAATATACAAGTATCTCTAGGAGGACGGCGCAGAGGATTACGCTCTGTGATCCCTCACCAAATCCACTCCGCACTATTCCTGTCCATCTCGACTTTCAAAATCCGGTCCTGCGGGATTTGCGTTCGCGACGCCTCATCCTTGTCCATGCCTGATACCAACCGGAAGATCGAGCGGATGACGCCGCCATGGCAGACGCATATCGTCGGAACCTCGACGGAGGAAAGCCATGCGCCGATGCGCCAGGAGAGGATTTCATAGCTTTCGGCATCCTGGCCGGGGGGAATGAAATCCCACTTGTTGGCCTTGCGCGCCTTCACCCGGTCCGGGAACTCTTTTTTCAGCTCCGGCAGGGTTTGCCCCTCCCAGTCGCCGAAGGAAACTTCGATCAGGCGGTCGTCGGTGCGATAGGCGAGCGGATCGAGGCCCATCGCCGCGCGCATCAGTTCCATGGTTTCGCGTGTGCGCCCGAGCGGGCTTGCCACATAATCGAAGTCCGTGGCCTGTTCTCCCAGCAGATGCGCAAGGAGTTTGCCGTTACCGACCGCCTGCTGGCGGCCGAAATCGTTGAGCGGAATGTCTTTCTGGCCCTGAAGCCGGCGTATCGCATTCCAGTCCGTTTGTCCGTGCCGGATCACATAGACGAGCAAGGCGATACCCCGTTTTCAAACTTCGCAGGCTTAGTCCTTCACCACCGAGATGTCAGGCGCATCCACGGCCTTCATGCCGATGGTGTGGTAACCGGAATCGACATGGTGGATTTCGCCGGTCACGCCGGTGGAAAGGTCGGACAGCAGGTAGAGCGCCGACTTGCCGACTTCCTCGATGGAAACGGTGCGCTTCAGCGGCGCATTATATTCGTTCCACTTCAGAATATAGCGGAAATCGCCGATGCCGGAAGCCGCAAGCGTCTTGATCGGGCCGGCGGAAACGGCGTTGACGCGGATGCCGCGGTTGCCGAGGTCGACAGCGAGATAACGCACGCTGGCCTCAAGGGCAGCCTTGGCCACGCCCATCACGTTGTAATTCGGCATGACCTTCTCGGCGCCGTAATAGGTCAGCGTGATGATCGAGCCGCCATCATTCATGATCGGTTCCGCGCGCTTGGCGACGGCCGCCAGCGAGAAGACGGAAATGTCCATGGTGCGGTTGAAGTTGTCGCGGCTGGTATCGAGGTAACGGCCGGTCAGCTCGTCCTTGTCGGAAAAGGCGATGGCGTGCACGACGAAGTCGATCTTGCCCCAGTGCTTTTCCAGCCCGGCAAAAACCGCATCGATCGTCTCGAGATCGGTCACGTCGCAGTGTCCGGCCATGAAGGCGCCAAGTTCCTGCGCCAGCGGCTCGACGCGCTTCTTCAATGCGTCGCCCTGCCAGGTGAGTGCGATTTCCGCGCCTGCGTCTGCGCAAGCCTTGGCAATGCCCCAAGCGATGGAACGATTATTGGCGACACCCATGATGAGGCCGCGTTTGCCAGCCATAAGACCGGATGCCTGAGCCATTTTGTGCTCCCTAATACTTTTGATCGGTCCTGCCTATGGCATAGGCTGCAATCCTGTTCAAGATTGCCAAAGATCATCAACTGTTAGGGAACGTAACAAAGGGTGCGTTGTCCCGGCTATTCGCAAAACTTTCACAAATAAAGGCCTTCGCGCATGTGCCGCATCAGGTCGGTCACCTTCTCATCCGGCTTTTCGAGCAGGACGATGCGCAATTCGATGACGAGATCGCCCTGTCCGCCCTTGCCGTCGGCAAGGCCCTTGCCGGCGAGGCGCAGCACGCGGTCCGAACCGGACCAGGCCGGAATGGTGATGTTTTCCTCGCCGAGCGGTGTCGCGACTTTCGTTTCGCAACCCAGAACCGCGTCGCTGAGCGATATCGGCAGCGTTGTGTGAATATCGAAACCACGAAGGGAGAATGCGTCCTCACGTGCGGTCAGCAATGTCACGGCAAGGTCGCCGCGGGCCATGTTGGGAAGCTTCAGCCCCTGTCCCTTCAGCCGCACCACATGCCCGTCCGTCATACCGGCTTCGAGCTGGAAACGAACGTCGCGTTCATCGGCAAGCGGCACGGTAATCCACTTGTGCTCCAGCAGATCGGCGACCGTGACGGTGGCTTCCGCGGTAATATCGGGCGCTTTTTCGGGAGCCGGCTGCGGGGTGCGAAACCGGCGCACGAGAGCATTGAAGAGATTGACGGCAAGCGAGGCGGGTGCGGTCCTGTCATCGCCGGCACCTGGCTGCGTGGTCTCGCCGGCCGCAGGCATTTCGCCTTTTGCAGTGCTTGCAGCAGCCTTTGCCGCTTCCGCCGCCTGCTGCACCTTGGGATCGTTCTGCGCCTCGGCGCCAAAAATCCGCTCGACGATGTCTTCGGCGGTTTCCGCCTTGGCGTCGGTTTTCTGGCCGGTCTGCGCCCGGTTGCGGGCATCGGCGCGGGCCAGTTCCTCCATCAGCTTTTCAGCCGCCTTGGCGCGCTCGGCGGCCTCGCGCGCGGCTTCCCGCTGCTGCATGATGGTTTCGCCGCGCTGCTTCTTCTCGGCCGCCCTGCGGGCCTGATCGTAGAGATCGCGCTTTTTGGGATCCTTGAGAAGATCATAGGCCTGGCCGATCTCGGCGAATCGCGCCGAGGCATCGGGATCGTCGCGATTGGCGTCCGGATGGACGGTTTTCGCCTTCGTGCGCCAGGCGGCCTTGATTTCCTCGTGGCGGGCGTCACGTTTTACGCCGAGGATCGAATACGGATCGCGCATGCGAAACACCAGTTTACGTTGGCTCAGGCGCTGCCGCCCTTCATGGCGCAATCCTGAAACTAACCCCTCCGAAAAGGGCTGCCCGCGATCATTCGCCTGCACGCCCTCTGTCTAATCAACGTCGACTGTTGCAATAAGTTGCTAATCACTCCTTTACGGAGGAAGCGCGCCGCACGCAGGCCGGCTCTATTCCCTGTGGAAGGGTAAACAGATTATTTCTGCTCGAAGCGGGTCAGCAGCCATTCGCCGGTTTCCGACAGGCAGGCCTGTCCGGCATAGCTCGCAACACCCTCGAAGGAGTGACGCGTCGTTTTGAAATCGCGGCAGACGAAGCCGCTCGATTTGTCTTCGTGAATGGCGGTGACGACGCCGGCGCTGCCGGTGGCCGCATTGGCCCAGGGCAGCGGCTGGTCGGCGAGCTTGGCGAGATCGGCCGAGGTTACCGCATTGCGGATCGTCGCATCGTCCGTCTGCGGCGCATTGTTCGGCTGGTTGGGAACGGAGGCCGTGGAAAGTGAGCGGTCGACTTTGTCGCCGCCGAACAGATCGAGGCTGACGCAGCCGCTCAGCACCACGAGCATTGACACGACGGCGGAAACTTCCGCTACCGACGAAAGGAGGCCCTTTGTTCGACTGTTCGACTTTGCTATGACGGTCACCATCTTTCACCAGAGATCATCTCTGGGGTCCAAATCAGCTCGGGAGCATTTTAGTCAATATGTCGGAAACGGGGTTAACATCCAGTGACTTCACGGAAGAAAATGAACCGTTCACGCTTTTTGCCGAATGGCTGAAGGACGCAACGGCTTCCGAAATCAACGATCCGAACGCGGTGGCGCTTGCCACCGTGGACGAAAATGGCCTGCCGAATGTGCGCATGGTGCTGCTGAAAGGCGTCGATGATCGCGGCTTTGTCTTCTACACGAATTTCGAAAGCCAGAAGGGCCGTGAGATCCTTGGTCAGAAAAAAGCGGCCATGTGTTTCCACTGGAAAAGTCTCCGCCGGCAGGTGCGCCTGCGCGGCGAGGTGGAGATCGTGAGTGATGAGGAGGCGGATGTCTACTACGCCTCGCGCCCGCGCGGCAGCCGCATCGGCGCCTGGGCTTCCAAGCAGTCTCGGCCGCTGGAGGGCCGTTTCGCGCTGGAGAAGGCGGTCGCCGAATATACCGCCAGATATGCCATCGGCGATATTCCGCGCCCGTCCCACTGGTCCGGTTTCCGCATTCGCCCGCTCAGCATCGAATTCTGGCACGACCGCAAGTTCCGCCTGCACGACCGCATCGAATTCCGCCGCGAGACGCCTGATGGTGCATGGTCCAAGGTTCGCATGTATCCGTAACCGCCCTGAGGGCAGGCCATCGCGGCCTGCCTATTTCAGCAGCGAATCAAACAGCGGCAGGCCGATGACGGCGGAAATGGCGATCAGCCCATAGCAGATGCGCCGGAACGACGCTTCGTCCGCAAGCGCGTGCAGCCGCGCCCCGGCATAAAGACCCGCGCCGTAAAAAGGCAATGCCAGCAGGAAAAACACGAAGACATCAACGGTGAACAGGCCGCCGACAAAATAGCTGGCGATGGAAAACACCGTGGAAACCGCGAAATAAAGAATGACATTGGCGCGCACGAAAGCGCCTTTCAGCGCTCCGCCCAGCCAATAGGCGACGACGGGCGGACCGCCCAGTTGTGCAGCCCCCGAAAACAGCCCGGCCAGAAGCCCGGTGAAGAGGGTGAGCGGCGTTTTCGGCCGGCCGCTGTAACGCCAGCCGGACACCAGAAATAAGAGCAGCACCACGACCACGCCGGAGATGAGCCAGCGCAGGGTCAATGGATCACCCTTGGAAAGCAGCAGGGTTCCAACCGGTACGCCAACAAAGGCGCCGGCCGCCATGATGAAGACCTCGCGCCGGTCCGCCATGCGAAAGGCGGGCGGTATCATGCCGAGCGTCAGGACGCCGTCCACCACCAACAGCACCGCCGAGGCGATACGCGGCCCGACGATGGCGCTGGCAAGCGGGATAAAGATGAGCGCCGCCCCAAAGCCGGAAAAACCGCGGGCAAGGCCGGCAAGAAACGCGGCTCCCGCAAACATGGCGAGCAGCGCCGGACTATGCGCGGTGACGAGTGACGACAGGAAGTCGAGGTGGGACATGGGTGATGGCACGTTTGTTCGAATATCTTTTCTCTATCTCGCTTGCATGCGCATGTCCCGGAAATTTCCGTTCATGGCTGCATGACGCACTGACGGGTCGACGCGGTCAGAGAATCATGGTTAGAGTTGTAGTGCGTGAACAAAGGATGAACAAATGTTTTCTGACATGATGCGTCGGTTTGACGAGGCTTCGCAAAAATATGCCGCTGAAAACGGAATATTCCGCGATCCGGACTGGTACATGCTGAAGCTTCAGGAAGAGGTTGGCGAGATGACGCAGGCCTGGAATCGGCTGACAGGACGGGCGCGCGTTAAGGGCAGGAACAAAGAGGAGATGAAGCGGGATCTGGCCGACGAAACCGCCGATCTCCTCGGCCATGTGCTGTTGCTGGCCTATTATAACGGTCTCGATATCGAGGGATCGATCGAGCGTAAGTGGCGTTTCAAGCCGGGAGCCTGACGACCGGCCGAACGGCGGCTTGATCCTTCGGGTATCTCACCGCTTTGATACAGCTAGGAGAAAGCGACGATAAAGAACAGGATCGCAAGAGCCGCAGCCACAGGCGTCATCACCAGCCGCTCCGGGCGGCTTTTCGACATGGCGTTCAATCCAACGCTCACTGCCAGATAACAGGCGATGATCCAGATGCCGGGTTCGATCCAGCCGGATGGCCAGACGTCCACATAGCCCGTCTTTTGCAGCGGAAAGGACGCGAAAAAGGCATAAATGAGTGGAGCCGCCGCGCTGGCAATTCTTTGCCGGACCGGCAATAGCCGGTGCGCGCCGCCCCAGGCAAGGCGACCGAAGGGCGCGCCGGCTGCAAGCGCGATCTGGAATACGCACAGAACCAGCAGTATCAGCGTCGCGAGCGACACGGCAACAGGCGGCATGATCACCCCGGTTATGAATACGCCGACAAAGGCGCTCGACCTATAGCGGCATTCAAGCCGGCATGTGCTTCATCATGACGCCAAATGGCTAAGGACATGTGACGGCCGCCCGCGCTTTCAGCCCGCCCGATTTTCATCTCAATCAGGCCTTTGCCTTTTGCAGAAGGCTTGCCACGGCGTGAAGGTCGCTTGCAACGGCTATGCACTTCTCCCGCATTTCCTCGGTCGGCGGCGCGACATCGGGCACCATGATCGTCAACATGCCCGCCGATGTGGCCGAGCGTACGCCTGAATAGGAATCCTCCAGCGCAAGGCAGCGGCCCGGATCGAGCGAAAGACGCCGGGCTGCGGTCAGATAGGGCATGGGCGCGGGTTTGGGTTCGGTATAGTCGCCGCGTGCGACGATGGTGTCGAAACGTCTGAGAAGATCGTGGGGGCCGAGATGGCGCGTCACCGAATCGTGCCGCGACGAGGTGGCGATGGCGCGGCGGATATCGAGCCGGTCGAGAAGATCGAGAATGTCGATGACGCCCGGTTTCAGCGACACGCCATCAGCCATCATCACACCGAGGTGCCGGAGCCAGGCGTCGCGGAAGCTGTCGATCGGAAAATCCGCGCCATAATCGGCAAAGATGGTGCCGGTAATGACATCCCACGGGCTGCCGCACACCTTCTGGTAGGTTTCGACCTTCATGCCATGGCCGCCTTCATCCGAGGCCGCCAGAAATGAATCGCGATAAAGCGTCTCGCTCTCGATCAGCAATCCGTCCATGTCGAACACCACGGCGTGCGGAAGAAAGGGCAACATGGCTTAACCGAACCGGAAAGGGCGTTCGCCGAGGCTCTCGAAAGGGCGGATCAGGTAACCATCGGGATCGGCGACGATGAATTGCCGGTTGCCCACTTCGACCGTGCCGCGCCTGTACCATTTTTCCTCCAGCGGCATGACGAGGTCGATTGAGGATCGCTCCAGCCGGAAAAGAATGGGTTGCAGGGAGGGAACGGCGAGCTGCAGGTTCATGCCGCGGCCGAGCGGAAATTCAAGCGCGGCATTATCAGTCACGAATGTCCGGGTTGCGCCGATCTGGTCGATCATCAGCTGGGCATCCCCCAGCGCCAGATAGGTAAAGCCCTCTTCGGGGCGCTCATAGACCACATGAAAACCGATCAGGTCGCAATAAAAGGCGCGGCTTTTCTGCCAGTCGCTGACGGAAAGTTCAGGAACGAGGGCATTTCGTATGATGGTCATGGTCTCCTTTGCCGCGCAGGCCCGGGATGGGAGATGGCCTGCGGCAGGGGCTGATCTTACCGTCTTCCCGGCTGCACGCCAGAGGAAACCTCATCATGGCAGCCATGTGTGAGGCTGCGGGCTGAGATTGTCGCGGCAGGCTCAGCCTCCGGTGTCCCGCAATTTTCCTCCGGTCATTCCTGTGCCCGTCACAGGAACCCAGCCGACCCAAGTTCCCGGGCGTGAGATTTACGCTTTCGTACCGCCGACGGTGATCTGATCCATGCGCAGATGCGGCTGACCGACGCCGACAGGCACCCATTGTCCGGCCTTGCCGCAATTGCCGATGCCGGTGTCGAGTTTGGAATCATTGCCGATCATCGAGACACGCTTCATCGCGTCCGGTCCGTTGCCGATCAGCATTGCACCCTTGACCGGCGCGCCGATCCTGCCGTTCTCGATGAGATAGGCCTCGGTGCAGCCGAACACGAACTTGCCCGAGGTGATGTCCACCTGTCCGCCGCCGAAGGAAACGGCATAGATACCCTTTTTGACCGAGGCGATGATCTCTTCCGGCGTCTTGTCGCCTGATAGCATGTAGGTATTGGTCATGCGCGGCATCGGCACATAGGCATAACCCTGCCGGCGGCCGTTGCCGGTGGGCGTCGCACCCATCAGCCGGGCGTTCTGCCGGTCCTGCATGTAGCCGACCAGCCTGCCGTTCTCGATCAGCACATTATATCCCGATGGCGTGCCCTCGTCGTCGATCGTCAGCGAGCCGCGGCGGCTGTCGATGGTGCCGTCATCCACCACGGTCACGCCGGGCGCGGCGACCATTTCGCCCATCAGGCCGGCAAAGGCCGAGGTCTTCTTGCGGTTGAAGTCGCCTTCGAGGCCATGGCCCACCGCCTCGTGCAGCATCACGCCCGGCCAGCCGGAGCCAAGCACCACATCCATTGTGCCGGCCGGCGCATCGATGGCGGTGAGATTGACGAGCGCCTGACGCAGCGCCTCATCCGCGCCGCGCTGCCAGTTTTCCGTGGTGATGAAATCGCCAAAGCCGACGCGGCCGCCAATGCCGTAGGAGCCGCTTTCCTGCCGGTCGCCTTCACCCGCAACGACGGAGATGTTGATGCGCGTCATCGGCCTGATATCGCTGACGCGATGACCATCGGCGCGCAGGATGTCCACCACCTGCCAGCTCGCGGAAATGGTCGCCGTCACCTGCCGGACATTCGGGTCCTTGTCGCGCAGATAGGCGTCGATATCGGTGAGAAGTTTCACCTTCTCCTCGAAACTCGGGCTGCCGATCGGGTTCTCGTCGCCATAGAGCTTTTTGTTGGTGCGCTGCGGTGCTGCGGCGTAGGAGCCGGAATAACCTCTTGTCACCGCACCCACCGCATCCGACGCGCGCTTCAGTGCGCTTTGAGAAAGCTCGCCCGCATGGGCATAACCCACCGTTTCGCCGGCAACGGCGCGCAGGCCGAAACCCTGATCGGTATTGAAGGAGCCGCCCTTCAGCCGGCCATTGTCGAAGGTCAGCGATTCGGCCTGGGCATGTTCGATGAAGAGTTCGCCATCGTCAGCGCCCGCGAGCGCCTCGCCGACGAGCTTGCGCAATTGCGTTTCGTCGCAATCGAAGAGTTTTACAAGATCGTCGGTCATGGGAGGCTCCAGTCATTATCGTTCATGACCGATTTAGGCACTGGAGCCGGCGGACGCAAGGCTGTCGCGTAATGGCAGGCGTCAGGGAAGCGCGTCGTAGCCCTCGGCAAAGCCGGAAAGCTCGATCGGAATACCCACGCGATCCTGATCAACGGCTTCGCGCAGCGCAAAAACCGCATTCTTGCCGGCGCGCAGAACCTTCAAGAGCTCGTCGTCAATATCCACTTCCACATAGCAGCCTTCGGAGAAGCAGCGGGTGAAATAGGCGCGGCCGATATTATTATTGTCGATATAAAGCTCCATGCCATCCTTCAAAAGCACGCCGAGCGGCGCGAGGATGCGCAGGATGCGCGACTTGCGGTCGGCGGTTTTCAGCACCACCACCGAAAGGCCGACTTCCGGGCGGTCATCGGCAATCACGTTTTGCATGAGGGCGCATTGTTCTTCGGATGCACCCGCCGGCTTGTCGCAGATGACAGACCATGCGCCATGCGTCGACTTCGGCGTGCCGGGCGGCTGCTGTTGCGCCAGCGCTGCGGCAGCGGGGGCGATGATGGCAAGACCGGCGGCGGCAAGAAAAGTGCGCGCGAGCGGGGAAAGACGCATGGATACCTCTGGGATTCGAATCAGTGCGGCTATTTTGACGCCATAATCCGGAAAAAAAAGCCTCAGGGCTTCAATTCCAGCGGAGTTGGGCGGAAATAGGACCTGACCGTCTGTATGGGCGTCTGATTTGCCCGGCACGTCATTCGTTATCCGGCGGTCAAACCGGCTGGGAGACGGGGCTTTGTCGCATTTGGGCTGTTCGAAATCGCGTTCGGCGGGGCAGCTCAGACACAGGGTGCGGGAAAGTCGCCCATGGATTGATCAATGGCAAAATTGGGGCGCATCCGTGTCCCGACGCATATTGCGGCAGAGGACAAACTGTGGTTTGAAGTTAGTACCATTAGCATGGATTCTGCGTCTGTGATTGATCTAGATCAGACGCGTGAGGGAGAGGGTACCGTGAGGAATAGGATTTACGCAGCACTGGCGGGGATGACCTGTCTGCTCACGGCTGTCGGCGCCCACGCCGATCAGCCGGTGCATTGGCAAATGGGCATGCAGGAGGCCGCCACGCCGATCATGCACGAAATACGCTGGTTCGAACAATATACGCTCTGGTTCATTGTTCCGGTTACGCTTTTCGTTCTTGCGCTGCTCATCATCGTTGCCTTGAAATTCCGCGCCGCGAAAAATCCGGTGGCTTCCAAGACCAGCCATAACACGGCGATCGAGGTTGTCTGGACGCTGGCGCCGGTTCTCATTCTCCTGTTCCTCGCTTTCCCCTCGTTCAATCTTCTGAACGCGCAGCTGACGCAGCCGGAAAACCCGGACCTGACGCTGAAGGCGACCGCCACGCAATGGCTGTGGAGCTATGAATATGCCGCCGCAGAGGGCGCCGAGCCGCTCTCCTTCGACAGCTATCTGCTGAAAGAGCAGGATCGCGCTGCTGCGGGCAAGGAGGACAAGGCCCGCTATCCGCGTCTTCTTGCGGTAGACAATGAAATGGTCGTTCCTGTCGGCAAGACCGTTCGCCTTCTGGTGACGGCGGCTCCGACTGATGTCATCCACGCCTTCGCCATGCCCGCTTTCGGCGTCAAGATCGACGCCGTTCCGGGCCGCCTCAACGAGACATGGTTCAAGCCGGAGAAGGAAGGCCTTTATTACGGCCAATGTTCCGAGCTTTGCGGCAAGGACCACGCCTTCATGCCGATCGCCATTCGGGTGGTTTCCGAAGAGCAGTACAACGCCTGGCACGCCGCCGCCGCTTCAGACCTGAACGGCGCGAACCGGGCGCTGATGGCCTCCGTCGACGGCGCTCCGCGCACCGTTGACGTTGCCGCCAACGAAGCCAACTGAGACCTGGAGTGACGACAATGGCTGGACCTTCCGCACACGACGATCATCACTCGCATGGTCATTCCGCACATGACGATCATTCGCATGATGCGCATCATTCCCATACGCCGGGCTTTTTCGCCCGCTGGTTCCTGTCCACCAACCATAAGGACATCGGCACGCTCTACCTGATCTTCGCCATCATGGCGGGTATCATCGGCGGCGGTCTGTCGGTTGTCATGCGCATGGAGCTGCAGGAGCCTGGCATTCAGATCTTCCACGGTCTGGCTTCCATGGTTTACGGCTTCGAGGGCGACGCCGCCATCGACGGCGGCAAGCACATGTTCAACGTGTTTACGACAGCGCACGCGCTCATCATGATCTTCTTCATGGTCATGCCGGCGATGATCGGCGGCTTTGCCAACTGGATGATCCCGATCATGATCGGCGCTCCTGACATGGCTTTCCCGCGCCTCAACAATATTTCCTTCTGGCTGATCGTTCCCGCCTTCATCCTGCTGCTCCTGTCGCTCTTCGTCGAAGGCCCGGCTGGCGCTTATGGTGTCGGCGGCGGCTGGACCATGTATCCGCCGCTATCGACCAGCGGCATGCCCGGACCGGCGGTGGATCTTGCGATCTTCTCGCTGCACGTTGCCGGCGCATCCTCGATCCTCGGCGCGATCAACTTCATCACCACCATCCTGAACATGCGCGCTCCGGGCATGACGCTGCACAAGATGCCGCTGTTTGCCTGGTCGGTTCTGGTCACCGCATTCCTACTACTGCTTTCCCTGCCGGTTCTGGCGGGTGGCATCACCATGCTTCTGACGGACCGCAATTTCGGCACGGCATTCTTCTCGCCGGAAGGCGGCGGTGATCCGATCCTCTACCAGCACCTGTTCTGGTTCTTCGGTCACCCGGAAGTGTATATCCTGATCCTGCCCGGCTTCGGCATCATCAGCCACATCGTGTCCACCTTCTCCAAGAAGCCGGTCTTCGGTTATCTCGGCATGGCCTATGCCATGGTGGCCATCGGCGCAGTCGGCTTCATCGTCTGGGCCCACCACATGTATACGGTCGGCCTGTCGCTCGAAGCGCAACGTTATTTCGTCTTCGCCACCATGGTCATCGCGGTGCCGACGGGTATCAAGATCTTCTCGTGGATCGCGACCATGTGGGGCGGTTCGCTGACCTTCTCGACCCCGATGGTCTGGGCGATCGGCTTCATCTTCCTGTTCACCGTCGGTGGCGTCACCGGCGTGCAGCTCGCCAATGCTGGTCTCGACCGTTCGCTGCACGACACCTATTACGTCGTCGCCCACTTCCACTACGTGCTGTCGCTCGGTGCGGTCTTCGCGATTTTCGCCGGCTGGTATTACTGGTTCCCGAAGATCACCGGCTACATGTACAGCGAGTTCATCGGCAAGCTGCATTTCTGGGTCATGTTCGTTGGCGTGAACCTGATCTTCTTCCCGCAGCACTTCCTTGGTCTCGCTGGCATGCCGCGCCGCTACATCGATTATCCCGATGCCTATGCCGGCTGGAACCTGGTGTCTTCTTACGGTTCGTATATCTCGGCCGTCGCCGTGGGTATCTTCCTCTTCGGCGTCTGGGAAGCCTTCGCCAAGAAGCGGATCGCCGGCAACAATCCCTGGGGTGAGGGTGCGACCACGCTCGAATGGCAGCTGTCTTCGCCGCCGCCTTACCACCAGTGGGAACAGCTGCCGCGCATTCGCTGATGCGCGGCCCCGGAAGGCGCGGGCAGGACTCGCAAATTCCGGACGCTCAAAAACAAGGGACGGTACGGCCTTGGTCAGCGCCGTTTCCTTGAGGCGGGAATGCCCGTTGCCGCGTGACATTTTGTCCAAGCGAAGCATATCGTCCGACATGATACATGCCCCGGACGTGATAAATGCCAAGTCTGGCCTTTATGTATGAGCAGCGCAGACGAATGGCGGGATGGGCGCGGTCACAGGCCGGGCAAATGAATGGTATCGGTTCTTCCTGATGCCGCCCATGCCGGAACGTTCGGACCAATGAATTGACGCATCGCGCATGCCGGAAATCACATTCGTTTTTCGAGCCGGTGCAGGGGGTGTCGCGACAGGCGGCGCCTGAAGGAAAACAGGACAGGAAATGAGCATTATCGACAATCGCGACATGCTGGGCGTGAAGGGCTCCGAACTTTCGGAAGCCGGCGCGCGCGATTATTTCGAATTGCTGAAGCCGCGCGTCATGTCGCTCGTCGTCTTCACGGCCTTTGCCGGCCTCGTGCTGGCGCCGGGCGAAATCAACCCGGTGCTCGGCATCATCGCCATTCTCTGCATCGCCGTCGGCGCCGGCGCGTCCGGCGCGCTCAACATGTGGTACGATGCCGATATCGACGCCGTGATGAGCCGCACCGCCAAGCGGCCGATCCCCTCGGGCCGTATCGCGCCGCGCGAAGCCTTGGCATTCGGGTTGACGCTGTCGGCCTTCTCCGTCGTCATTCTCGGTCTTGCGGTCAACTGGTTCTCGGCCGGCCTGCTCGCCTTCACCATCTTCTTTTACGCCGTCGTCTACACGATGTGGCTGAAGCGCTCGACGCCGCAGAACATCGTCATCGGCGGCGCCGCCGGCGCTTTCCCGCCCATGCTCGGCTGGGCCTGCGTCACCGGCGGCGTTTCGCTTGACAGCATCATCCTGTTCCTCATCATCTTCCTGTGGACCCCGGCGCATTTCTGGGCGCTGGCGCTCTTCAAGATGCGGGATTACGGCGCTGTCGGCATTCCGATGATGCCGAATGTGGCTGGCGAACGCTCCACCAAGAACCAGATGATCGTTTACGCGGTACTGACGGCTGCGGCGGCCGTTGCGCCTTATTTCACCGGTCTGGCGAGCGCCGGTTACGGCATTTTCGCAGCGGTGCTGAGCGCAATCTTCGTCTACTGTTCGCTCGATGTCCGGCGCATGCCTGAGGGCGACGAGAAAATGCTGCCGGCCAAGAAGATGTTCGCCTATTCGGTGCTTTATCTCTTCGCCATCTTCTCCGGCCTTCTGGCCGATCATTTCGCGCCGGCCCTCAAGGCCGTCATGTCGGGAGTCCTGTGATGGAAACGGTGGAACTGAGCGCAGCTCAGAAAAAATCGAGACGCGGGCGCAATATTGCGCTCGGTGTTTTGCTCGCCGGCCTTGTGGTGCTGTTCTACGTCATCACCATCATCAAGATCGGCTCGCACTGACGGGCTGATTGAGGGGAGAGGAGGAGGAGATGGCAAATATGGAAACGCAGGCGGCAGCGACCGGCAGGCAGAAGGTGAGCAATCGCTCCATTCTCGTGCTCTGTCTGGTGTTTTTCTGCGCCATGATCGGCATGGCCTATGCCGCCGTGCCGCTCTACACCCTGTTCTGCCGCGTCACCGGCTATAACGGCACGACCCAGCGCGTCGAGCAATATTCCGACGTCATTCTCGACAAGACCATCAACGTCACCTTCGACGCGAATACGTCGAACGGCCTCAACTGGGATTTCCAGCCGGTCGACAGGAAGGTCACGCCGAAGATCGGCGAAACGGTGCAGGTGACTTTCAAGGCGACGAACCGTTCACCCGTGGCGACCACGGGCACGGCGGTCTTCAACGTCACGCCGATGGAGGCCGGGGCCTATTTCAACAAGGTGGAGTGTTTCTGCTTCACCGAAACGACGCTGCAGCCGGGTGAAACGCTGGAAATGCCAGTGGTATTTTTCGTCGATCCTGACATCGCCACGGCGCGTGAGACCAAGAGCATTCATACGTTAACGCTGTCCTATACGTTTTATCCGGCCAAAACCGAAAAACCGGTTGCGTCCTTGCCGGTAAAAACTGAATCTGGCGAAAGCAAATTGTGAGAGGAGATCTGGCCTTTTGCTTAAGGCCGGATCAGGGAAGAGATACCAGGGGATTGTCGCAATGGCAGATACGCATCAGAAGAACCACGATTACCACATCATCGATCCAAGCCCCTGGCCGCTTCTGGCCTCGATCGGCGCCTTCATCCTGACATTTGGCGGCGTCTGCTACATGCGTTACCTGTCGGGCGGCTCCTTCAAGCTGTTCGGCGCGGAACTCGCCAATCCCTGGCTGTTCTATATCGGTCTCGTCATCGTGCTCTACACCATGTATGCGTGGTGGGCGGATACGATCAAGGAAGCCAATGAGGGCAGCCATACCCGCGTCGTTTCGCTTCACCTGCGCTACGGCATGATCATGTTCATCGCCTCAGAAGTGATGTTCTTCGTCGCGTGGTTCTGGGCCTATTTCGATGCCAGCCTCTTCCCGCACGAGGCCATTCAGGCGTCCCGCCTCGAATATACCGGCGGGCAATGGCCGCCAAAGGGCATCGAGGTCATCGATCCCTGGCATCTGCCGCTCTACAACACCGTCATCCTGCTTCTGTCGGGCACCTGCGTCACCTGGGCCCACCATTCCCTGCTGCACAATGACCGCAAGGGCCTGATCACCGGTCTGGTGCTCACCGTTGCGCTCGGCATCCTGTTCTCCACCGTGCAGGTTTACGAATACATGCATGCGCCGTTCGACTTCAAGAATTCGATCTATGGCGCGACCTTCTTCATGGCCACCGGTTTCCACGGTTTCCACGTCTTCGTCGGCACGGTCTTCCTGCTTGTCTGCCTGTTCCGCGCCATTGCCGGCGGTTTCACGCCCAAGCAGCATTTCGGTTTCGAAGCGGCCGCCTGGTACTGGCATTTCGTTGACGTCGTCTGGCTGTTCCTGTTCTTCGCCATCTATATCTGGGGTGGCTGGGGCGCGCCGGTGCACGGCTGATCGCACCGATAATGGAGGGGCGGCAATCGCCGCCCTGATGTCCAGGGCGAGCTTCCCGCACGCCCGGCGCCATTCTCGGGTTCGAGCCGAGAGTCCAGATCGGTGGTGTGCAAATCCTCGGGTCACGCCCGGGGATGACGGAGGAGGGAGCCTCCGTCGACACTTCACGGGCGGCGGTTGCTGCCCTCGTGCCTGAACCCCCTCCAGCAGGGCGGTTTGCAGGCGGAAGCGGGAGGTCATATGTCAGAACCCGGAAACGGCAATTTTGCGCCGGTCGATCCCATCAAGGTCGGGCTCAAAGGCTGCTGCCCGCGTTGCGGCAACGGCAGGCTGTTCGATGGTTTCCTGACCATAAAGCCCGCCTGCAGCGCCTGCGGGCTGGACTACGGTTTTGCCGATGCGGGTGATGGCCCGGCCGTTTTCGTCATGCTGATCGTGGGTTTTCTGGTCGTCGGGCTGGCGCTCTGGGTCGATCAGCGTTTTGCGCCGCCCGTCTGGGTGCATGTCATGCTGTGGTTGCCGTTTACGGTAATTGTCTCTCTGGTGCTGCTGCGCAAGCTGAAAGGGATCATGATTGCGCTGCAATATAGGAACAATGCAAGCGAAGGCAGGCTTGATCGTGAATGACGTTTCCCACATGAAGGCGGCGGAAAGGCGCGTCTGGTTCGCCGCACCGCTGGTGCTGCTGGCGCTTGCCATTCTTCTCGGGCTCGGAACCTGGCAGGTGAAGCGGCTCTATTGGAAAGAGGCGCTGATGGCCGATATCGAGGAGCGGCGCAGTGCAAATCCGGTGACGCTTGCCGATATCGAGGCGATAGCAAAAAGCGGCGGCGATATCGAATATCGCAAGGTCAGCCTTTCCGGCACCTTCGATCATGCCCATGAGCGGCATTTCTTCGCCACCCATCAGGGCCGAACCGGTTATTATATCTATACGCCGCTGACGCTTGCCGGCGGCCGCATTCTCTTCGTCAATCGCGGCTTCGTGCCTTTCGAGATGAAAGAGCCTGCGAAAAGGCCCGACGGGCAGGTAACGGGCGAGGTGACTATAACAGGGCTGGCGCGCGCGCCGCTCGTTGCAAAGCCATCGTCGCTGCTGCCTGATAATGATATCGCCAAGAATATCTTCTACTGGAAAGATCTGGCGGCCATGGCTTCCAGCGCCGAAATTCCGTCCGAGCGGTTGGTCAATCTCTTCGTGGATGCCGATGCCGCGCCTAATCCGGGTGGCTGGCCTGAGGGCGGCGTAACACTGATAGATTTGCCCAACAATCACCTGCAATATGCGATAACGTGGTATGGCTTGGCGGCGGCCCTTGTCATCGTCGCCGGTTTTGCCTATTTCCGGAACGGCAAGGCGCAGGGTGAATAAAGCGCGCCGCGTCCGGTAGGGCAGTTGATCGGGCAAGACCACGGTGCCGGCCAAGGAGCTGGCCAAGGAGCTGGAATGAACATCGCCGTTTCCAAACCCCCTTTGACGATAAGGCTGTGCGGACCGCGCGGCTTTTGCGCGGGCGTGGACCGGGCGATCCAGATCGTCGTGCTGGCGCTGAAAGCCTATGGCGCGCCTGTCTATGTCCGGCACGAAATCGTGCATAACCGTTATGTGGTGGAGGGGCTGGAGGCCAAGGGTGCGGTTTTCGTCGAGGAACTGCATGAAATTCCTGCCGAGCATCGCGAGCAGCCCGTGGTCTTCTCGGCTCACGGCGTGCCGAAGTCAGTGCCTGAGGATGCGCAGGCGCGTAACCTGTTTTATCTCGATGCCACTTGCCCGCTCGTCTCCAAGGTCCACAAGCAGGCCATGCGCCACCAGCGGCTCGGCCGCCATGTGGTGCTGATCGGCCATGCCGGCCATCCTGAGGTCATCGGCACCATGGGCCAGCTTCCCGAAGGCACTGTCTCGCTGATCGAGACGGTGGAGGATGCCGGCCGTTACGAACCGCTGGACCGTGAAAATCTCGGCTTCGTCACCCAGACCACATTGTCGGTTGATGACACCGCCGGTGTCATCGCGAAGCTGCAGGAACGTTTCCCGGCCATTCAGGCGCCCGCCGCCGACAGCATCTGTTACGCAACCACCAATCGTCAGGATGCGGTGAAGCAGGCGGCCCCCGGCTGCGACCTCTTCATTGTCGTCGGTGCGCCCAATTCCTCCAATTCCAAGCGGCTGGTGGAAGTGGCGCTGCGCGCCGGCGCCAAGCGCTCGGTGCTGGTGCAGCGTGCCTCGGAAATCGACTGGGATGAAATTGGCGATATCAGCACCGTCGGCCTTTCGGCCGGTGCTTCCGCACCTGAGGTTATCGTCGACGAGATCATCGAGGCCTTCAAGGCGCGTTTCGACACGACGCTTGATCTTGCCGTAACGGTTGAGGAAACGGAGCATTTCCTCGTCAATCGCGAGCTGCGCAGCATTGAGCTGACGACCGATGACATGGCCTTCGTCAACGGCAATGCCAGCAATGCGCTGCCGCCGAAAACCGCCGCCGGCATTTAAAGCTGGATGATGCTGCCTGTGAGCGGTTTCCGTCTCACAGGCGTCATCCATCGAGATTTCCACTCCGTCCTTCATCAAGAGATTTGAAATTGGCAGTTTATACTGATATCACCGAAGATGATCTGAGGAATTTCCTCACGCAGTACGACGTCGGCAGCCTCACCTCTTACAAGGGCATTGCCGAGGGCGTCGAAAACTCCAATTTCCTGCTGCATACCACCAAGGACCCGCTGATCCTGACGCTTTATGAAAAGCGCGTGGAGAAAAACGATCTGCCCTTCTTCCTCGGCCTCATGCAGCATCTGGCAGCCAAGGGCCTGTCCTGCCCCTTGCCGCTGCCGCGCAAGGATGGCGAATTGCTGGGAGAATTGTCGGGCCGGCCGGCGGCGCTGATTTCCTTCCTCGAAGGCATGTGGCTGAGAAAGCCGGAGGCGAAACATTGCCGGGAAGTCGGCAAGGCGCTCGCCGCCATGCATCTGGCCGGTGAAGGCTTCGAGATCAAGCGTCCGAATGCGCTCTCCGTCGAGGGCTGGAAGGTGCTTTGGGACAAGTCCGAAGCGCGCGCCGACGAGGTGGAGAAGGGCCTGAAAGACGAGATTCGCCCCGAGATCGATTATCTCGCCGCCCATTGGCCGAAAGATCTGCCGGCCGGCGTCATCCATGCCGATCTGTTTCAGGACAATGTGTTTTTCCTCGGCGACGAACTGTCCGGCCTGATCGACTTTTATTTCGCCTGCAATGACCTGCTCGCTTATGACGTGTCGATCTGCCTCAATGCCTGGTGCTTCGAGAAGGATGGCGCTTACAACGTCACCAAGGGCAAGGCGCTGCTGGAAGGCTATCAGTCGGTGCGTCCGCTGAGTGAAGCGGAACTGGACGCGCTGCCGCTTCTGGCGCGCGGTTCGGCGCTGCGTTTCTTCCTGACGCGGCTTTACGACTGGCTGACGACGCCCGAGGGCGCGCTGGTGGTGAAGAAGGACCCGCTGGAATATCTGCGCAAACTGCGGTTCCACCGTTCCATCGCCAATGTCGCCGAATACGGGCTGGCGGGCGAATGAAACATGTCGATATTTTCACCGATGGCGCCTGCTCCGGCAATCCCGGTCCGGGCGGCTGGGGCGCCGTGCTGCGTTACGGCGAGGTGGAGAAGGAACTCTGCGGCGGCGAGGCCGAGACCACCAATAACCGCATGGAATTGATGGCGGCGATTTCGGCGCTCAATGCGCTGAAGAGCCCTTGCGAGGTCGATCTTTATACCGACAGCGCCTATGTCAAGGACGGCATCACCAAGTGGATTTTCGGCTGGAAAAAGAAAGGCTGGAAGACAGCCGATAACAAGCCGGTCAAGAATGTCGAGCTATGGCAGGCGCTGGAAGCGGCGCAGCAACGCCACAAGGTCACCCTGCACTGGGTCAAGGGCCATGCGGGCCATCCTGAAAACGAACGCGCCGATGAACTGGCGCGAAAGGGCATGGAGCCCTTCAAACGGCGGTAATGGAAGCCTGCTCTATTTTGGGTCGGCGAAAATGGAGCCGACTTGATCTCGGGCCCCATTATACGGGGTTGTGAAAACCGAAACCCGACCTATCTTGTCGTCAAGGGGTGCTCCGGTGGTGCCCAACGGAGGAGAGAAATCCGGATGATCCTGCATTGTGTATTTTTACGCTTCAAGGCCGCAACGGCGTCTTCTGAAAAACAGGCAATATTCGAGGCGATCGCTGCCCTGAAGGATGTCATCCCCGGCATCATCGATGTGAAATATGGTCAGAATGTCTCGCCCGAAGGGCTGAATGGCGGTTTTGTCGATGGTTTCATCGTGACGCTGGAAAGCCCGGAGGCTCGCGACGACTATCTCGCCCATCCGCAGCATATGGAAGTGGGGGAGCGTCTCGTGTCGCTCACCGATGGCGGTCTCGCCGGGCTTCTGGTGTTCGATATGAATGTTTGAGAGAGCGGCTTCTCGTCGCTCTCTTCCGTCACGCTCGAGCTTGTCCCGAGCATCTGCAACGTGTCGATTGAATTGGACGTGAATAGATCCTCGGCACAGGGCCGAGGATGACGTCTTATCTAGGGCCAAGAGGCCTTCTTCTTAATGTCAAAGCTGCTCGATCATCGCCGCAGCGGCAGAGACCGTTGCCTGGCCGGGGTTCTCTTCCACGTTGAGCGACTTCACCACGCCGTCTTCCACCAGCATCGAATAACGCTTGGAGCGCACGCCAAGGCCGCCGCCGGACAGATCGGCATCGAGGCCGAGCGCCTTGGTGAAGGACGCATCCCAGTCGGCGAGGAAGTGAATTTTGCCCTGACCGCCTGATGATTGCGCCCATGCGCCCATGACGTGCCAGTCATTGACGGCGACGACGGCGATATCGTCCACGCCCTTGGAAAGAATGGCGTCGCGATTTTCGAGATAGCCCGGCAGGTGGTTCAGCGAGCAGGTGGGGGTGAAAGCGCCGGGAACGGCGAAGAGAACCACCTTCTTGCCACCGAAGAGCGCGTCCGTGGTGGTTTCCACCGGGCCGTCGGCCGTCTTTTCCTTGAAGGTTGCGGAAGGCAGTTTTTCGCCGATCTTGATGGTCATGTCCGTGCTCCTGTAGCCGTTCGGTTCGCGCGACTATAGAGTTTGGCAGGGAAAAGTGGAACCCGGTTTTCCCGGGAAGACAAACGAAAACAAGGTGTCTCAATCCTGTCAGGTTCGGAATGAACCCGACAGGATCCCGAGCACGGAAATGAAAGCTGTCATGCAGTTTTCGAGGTAAATCCCATTGCAGGAACGCGGCTCACGGCTTCGGGAAATTCAGCACGGTCTCCATGGCCCGGTCGCCTGACTTGACCAGAATGGGCCAGCTGTTGCCCGGCACCTGATAGGTTTTCGGCAGGCCCTTGATGTTCATGTAGAAGGAGAGCTTGCGCTTGTCGCGCACCAGGTTCTGCGGCTCGTAATAGGCAAAACCGGAGGGACCGGCGATAAATATTTCGGTCTCCTTCGGCGCGTTTTCCGGAAGCTGCAACTGCACGCCGAGCATGGTCTTGTCGGGCGTGATGTGGAAATCGATCACCTTGAAATCGTCGGACGCCGCCTCGGGCAGCGTTTCGCGCGCCTCTTCGAGAAGGCGGCGTTCCTCGCTGTCATCGTCACCCGCATTGCCGCGGTCGATGGAGAACTTCGCCTCGAAGGGAATGCAGATATTCTGGCACACGCCGATGAAGGCGGTGAGATCTATCTTCCCGCTCGCTGCCGGGTCGGCGGCTTTCAGCTGAAAGGGAAGGCTGACGGCGTGGTCATAGCCGATATCGGTGATGTCGCCGTTTTCGATCAGCTTCGGAACCGGATAGGCCATGGTGGTGAGGGTGACGCCGCTTGCCGGGTCGGGGGTGATCTGCGGCGGTATGCCTGCTTCGCCCGGTTCGCGCCAATAGGTAATCCAGCCGTCCTTCGGCTCGATCTGCAGCACGCCGCGCACCACGCCGTCCGCATCCATGGCAAGGCTTGCCACGCGCATCAGGCCGCCCTCGCTTCTGGCCCAGTCGGTAATTTCGGCCTTGGCGGCTTGCACGCCGCCAAGGAGGGCGGCAAATGCGGCCGCGAGACGAAGATGTGAAAATCGAAAGAATATCCTGACGCTCATGCTTCCCGTCTAACCCAACATCGCCCGACGGACCAGTTACGAATTCGTGCGGTTCATCATTTTCGGTTGATTGATCGGGCGCGATGCCGCATCCTGTCCTTTGTCGAAGTGCGAACGCCGTTTTCCGTTGAGCGACGGAATTCGGTCTGCTGGAGGCGCCGGTGAGCTTTTCAACCCTGATGGACAAACGCGAACGTGGCTTTCTCGATGGCCAGTTCCTCATCGCGATGCCGGGGCTGGACGACGGCAATTTTGCCCGTTCGGTGATCTATATCTGCGCCCATTCGGACGCCGGGGCCATGGGCTTCATCATCAACCGGCCGCAGCAGATCACGTTTACGGATATTCTGCTGCATCTGAAGCTGGTAGATAGCAACGACGCCATCATGCTGCCTAACCGCACCCGCGAATTTCCGATCCAGTGCGGCGGCCCGGTGGAATCCGGCCGGGGGTTTGTGCTGCATTCGGATGATTACCTCAGCGAATCAAGCATTCCGGTCAGCGATGACATTTCGCTCACCGCAACGCTTGATATCGTCCGCGCCATTTCCAATGGCCGCGGCCCGCAAAGGGCGACCATGATGCTCGGTTATGCCGGCTGGGGTCCGGGCCAGCTGGAAAACGAGATCGCCAATAATGGCTGGCTGAATTGCCCCGCTGCGGAAGAGTTGATCTTCGACCGTGGACTGGACAATAAATACGAGCGGGCGCTGGCCCTGATGGGCGTCGATGCGCGCATGCTCTCCACGGATGCCGGGCACGCCTGAGCCCCAGCAGAATTCCTGCCCCTTTCGGCTGGAACCAAATCCTGACCCCTGACGTTACCCACCCGGAAAGCCGGACAGACAGTACGGCTAAACTAGGGAGCAGTAATATGGGTAGCACATCTGACAAGATCGCCGGTAAAGCCAATGAAGTTGCTGGCAAGGTGAAGAAGAGCGTCGGCGAAGCGACGGGCAATAATGAATTGCGCGCCAAGGGTGCCGCCCAGGAAACCAAGGGCAAGGTTCAGAGCTCCGTCGGCAAGGCGAAGGACGCCGTCAAGGGCGCCGTCGACCGCATGTAATTCTGCATGAAACATTGCGCCTCTCCCACGATGCGGCGCATGGAGCGCATGTGTTATCGCACATGCGCTCTTGTCATGTGAGGGCCATGACGACCGGGCCGCTACGCCTGCGCCTTCACATCTTATCTCTGCTTTTCTTTCACCCGTCCCATCGCAAGGGTTTCATACATGAAGCTTTTCTCCTGCGCATCCTGCGGCCAGCCTGTCCATTTCGACAATCGCTTCTGTGTCTCCTGCGGCCATCGTCTGGCTTTCGTGCCGGAGCGGCTTTCCATGGAAGCGCTGGCGCCTGCGGGTGAACCGAACTGGCAGATCGTCGCCCAGCCGGAAAAGCAGGTGCGGTTTTGCGCCAATGAGGTGAATGATATCTGCAACTGGTCTGTGCCGGCGGAAAGCGCCAATGCCTTTTGCCCGGCCTGCAGCCACAATCGCCTGGTGCCTGATATGGCCACAGAGCAGGGGATTGGACAATGGCACCGCATCAGCCAGGCGCAGCGGCACCTGTTTTATTCGATCCTGCGGCTTGGCCTGCCGCATCCCAATCGTGATGCTGACCCCGCAGGCGGCCTCGTCTTCGACTTTCTGGTGGATGAGGTGGCGCTCGATGGTTCCGTCATTCCCGCCATGACCGGCCACGACGAAGGCCTGATCGCCATCCGCGCGGCCGAGGCCGATGACGCGACGCGCGAACAGGTGCGCGCCAACATGAACGAGCCATACCGCACCATGCTTGGCCACTTCCGCCACGAGGTCGGGCACTTCATCTGGAACAAGCTGGTGCGGGACGAAAACCGGCTGGAGGCCTGCCGCGCCGTCTTTGGTGACGAGCGCGAGGATTATGGCGCCGCCCTGCAACGCAATTATGATGGCGGGCCGCGCCGCGACTGGCAGGAGAATTTCATCAGTTCCTATGCCTCGGTCCACCCCTGGGAGGATTTCGCCGAATGTTTCGCCCATTATCTGCATATCGTCGATACGCTCGAAACCGCACGCGCCTTCGGTGTGGCGATCGATCCTGACGGGCACGAGGAAATGGCGGCGGAAGTGACGTTCGATCCCTATAAGGCCCGCAGCGCCGCGCAGCTGGTGAAAGCCTGGATCCCGCTCAGCGTCGCCATCAATTCCATCCAGCGCAGCATGGGGGAGGCGGACCTTTATCCCTTCGTGCTGACGCCGCCGGTGGTGGCGAAGATGGAGTTCATTCACGACCTCCTGCATGGGAAGGTGGCGGCGGATGCGCAGCCGGTGATGATGGTTCAGTAAATAGTCGGCGTGCAGGTTGAAAATCCGAGACGTTCCGGGGAGCATTAGCCCTCTCCGTCGTCATCCTCTGGCTTGTCCCGAGGATCTGCCGTCGGTGGTTTTAGCATGCGTGATTAGATCCTCGGGACAAGCCCGAGGATGACGTGGAATTTGAGGAGGAGACTGCGCCCCCTCGCTTCCATGTACGCAATACCCCTTACGATGCCCGCTTCGTCGGCTGGAACCGCTCCCGCAGAAGCTTCAGCGCCGCATCGCCGGAGACCGGTGTGCCGAACAGGAAGCTCTGGCCGAAATGGCAGTTCATGCGGGCCAGTTCGGCCGCATCCTCGGGCGTTTCGATGCCTTCCGCCACCACCTGCATGTCGAGCGCGCGCGCCATGGCGATGACGGAGCGCAGCAGAACGTTGCGCTTGTCGCTGGTATTGGCCACCAGCGCCTTGTCGAGCTTGATGGTGTCGAAGGGGAAGCGGGTGAGATAGGCAAGCGACGAATAGCCGGTGCCGAAATCATCCATGGCGAGGCTGAGGCCTGTTTCCTTGAGCTTGGAAAGCACCAGCCGCGCCTGTTCCGGGTTTTCCATGACGACCGATTCCGTCAGTTCCAGCTTCAGTTGCTGCGGATTGCATCGCGTGCGGGTCAGCATGCCGCGCACATCGTTGTACAATTCGTTGTTCAGCAATTGCGCGCTGGAAATATTGACGGAGATGAAGATCGGCATCTTCTCGATGGCATGCTGCCAGTCCATCAGATCGGTGGCAGCCCGTTCCAGCGCGAACATGCCGAGCGGCTCGATCAGGCCGGAGGCCTCTGCAATCGGAATGAATTCGCTTGGCGGAATATTGCCGCGCTTGGGGTGTTCCCATCGCATCAGCGCTTCGAAACCGGCCAGCTCGCCATCGTCAAGCTTGACGATCGGCTGGTAGGCCAGCGACAGCTCCTTGCGCTCGATGGCGCGGCGAAGATCGCTTTCCATCTGCAGGCGGTCGGTGCCTGAGGTGCGGAAGGCGGGGCGGAACGGCTCGACGCGGTTGCCGCCGGCGCGCTTGGCGCGATACATTGCGAGTTCCGCATCGCTAAGCAGTCCGGCCGCACTTTCCTGCTGGTCGATCCATGAAACGAGGCCGATTGAGGCGGTGAGGATGATTTCGCGATTGGCGAAATTGATCGGCACCATGATCGCCTTGTTCACCGCATCGGCAAAATCGGCCACACGCTGCGGATCGCGCTCGGAGGTCAGGATCAGGCCGAACTCATCACCGCCGAGGCGCGCCAGCGTATCCTGCGGTTTCAAGAGGCGTCGCAGACGCCGTGTCAGCGCGATGAGGATATTGTCGCCGGCGGCAATGCCGAGCGTATCGTTGACCAGCTTGTAACGGTCGATATCGATCGCCATCACGGTCGGGCGCACGCCCTCGCTGTCGGGCGACAGGTTGAGGATTGATTGCAGGCGGTCGAGAAATACCTGCCGGTTCGGAAGCCCGGTCAGATTGTCGTTCATCGCATCCTGCAACAGCCGCTCCACCGAGTTCTTCTGCTCGGTAATATCGGTGATGGTGCCGACGCAGCGGATGATTTCGCCGTTGGAGCCGAGAACCGGACGGGCGCGGATTTGCAGCCAGTGGAAATGCCCGTCTTCGGCGCGAATGCGGAATTCATGGTTGAGGCGGCCCTTGCGATGGTCGAGCAGCACGTCGAGCGTCGCCTTGAACCGGTCGCGATCGTCAGGATGCAGGCGCGGCAGCCAGTTGCGCGCAGCGCCGTGCATGGCGCCGGGTTCCAGCCCCAGCCGGTTGGAAATGTCGGGTGTGGTGACGATGCGGTCACGCGTCACGTCCCAGTCCCACACGGTATCGCCGCTGCCCGTCAGCGCCAGCGATTGACGCTCGAGATCGGAGAAGAGACCCTGTTGATAGGCGCTGCCGGCAAAGGCGTGCTGGATGACGGTAAAGCCGATCAGAAGCACGATCAGCACCAGCCCGCCGCCAAGTGCGGGCTGCACGATGTCGTTGTCCAGCTGCCCCGTCACCGTCAGCCAGCTGCCGAACAGCCAGACGAGGATGAGCGCCCAGGAGGGAACGAGCAGGATCGCCCGGTCGTAACGGTTAAAGCCGAGATAGATGATGAGCGCGATGCCGGCCGTTGCGGTGAGCGCGAAGGACACGCGCGCGATGCCTGATGCGACCGACGGATCGTAGATCGCCACGCCGAACAGCAGCGCCAGACCCACCACCCAGGCAAAGGTCGCATAACCCAGATGCGCATGCCAGCGATTGAGATTGAGATAGGTGAACAGGAAGACCACGAAGCTGGAGGCGAGCGCCACTTCCGCGCCCGCCCTCCATATTCGCTGATCGCTTGAGGTGACGGTTATGAGCTTTTCAAGGAAGCCGAAATCGACGCAGATATAGGCAAGCACCGCCCAGGCGAGCGCGGCCGAGGCCGGCAGGACGGAGGTTCCCTTGACCACGAAGAGAATGGTCAAGAGCACGGCGAGCAGGCCGGCAATGCCGAGCACGATGCCGCGATAAAGCGTAAAGGCGTTGATCGTGTCCTTGTAGGCCTCCGGCTCCCACAGATAAAGCTGCGGCAGCTGCGGCGTGGAAAGCTCGGCGACGAAGGTGATGACGGAGCCGGGGTTGAGCGTGATGCGGAAGACGTCGGCATCCGGGCTCGGCTGCCGGTCAAGCGCAAAGCCTTCACTCGGCGTAATCGCCATGATGCGCTGCGAGCCGAGATCTGGCCAGAACAGCTTGGAATTGACGAGGCGGAAATGCGGCGCGACGATCACGCGCTCCAGCTGCTCTTCGGAGACGTTGGCGAGCGCAAACACCGCCCAGTCGCCCTGGTGATCGGTGGAACTGGCGCGCACTTCGATACGGCGGCGGATGCCGTCGGGGCCCGGCGCGGTCGAAACCTGAAAGGCTTCGCCCTGATTGGCGTAGATATCCGTGGTGGCCGTCAGATCGAGCGCCGTGTCGTCACGGGAAATCTTCACCGGCTCAAAAGCAAAGGAATGGGAAGCAAAAAGCAGGAACAGCAGGAAAAACGGCGCAGCCAGCGCGATTGCCGCCAGACGTTTCGCAAGGCACGGCGCAGAGTGATTGTAGGTCATGTATCGTACTTCGTTCCGCCGGAGCTTTGCTTGTCGGCAAGAAGGGAAAACATCATATGATCCCGCCATTGGCCATTGATTTTCAGATATTCCCGCAAGAGACCTTCCCGCTGGAACCCGGCGTTTTCGAGAAGCCGGATGCTTTTGAAGTTTTCCGGAATACAGGCTGCCTCGATACGGTGCAACTGAAGTCCGTTAAAGATGTATGGTATTACCAATTTTAATGCGGCAGACATATGGCCTTGCGCGGCGTGGCGCTCGCCGATCCAGTATCCGATCATACAGCTTTGCGCCGCACCCCGGCGGATGTATCCGATGGTGATGCCGCCCACCAACAGCGTCTCTTTTTCAAACAGCAGGAAGGAGACTGCGGTGCCGGAGGAAAACTCCTGGCCGTTGCGCACCACGCGCATGCGGAAGGCGCCCTCCGTCAGTTCGTCCGGGCGCCAGGTCGGCTCCCAGGGCTGAAGAAACTGCCGGCTTTCCGAACGCAGCACATGCCATTGCTTGAAATCGCTGTAGCGCGGCAGTCTGAGAAGGTGATTGGCGCTGCGCAGTTCGGGCGTGTCGCTATGTCGGGAAAGAAAACGCAGCATTCACGATCCCTGTGCGGCAGACATCGCCATCCGCAAGCGGGATGGCGAAAAAGGTGAGCGGACTTCGCCTTTAAATCCCGCCCTCATATCGGTTTATCCGTTCGCCTTTATCCTTGCGGGCTGCTGCGCGGAAAGCGCGGCAGTGATGTCGGAAAGAGGCGGCAGATGTTCGAGCGGGCCAATTGCAGACAATGTCGGAACTGTATCGAAAAACAGCCGTCCTGCAAGATCGGTCAGGCGCGCGCGGGTGATGTCGCCCAGCCGTTCCATCATCTCCTCATTGGGGATGGGCCGGCCGTAAAGCATCATCTGCCGGGCGATCTGTCCGGCGCGGGCGGCCGGGCTTTCCTGGCCCATCAGCAATTGGGCGCGGATCTGCGCGCGAGCACGGTCGATTTCCTCCTGGTGGATGACCTGAGAGGACTTGCGCAGCTCCTCGACAATGACGGGCACCAGTTCCGGCAGGTCGTTGCCGCCGGTGGCCGCATGGACGCCGAAGATGCCGGTATCGGAAAAACCCCAATGAAAGGCGTAGACCGAATAGCACAGGCCGCGATATTCGCGCACTTCCTGGAACAGGCGGGAAGACATGCCGCCGCCAAGGATGTTGGCGAGGATCTGCGAGCAATAGAAGTCGCGGGCGTGATAGGCCTTGCCTTCGAAGCCGAGAAGCACCTGCGCGTCCATGAGGTCGCGGGTCTCGCGGATTTCACCGCCGGTATAGATTGCCTTTTCCATGACCGGTGTTGCCGCCGGCAGCTGCGGCAGCGAGGCGAAACGCTCTTCCACCTGCTTCACGAAGCTTTCGTGGTCGACAGCACCTGCCGCCACGACGAAAATGCGGTCCGTCGTGTAGTTGCGGGCGAGATAATGCCTGATCTGGCCTGTCGTGAAGGATTGAACGGTTTCCGGCGTGCCGAGGATCGGGCGGCCGATGGTCTGGTCGCGATAGGCGACGCCGGAGAAATTGTCGAAGATCACGTCGTCGGGCGTGTCGGTCGCTGCACCGATCTCCTGCAGGATGACGTTTTTCTCCCGCTCCAGCTCTTCTTCGTCAAACAGCGATTCCGTCAGGATGTCGGCAAGGATATCGACGGCGAGGGGGACGTGGTCTTTCAGGACGCGGGCGTAGTAGGAGGTGGTTTCCGTCGATGTCGCGGCGTTGACTTCGCCGCCGACATTTTCGATCTCTTCGGCGATCTGGCGGGCGGTGCGGCGCGCCGTACCCTTGAAAGCCATATGTTCGAGAAGATGGGCGATGCCGTGTTCGGCAGTCGTCTCGTTGCGGGATCCGGATTTGATCCACACCCCAAGAGCGACGCTTTCGAGATGCGGCATTTTTTCCGTGACAACGGTCAACCCGGACGAAAGCCGGGTCACATTAACTCTCATACTCAACGTCTTTCCGCGTCTCTATTTGCCGGCGCGTGCATGGCTGCCGATGAAGGTTTCCACGGCTTTCAGCTCTGCATCCAGAATGTCGAAACGCTCCTCCCGGTTCATAATGTCAGCTAACCATACTGGAAGCGCAGGCTCGATTGCGCAAGCGGATTTTACAGCGGCCGGGAATTTAGCCGGATGGGCGGTCGACAGGACAACCATCGGGCTTCCCGCTTTTTCGTGCTTTTCCGCCACGAAAACACCGGTCGCGGTATGCGGATCGATGAGGTAGCCGGTTTTCTCAAGCGTGTCGCGGATCGTTGCCGCCACCTGCTTTTCGGTGGCGCGGCCGGCGCGGAAATCCTTCTTGATGAATTTCAGCGCATGCGGCGGAATTTCAAATGCGCCGGACTGCTTGAGGCCGTCCATCGATGCCTTTACCGCAGAGGAATCACGGCCATAGGCTTCAAACAGCAGCCGTTCGAAATTCGAGGAAATCTGGATGTCCATCGAGGGCGAGGTGGTGGGCTTGACGCCGCGCATCTCGTAACGGCCGGTCTTCAGCGTGCGCGCCAGAATGTCGTTGTCATTGGTGGCGATGACGAGCTTGTCGATCGGCAGGCCCATCTTCTTGGCGACGTAACCCGCGAAAATATCACCGAAATTGCCTGTCGGAACGGTGAAGGAAACCTTTCGGTCGGGACCGCCGAGTGAAAGCGACGCGGTGAAATAATAAACCACCTGCGCCATGATGCGCGCCCAGTTGATGGAATTGACGCCGGAAAGCTTCACGCCATCACGGAACTTCACATCGTTGAACATCTCCTTCACCAGCGTCTGGCAATCGTCGAAATTGCCGTTGATCGCCAGCGCATGCACGTTGGAAGCGGTCGACGTCGTCATCTGGCGCTGCTGCACCGGCGAGACCTTGCCGTTCGGGAAAAGAATGAAGATGTCGGTGCGCTCACGCCCGGCAAAGGCGTCGATCGCCGCACCGCCCGTGTCGCCCGATGTGGCGCCGACAATGGTGGCGCGCTCGCCGCGCTCGGAAAGCGTATAATCCATAAGGCGGGCGAGAAGCTGCATCGCCACATCCTTGAAGGCGAGCGTGGTGCCGTGGAAAAGCTCCAGCACGAAAGTGTTAGGGCCGGTCTGCGTCAGCGGCACGACGGCGGGATGGCGGAAGGTCGCATAGGCGTCATCGATCATCGCCTTGAACTTGTCGGCGGGAATTTCGCCGCCGGTGAAGCGGTAGAGAACCTCGAAGGCGACATCCTGATAGGACTTGCCGCGCAGGTTGCGGATTTCCTTCTTCGACATGGAAGGCCATTTGCGCGGAACATAAAGCCCGCCGTCACGGCCAAGGCCCGCCAGAAGCGCGTCGCAAAAACCAAGCGAAGGGGCCGCACCCCTGGTCGATACATATTCCACGAGATAGTCCCTTATCCACTACCGATTGATCGGCGTCTTTTCCGCAGCACCTTACCGGAATGAAGCGATTGGGCAGCTAATGAAGGGCTTTTTTGAAAATTCAAGCAAAACCGAACATGCCAATCGATTTTTTCCGGCGTCGCTGCTATAGACCATCGCCAACCTGCGTGAAAGGTCAATAAACAGCGTCTCCGGTTCTGTTCCGGGACAATGGAGAGGGATTTAGAAGAGTGTCAGGGAATTTCTTGCGTTTGTCCGCCGCGATGTCGCTTCTCGCCGTTGTTGCAGGATGCAATTCCTCCAACCCGTCGGACTCGCTTGCCGTCAACCCGCCGGCGGCGCAGGCCAATGCGGTCACCCCGGTGGTGCAGGCCAACTGCCCGACGGTCACGGTTCTAGACGCCAACGCCGTGCATCGCGTCTATGCCGGCGGCGCAAAGGATGATCCGCAGAAACTCGCCTATCAGGTCTCGCTGTCAGACACGACGCGCTCCTGCACGGCCAATGAGTCGACGCTGACGGTGAACGTGCTGGCCCAGGGCCGCCTGGTTCCCGGCCCGATGGCCAAGCCCGGTCGCGTCACCGTGCCGATCCGCGTGACGGTGAAGGACGGCGACGGCGAGATTTTCGGCGAAACGACCAACTTCGCCATCGATCTGCCCGCAGGCGGGGCCGGCACCCAGTTCATCTTCAACAACGACCATGTCGCCATCCCCAACGGACCGGGCGGCGCGCCGCGGTCTGTCAGTGTTTATATCGGCTTTGCCGAGCAGGGCGCGAAGGCCAAGACCAAGCGCCGGTGATCTGACGGGCGAAATGTAAAAACCGGAGGCTGCTCTGCCGTCTCCGGTTTCTTGTTGCATGGCAACGAGTTCAAATGCCTGCGGCCTTCCGCAAAGCATCATTGATGCGGCTCTGCCACCCTTTGCCACCCTCGCGGAAACGTTCCACGACATCCTCATCAAGGCGCAACGTTACCTGTTTCTTGGGCTTATCCACCGGCGGACGGCCACGCGTCTTTCTGTATTCATCAATTGCTTCGAAAAAAGCAGGTGGCAAAACGTCTCGGGCGGGGCGCGCATTTTCGAGTTCTTGATCCGTCATTTCAGGGAAATCAACGGCGTTCCAGTCCGCTTCGGTGTAGCCGCGTCCGGGTTTGAATTTTTTTAGTTTTGCAGCTTTGGCCATGGCAACCTCCTTCTTTCCTTGGAACTCGCCCTTCGGAAACTGATAATGGATATCGCTTCTGTTCCGACAGTCGCAAAAACGATAGCCATCGTACCGTCCCGAAAATATCCGATCGCTTTGAAGCGCGAATTTCCGGTCCGGTCAGGCTTTTCTCGATGATGGCGTTCTCCCAGTCGAAGCCATCAATATCTGCGAAGTCGAAGCCGTGCTTCTCGATATTGGCGAGCCGCTTGGGCTCGTCCCATATGATTTTCATGAATTAATGTAGCTACATTTATTAAAATATCAATGCTGCCACTCAGATCACGAAAGAAGTCCCATCACAACTTAAAAAGCGCCTTCCCACTCCGCCATCGCCGCAATCACGGCCGGCAGGTCCTGCATGCGTGAGATCACCGTTTCGGCGCCCGCATCGGTCAGCCGGTCGGCGTGGCTCGGATAGGTGTGGGATGCGCCGGTGAAGCCCACGACCCGCATCCCGGCCGCTCTTGCGCCATGGATGCCGTGCACGGAATCCTCGACCACGACCACGCGGTCAGGGGAAACGCCGAACTGGGCCGCGCCATGCAGGAAGATATCCGGTTTCGGCTTCACGCGGTCGGCCCCGAGATCCTTGGCGGAATAGATATGCGGCGCGAAATAGGGCTTGAGGCCCACCTTCGTCAGCATCATGTCGAGGCGGTGGCTCGAGGAGTTCGAGCAGATGCAGCGTGGCGTGGTCAGACGCGACAGCGCGAATTTCACGCCCTCGATGATCTTCACATCGCGTTCCAGGCGCATGTCGAGCAGCTTTTCGGACTTGTCGAGCAGCGAGGCGGAGAGCGGAATGCTGGCTTCACTTTCCACCTGCAAAAGAATGTTCTTCCAGGTCATGCCGGCGAAACGCTCGCCCATTTCCTCGACGGAGATCGGATAACCGGCCTCGGTCAAGAGGCGGGATTCCACCTGCGCCGCGATGATTTCGGAATCGACCAGAACGCCGTCGCAGTCGAAAATAATGAGGTCGAAGCCGCTCATGGGCGCTCCCTGTATCGGATTTGTTTGGAAGAAAATGATGCCGGGCTTTTAGACCATGTCTGAGCCAAGCTCAACCGGTTCACCCGCAAGGGTCGGTCCCGTCAGGCTCATGGCTGGCAGGGATGCGGCAATTGAGCGGTTTCGAATATTCGGCGTTGCGCCATGCGATGGCGCAAAAACCGCTACACACGGCCGCGCCATATGAGTTATGGGATGTTATGCCCAAGACAGTGAAAAACGCGCCCGAAGACACCATTGCAGCACGCATCAGCCGCACGCTTGCCGACCGTATCGTTCGCGGTGAACTTTCCCCGGGCGAACGTCTGAGGCAGGATCACATCGCCGCCGAATTCGGCGCGTCGCATGTGCCGGTGCGCGAGGCATTCCGCCGGCTGGAGGCGCAGGGGCTGGCGGCCAGCATCCCGCGCCGGGGTGTCCGGGTAGCGGATTTCGGCCTTGACGATGTGCGCGAAGTGGCGGAAATGCGCGCCGCCCTTGAAGTTCTGGCGCTACGCCACGCCATTCCAAACATGACGCCTGCCATTCTCAATCAGGCGGAAGCCGCAACGCTCGAAGGCGATAGCGCCGTTGATGTGCAGCATTGGGAGGAGGCCAATCGCCGCTTCCATCGCCTCATCACCGCGCCTTGCAACATGCCGCGCCTGATGGAGGCGATCGACGGCCTGCATGCGGCAAGCGCCCGCTTCCTGTTTTCCGCCTGGCGCGCCGGCTGGGAACGCCGCACCGATACCGACCACCGGGCCATCATCGATGCGCTGCGCGGCGGCCGCGCCGAGGAGGCGGTGCGAATCCTTGACGGACATGTGCAATGGATTGGCCGCAAGGCCATCCGCACCTCGTCCGGCTCGGTGCGCGACGCCTTCGCCATCGTCGGATAGGGTGGCCCCTTGACCGTCCGTCTCCGGCCCCACCACCTTCTCTGCATGCTCACTTATGTGGGCAAGGGCTATACGTCAGGCTTCGTCGAGAACTACGACGGCGTCGCCGTCCGCCTGAATGCCGGCGAGGAAGATATCGAGCTGGTGGATGGCCCGGACGATATCTGTGAGGGCCTGCTCTGTGAAAGCCATGCCCACTGTTTTAACGAAGGCGTGGTGCAGCGGGACGAGATGGCCCGCCTTTCGGTCTCGGCGCTTTTGGGCGAGACGCTGACCGCCGGCAAGCGGCTGCAGGCGACACCGGACTTTCTTGCAAAGATGCGTCTGGCTTTTGCCGCCGGCGAGATCAGGCAGGCCTGTCGCGGCTGCCAGTGGATAAGGCTGTGCGACCGTATCGCGGCGTCAGGGTTTGCGGGTGTGAAAATCGGCGAGCCGTTAACAACCGTGGCGAAGGATGCGGCGCGTTTTTCGAAGCATCCGATGCTCAGGCCCAAATATGGGTCACCTGGCCGGAAACACTGATGACGTTTTCTCCATCCTCATTCCTGTGCTTGTCACAGCAATCCAGCCAGCCCAAGTCTTTGGGCTGAAAGAACTCTTCCCGTCGCGCAGGCGCACGTCGGCTGGATTCGTGTGACAAGCACAGGGATGAGGGAGGGAGGCAGGCGGAATGAGGAGAGGGGCCGCGCCGTGCCGATTACTCCGGCACACTCGTCTCGGTTCTCTCGGCGGCCTTGACCGTCGCCTTGATCTCCTTCGGTTCGCGGCCGGATTTCTTGTCGTAGCTCACCTTCACCGAATAATCGCCGGGATGCAGGGTTTCCTGATGCTGCGTACCGTAACGGCCGGAAATCTCCTTCTGCGTGCCCTGAAGATCCCTGGTCGTTTCAACGATATCGATCCGTTCAGCGCCGGGGGCCTTGATTGCAAGAACACCCGCGTCGAGATCGATTGTAATTTCGGTTCGTTTTCCGGCGGTCACGGTGAATGGCTGTTCCACAGTCACCTTGCCGAGGCGCGCGCGCATGACGAAATCACCGGCAGGCATTTCCATGATCTTGCCGGCGCCGTAAATGCCGTTGATGGTCTCACGCGTGCCATCCAGCGTTTCCCTGGCGGACATGGCTTCGAAGCGGATATCATCCGTTTCCACCGCCCTGCCGCCTTGCGCATAGACGGCCTTCGCGATCACCACGCCGCTCGGAATGACCAGTTCGTGGCTGATCTTCTCGCCTGCCTTGATGGCCAGCGTCTCCTCAGCCTGCGCCGGGCCGATGCGGCCGGTAAGGAGGACTTCGCCCGCCGGCACGAAGACAGTATTCTGGCCGTAGACGCTATCCTTGAAATCATCCCTGGTGATTTCGGTTTTCGCCTGCGTTTCCACATCGCCGCCCGGGCTGCGTTTCGGCACGACCGTCAATTCCGCCGCATCGAAATTCACCCTCGGCCTCGCAACACCTCCATCCTTCACCTCGAAGGACACTTCGCGGGTCACATTGCCCAGCGCCGCCACGCCGACATATTTGCCCGCCGGCAGCCTCGCCTCGAAGGTGGCGTCATACGAACCGCCGGCATTGTCGTCGGTGCGGCCGCCGGAGCGGTCTGCCTTGTAGAAATCCCAACGCACCTTGTCGCTGTTACCGAGCGAGGGGCCGCCATCGAACAAAACCGCATCGGTGATGACGTTATATTGCGGGGCCGGTTGCTGCGCCTGAGAGGGCGCCGGCAGCGCCGTTGCGAAAAGCGCGGCGCAAGCGACATTCATGGAAAAAGAAGCCATTTTCATCACGGACCCCATTGCGGATTACCCCCTGCCATAATGGCTCTTCCCGCCGCGCCGATATGCGGAGACAGGAGAACCCATTGTGCACAACGTTTTTGCCCGACTTCGGGTTCCCCCGCCGGCCGCCGCAAATCGCGCCTGCGTGCCGCGACAGCCATTTATTTCGCATTTTCCGTGACTTGTTCAGGCTTTGATAACCATCTTCGGTAACCATAAGCATCAGTAGAGAGTAAGCGTATGGAGCGAGTACCAATGGCAGCAGTTTTTCCGCTGGCCGATTTTCGGCGTGCCGGTTTTGATCGTGCGGGCGAGAGTGACGCCTGGAAAGACAGCATCATCAAAGGTGATTGTGTCGCTGCCTTGGATGCCCTCCCGAGCCAGTCGGTGGACGCGATTTTCGCCGATCCGCCCTATAATCTCCAGCTTGGCGGCACGCTTCACCGGCCCGACCAGTCGCTGGTCGATGCGGTCGATGACGAATGGGACCAGTTCGCCTCCTTCGAAGCCTATGACGCCTTCACCCGCGCCTGGCTGCTCGCCTGCCGCCGCGTGCTGAAACCGAACGGCACCATCTGGGTCATAGGCTCCTACCACAATATCTTCCGCGTCGGCTCCATGCTTCAGAACCTGGATTTCTGGATCCTCAACGATATCGTCTGGCGCAAGACCAACCCCATGCCGAATTTCAAGGGCCGCCGGTTCCAGAACGCCCACGAGACCATGATCTGGGCCAGCCGCGATCCGAAAGCCAAGAACTACACCTTCAACTACGATGCGCTGAAGGCCTCCAATGACGACGTGCAGATGCGTTCAGACTGGCTGTTCCCGATCTGCAGCGGCCATGAGCGCCTGAAGGGCGACGACGGCAAGAAGGTACATCCGACCCAGAAGCCGGAAGCTCTGCTGGCGCGCATCATCATGGCTTCCACCAAGCCGGGTGATATCGTGCTCGACCCGTTCTTCGGTTCCGGCACCACGGGTGCCGTTGCAAAACGCCTCGGCCGTCACTTCGTCGGCATAGAGCGCGAACAGGATTACATCGACGCGGCATCGGCCCGCATCGCCGCCGTCGAGCCGCTCGGCAAGGCGGAACTGACCGTCATGACCGGCAAGAAGGCCGAGCCGCGCGTTGCCTTCAACACGCTGGTGGAAAGCGGTCTCGTCCGTCCCGGCCAGGTGCTGACCGATGCCAAGCGCCGTTATAGCGCCATTATTCGTGCGGATGGTACGATTGCATCCGGCGGGACCGCCGGCTCCATTCACCGCCTCGGCGCGAAGGTGCAGGGTCTCGACGCATGCAACGGATGGACGTTCTGGCACTTCGAGGACGGCGACGCGCTGAAGCCTATCGACGATCTCCGGACAATCATCCGCAGTGAACTGGCAAAGGCCGAATAGTCAAAGGTCCCAAAGACCGAAGGCAACGATCCACCGCCCGACCTTGTCAGCATATGTCTCCGTCCGGTTTAGTACCTTCAGTCCCGGATGGAGAACGACCAACGCCCGGCACTTCGGTGTCGGGCGTTGGTATTTTCGAGTATGTTATTTTAGCTAGACAAGTTTCGCGCAAGAGACGAGCAATACTGTCTCAAATCAGAGCAGTGGTTGTGAAAATCCAGTCAGGACAAATCACAAAAAACATTGCGTCCGATGCCGCTTGCGGCAGGACTGGCGCAGGCCGGAGACCGCCATTTCCGCCTGCGCCAATTTCTTTTCCCGATATGTTTTGACAAACTTTGCCAAATTCTTCACTCTCCCATCAAAGGGAGATGAATATGGCGACCATGAACATATCGCTGCCTGCACCCATGAAAGAATGGGTCGAGGCCCAATCCAGGACAGGCCGTTATTCCAATGCGAGCGACTACGTGCGAGACCTGATCCGCAAGGATCAGGAGCGAGGCGAAAAAATCGCGGCGATGCAGCATTTTGTGGATGAGGGATTGCAGAGCGGTGCCGGGCATCGCTCGCAACAGGCCTTGTTCGCCGAGGCTGAAGCTCGTTCCATGAAACGCAAGATCGGTTGATCGTGGGCTTTCGCCTGTCTCTGCTCGCGGAAGAAGACGTCATTCGCATAGCCGAAGAAGGCATCGCGATATTCGGGCTGGCGCAGGCGCAAAAATATCACCGGGAACTCTATGAGATATTTGAGCTGATATCTCTCAACCCACGCATGGCACGCGAGCGGCACGAGTTGTTACCGCCGCTGCGTATCCATCGGTTCAGGGCACACCTGGTTGTTTATGGCGTGGGAGCGGACGATGATGTCTTGATCGTCCGCGTCCGTCACGCACATGAGGACTGGGTCAACGAGTCGTAGCAGGCGGGGCACGCACGTCACCATTTTGCACGGCAGCTCGCTTACGCTTCCACCCCATAGGCCCGCAAATCCTGCTTCAGCTTTTCCGCACCGGTGAAGTGCACGGCCTGCCAGCCCGCCGCCTTCGCGCCTTCGACATTGGCGAGCGTATCATCGATGAAGATGCTTGCGGCGGGGTTGAGGCCGAATTCCTTGGCGTGCAGATCGTAGATCGCCACATCAGGCTTCAGTAGCTTTACATCGCCGGAGACCGTCACGCCGCGCGGCAAAGTGAGGAAGGGGAACATTTTCTGCGCTTCGCGGAAGGTGTCGGAGGCGAAGTTGGTCAGCATCGTCACGTCGTGGCCGCTGTCGATCAGGGCAACCATGATCGCGACGCTGTCATCGTAGGAATGCGAGACCATCTCATGCCAGAACTTGCGGAAGGCGCGGATATGCTCTTCCCGCTCGGGAAACTGCTCCATCAGCAGCGCTTCGGCATCCTCCCAGCGGCGTCCGCGATCCTGTTCGAGGTTCCAGTCATGGGTGCAGACATTCTCGAAGAACCATTGGCGCTCGTCGGCATCGGGAATGAGGCGGCTGTAGGGAATATGCGGATCGTAATGGATCAGCACCTTGCCGATGTCGAATACGATATGCTCAATCTTGGTCATCGAAATTTCCTGCGTTCATCGAATGCGGATGGAATAGCTTGGGCGATGACTTTTTTCATCACCGTTGGCAGCGCCTGCGCGTCAAGATTTGTAACCGGCTCCCACCATCCGTCATCGGGGCCGGTTTCAAGACAGTCCGGCACCTGCGCGCGATAGACCGTGAGCCTGAGTTCGAAATGGGTAAACACATGCACGATGACGCCTGCCGCCTGCCAGGCGGCAGCAAAGGGCGCGTGGGCCGTGTCCGTGCCGCCATCCATCCGCGCGGTCCATGCCGTTGTCGGCACCTCGGTCATGCCGCCGAGAAGCCCGCTTTCGATGCGCCGCCGGAGAAGGATTTCGCCGCTCGCGTTCACCGCCACGAAGGCGGCGCCGAGCCGCACCGGTTTTGCCTTCTTTGCGGCCTTGACCGGAAACCGCTCCGGCTCGTCATGGGCAAGCGCAAGACAGTGGCCGTTGAAGGGACAGAGCGCGCAGGCTGGCCGTTTCGGCGTGCAGATCGTCGCGCCAAGGTCCATCATCGCCTGGGCAAAATCGCCGGGCCGATCAGGGGGCGTAAGCTCGGCCACCTTCGCTTTCATCGCCGGTTTGGAGCCGGGCAGGGGAGCATCGATGGCGAAAAGGCGGGAGATGACGCGCTCGACATTGCCGTCCATGACAGCCGCCTGCCGGTTAAACGCGATGGCAGCGACAGCCGCGGAGGTATAATCGCCGATGCCGGGAAGCTTCTTCAGGCCTTCTTCCGTATCCGGAAAGACGCCGCCATGTTCATTCGCCACGGCTTCCGCGCATTTCTTCAGGTTGCGGGCGCGGGCGTAATAACCAAGCCCCGCCCATGCGGCCATCACATCTTCCACCGGTGCTGCCGCCAGATCGCCGACGCTCGGCCATGCGGCGAGGAACTTCAGGAAATAGGGCTTCACCGCCTGCACGGTCGTCTGCTGCAGCATGACCTCGGAGAGCCAGACATGATAGGGATCGGCGCGTTTTCCCTGTGCCGCCCTGGCGGGAGACGTGCGCCACGGCAACTCGCGATGGTGGCGGTCATACCATGCGAGAAGTCGTTCTGCCGTTGGATGTGATAGGTCTTGGCGAGCATATGTGTTCATTGCCGCTGAACATAGTCGCGACGCGGCAATCTGCAACAGGGCGCGACTGCGGCGAAGTGGAAAATCGCGTCCGGCGATGAATACCGTCGACACCCGTCGTCCAATTTCGAAGAAAGGAAAACCGATGCCGAACGCGCCTCTCGATATGATACCCCAGCCACTCCTGTCCGTTATCGGAGTTCTGCTTTCCCTCTACATTATCGGGCGGCTGCTGAACCATCTTGGCCGTATGTATTTCGGGCTGGAAAACGGCGTGGCTTTTGTGGTGGCGCGCGTGATCCGCGAAATTGGCGAACTGGAGAAAATGCGCTCGAAGCCCTCGCGGCGCTTTCGCATGTTTGAATCTGGTTTCTGGGCGCTTTTTTGTCACGTCCTGTGGATATACATGTTTGTCGTCTTGGCATGCATGTTGGTGATCGCCCTTATGTCGGATAAGCCCGGGATGGCGCATCTGAAGATTTTGGCGGTGGCCTATTTCCTCTTTGGATGTTTGGTGGCGCGAATGATAAGCTTGGGCGCCCGCAGGGACTGGCGGCGATTCCGTGCGCTCCTGCGCGGTGAAGGAGATGACGATGGCGCGATCGTTTGAGGTCGGTTTTTCGCCTCTGCCGAGGAAAGCATGAAAAAACCTGCAAATTCGTTCCGCAAGGGCGTCGTACAGATCGCCGAAGTCGCCAATGGCATCATGGATCCGGTCCTGTCGAAACGGGCGGGCATCAACACGGCGCTGCTCGGCTCGTGGGATGAGATCGCCGGCGATGACTTTGCCGATTGCACGCGGCCGGAGAAAATCACCTGGCCGCGCCGCGACGAGGGGCCGGATCGCGGCGGTTACCAGCCGGGCGTGCTGACCATCGCCTGCGAAGGTGCGCGCGCCCTGTTTCTCACCCATGCGCAGGGCGAGCTCATTGCCCGTATCAACGGCTTTTTCGGCTTTCCAGCGGTGCGCCAGATCAGGATAGTGCAGAAACCGGTCTCCCAGACCATTAACCGTCGGCGCAAACCGCAGCCCCTGCGTGGCGATGCGGCAAAACGTCTCGACGATATGATGGAGGGCATCGAGAGCGAGGCGCTTCGCAAGGCAGTGGAGAGGCTCGGCACGGCGGTCTTGCAGAAGAAGCCTGGGGGCCGGACGATTTGATCGGTCCGGTTGTCCTTGACTGGTCACAATTCTTTGACAAGAAGAGTCCAAAACCCCGCTTGTGATGAACAGGCCGTCGCTATATCGGAATCAACGGACAATAGAGTCTATTACCAACAGGTGCTTTCATGCATTTTCCCGAACTGACCATTTCCCGTCGCAGCCTGCTTGGCGGCGTTGCTCTTGCTGCCATTGCCACGGCCCTGCCGTTTGCCTTCACGCCCGGCGTTGCCGAGGCGCAGGAACTGCCTGAATCCACCGGTGACGTGGATATGGCTGCGGTGATGAAGCCCGGCCCGCTGCCGGAAGCGGCGCTCGGCGATGCCAACGCACCCGTCAAGATCGTCGAATATATGTCGATGACCTGCCCGCATTGCGCCAATTTCCACAACAAGACCTTCGAAGAAATCAAGAAGAAGTACATCGATACCGGCAAGGTTTATTTCGTGCTGCGCGAATTCCCGTTCGATCCGCGCGCCGCTGCCGCCTTCATGCTGGCGCGCTGCGCACCGGAAGGACAGTATTTCCCCTTCGTTTCCATGCTGTTCAAGCAGCAGCAGAGCTGGGCTGTCGCGCAGGATGCACGCGCCGCCCTGCTGCAAATGTCGAAAATGGCCGGTTTCTCACAGGAGTCTTTCGAGGCCTGCTTGACGAACCAGAAACTTCTGGATGATGTGAACGCAACGATGCAACGCGGTGCGACGGAATTCGGCGTCAACTCCACGCCGACTTTCATCATCAACGGCAAGAAATACGCAGGAGACATGTCGGTTGAATCCATGTCGGCTGTCATCGACAAGCTGCTCTGATCGCCGAAGCCTTAAAGGAACGGGCGGCGGATATTTCCGTTCGCCCGTTTTTTATTGCCGTTTTTCTGTCTGGAGCATGGCGGCATGAAGTTTAACAAGCTCCGGGTCGTCGGTTTCAAGTCCTTCGTCGAACCCTCCGAATTCATCATCGAGCCGGGCCTGACCGGCGTTGTCGGCCCGAACGGCTGCGGCAAGTCCAATCTGGTCGAAGCGCTGCGCTGGGTGATGGGCGAAAACTCCTACAAGAACATGCGCGCATCCGGCATGGATGATGTCATTTTCTCCGGTTCCGGCAACCGCCCGGCCAGAAACACCGCCGAAGTCGGCCTCTATCTCGACAATTCCGACCGTACCGCGCCTGCCGCCTTCAACGATGCCGATGAAATTCAGGTGACACGCCGCATCGAGCGTGAAAACGGCTCGGTCTACCGCATCAATGGCAAGGAGGCGCGCGCCAAGGACGTGCAGCTTCTGTTTGCGGATGCCTCCACCGGCGCGCGCTCGCCCTCGATGGTGGGGCAGGGCCGTATCGGCGAGCTCATCAACGCCAAACCGCAGGCCCGCCGCCAGCTGCTGGAAGAGGCGGCCGGCATTTCCGGCCTGCATTCGCGCCGCCACGAGGCCGAGCTTCGCCTGCGCGCCGCCGAAACCAATCTGGAGCGGTTGGAGGATGTGACCGCCCAGCTGGAAAGCCAGATCGAAAGCCTGAAACGGCAGGCGCGACAGGCCAACCGCTTCAAGATGCTGTCAGCCGATATCCGCGCCCGCGAAGCGACCCTGTTGCATATTCGCTGGGTAGAGGCGAAGGAAGCGGAAGGCGAGGCGGAAAGCGCGCTCAATCAGGCCACCAACATCGTCGCCGAAAAGGCTCAAGGCCAGATGGAAGCGGCCAAGCAGCAGGGCATCGCCAGCCTGAAGCTGCCGGAACTGCGCGAGGATGAAGCGCGGGTGGCCGCCGCCCTGCAACGCCTGCAGATTGCCCGCACCCAGCTGGATGACGAGGCGAACCGCCTGCTGCGCCGCCGCGACGAACTGGCGCGCCGTCTCTCGCAGCTTGGCGAAGATATCGTCCGCGAGGAACGTCTTGTTTCGGACAATGCGCAAATCCTTGCACGGCTCGATGAGGAAGAGGCCGAACTCCTCGAAATCCTCTCCGATTCCGGCCGCCATGCCGAGGAGATGCGCGAAGCTTTCGAAACCGCCGCTATCAAACTGGCGGAAAGCGAAGCCGTCTTTACCGCAATCACCGCCGAGCGGGCCGAAGCGTCCGCCGCCCGTCAGCAATTGGAGCGGACGATCCGCGATCTTTCCGATCGTAAGCTGAGGCTGGAACGGCAGTCGCAGGAGGCCTCCGCCGAGATCGAGGCCATCGATGAAAAACTCTCCGGCCTTCCCGATCCTTCGGAACGGCGGGAAGCTGTCGAGGCGGCAGAGATTGCGGTCGAGGATGCCCTGATCGTCGCTGACGAAGCCGAGGCCGCTGTCGCCGAGGCGCGTTCCGCCGAAGCGCTGGCGCGCGGGCCTCTGGAAACGGCGAAAAACCGGCTGAACGCGCTCGATACGGAAGCACGCACCATCACCAAAATCCTTGCCTCCAGCGCCGCCGCCAATGGCAGCTTCACGCCGGTGGCGGAAGAAATGACGGTGGAGCGTGGCTTTGAAGCGGCGTTGGGTGCCGCCCTCGGCGACGATCTCGAAAGCCCGCTTGATGCCGCCGCCCCCGCCTATTGGGCCGGCAATGGCGACGGGGCGGGTGATCCCGCCTTGCCGCAGGGCGTGACGCCGCTGCTCGATTACGCCCAGGCGCCAGCGGCTCTCCGGCGCGCGCTTGCACAGATCGGCGTCGTCTCCGGCACGGCGGAAGCCCAGAGACTACTGCCATCACTCAAGGTCGGCCAGCGGCTGGTGACGCGCGAAGGCGCGCTGTTCCGCTGGGACGGCCATATCGCCAGCGCCGATGCGCCGGGTGCTGCAGCACTTCGCCTGTCGCAGAAGAACCGTCTCGCGGAAATCGAAGCCGAACTGGATGAGGCCCGCTCCATTCTGGAAGAGGCCGAAGACCAGCTTGCCGCCAGAACCGAGGACATAAGAAGCAGCGAGTTGCGGCTTTCGGAAGTTCGTGACAGAAGCCGGCTTGCGACCCGCCAGCTTGCCGAGGCGCGCGAGGCGCTGACATCAGCCGAAAGGGCTTCCGGCGATCTTCTGCGCCGCCGGGATATCGTCTCGGAAGCGCTGAACCAGATCGGCGCGCAGATCGACGAGATCGCCGTTCAGGAAGAAAACGCCCGCATCGAAATGGAGGACGCGCCTGATCTTTCCGTGCTCGATCTCCGCCTGCGCGAAAGCCAGCTGGAAGTCGCGACCGACCGTGGCCTTCTGGCGGAAGCCCGTGCCCGCCACGAAGGCGTGAGCCGCGAGGCGGAAAGCCGTCAGCGCAGAATTCAGGCGATAGGGCAGGAGCGTTCCACCTGGCAGTCGCGTGCGGCAAGCGCCGCCGACCATATCGCCACGCTGCGCGAGCGCGAGGAAGAGGCGCGCGAGGAAATCGCCGAGCTGGACATAGCGCCCGAGGAATTCGACGAGAAACGCCGCAACCTCCTCAATGAATTGCAGAAGACCGAAGACGCCCGCCGGGAAGCCGCCGACCGGCTGGCCGAGGCGGAAAACCTGCAGCGCGCCGCCGACCGGGTGGCTGCAACGGCGCTTTCGGAACTGGCCGAAGCCCGCGAAAAGCGTGGCCGTGCCGAGGAGCGGCTGGTCTCCGCCCGCGAGAAGCGGCAGGAAACCGAACACCGCATCCGTGAAACGCTGAATACCGAGCCGCATATGGCGTTTCGCCTGACGGGCCTTGGTCCTGACCAGCCGAAGCCTGACATTCGTGATGTCGAACGCGATCTCGACCGGCTGAAGATCGAGCGGGAGCGGCTTGGCGCCGTCAACCTGCGCGCCGAGGAAGAGCAGGCCGAGCTCTCGGCCAAGCTCGCGGCGCTCATCAAGGAACGGGACGACATCATCGATGCCGTTCGCAAGCTGCGCGCCGGCATCCAGAACCTCAACCGCGAAGGCCGCGAACGGCTGATTGCCGCCTTCGATGTGGTCAATTCGCAGTTCCAGCGGCTGTTCACCCATCTTTTCGGCGGCGGCACGGCGGAATTGCAGCTGATCGAATCCGATGATCCGCTGGAAGCGGGGCTGGAAATCCTCGCCCGTCCGCCCGGCAAGAAACCGCAGACCATGACGCTATTGTCAGGCGGCGAACAGGCGCTGACGGCGATGGCGCTGATCTTCGCGGTTTTCCTCACCAATCCCGCGCCGATCTGCGTGCTGGACGAAGTGGATGCGCCGCTCGACGACCACAATGTCGAGCGTTACTGCAACCTGATGGACGAGATGGTGGCTTCCACGGAAACCCGCTTCGTCATCATCACCCACAATCCCATCACCATGGCGCGCATGAACCGCCTGTTCGGCGTCACCATGGCCGAACAGGGCGTGTCGCAACTGGTGTCTGTTGATTTGCAGACCGCCGAACAGCTGCGCGAAGCCGTCTGAGGCGGTTTTCCGGGATCCAGTCCCGACTTTTGCTCAATGTGAATTTATCTTGCCGTATCACCCATTCGGGTGAGCGACATCACGCGGCATTTTGCTATGTTTTCCGCAAGAGCCAAAGGTTCTCTCCAGACCCCACCATCCGGTTTCCTGTACCGGATGGAATGCCTTGCGAGGCCGCTGCCGTGGCCTCGCAAGGCTTTCTTTTCCGGGTTCACAGAGTGAGATGGCTGTATGGCTGGTAATCGTTTCCGGGGTGCAAACCTCCTCCGTCATACCGGCCTTGAGCCGGTATCCAACCAGCCCAAGTCCTTGGGCTGAAAAGACTCTTACCGTTGCGCAGACGCATGTCGGCTGGATTCCGGCTCAGGGCCGGAATGACGGAAGGAGGAGACGCAGCGAATCCCTGTAAACACTTGGCCTGCTGCAACTGCCAATGGCGCAGTTTGCGAATTTCTCCACGCATGATGCATGGAGGCCCACCATCACTCACCCCGGCACCAGCCGCAGCCGCGTGCCCCAGGGGTCGATCGCTTCCACGACATTGTTCTCCATCTCCACCAGCACATAACCGGCCGCCCGCAGTCGCGATTTCTGCGCCTCGAGATCAGCAGGCTCTCGAACGGTGATTGAAAACCAGTCGAGGCCGGTTTCCATGGCGTTGCGTTCCTTGGCACCCCGGCTGTTCCATGTATTCACCGCCAGATGATGGTGATAACCGCCGGAAGAGAGAAAAGACGCGTCCGAGCGCGCATCCTGCGTCGGCCGCAGGCCGATCGCTTCTTCGTAAAAGGCGCGGGCGGTGGCGATTTCGCCGACCCGCAGGTGAACGTGTCCGATGCGCATCCCCGCCGGGGCTGTCTCATAGTCGCTTCTTTTGGTGTCGGTCAGCTTCACGAGATCATCGATATCGAGCTGTTCGGTGCCCATTTTCACCACGTTACCGCTCCACACCCATGTGTCCTTCGGCCGGTCGCTGTAAACCTCGATGCCGTTGCCTTCGGGATCGTTGAGATAGATCGCCTCGCTGACATTGTGGTCGGCAAAACCTGACAGCGGCACCTGCTTCAGCGCCGCATGCACCAGCCAGCGCGCCAGATCCTTGCGGGAAGGCATCAGATAGGCGATGTGGAACAGGCCGGCGGAGGTGGGGCTTTCGAAATCCGCGGCCGGCTTGTGGACGAGATCGAGCAGCGAAACAGTGCCAACGCCGAGCGTCACGCCTCTGGCCGTGCGTTCCACCTCGTTCATGCCGAGAACCGTACGGTAATAATCGATCATTGGATCGAGTTCGCGCACCCGAATTGCGGCCTGGCCGATATGCATCGGCGTCGTCAGCGCAAAGGGAAGGGCAGAGGCGGCCCCTGCGACGGGTACTGCGCCTTCGGCTCTGAGCGCCCCGGCAAGCGCGCTGGCGGCGCAGGAAATTCCGGCAAATTTAAGCGTATGGCGGCGGGTAAATTGCATGAATAATCTCTTTGTCGGCGATTTGAATGGCTTAGGCAACACTCCGTTTCAGCGCACTACACGAATGCGTCAATCATGGCGTTATTCGGCCTTTGCGGCAATTCTGGCGCGCAATTTGCCGCAATTATGCTGCACTGCGATGTAAACTGCACGTTGCGGCGTTCCCAACATGCCGGCAATGCTGTAGATGATAGAAAAATGACAACGCTTCTGGGTGGAGAGCGTGGAATGAAAAAATGGGTTTATACCTTCGGCAACGGTGCTGCCGAAGGCAGGGCAGGTGACGTTGCGATATTGGGCGGCAAGGGCGCGAACCTTGCCGAAATGGCAAGTCTCGGCCTTCCCGTCCCCCCGGGCCTCACCATCATAACCGATGCCTGCGCCCTTTATCACAAGAATGGCCCCGATCTTCCCGAGGACCTGAAGCTGCAGGTCATGGCCGGCCTGCACGGCATGGAAACCGTGACTGGCAAGACCTTCGGCGGCAGCCAGTCGCCGCTGCTCATCTCCGTCCGTTCCGGCGCGCGCGCTTCCATGCCGGGGATGATGGATACCGTTCTGAACCTTGGTCTCAACGACCGCACGGTCGAAGCGCTCGGCCATGATGCGGGCGACGCCCGTTTCGCATGGGACAGCTATCGTCGTTTCATCCAGATGTATGGCGATGTCGTCATGGGCCTCGACCATGAGCTGTTCGAGGAAATTCTCGAAGACGAAAAAGGCCGCCTCGGCCATGAATACGATACCGACATGTCGGCGGTCGAATGGCAGCACGTCGTTTCGCTCTACAAAAAGCTGATCGAGGATGAACTGGGCGAGGCCTTCCCGCAGGACTGTCATGTCCAGCTCTGGGGCGCGATCGGTGCCGTTTTTGCCAGCTGGACCAACCACCGCGCCGTGACCTACCGGCACCTGCACAATATTCCGGGTGATTGGGGCACGGCCGTCAACGTTCAGGCCATGGTCTTCGGCAATCTCGGTTCGTCCTCGGCAACGGGCGTCGCCTTCACCCGCAACCCTTCGACGGGCGAGGCAGAGCTTTACGGCGAATTCCTCGTCAATGCTCAAGGGGAGGACGTGGTGGCGGGCATCCGCACGCCGCAATCCATCACCGAAGCCGCGCGTCTGGCCTCCGGCTCCGACAAGCCTTCGATGGAAAAGCTGATGCCGGAGGCTTTCGGCGAATTCCTGGCGATCTGCAAGCGGCTGGAAAACCACTATCGCGACATGCAGGATCTGGAATTCACCATCGAGCGCGGCAAGCTCTGGATGCTGCAGACCCGTTCCGGCAAGCGTACCACCCGTGCCGCCATGAAGATCGCCGTCGATATGGTGGAGGAGGGGTCGATCTCGCAGGAGGAAGCCGTCTGCCGCATCGAGCCCTCATCGCTCGACCAGTTGCTTCATCCCACTATCGATCCCGGCACATCCCGCCCCATCATCGGCTCCGGCCTGCCGGCCTCGCCGGGGGCGGCGACGGGTGAAATCGTCTTCACCGCGGAAGAGGCGGTTGCAGCGGAGGCGGAAGGTCGCCGCGTCATTCTGGTGCGCATCGAAACCAGCCCGGAAGATATTCACGGCATGCACGCCGCCGAAGGCATTCTGACAACACGCGGCGGCATGACCAGCCACGCCGCCGTAGTCGCTCGCGGCATGGGCATTCCCTGCGTCACCGGCGCGGGCTCCATGCGTGTCGACATGCGCAACAAGGTGCTGATAGGCGTCGGCTGCATGCTGAAGCGCGGCGATGTCATCACCATTGACGGCTCATCCGGCCGGGTGCTGAAGGGCGAAGTGCCGATGACGCAGCCGGAACTCTCAGGTGATTTCGGCAAGCTGATGCAATGGGCCGATGGCCTGCGCCGCATGACTGTGCGCACCAATGCCGATACGCCGGCTGACGCCCGCGCCGCCCGTGCCTTTGGCGCTGAGGGTATTGGGCTGTGCCGCACCGAACATATGTTCTTCGAGGGCGACCGCATTCATGTGATGCGTGAGATGATCCTTGCGGAAAGTGAAAAGGGCAGGCGGGCAGCGCTCGACCAGCTTTTGCCGATGCAGCGTTCGGATTTCACCGAACTGTTCCAGATCATGCACGGCCTGCCGGTGACGATCCGCCTGCTCGATCCGCCGCTGCACGAATTCCTGCCGAAGACCGATGGCGAGATCGTCGAGGTGGCCGCCGCCATGGGCATGCCGCAGACGGTGTTCCGCCAGCGGCTGGATGCGCTGCACGAATTCAACCCCATGCTCGGCCATCGCGGTTGCCGTCTGGCGATTTCTTATCCCGAAATTGCGGAAATGCAGGCGCGTGCGATTTTCGAAGCGGCCGTTGCGGCGGCGCGCATCACCGGGGCTCCTGTTGTGCCAGAGATCATGGTGCCGCTGGTCGGTCTTCGCTCGGAACTGGATTACGTCAAGGCCGTCATCGACACGGTGGCGGCCGAGGTGGCGGAAGAGACCGGCATGACGCTGGAATATCTGACCGGCACGATGATCGAGCTGCCGCGTGCGGCCCTGCGCGCCCATGTCATTGCGGAAGCCGCGGAGTTCTTCTCTTTCGGCACCAACGACCTGACGCAGACCACCTTCGGCATTTCCCGCGATGACGCGGCGCGCTTCATCAATACCTATCAGCGCAAAGGCATCATCGAACGAGACCCGTTCATCTCGCTCGATTTCGACGGTGTGGGCGAACTGATCCGCATTGCCGCCGAACGCGGCCGCCAGACGCGGCCGGAGCTGAAGCTAGGCATTTGCGGTGAACATGGCGGCGACCCGGCCTCGATCCATTTCTGCGAGGATGCGGATCTTGACTACGTCTCCTGCTCGCCTTTCCGCGTGCCCATCGCTCGCCTTGCGGCGGCGCAGGCGACGCTGGCCGCAAGGTCGAAGCAGGGGCAAACGCCAAGCAATGTCGCCTTCATCCCTGTCAGGGGTTCTGTTGGACGATGATGCGCCGCTCCACCACCACCGGGCGGTAGAACATGTCGCGGTTCATCTGCGCCTGCCAGGCGCGGTTGTCGGCGCGACGATCCATTTCCAGATCGAGAAGGCAGCCCGCCATCGGGTCGGTGCCGGGGCGGAAACCATAACCCCGGCATGTCGCCTCATCCCGCGCCCGGCGCTCTTCCGGCGTCAGCGTCTGGCAGGCGGTGAGCGCCAGTATCGTGGCAAGCGAACCGAGGACGATGGAAACACGCATCTTGTTTCTCCCTTAACATGACAGCCGTACGGCACTTTTATTGCCGCGATTGATACGCCTGTTTTGATGTGGGGAAAAGCCGCGTTGGGGCGGAAAGTTGCATCAATCCGCGATGGGGAGAGGCCCAGCAAGCGGCGATAGCCGGGTCGGCTCCGACGGGCAGAGCGACGTTGCAAAACCTGTTCAGGAAAAGCGAAGAAAAGAGGGTGGGAACAAACCCTGTTGAATGAGCCAGTCGCCAAGCAGAACCGTAAGGATGGCGACGAGGACGATGCCGCCGATAAATGCGAAGAGGCCGAGCGTGGCCTGCGTCCACCGGCGGGTTTGATAGAGGTAAATCGCAAGCCCGATGGGTGCGAGCAGAATGGTCGCGAGTTTGGCGGCAGAACTGCGCCGAAGGTCCCGCTTTTCGGCATCCTCTATCTGCCACCAGGCAAACAGCGTGATGATGCCGACCATCTGCACCAGATCATTTGCGGTAAAGGAACTTGGAGGTCCGGCAGGCCAGACGGCCGCGTCGATGAGAAGCCCGAGGGATATGAAGGCGAGCAGGCCGACATAGATCCAGTTACGTTTCACCATGCACAGGTTCCGCCGAAAGATGCGTTGTTGTCTGTGCCGTTATCGCTATCGATCGAACCATCTCCGTCAACCCCAAACTCTCATGGAGCAGCGGACATGGCCCTCGTTGGGGCGTCTCCGTTTTACCGGAAACGCCCCATGATGATCGCGGTCAGGCCGCCACGACTTCCCGGTCATCGAGTGCATCGATGTCCTTGGTGTTGTTGTAGGCGGCCTCATTGAGGATGCCCTCGCGCTTGGCGACGATGGTGGGCACCAGCGCCTGACCGGCGACGTTGACCGCCGTGCGGCCCATGTCGAGGATCGGGTCGATGGCGAGCAGCAGGCCCACGCCTTCGAGCGGCAGGCCGAGGGTGGACAGCGTCAGCGTCAGCATGACCACAGCACCTGTCAGGCCGGCCGTTGCGGCGGAACCGAGCACCGAGACGAAAACGATCAGCACATAGTCCTGAATGCCGAGCGGCACCTGGAAGAACTGCGCAATGAAGATCGCCGAAATCGCCGGATAGATGGCGGCGCAGCCGTCCATCTTGGTGGTGGCGCCGAGCGGCACGGAGAAGGCGGCATATTCGCGCGGCACGCCGAGGCTCTTTTCCGTCACGGTTTCGGTGACGGGCAGGGTGCCGATGGAGGAACGCGACACGAAGGCGAGCTGGATGGCCGGCCATGCGCCCGCAAAGAAGCGTGACGGCTTCAGGCCGTGGGCGATCAGCAGGGCCGGATAGACCACGAACAGCACCAGCGCCAGACCGATATAGACGGCGGCCGCATACCAGCCGAGCTGCGACAGCGTCGTCCAGCCATATTGGTCGACCGCGCGGCCAAGCAGGCCGATGGTTCCGATGGGGGTGAGGCGGATGACCCACCACAGGATTTTGCGCACGATGGCAAGCAGCGACTGGTTGAAGGCGAGGAACGGCTCCGCCGCCTTGCCCGCTTTCAGCGCGGCAACGCCGAAGGCGATCGACACCACGAGAAGCTGCAGCACGTTGAAGTTCAGCGAGGTGCTGCCGGCGCCGTTGTTGATTTTGGTCGAGGCTTCGAGGCCGAAGACGTTGGCCGGGACGAGGCCTTTCAGGAAGTCGAGCCAGGAGCCGGTGGAGGAGGGTGCCGCCGCTGCCGTATTGGCAATCGCCGTGTTGACGCCCGGCTGGATGACGAGGCCAAGTACGATGCCGATGACCACGGCGATCAGCGCGGTGATGGCAAACCACAAAAGCGTCTGCCAGACGAGCTTTGCCGCATTGGAGAGGTTCTTGAGATTGGCGATGGAGGCGACGATGGCCGTGAAGATCAGCGGCGGAACCAGAGCGCGCAAAAGCTGCACGAAAATGCTGCCGATAGTCTGCAGCGTCACCGAAAGCCAGTTCGGGCTGCCGGCGGCATCGGGACCGATGTTGCGCGCAACGAGCCCGAGCAGCAGGCCGATGACCATGGCGATCAGAACCTGAAAGCCGAAATTGCGATAAAAGGGTTTAGGCCCGGAGGGGCCGGCGGACGTCGTTGCCTGTGACATGACATGTCTCTTTATTGTGCAAGAAAACGAGAATGTTGCACTTTTTACACGCATTCTCGAGGGAGGTCGCCGAGGATACGCCGATTTCCTCAGCAATTAAGGGATGAACGTGCGTATTTGTTGCGTTGTCGGGGAATTATTCTCGCAAATGGCGAATTCTCAGAAAAATGTTTCGCCCCATCGCGCTTCCGTTCCCGGCCCCTGACGTGAGGTTTTCGCATTTTGGCTTGCGGATCAAACCCGTCCTTTGTTTTCCTCGCCGTAAATCCGGTCTATGACATCATATGCAGGTGATTCCCTGCCAGAATTCGGGTGCAACGCTTTTTAGCCAATGCGATCTAACGGATATCCGCTTTCATGACTGTGCGTTTCGTCCGGCCTTTTTCGGTTGCAGCCTATCTTTCCCGGTATCTGGGTCTTGCGGCGCTTGTGCTGTTTCTCATCGCCGCCGGCATCCATCGTTTCGGGCCGCTGACGACGCCTGACCTCGTCGGTCTGCTCGTCGTTGCCGCCGGCATCGCTCTTGCGGCCGTACTTCTGGCGCTGATCGGCCTAGAGCGGCTGTGGACCAAGGGTGCGCGCGGCGGCCTTTCGGCGCTGGCGGCGTTGCTTCTTTCGGCGCTGCCGCTCGGCGTGGTCGGTTATGGCGCCTTTCTTTATTGGCAGCAGCCGAAGATTTACGACATCTCAACCGACCTGAGCGATGTGCCGGAATGGCTGGTGACGCCCACGGCCAATCAGCAATGGCTGGTGCGGCCCGCTGTCATCACCAAGGCCGACCGCGATGCGCAGATGGAGGCCTATGCCAGCCTCGCCGGCCGCCGTTATGAAGGCGCGATCGACCGCATCTATGCCGCCGCCAAAAAAATGGCCGCCGCCCAGACTATTCGCATCACCCACACGAAGGGGGTGATCGGGGCGGAAGATGCGCCCTCTGCCGGCATTCCCGAGCAGGACAGGACGCAGCCCGCGGAAGAGGGGCCGGTGGAGGACCTGCCCTCCATCGTGCCGGTGCCCATGGCCCGCCCGACTGACGCGCCATTGCCCACCTTTTTCAATGGCAGCGGTGTTGTGCTGATGCAGGGTGAAACCCGTACCCGCATCTGGGGCCTGCGTTTCGATATCCTCATTCGCCTGAAAGAAGAGGCGGAAACCACCATCGTCGATGTCCGGGTCGCCTCCCGCTACGGTCCACACGATCTCGGCATGGGGGCGGCGATTGCGGAAGCCTATCTCGATGCGCTGGATGCGGAAATGCAGGGGCTGAACGACAATTGATGTGTAGCTGACGCTGCGTGTCGTCTTGATGGGGACGAGCGCGTGCCGCCTGTTTCTTCTCCCCGGCGGGGAGAAGGTGGCCCGAAGGGTCGGATGAGGGGGGCACGTTGCCGAATATCTCTACCCTTGCCCCCTCATCCCGCTGCCGCGGACTTCTCCCCCTCGGGGAGAAGAAACAAGTGGCACCCGCTCGATCCAATCAAGGGGTGAAGTGAGAGGTGAGCTCACAACGCGCCCTGAAATCTCGCGTGCCAGAAATATTCGCTATGCCGGAAAATATTCGCCCAGCAGCGAAGGCGCACCATCCGTCCTCACTTCGCCCTTTTCGATCAGGTCCTCTATATGCGCCAGCACGGAAAGTGCGGCCGCGCCGTGCAGGCGTTTGTCGGTGCTGGCATAGATCACCTTCACCATATCGGCGATCCGCCGGTCGCCTTCGCGGATGCGCTTCAGAACCGCCTTTTCCCGCATACGTCGATGGGCGCGCAGCCCGCGCATGAAGGCGGCGGGATCGGTGACCGGGCCGCCATGGCCGGGCAGGAACAGCCGGTCGTCGCGGGTGAGCAGCCTCTCCAGCGAGGCCATGTAATCGCTCATCGCCCCATCCGGCGGCGCGACGATGGTGGTGGCCCAGGCCATCACATGATCGGCGGAAAAGACGATGCCGCTGCCATCAAGCGCGAAGGCCGCGTGGTTGGCCGTGTGCCCCGGTGTATGCAGTGCGGTCAGCGTCCAGCCGTCGCCGGAAAGGCTCTGCCCGTCGCCAAGCGCGATATCGGGCGCAAAAGCCGTATCGGAACTTTCGGCAAAGGGATTGGTTTCGCCCACATGCAGCGGCCGGGCGGCGCGGTGAGGACCCTCCGCCACCGTCAGCGCGCCGGTTGCCGCCTTCAGCCGCCGGGCGAGCGGCGAGTGATCGCGATGGGTATGGCTGACGAAGATATGGGTGACCTCGCGGCCATCAAGCGCCGCCATTAGCGCCTGAAAATGCGCCTCATCCTCAGGGCCGGGATCGATGACGGCGATGGAGCGGTCGCCGACAATATAGGAGTTGGTGCCGTGAAAGGTGAAGGCGGAAGGATTATTGACGGTGATGCGCTGGATCAGCGGGGCGACAGGAACCGCCTCGCCATAGGCCGGCTTAAAATCGAGATCGAATGCCGGGTCCGCCATCGAGACCTCCTGAAAAATGCCATGCCAGCTTGAGCCACGGCCTCAACCGCGCCGCCGCCCAAGCCCTAACATGCGAACTTCGCCACGGCACCCAAAAAGCTTGGGTTTTGTGAAAAAATTGGTCGCCGGGTCATTGCCGGGGCGGGCAGGCTTTGATAATCAGGCGCGGTTCGGGCAGCGGCGTTTCGCTTCACTGCCCTGTTGGGGCGTCGCCAAGCGGTAAGGCACCGGTTTTTGGTACCGGCATTCCCAGGTTCGAATCCTGGCGCCCCAGCCAAGCTCTCCACTATATTGCTTGAAATCAGCTAACGCCTTTGATTAGCTTATACTGGTTATATTCCATAAATCACCTTTCAGAGGTCAGTATGATAACACGCCTCGTCGTTTGTCTTTTTACAGGACTACTCCCTCTTTCCAGTCTCAAAGCTGAACCGCAAGTAAATATAGAATTTAAGACGGACGCCTATAACGAAGCAGACATGAAAAAGGCAATGGAGATTTTTTGGGAGAGCTGCAAACCGCTTTCTACGATCTATTTCACAGATATAGTTTCGATTTCAATCACCGCATCCAACGAGTTTGCGCAATATCGGATGGACCGTGGCTGGAAACACTCAATTCATCTTGCGGTAAAGATGTCTGATAATCCTGTAAAAATGCCTGCTGCCGATAATGAGATTGGAATAATGGCTGGACACACGCTCCACTATGACCTTGGCGGTGGTCAGGATTCTGGATTTTTTGCTTCCAAACGTGTTTCCCAGAAAGTTTGCGGACTCAAAGTGCGGAATGATGGTGTTGACGCCTTTAAAAAGATCAAAGCCTTTGATTTTTTAAAAAGATAGCTGAGTGATGATCAACTTAGAAAGGGCATGAGGCGACATCACTAGGGGGCACGCTTATTAGGCGAAGCCAGTTCTGCACCCGCTTCATCGAGCATCTCGTCAAAATCCACTTCGGTTGAACCGCCACTGGCTTTGCCCTCGCTCCACAACGCGCGCAGCTTGGCGATGTCGTCGCGTCGTTGAACCCATTTTGCCGACCAGTCGCGCATCGCTTCCCTGATGACTTCGCTACTGCTGGCATAGGCACCGCTTTCCACGGCGTCGCGCAATATTTCGGCGTGCTGGGGTGTTACCGAAACGCTGATCTTTTCAACATTGGCCATGTCATTTCTCCATGGATATCTGGTAGGAATTATTACTACCAAATGGTTTTTGACACGAGATATTTTTTCGACGCCTTTAATGGCAATGGATCGGTGTGCACTGGATGTCGGGAGGTCGGAAAACCTCTCCTTCGTCATGCTCTGGGCTGTCCTGAGCATCTGCGAATGATTGATTTTATTGAATGTGTCAGTCCTTGACACAAAGCCGAGGACGACGGTGCGGGCGAAGTAGTAATCTCCAACAAAAACGCCGCGCATCCGGAGACACGCGGCGTCCAATCCTAAATCGCACCTAAGCCTTAAAGCGCGATATCCGGCACCTTCTTCACCGGCGCGCCCGCAGGCGCCGCACTGGCGCCCTTCAGCGCCTCAAGATCGATCTGCGGCGGCGTCGGCAGCTGCAGATGCTCGGCCGTGTAGGCCCATTCCTCACGCACCTTTTCCGGGTCGTCATTAAGCTTGGTGCCGTAGCTCGGCACGATCTGGCGAAGCTTCGTCTGCCATTCCGGCGTTGCAACCTTGTCCTTGAAGACCTTTTCGAGAACGCTGAGCATGATCGGTGCTGCGGTGGAAGCGCCCGGCGAAGCGCCGAGCAGGCCGGCGATGCTGCCATCCCCTGCGGCGACGACTTCGGTGCCGAGCCGCAGCACGCCGCCCTTTTCGTCGTCGCGCTTGATGATCTGCACGCGCTGGCCGGCCTGCCACAGACGCCATTCGCCCTGCTTGGCGTTCGGGAAATATTCCTTCAGCGCGGCAAAGCGGTCGTCATCCGACATCATCAGCTGGCCGGCGAGATACTCCACCAGCGGATATTCGTCGATGCCGACGCGCACCATCGGCCAGGCATTGCTTGTGGTGACCGAGGAGACGAGGTCGAAATAAGAGCCTTCCTTCAGGAACTTGGTGGAGAAGGTGGCGAAAGGTCCGAACAGGATGACGCGCTTGCCGCCCAGCACACGGGTATCGAGATGCGGAACCGACATGGGCGGCGAGCCGACCGAGGCCTTGCCATAGGCCTTGGCCAGATGCTGCATCGTCACATCAGGGTTTTCATTGATCAGGAACGAGCCGCCCACAGGGAAACCGGCATAGTCGTCCGCTTCCGGAATGCCGGACATCTGCAACAGATGCAGCGCGCCGCCGCCAGCGCCGATGAATACGAATTTCGCGTCCACCACCTGTTCGGCATCGGTCTTGGTATTGGTGTAGGTCACGCGCCAGCTGCCATCGGCATTACGCTGAATATCGGAAACCTCGCTATTGACCTGAAGGTCGAAATTCTGGTCGCTCTGCAGATGCGATACGAACTGGCGGGTGATTTCGCCGAATTCCATGTCGGTGCCGAGCGGCGACCAGGTCGCGCCGATCTTCTGGGAAGGATCGCGGCCTTCCATCATCAGCGGCACCCACTTCTTGATCTGCTCGGGATCGGTGGAGAATTCCATACCGGCGAAAAGCGGGCTGGCCTTGAGCGCCTGATAACGCTTTTCCAGATAGGCGACGTTCTCGTCACCCCAGACGAAGCTCATATGCGGCGTGTGGTTGATGAAGGAGCGCGGGTTCTTCAAGACGCCGTTGCGCACCTGCCAGGCCCAGAACTGCCGGGAAATCTGGAAGGATTCGTTGATGTTGACTGCCTGGGTGATCTTGATGTTGCCGTTGTCGTCTTCCGGTGTGTAGTTGAGCTCGGCAAGCGCCGAGTGGCCGGTGCCGGCATTGTTCCAGCCGTTCGAGCTTTCAAGCGCCACGCCGTCCAGCCGCTCCAGCATCTGCATCGACCAGGTGGGCTCCAGTTCGCGCAGCCATACACCGAGTGTCGCGCTCATGATGCCGCCGCCGATCAAAAGCACATCGACCTTCTTGGCGGCCGTATTGGCGAGAAGCGGAGAAGAGGGCAGCGCCGCTGCGGCAATTCCGGCGAGCGCGCCGCCCAGAACCTGTCGGCGGTTCAGCGGAAATGCATGGGAGAGATCAGTGAGCTGGGATTTGTCTTGATCGATGGGAGTCACGGCCATACCTGATTCTTGTTTTGTGTTAAAAACATTCCTCCCGATCGCCCCGTTACAACAAAGCGTAAATCGGCACAACCCGGCCCCATTCACTCCAGTTCAAGCGTTTTTGCAGGGATTTGGCCGGGGCATATGGTCGCGTCAGCGAATTTTGCATATTTGCGGATCGTCATTTTTAGGGCGGTGAAGATTAGGCGATGCTTTCAAACGGTTGAAAGGGTTCTCTGCGCCCGATATCGCAAAAAGCCCGCCCGGCTGCACCTTGCCGGGCATTACGGCTGGCGCAGTGCCGCTGCGGGCTGAATTTTTTTCAGAAAAATGACAAAAATCCCGAAAAAGTGAAAAGGCCCACCGGTTCGGGCGGGCCTTGGCGCGTTCGGTTTATGACCGAAGATCAGTTTGCGGCGAGGAATTCCGCGCAATAGCTCGGGCCGTTGACGCCGGGGCGGTCGGAGACGGTGCGCACGGCGGTGATCTTGTAGTCGCTGGAAACGACGAGCTGCACGGTGCAGGAGAGCGAGGCGGTGCGGGCCGGCGAGATCTGGCGACCCTTCTTCCCATCCTTGCCTTCTTCGAACCTGGCCGGAATGGTGGCCTTCTTGTAGCCGCCACGCCAGTTATAGACGGTGGAGCTGCCGGTTTCCGTATCGCTCAGCGGCGGGCCGAATTTTGCGAAGAAAATACCTGCGGACTGGCCGACCCAGCGGGTCTCAACGGGGCTCTTCTGGGTGAAAGAAGGAGTGGAGCCGCCCGTGGAAGTGGTGCAGGCCGAGAGCGCAATGGCAAACGCTGCGAGCGTTACGCTGCGAGATAGCATGATGAAATGTCCTTTGTGCCGTGTCCGGCTTCCCGCCGGTCATTCCGTTCCCCTAGCAGATTTGGAGACGGCGGGCAGGGGAGGTGGGCGGCTTGACGAAAATTTCCTGCCACAATTGCTTTTTTGTAACGTTTTGAGGGCGTCCAGGCGGTGCCGCAGGCGCTTGGCAGGGCTGTTTCAACGGATGGGGAAAACTTGTCACAAAAAATGCAATAAGCCGCTTGTCGAATGCCGGAGGCTGGTCTATAGAAGCGCCGCTGGTCACGGAGTGTAGCGCAGTCTGGTAGCGCACGTCGTTCGGGACGACGGGGTCGGAGGTTCGAATCCTCTCACTCCGACCAGCTTGAAATATATGATTTAATTGCATTTTTTCGAATTTATCGGTGCTTTACAAAGTTCTCTCGCCACCGTTATCGCCACCGATACGATTAGATTTGTCGTGAGCGCCGCCAAAAGCGATCCTTGTTCAAAGGAGATCGCTATGCAGCACGAGCTTACGCCCGAACAAAAATCCAAAATCAAAAAACAGGAAGAGCGCCGTGGTCGCAACCGACGGCAGCGCGAGGCTGAATATCGCCGCCGTATCGAACGCCTACGCCGCCAGATCGAAGAAGCTCGAAAACGACGGCAGCGATTCCTGCTGCTTTTCCTGACGGCGGTACTGGCGATGCAGGAATCGTTTCTGGCCGCATTCCAGCGCTCTTTCGCGTACCGACCTGACCACGGTCTAGAGCCAGAAAATTGGACGCCCGATCCAAACGGCGACTATGCACCACGACTCGGCCACGACGATTATATAGACGGCTACAGCCGCGACCAGTGGGACCGGATGACCACCAAGCGCGGTATCCATATCAGTCGCAAAGATGAACTAAAAGCGGAATGGATGGCTGATCCAGAGCGCGAACTTTTCCCGACACGATACAAAGATTGGGGCTATCGACCATTTCTTGGGGAGATCATGAACGACCTTTCCGAGCCACGCTATCAGCCGGACGCGCTGAAAGGCCTTAAGCTTCGGTCACCACCCGAGACGCACCAGTATCTCGATGAAGTCTACGCGATCAACCCGCTCGACCTTCTGCATTGCCGTTCAGAATTGAGCGCAGACATCATTCACAACATTAAAAGCCGTGCAGTTTTGTGGGCGGAGTGCAAGCGGAGAGAGGCGGAAGAGCTGCGAAAGGCGAAAAAAGATAAAAAACCGGATGACGACGAAAAAAAATTCGACTTGTGAGAATTCCTTGGTCGCGAAATTTTAAATCGTCAAAAATTATGCGCACGATTTAAAATTACTCGCTCAAAGGATTTGTTTTTAATCATAGTAATGTTGACATTTTACTTTCAATTCAGCCTGAAACGCCACCTATTTACAAATATAAACTCGCATGATTTGTTCATGTTGCTGTCGAATTGGCAGATGGAAATGGAGTTTAAATCAATGGCGAAGATTGTCAGGCTTAACGGTAAATGGGAAAAGAACGGCGACAGCGAAGAAAAGCTGGTTGATATAAAAGGTACTCCATTTGCTGTTTTATTGGATCAGCAAAAATTATACATTGGTCGTCACGTATTTACTGCCGATTTGTTCACCTACGACGAACACGGCAATTTTACTGAAAGAACATTGCCTCTTATGGGCATCGAGACAACCGCTCGCGAAGCAAGACTTGCGGCTGAGCGAGCGCTGAGACGCTACCTGTCCAGAACGATTGAAGCCGCGTAATTTCAGGTGTGGGGGATTGCTCTAATATTCCCCCACACCCTGCGCTCCGAGCCACGGAGCGTGTCAGGAGACGGTAAGTGACAGCACCAAATCAGCGTAGTAGCCGTCCTTTGCCGCCCGAAGAGTGATATCGTGGTTTCCCGCAACGGCTGCGACACCGACGATTCTTCCAGTTTTCGAATCCAATATCAGGCCGGGCGGCAACGTCTGTTTGAGCGTAAACGTATGGCCTGACACATCACCAATCGGTTTGATAACCACTGATGTGCCAACGGAAACGCTGATCGGCTCATAGTAAATTCCGGCACTTGACTGTTCTGGCTCGGTCGATGGCGTTGCAGGAACAGTAACGGCAGTCAGCGTGCCGCTCGCTGGGGATCGCCAGACTATTTCACCAGCGGACGCACTGGACACAATCAGGATGGCGATTGAGATCGCTTTCAGCATTATGATTTTTCCTTTTTCTTGAAATCAGGTTTCAGCACGAGTTTCGGGCTGGGCGATAGCTCCGGTGTGTCAGGATCGCTCACAGGCGTCAGGATGGACCGCAACCGATCACGTTCAATGCCCGCCTTAAAAGCCGCATCCTGCGCTTCACGGGCTTTCCGTTCCGCGTCGTATCTCTGGCGTTCTGCTTCAAGCTGCTCCCGCTCGGCGTCTTTAGCTTTGTCGCGCCAACGTTCAATTTCGCCGGTGAAATCCATCCGGACTTTTTCGACAAGCTTGGATTTCCTGAGGCCATCCCAAACCGCCCGGATGCGACCGGCCCAACCGGAATATCGTTCGGCATCGGCAATCGCTGCCTGTGCTTGTACTCGTTCTTGCTGTGCACGATCCCGCGCCACATTTGCGGCGGCTGTGGCCTTGCGGGCCGCATCCGTCTCTTTTGCAGCATCGGCAACGATCTTCGCGGTTTCCGCTTTCGTTCGCGCTACGAAATTATCGCCATCCGCCTTGACCTGTCTTGCCCGCTGGACGACCTTTTGCAGGGCTTTGGCCTGCACTTGTTCCCGCTGCCATTCATCGCGTGATAGGCGGCGGCGTTGTGGTCCGAGGCGCGTTAATCCGCAAGGTATTGCTACGGCCTGATGATAGGAATCCTGCCACTCCCGCATTGTCGCCTTGTAGGCGGCATTCGCACGCTTCATGAGTGCCTTTTGATCCTCGCCTTCGGCTGGACCAGCATCCATTACTGCGCGCTTCACGGTCGCGCCGGGATGATACTTCTGCGCTTTCAACTCAGGATCAGAAATAGGCACGACATAAGCGTGGATATGAAAATGGGATTCGTCTTCGTGACGGATCACGGATTTCAGATCATCACCATACTGATCTTGCAGCCATGCGATTGTCCGGCGCTCCCACGCTTCTGCCTCGCGCCGCTTGTCGGGTTCGGAGCGGATTTCATTCATGGTGAATGGATGCGAGGCGACAATCGTGTGAAGTGTCTTTTGATCGGATCGGAGTTTACGGGTCTTTCCGCCCTTCACTGAGACTGTAGCCGAGGCCACGGCGGAATCGTGCAATTCCTGCACTTCTTCGATGCTGAGGCCATGCACAATGACAGGTGGTGCAGGACTCGCAACATGAACCGAAGCTTCAGGGCGGCGGGATGCCTCACCAAAGATAAAATTCGTGTCTCGACCCTTCGCGTCCGCCTTGCGAGCATAGCCTTCCAAATGAATAAACTGGTATCCCACGGCTCAACCACCGAGGGTTTGAACACAGGCCGGTTCTAGCCATTCCTTTACAAGATCACGGCCATCCGGTGCGACAAGTGAAATCCGTTTGGCCGTGAGCGACTTCACGACAGGCGGCTTTGTAAGAGGGAAAAGGATCAAGACCCGATTGCGCGAGACGTGGATAACATCGACGGATGCGCGAACACGCAGGAGAGATTCCTTATATCTGAATTCTCTAAACTCAGCGCGTACACCTGAAACTTGTTCGCCGTAGGCCATCAGCTACCCCCTACGGATACTCAGTTCGTTGCAAAGTCGGCGCTCAAGCTCCGCCCAGTCGTCGCCGAACTCAGCAACTAGTTCATATTTCAGTTCGCAGGATCGGCCCTCTACGTCCCAGAGCCATTCTGCGACGGGTCCGTACTGCGGATGTGTACGAAGATCGCGCCATTCGCTTGCATCGGGCCGCTTCCAGAATTTCGTAATCTCGGGATCATTTGCCCGCACCGTTCGATGCAAAGCCGACAGGGTGGACGCCCGCACTATGTCGAGGTCGACAATGGTCGCGATTTTTCGCGAAATAGACTCGCTCATTGCTTGGCCCTCCGCTTTTTCGTCGCCTGCGGAGCCACGGCGTCATAGAGAAAGTCGATACCCTGTACCAAGGACGCCACGAGTTGGACCCGGCTTAAAAATTCGTCATCGGTCATATGCTCATGACCGCCGTTGAGGTCGGTGCGATCTTGCGAGAAGGTTGCGTATCGTTCACGGTTTTCCCAGATCACGGCATACCAAGACATCGGTAGGCGAATGACCTTCAGCGCTGCTTTAGTCGGGAGACCTTGATTGATGACCGTGACAATTCGTTCGTACTCCTGCACCGCTACGCTCCATAATTAGGAAAACCTTCCTTTAGTGTTGGAGCAAAAGCCGTCGGCGGAAAGCAGATTTTGGTGCCGGAATCAAAGATATAGTGACCGACTGGCACTATCTTTGATAGTGTCGGCCCCTTCAGTGAGACCATTCCATGGAGGGTCTGCTGACTGCCCCCTTCGTGGCCGGGGATGCCATCATGCTGCCGCGAGCCAATCGGTTTCGGACACCCCGAAAAGCTCGGCAAAGATGCGGTCATTTTCGTCGTGGCAGGACGTACCGGCGACTGGCAATCGAGCCTCGTCGGATGCAATGGCGCTCCTCAGCAATTGTGCTGGCAATGCCGTCGACAAAGGAAATTCACGGTCAATGAATTTCTTGCCGACCTCATAGCTACCCGCTGGCAGCGTCGTCAGCCGGTCCTCAGCGGCCTTTCGGCTCTGTTGCTGGAGTACGGCTGCGTCCGTGGCGATCTTCTCAATCCGTTCTCGGGCATTTGGTGCATCCAAAATCGAGCGGATTGATATTTCTGGATCAGGTATCTGATCCTCGAAAATCGTTTCGTCAGGTTCTTGGTACGGTATCGAATCCAAATCAGGGACAGTTGAGCTACATGTGTGAACTATATAGCAAGCGGCTTTCGCCGCTTCCCATATATCAACGGAAGTCATATCTGCGCCGGACTTAACGGCCTCCAGTGCCACGCGGGCGACTTCCAAAGCTTCTTCAGGTGATGGCGCATTGGCGGTATTCCACCATTCCCGCGCCTCTCGCTGCCACTCGCGAATGTGATACCCGTCCTCTTCGGACAGCGTTCGCGCATCGTAATTTTGCACCATGATCATCGGCTCTGCCCATGGCGAGTGTCGCCACTGTGGGAGCGTCAGGCCGATTACGATGTTTTTGACAAGTCCACCATTAAGCCCCGGCAGAGGCGTTTCCCTCAGGTCTAAAGTCGCTTCCAAGGACGCAATGCTGCTTTCATCCTCGTCCTCGTCCTCGTCCTCGTCCTCTTCCTTGTCAGCCGCGATTTCTTTGTCTTGATCCTCGTCATCTGCCATCTGGCCACCGCGTTTGCCTTTTTTGACGCGCATCAATTTGCTGTCGCCGCCCTCACGGCGGACGCGGACGACCTTCTCGCGCCGGGCCTTAAGGCCACTCATCCACTTCATAAAGTCGCCGAGCGGCTGACAGATTTTCAACCTCTCCGTTTGCCGGTAGAGCCATACAAGTTCTTCTCCCGATGCCTTTTCTGTGTCAGCGGGCTTGGAACAGTATTTGACGATCTCTTCCACCTTCTCAACAGTGCCATTATCTTTCCATTCCGCGCCGATGAATTTATGCGTATCGCGAAGGAAATCCGTCCAATCCTCAATCACCCGCGTCGGCCAATACAAGACGTTCGCGTGGAGATGATACAGGACTGTCTCAGCCCCATACCGCTCTGAAAGGTCAGATTGCCTCCCCTGCTTTTTGGCCTCGTTATCTCTCTCGACAGCAGTCGCACGCGTGAATTCAATGCCGCGAAATAGCACCTTGATTCCTTGCTCCTTACAGACTTCGTCTGCCCATTTTGAAATCTTCCGTGACAATCGCTGAATAGGTCCTCGCATGTCTTTGAACGCGGGAATAAGTTCGTTGCAGGTCATCACCGCATAACGAAAATGATGGGCGTTACGATGTTCGGTCATGAACAGCTTCAAACCGTTCACCAGCGGCTTCCTATCGCGAGCGGCGACAAGCGGGAGGAACCGCACGGCGCGGTACCTCCGATGGTTCTCGACAATATTCGTCACGGCTGAAATACATGTTAGGCCGCCGTTGAGGATCACTTCCTCGCCAGCATCCTGAAGCGCTTGTGCGATACGGTCGTTCTGACCTGCGAGAACCTTCGATGCAGTCGCACGCTTCGCCCACGCGGCTGGATCAATTGACCATCCGCAATTGCCTTTCAAAACCGCATTGTGGGTTTTTGGGCCGCGTGCCGTCTTCGTGGCAGCAGCAAAAGCGCGTGTTGCAATTCCGCCAACTGGCGACCCCGGATCAATGTCAACATTTCTTTTTGAAAAATGGTCTGACTGTTGTTTTTGGGCTGGGCTATGTGCCAGCCCGGCGCTCACTTAATTGTCAATGGGAGCTTTACAATAAACATGAAATCGTTCATCTTTTCTAAACAGTGTTTAAGAAGACGCCGGAGGGTTCCAGCCCTGTGAAGGCGTCTTTTTTAATGGTCAGATGAAAATCAATCGGCGTCAACCGATCAAACGCCGAGAGTATCATCTATTGCTATGGCTCTGAACTTCGGGTGGACGCCATGGTCGAAGACCGCGAGACGCTGCCACCGGTCGAGCTTCTGCCATATAGCCTCGTCGGTCCAATTTCTGTTCCAAACCCTTGCCCCGACGACGAAAGCAACCGCCATCTGCACCGTCGGTGAGCACGCGAGGTCATGGACCGGCGTGCCACACGCAACAGAAGCCACGCAACGCCCTATCTCCAAATATACGCTGTCGTGGCGTATAGCTCGGTCATCTTCTGAAAGTTGCATGAACATCAATTCAAATCCTCGTCGTGCAACAACGCCATTAGCTCATCCATGGTGATTGTCTCATCAGGGGAGTTATCGAGCTTTTCGCCCACAGCCTTCCAAAACTCGGGCGGTTGCCCCGCGACGAGCTTGGCTAACCGATCTGCGCGCCAGCGTGCGAAGAATTCGTCGAAGTCGATAGCCTCTTGGCCGGTTGAATTTACTGGAGCATGATCTGTCATAACTGGTCCTTTCATGGCATGGCTTCGCCCTCTCCGTTGAAACGGAAGCAAAAATCAATGGTGATGGTTGGGAGTGGGAGCGCATAAATGCGCTCCCTGACTCTGCGTTTGCAGAGAAAGGCGACTGTCGATGACAGAAGCGGGACATCCCTACCGAAGCAGGGAATAAAGAGCCGCCTATTCGGCGGTAAACCACGACCTATTCAGGGCCGCATATGCCTTCAGAGCCACCTATCCGGCGGAAGAAGTCAATTCGTTCAAATCCACGCCCCATTTGGACTGGAGCGAGCAGGACGGCCGATCAACCCAGCCGAATAAAAGTCCGAAAACTTGAATTCCAATCCCCTATAGGGCGAACAAAAATCCAAGTTGCTCGGCCGTCCTGAAACCAAGATGGTGCATTAGATTCAAAATCGCAAGCTTTTTTAATATGATCACTGATCGTATAACGATTTGAAATCACTAAGAAATGTTGACATCGGTATTTGTCAGAAATTTTAAAAATGTTGACATTTTAAAAATCACTTAAAAATCAGAAACATCTGACGGAAATGGATTTTAGGTAAAATTCCGTTAACCATATTCTTTATTGGATATGAAATCGTTCGGATCAACCCGCGATTGGCTATCGTCACTTTATGAGAATACGGAGGATGTCATGCAGTTTGCGCTTGCTGATGACCAGCGGATCGAAGCCCGGTCTGGCTTAAAGGGTGCTTGCCCGACTTGCGGGGCGACCATGGTCGCCAAATGTGGGCCTCGCGTTATACATCATTGGGCGCACGCCTCGCGTCGCGACTGCGATCCTTGGTGGGAAAACGAAACTGAGTGGCACCGCAAATGGAAGAACCTCTTTCCCGCAGAATGCAGAGAGCAAACGCGGATGGCACCAGACGGCGAAATTCATCGTGCTGATATTATTACGCCGACAGGGATTGTAATCGAGGTTCAACATTCGGCGATGACTGATGCGGAACGCCAATCACGCGAGGCGTTCTACCAGAACCTTGTCTGGATCGTGGATGGTAGAGGATTTCAAAAACAGTTCAATCTGCACCATCTTTTACCCGATCCAGACAACGACGAAGCTCAAGACCTGGTTTGGTTCAAGGCCGCTCATGGAAAAAATGGGGCAAACGGTGGCATCTTCTGGCGACGTTCTGAAAATCCCGATTACAAGGACGGTGATATGGTGGAGATTCATGGCTTGCACAGGGCGAAGCATCTTGTTGCAACGTCTCGCGGACATCAGCAATACAGTTGGATAAAGCCGCGAAGGACATGGTTGGACGCTGAATGTCCAGTTTATATCGATTTCGGCGACGAGTGGCTTCTACAGCTTCAACGATACGGTTCTAATCGGCTCGAATGCGTATACCGGGTGTCGAAGAGAAAATTCCTTCATGACGCAATGACCGAAACTCAAGCACGTAATATCGCCACGAGATTCTATCCCGTCTCTTCTACGGACTAAAACGCTCATTGGCGCTGGCCTAGTCCGGGGCAGGTACAAGGGTACGGCCTGCGGCCTTTTCTCCCTTCTATCTGCCCCGGTTGCGGTAGGATTGGGTCGCTCCGGTCAGTAAATGGAAATAGACGCGACCGGATCGCTGGCGCTCTCGCACCACTCGCATCGATTTCCATTGACAGCCCTCCCGCTCTCTCTGGCCTCGAAACCATGGCAAACGATCCCTTCCCAAAATCGATAAAATCCGACCAATCCGGTTAATGAACGCTACCCCATTCAAGACATCATTTCCGCCGCAAGGATTCTCACGAGTCCCAATTTCTGCTATGTATTTCTCAATAAATTCAATGAGTAAGCGGAGATTTCAATGCGCCAGACGATCACTAGAATTCGCGGCTTGACGGTTAATATCGAGGTGCTGGAAGTCTATCAGCAGGACGCAAACGGCGGTACGATTTGGTATTATGCAGCAATCTACGTCCGGCCTCACGGAAGCGCAAAAAAGACGCTGGTCCGCAAATCGCGGCTCCCCGGCGCGGCGGCTGAGTTGAAAAAGGAAATCCAAAAAGATGGGATGCAAGCTTTTCGCAAACTAATTGCTTGAAGCTGCCAGAACCATGTCTCTATATAAATTGTCGCAACCAGAGGGCGACACATGATCAAAGACATTGACGCGGTAGATTTTGATGATGTCGATGACATTATCGCGATGATTGATGCGGATCGTATTGCATTTGAAGCGAATATGGACGCCGTCATCGCTTGCATTAAAACCGCGATGACCTCGCTTCAGGTTTTCGATCCCGCCCTCGACACACCGCTAACCCTAGCCAAGGCGGTCTGCCTGCCGGAGCTTGGTGGCGTGCTGTATCGATGGATGGAATCAGAGCCATCAACGATGATTACGGTGAAGACGTTACGTCTCGCCATTGAACGCGGCGAGCTGGTAGCAACCCGCCTTAATACAAAGAATATCCATGTAACGCGACGACAAGTACAGGAGTGGATCGCATCATGCCAAGACATCAGAAGGAACCGCATCTCGTCAAACGTTCGGCCCGCTATGACAAGAACGGCAAGCTCACTCACGTCGCAACTTGGATCATCTATGACGGAAAAGCGAGAACGAGCACGGGATGCGGCGCTGATGATCTTGAAGGAGCTAAAATAAAGCTCCACGAGTATAACGTCTCCAAATATGCGACGGCTCCACTGCCCGAAGGCAAGATGCCTCACGAAGTGCTGATTGGCGACCTTATCCGATTTTACATCGAACGGAAAAAGGAGAAGATTCTTGATAAATCACATACCGACAAAAAGGACTATTTGAGAAATATACAAGCCCTTGTTGATTTTTGGGGTGAATAGCCCCTAGATTTGTAGACACCTTCTTTCCTAATTTTGAGGCAAGAAGAGCATCATGAGCAAATCGAATTTCAGCGAAGAGTTTAAGCGTGACGCGGTGCGGCAGATCACGGAGCGGGGCTATCCGGTTGCTGAGGTTTCGCAGCGTCTCGGCGTCAGCCAGCATTCGCTGTATGAATGGAAGAAGAAGTTTGCTGGGTCGGACTCCAAGGGTAACGACGAGGCCGAGGAGATCAGGCGGCTGAAGAAGGAACTGGCTCGCGTCACTGAGGAACGCGATATCCTAAAAAAAGCGGCCGCGTATTTCGCCAGGGATGCAAAGTGAAGTACGCGTTCATTGCTTTGCATCGCTTGCAGTTTTCGGTGCGGACGATGTGCCGCCTTCTGCGGGTTCACCCGAGTGGATTTTACACCTGGCTGAAGAACCCGCTGAGCAGGCGAGCCAATGAGGACAAGCGACAGACCGATCTCCTCCTGAAGGCATGGGAAGAGAGCGGCAAGGTCTACGGTTATCGCAAGCTGCACGACGACCTTCTCGATCAGGGA
>NZ_FYEM01000006.1:0-311121 GCF_900188475.1 Agrobacterium sp. 719_389
GCCACCTTCTCCCCGGCGGGGAGAAGAAACGCGCGGCACGATCCTTGCATATCTTGAAGCGTCCCGTTGAGGGACTATGGTGAAACAAGACCAAAGCATATCGAAGGGAACAGCGTGATGAAATCGGGTAATGGGCCGCTGCGCGTCGGCATTGGCGGGCCGGTCGGTTCGGGCAAGACGGCGCTGACGGAAAAGCTCTGCAAGGCGATGAGCGTCGATTATTCCGTCGCCGTCGTCACCAATGATATCTATACCAAGGAAGACGCCGAGGCGCTGGTGCGCATGCAGGCGCTGCCTTCCGAGCGTATCGTCGGCGTGGAAACGGGCGGTTGCCCGCATACCGCGATCCGCGAGGATGCGACGATCAATCTGCAGGCGATTGCCGGGCTGAACGCGCGCTTTCCCGATCTCGACGTGGTCTTCATCGAATCCGGCGGCGACAATCTCGCCGCGACCTTTTCGCCCGACCTTGCGGATATCACCATCTATGTCATCTCCGTCTGCCAGGGCGAGGAAATTCCGCGCAAGGGCGGGCCTGGAATCACCCGCTCGGACCTGCTGGTCATCAACAAGAAGGACCTTGCGCCCTATGTCGGGGCCGATCTGACCGTCATGGACAACGATGCGACCCGCATGCGCAACGCCATGCCCTTCGTCTTCACCGATATGAAGCGCGGCGATGGCGTGGAGCGCATCGTCGGTTTCCTGAAAGAGCAGGGCGGTCTCTGAAATATGGCAATATCCCGCCGGTTCGGCGCTTACGAGGTTTCCCGTTTCGTTGACGGTGTCTACAAGGCGCCGGTCGGCCATCTCATCCATCGTCAGGGTGCCGAAGCGCTGGCGGCGGCGCTTGCCGGCCATCAGGGCGAAACGGTGGATATGGACGTCAACTGCTTTGCATTGTCCGGGCCTGAGGGCATCTGGCTGATCGATGCCGGTTGCGGCACGGCCTGGGGTGCAGCCTATGGCCATGCCCGCGCGGCGATGATTGCGGGGGGTATTCAGCCGACTGATGTCAGGCGCGTCATCCTCACCCATATCCATGGCGATCATGCGCTTGGCCTCATCGATGGCGACCGGCCTTATTTTCCCAATGCCGATATCTGGGTGCCCGAGGCCGATCTCGGATTTTTCAGCAGCGCGGAGGCGCGCAAGGCCCTGCCGCCGGCCCGGCAGGGCGGCTTCGATCTCGCCGCGCGGCTGCTCGACATTTGTGGTCCGATGTTGCGGCCGATCCCGACGGGCAGGATTGCCGAGGACGTCGAAGCCATCGCCATGCCCGGCCATACGCCGGGACATACCGGTTACCTGATCGGCAATGGTGATGAGCGGCTGTTATTATGGGGCGACGTGCTGCATGTGAGCGACTTGCAGGTGAAGGACCCCGGTGTCGGTTTTGTCTATGATATCGATTCCGCGCTTGCTTACCAAACACGCCTCGAAGCGCTGGCCGAGGCCGCCGATCACGGCTGGCTGGTTTCCGGTGGTCATCTCGGCGGATTTTTCCGTGCCGAGCGGCAGGGTGACAGCTTCCGTTTTGTGCCGCAGCCGGACTGATTTTTCGATTTCGGACATACAGAAGGGCGGAATGCCCCAAGGCATCCCGCCCTTCATCCTCTCCCGGTATTTTCAGATCTGCTTCAGCGCCGCGACGTCATTGACCTGCACGATGCGGCCGCGCACGGTGACGCCAGCCTTTTTCAGCGCCGAGAAGGCGCGCGACAGCGCTTCCGGCGCAAGGCCGAGCTTGCCGGCAAGCAGGCTTTTCTGGAATGGCAGCCGCAGTGAAAAGGATGTCGCGTCGCGGGGGCCCTGATTGATGAGGTAATGGGCCACACGCTGCGGCGCTGTCTGCAGCCGGTCGTTGGCGATGCAGTCCATGGTGGTGAGCAGGCTGTTGGACAGGCAGCGCATGACGGCCTTGGCGATTGCCGGTTCCTGATCGATCAGGCCGCGGATTCTTGCGAGTTCGAACCGCGCCACGGTGCAGCTTTCCGCCGCCTGCGCGCTGTAACGATAGGTATCGCTGCCGAAAATCAGGCACTCGTTGAAGGTATCGCCGGGGCCGCTGACGCGCACATCCGCCTCGCGCCCGTGCCTGTCCAGCCGGTAAAGCCTGATGTAACCCGACAGCACGCAGTAGAAATGCTGCGCCGCTTCGCCTTCCTTGAAGAGCACATGGCGGGCGTTCACATTGGTGATGGTCGCCGCCTCCATCAGCTTCAATGCCGCTGCATCATCCGCTATCCCGATCAAGGGTGCACGCAGCAGAATGTTCCTGTCCCTGTTGCTCAGCTTCACGGTCTTGTTCACGTCCATTCGGCTCCCGCTTAAACCTTTTGCCGGGCTGTCCGAAGCGATACGAAACCGGGGAAGTTCCTTCTCCCTCACGCCTATCTGCACAGAACTCATCGCATAATCCCTCGACCGGCAATTCCCGATGCGAGGGAGATTAGCAGTTCACCTGGAAAGCGAATTGATTTCGATCAAACGGGATTTGAGTTGTCATTTGGGACAGCGGGAATGCGGCGAGACCATTCTTGCTCAAGAATGTGAGGAGGAATATGGAGCGGGCGAGTGCCACATATTTCTTCTCCCCGCCGGGGAGAAGTCCGCGGCAGCGGGATGAGGGGGCAAGGGTAGCGATGTCCGGAGAGCTTGCCCCCTCATCCGACCCTTCGGGCCACCTTCTCCCCCTCGGGGAGAAGAAACAAGCGGCGACGCTTTGCCCCTAAACGTCCGCCTAAAAAGAAACGCCGGGCAGATGGCCCGGCGTCTCAATCGTTACGCTGCAAACTTCACTCCGCAGCAAGCGGCGGCAGCCGCAATATATTGCTGCCCTTGTCACCGGCCTTGTCGCCGCTGCCCTTTTCCATGCCGGCCACCCTTGCCTCCAGCGAGGAGAGAGCCAGGCTGTTTTCGCGGGCGATCTCCGAGAGTTTCTCGTTGGAGAGCGCTTCTTCCTCTTCTTCCTTCTTGCCGACGAAGCGGCCGAAGAGGTGGGCGAGCAGGCGCGACAGGTCGTCCATGATCAGGAAGAAGGCCGGGACCACGATCAGGGACAGCACCGTCGAGACGATGATGCCGCCGATCACCGCAATCGCCATCGGCGCGCGGAAGGAGCCGCCTTCGCCGACGCCGAGCGCCGAGGGCAACATGCCCGCGGACATGGCGATTGAGGTCATGATGATCGGGCGGGCGCGCTTGCGGCCGGCCTCCACCATGGCATGCACCCGTTCCATGCCGTGCCGGCGCATTTCGATGGCGAAATCCACCAGCAGGATGGCGTTCTTGGTCACGATGCCCATCAGCATCAGGATGCCGATGAGAACGGGCATGGAGAGCGCGTTCTGCGTGATGATGAGCGCGACGGCCACGCCGCCAATGGCAAGCGGCAGCGAGAACAGGATGGTGAAGGGCTGGATGACATCCTTGAACAGCAGGATGAGCACGACCAGCACCAGCATCAGGCCAAGCAGCATGGCGTTGACGAAGCCCTGCTGCATTTCGCCCTGCACCTTGGCGTCACCGCTTTCGGCAAGGCGAACACTTGCCGGCAGGTCGGTTTCCGACACGATGCGCTTGAACTCGGCCGTCGAGGTATCCAGCGCCGTGCCGAACGGGACGTCGGAGCCGATGGAGACCACGCGGTTGCGGTCGTTGCGCTTGATCGAGCTTGGACCTTCCGAATAGTCGATATCGGCGACGCTGTAGAGCGGCACCAGCGACCCGGAGGCCGTCTTGATCTTCAGCGCGCGGATGGTGGCGAGGTCACGACGTGTATCGAGCGAGGTCTGCACGCGGATCGGAATCTGCCGGTCATCAAGCGAAATCTTCGTCAGCTGGGCGTCGATATCACCGATGGTGGCGACACGCACCGTCTGCGAAATCTGCTGCGGCGTGATGCCGAGGCGGGCGATTTCGTCCTTGCGCGGGCGGATCTGCAGTTCGGGGCGGGGCAGGGCGCCTTCCGAGCTGACATTGGCAAGGATGGGCGAGGCGCGCAGGCGGCTTTCGAGAATGCCGACGGCGTCGTTCAGGTCCTTCTCATTGGTGGAGAGGAAGTTGAAGGAGAGCTCGCGTTCCGCACGGTCGTTCAGCTTGATGATGCGGACATCCGGAATGCCGCGAACCTGCGCGAAAATATCCCGTTCCACATCCCATTGCGGACGTATGCGGCCCTTTTCCTCCACCTTCGGCAGATATTGGCCGATGAGCGGAATGGAACCCAGCCCCTTGTTGACCACCAGCTTGAGCAGCGAATGGTCGATATGCTGCAGGATGACGTTGACAGTGGCGCGGCGAAGCTCCAGGTCCCCCTTGGGCGAGGCGCCGCCAAGGATGAAGACGCTTTCCACGCCGTTGATGTCACGCAGCGCGTGATAGATCTGCGTCGTCGTCCGGTCTGTCTCGTCAAGCGTCGCATTGGGCGGCAGTTCCACCGAAAGCGTCACGCGCGAGGCGTCGTCCGGCGGCAGGAAGCTGCCCGGAACGCCAGCGAGGAGAATGACGGAAGCCACGAGGAAGCCGATCGCGCCGAGCAGCGTCAGATACCGCGCCCACCACTTGCGGGTGGTGGCGGTCACCATGCGCGTATAGGCCTTCATCAGCCGGCTGTCATTGTCGTGGTGATCGTCCATCGCGTCTTCGGCGCGCATCAGATAGGCCGCCATCAGCGGCGTGATGAGACGGGCGACGGCGAGCGAGAAGAACACCGAGAAGGCGACGGTGAGGCCGAACTGGATGAAGTACTGGCCCGGAATGCCCGGCATGAACGAGACAGGCACGAAGACCGCGATGATGGTGAAGCTGGTGGCGATGACGGCGAGGCCGATTTCGTCCGCCGCTTCCAGCGCCGCGCGATAGGGCGTCTTGCCCATCTTGATGTGGCGGGCAATGTTCTCGATTTCCACGATGGCGTCGTCCACGAGAATACCCGTGGCGAGCGTGAGCGCGAGGAAGCTGACGAGGTTCAGCGAGAAGCCCATGATATCCATGATCCAGAAGGTCGGGATCGCGGAGAGCGGCAGCGCCACGGCGGCAATCAGGGTTGCGCGCCAGTTGCGAAGGAAGAGCAGGACCACGATGACGGCGAGGATCGCGCCCTCGATCAGCGTGTCGAGCGCCGCCTTGTAGTTGCCATAGGTGAAATAGACGGCGTCATCGACCATTTCGATCGAGACATCAGGGTGGTTCTTGCGCACCTGATCGAGGCTCGCGGCCACGGTTTCGGCGACCGAGACCTCACTGGCGCCCTTGGAGCGGAACACCGCGAAGGTGACGGCGGGGTTGCCGTTGAACCGCGAGAAGGACTTCTGCTCCTCATAGGTGTCTGTGACCGTGCCGAGTTCGGAAAGCTTGACGAAACGGCCGTTGGAGAGCGCAATCGTGGTGTTGGCAAGCTGGCTCACATCGCGTGTGTCGCCGAGCGTGCGGATGGTCTGCTCGTTGCCGCCGACCTGGCCGCGGCCGGAGCCGAGGTCGATATTGGTGCCGCGCAGCTGGCTGTTCACCTCGGTGGCGGTGATGCCATAGGCGTCGAGCTTTTCGGGGCTCAGCGAAACGCGCACCTCGCGGTCGGCGCCGCCATAGCGGTCGACCTTGCCGATGCCGGACTGGCCCTGCAGCGAGCGCTTGATCGTGTCATCCACGAACCAGGACAGCTCTTCCAGCGTCATGTTCGGTGAGGAGACGGCAAATGTCTGGATCGCCTGTCCCTCGACGTCGATCTTGCTGACGACGGGCACTTCGATATCGGAAGGCAGATCGCTGCGAATCTTGTCGATGGCGTCCTTGGTGTCCTGAACGGCTTCTTCCGTCGGCTTTTCGATGCGGAAGACGACCGTCGTCGTCGACTGGCCGTCGACCACGGTGGACTGGATTTCGTCGACGCCGCTGATGGCGGCGACGGCGTCCTCAATCTCCTTCGTCACCTGCATTTCCAGTTCGGAGGGCGAAGCGCCGCTCTGGGTCACGGTGACGGCCACGACGGGAACGTCGATGTTCGGAAAACGGGTGATCGGCAGGGTGTTGAACGCCTGCATGCCGAGGATCATCAAAAGCGCGAAGCCGAGCAGCGGCGCAATCGGGTTACGGATTGACCATGCGGAGAAGTTCATCTCATTCCCTCAGTCAGTTGGACACAGCCGCAGGGGCTTCCACCGGTCTTATCCGGTCACCATCACGCACGAATGCTCCAGCTTTCTCGACAACCTTGTCTCCAGCGGCAAGACCGCTGACAATCTCGATAAAACCGCCGTCTTCAATGCCGGTCTCGATCTTCACCTGCTTGACGATATCGCCTTCCACCCTGCGGGTGGTCGAGCCTTCACGCCCGGAGGTGACGGCCGACAGCGGCAAAGCGAGCGCATTCGTCTCCTCGACGATGATCGCCGCGCTGGCATACATGCCCGAGCGCGCCGGGCTGTTTTCGGGCAGCACCACATGCACGGAACCGAGGCGCGTCGTCGGATCGACGGTGGGCGAAACGAGGCGCACCTTGCCCTCTATTTTCTCAGCTCCGCCGGCAACCGTCAAATAGGCTTTCTGGCCGACCTTCACCTTCTGGATATCGGTCTCGGACAGATCGGCGACGAGTTCGATCGCGCCGTCCTTGATGACGGTGAAAAGCGGGTTTCCGGCGCCGCTGGCAATCGCGCCGACCTTGGCGTTCTTGGCCGAGACGATACCGGTGACCGGCGTTTTCACGCCGGTGCGCGTCAGCTTCAGGTCGATGTCGGCGATCTGGGCGTCAACCACCTTGATGTCGGCCTCGCCGGCGGAAACGGCCTGGCGGGCGGCGTTGAGTTTGGCGGCGGCCACTTCGGCCTGTGCCTGGGTCTGTTCCACCTGCGAAATCGAGCCGGAGCCGCTCTGGCCGAGCTTTGCGGCGCGGTCGCGCTGGCGGTTCGCGTCGCTCGCGCTCGCTTCGGCTTCCAGCACCTGCGCCTTCGCCTGGGCGACGGCGGCTTCCGCCTTTGCCTTGTTGGCTTCCAGCTGGCTTTTCTGCAGGATGAGGCTGTCGGAAGAAAGCACGGCCAGAACCGCATTTGCTTCCACCCTGTCGCCGATATCAACGTTCAGCGTGTCGATCGACAGGCCGTCGACCAGCGGCTGGACGTAGATTTCGTCCACGGGGCGGATCGTGCCTGTCGCGATGATACGGTCCACGAGATCGCGTTTTGCGGCATGTGCGACGATGATGGAAGGCAGGTTCTGCTGTTTGACCGGTGCCTGCGCCTCTCCTTCGGCGGCTGCGGAAAGGGGGAGCGCCGTTGCGGAAAGAAGAAGGAGTACAAAGCGGTTAAACGTGACTTTATGCTGCATGTGTCTTGGCTCGCGCAATATTCGATCGCATGTCCTGCAGCCTTGCGGCGTATATTAGAAGGTCATGCGATAGCGAATGTGAAACAAGGGATCACAATACTTCCTTTTCGATCCTCCCGATTCAAACGCCCCTCAACGCGAATCTCAAGCACCTTTGCCGAGTGCTTTCTTTACAAGATCAAATTTGGCAGTCTTGTGGGCGGGACTGTAATTCTTGTTGTCGTACAAATCAATCCGCATAGCCGCGATGGTTGATATACATTTTTGTATAGGTCGGGATATTGTAATTCATCAAAAGGGTTACCATTGAAAAAAAACGCGCGGACGGTGCCGCGCGTTCCATGCATCCAGGGTAAATTCGACTACTTCAACGCCGCATCGGTGATTTCGGTGGTGTAGGCGCCCGATGGCTCCTTGGTGATGACAGGATCGGAACCGCCGCCCAGCAGCGTCTTGACGGTGCGCTCGTAATCCGCCTTGTCCAGCGCGCCCTTCGAGCCGGCCGTCAGCTTGGCGACTTCGCCCATCATGCGCTTCTGGTGCTTTTCGGTCTGAGCGCCGGAGGCGTCGTTTTCGAGAACGATACCGGCGGCGTCGTCAGGGTTTTCTTCCGCCCATTTCCAGCCCTTCATGGAAGCGCGGACGAATTTGACCATGTCTTCCTTGAACTTGGCGTCCTTCAGCTTGTCTTCGAGAACGTAAAGACCGTCCTCCAGCGTCGCCACGCCTTCCGCCTCGTATTTGAAGGTGACGAGTTCCTCCGGCTTGATGCCGGCATCGATGACCTGCCAATATTCATTATAGGTCATGGTGGAAATGCAGGCAGCCTGCTTTTGCAGCAGCGGATCGACGTTGAAGCCCTGCTTCAAAACCGTGACACCATCCGCGCCGCCGGTGGTCGGGATTTTCAGATGCGCCATCCACGACAGGAACGGATATTCATTGCCGAAGAACCAGACGCCGAGCGTCTTGCCCTTGAAGTCTTCCGGCTTGGTGATGCCGGTTTCCTTGAGGCAGGTCAGCATCATGCCTGACGATTTGAACGGCTGTGCGATGTTGACGAGCGGAACGCCCTTTTCGCGGGTGGCGAGTGCTGACGGCATCCAGTCGACGATGACATCGGCGCCGCCGCCGGCCAGAACCTGTGCAGGCGCGATATCCGGGCCGCCCGGCTTGATATCGACGTCGAGGCCCTCTGCCTCGTAGAACCCTTTATCCTTGGCGACGTAATAACCGGCGAATTGCGCCTGGGTCACCCATTTCAGCTGCAGGGTGATCTTGTCGGCGGCCTCGGCGCTCACCGCCGTCAGAAGTGACGCACCGGCAAGAAGCATGGATGCAAGTTTCATTTTCATCGCTGTTCCCTTTTTCGTTATTTACGTTCGTCCCCCACGGACGGACGGATGCCAGAAGGTGACGGCCCGCTCAGCGAGCGCCACCAGACCATAAAAGCCGGAGCCGGCAAGCGCCGCGACGGCGATTTCGGCCCAGACCATATCGACATTGCTGCGGCCCATTTCCGCCGAGATGCGGAAACCCATGCCGACGATGGGCGTGCCGAAGAATTCCGCGACGATGGCGCCGATCAGCGCCAGTGTGGAATTGATCTTCAGGGCGTTGAAGATGAAGGGCCAGGCGGCGGGCAGGCGCAGTTTTATCAGCGTTGGCCACCAGCCGGCGGCATAGGTGCGCATCAGGTCGCGCTCCATGTGGCTGGAGGCGGCGAGCCCCTGAACCGTGTTCACCAGCATCGGGAAGAACGTCATGATGACGACGACGGCCACTTTCGACTGCCAGTCGAAACCGAACCACATGACCATGATCGGGGCGATGCCGACAACAGGCAGAGCGGAGACGAAATTGCCGATGGGCAGCAGCCCGCGCTGGAGGAAAGGCGACCGGTCGATGAGGATGGCGACGATGAAGCCGAGGCCGCAGCCGAGCACATAACCCGTCAGCACCGATTTGAGGAAGGTCTGGCGGAAATCGGCCCAGAGGATCGGCAGGGAGGTGAGAAGGCGCGCAAGGATGGCGCTCGGGGCAGGCAACAGGATGGGCGGTACGGAAAAACCGCGCACCACGCCTTCCCAGAGCGCGAGAATGGCCAGCCCGAAGAGAAGCGGCACGGCCATGCGGCTCATGCGCTTTGCCGCCGGTGACGAGAAGCTGTGGCGCACCAGCCATTCGTTGAAGGCCCAGGCGGCAAGCCAGAACAGGATCGCGCTGATAAACCAGACGGGATTTGTCATGGCCGGGCTCCCATTCTCTTGAGGACGGCGGCGTGGGCGATGCCGATGATCGACACCAGCAGGGCCGCGACGCCGGCGGCCATGAACAGGGCGGCCCATATCTGCACTGTCTGGCCGTAATAGGAGCCGGAAAGCAGGCGCGCGCCGAGCCCGGCGACGGCCCCGGTCGGCAATTCGCCGACGATGGCGCCGACCAGCGCAATGGCGATGGCGATCTTCAGCGAGGTGAAGAGATAGGGCAGCGCCGACGGCCAGCGCAGCTTCCAGAAGATCTGCGCCGGTGAGGCATTATAGGTGTGCATCAGGTCCAGCTGGAGCGTTTCGGGACTTCTGAGGCCCTTCACCATGCCGACGACGATGGGGAAGAAGGAAAGGTAGGTGGAGATCAGCGCCTTGGGCAACAGCCCGGAAATGCCGATGGAATTCAGGACTACGATGATCATCGGCGCGATGGCGAGGATCGGGATCGTCTGGCTGGCGATGATCCACGGCATGACGGAGCCGTCCATGGCGCGGTTATGGATGATGGCGACGGCGAGCAGGATGCCGAGGACAGCTCCGATGGCGAAACCGAGGAGTGTGGCCGAGAGCGTGACGCCCGCGTGATAGACGAGGCTGCGCTTGGAGGTGATCGCCTTGTTGACGGTGGTGTCCCAGAGTTCCGCGATGATCTGGTGCGGGGCGGGAAGAACCGGGCGTTCCTGCGCGAAGGTTTGCGGCAGAAGCTCCATGAAGCTCGGCGTCTGGCCGGCACGGTTTGCCTGATCGCGGGCGAAGGGCATGTTGAGGTAGATGACGGCGAGGTGCCAGAGGATGAGGATGGCGAGGAGGACGGTGAGGATGGGGAGGATGTGGTGGCGGAGGAGGGTCATTGGGGAGCCCTCGGTGGGTGGGGGTTACGTTTGCTCCGAGGATGCGGCTTACCCCCCTCTGTCCTGCCGGACATCTCCCCCTCAAGGGGGGAGATCAGCAGGAGGCCCTTCCGCCATTTCATTCTCAAGTGTCGAGATGGGTGAGACCTCGCCTCCTGCCGATCTCCCCCCTTGAGGGGGAGATGCCCGGCAGGGCAGAGGGGGGTAAAGCTTGCGATGACCTCACCCCTCATAGCCATGCCCCGCCTTCAACCCCTCACGCACGCGATGCGCAATGGCTAGAAACTCCGGCGTCTCCCTGATCTCCAGCGGCCTTTCCCGCGGCAGGGTGGATTCGATCACGTCAGTCACTCTCCCCGGCCGAGGCGACATGACGACGATTTTCGTCGAGAGATACACCGCTTCGGGAATGGAATGGGTGACGAAGCAGATGGTCTTGCCGGTCCTGTCCCAGAGCTTCAGCAGCTGCTCGTTCAGATGATCCCGAACGATCTCGTCCAGCGCCCCGAAGGGTTCGTCCATCAGCAGCAGGTCGGCATCGAAAGCCAGCGCGCGGGCGATGGAGGCGCGCTGCTGCATGCCGCCCGAGAGCTGCCAGGGGTATTTCTTGCCGAAACCGTTGAGGTTGACGAGATCGAGCGTGCGGTCGATGCGCTCGCGCTGTTCCGCCTTGCCGTAACCCATGATTTCAAGCGGCAGGGCGATGTTTTTTTCGATGCTGCGCCATGGATAAAGCGCGGCGGCCTGAAAGACGTACCCGTAGGAGCGGTCCTTGCGGGCGTTTTCCGGTGTCGTGCCGTTGACGGTGATTTCTCCTGACGTGTGCTTTTCAAGATCGGCGATGACCCGCAGGAAAGTGGTCTTGCCGCAGCCGGAAGGGCCGATGAAGGAGACGAAATCGCCCTTTCCCACGTCCAGATCGACATCAGACAAGGCGTGGACCGGGCCATCCCCCGTTTCGAAGGTGAGGCCCAGTTTTCTGGCGGAAACGACGGAATAGGGAGAGGCCTGGTTCATCTTGGCTGATTGTCGCTTTCCGTGAGCGCCGCGCGCGCCAGCGGCAGCATTTGGGTTTCCGTAAGCCTGGCGATCGTCACGCCGGGGTGGCGGTCGAGATCGAGCCAGCGCACTTCCTCTATCTCCGCCTGTGGCGTGACATCGGTATAGAGCCTTGCAATGAAGGCATGGGCGACGACGTCGGCGCCTGTCTCATTGGCGGCTTCCTCGCGAAAGACGCCCTCATAACGCACGGCATTTTCGGGAAGCGTCAGGCCGATTTCCTCGGCAAGTTCGCGGTGAAGCGCCTGTTCCGGCGTTTCGCCAGGATCGATCTTGCCGCCCGGCTGCATGAACTGCGTGGTGCCGCGCTTGCGCACGACAAGCATCTGCCGCCGCTCGTTGAGGAGAACGGCTGCGGCGATGACGATTTCGCGTTTGGGCTCAGTGCTCACGGTCATACACCCGATGCCGGAATGCCTGTGCGTTCCACCTTGCGCGGCGAAACGAGTTCCTTCCAGGTGGAAAGCGCCCGGCTGACGGCTGGATAAGCGTCGCGGGCAATGAACTGGCCGTGGCCCGGCTGCGTTTCGATGGTGGCCTCCTCGATGCTGACGAGACCGCGCGACAGGGTGTAGCGCGGCAGGCCTTTGACCTTCCGCCCTTCGAACACGTTGTAATCAATGGCCGATTGCTGGCTTGCCGCACTGATGGTCTTTTCCAGCTGCGGATCCCAGACGACGATATCCGCATCGCTGCCGACGAGGATCGCGCCCTTTTTGGGATAGATGTTGAGGATCTTCGCAATATTGGTGGAGGTGACGGCGACGAATTCGTTCATCGTCAGTCGGCCGGTGGTTACGCCATGGGTCCAGAGCAGCGGCATGCGATCTTCCAGCCCGCCGGTGCCGTTCGGTATCTTGCGGAAATCGCCGAGGCCGAAGCGTTTCTGCTCGGTGGTGAAGGCGCAATGGTCGGTCGCCACGCATTGCAGCGAGCCGGAAGCCAGACCCGCCCAGAGGCTGTCCTGATGCTGCCGGTTGCGAAAGGGCGGCGACATCACGCGGCGGGCGGCGTGATCCCAGTCGGGGTTGGCATATTCGCTTTCATCGAGGATCAGGTGCTGGATCAGCGGTTCGCCATAGACCCGCATGCCGTTCTGGCGGGCGCGGCGGATCGCTTCATGCGCCTGCTCGCAGGAGGTGTGGACGACATAAAGCGGGGCGCCGGCCATATCGGCAATGATGATGGCGCGGTTGGTGGCCTCGCCCTCCACCGAGGGCGGGCGGGAATAGGCATGCGCTTCCGGCCCGACATTGCCTTCCGCCATCAGCTTTTCCTGCATCTGCGCGACGATATCGCCGTTTTCCGCATGCACGAAGGGAATGGCGCCAAGCTGGGCGCAGCGCGAGAAGGAGGCGAACATCTCGTCGTCATTCACCATCAGCGCGCCCTTATAGGCCATGAAGTGCTTGAAGGAGTTGATGCCCTTTTCCCGGACCACCGTCTTCATGTCGTCGAAGACCTGCTCGCCCCACCAGGTGACGGCCATGTGGAAGGAATAATCGCAATTGGCGCGGGTCGCCTTGTTATCCCATCGCGCCAGCGCGTCCAGAAGCGACTGGCCGGGCTCGGGCAGGCAGAAATCCACCACCATGGTTGTGCCGCCGGCAAGGGCCGCCCGCGTGCCGCTCTCGAAATCATCGGCGGAATAGGTGCCCATGAAGGGCATTTCCAGATGCACATGCGGATCGATGCCGCCGGGCATGACGTAACATCCCGTGGCATCGAGCACCGTGCCGCCGCTCAGATCAGGCCCGATCTCGGTGATCCTGCCGCCTTCGATCTTCACATCGGCCTTGTAGGTGAGGTCGGCGGTGACGATGATGCCGTTCTTGATGATGGTGGCGGTCATTGGTGGATGTTCCCGGTAACGAGGACTGGCGAATAACGGTCGGGATGATCGGGCAGGAAAGTCTCGGCGTTCAGGACGGCCAGGATGGTATTGAGCATAGAGGAACGCTCTTCAAAAACCTCATGGTCCCAGAACCGCAGCACCGAGTAGCCCTGTTTCTTCAGCCATAGCGTCCGCTGCCGATCATGTGTGGAAGAGGCGTGTTGCGATCCGTCCAGCTCGACGATCAGCATTTTCTCGCGGCAGACGAAATCCGCGATGTAAGGGCCAAGAGGAACTTGCCGGCTGAATTTGAAGCCGTTGAGTCCTCGATTTTTCAGTTCGTACCAGAGGCGGTATTCCGCATCGGTTTCCTCGCGGCGGAGTTTACGGGCTTGCGGGGTTTTGCCGGAATGGCGTTTCGATGCTTTTTTGCCGGTGTGATCGGCCATGATGCTTGCCCCCTCATCCGACCCTTCGGGCCACCTTCTCCCCGGCGGGGAGAAGAAATGGGAGACACCGTTGCAGGTTTTTATGACGTCGGTGGTGGTGGCGAAAACATTGCCGCGCGTTTCTTCTCCCCGCCGGGGAGAAGGTGGCCCGAAGGGCCGGATGAGGGGGCTTGCCATCGTGGGTAGGATCATTGCACGATCTCCGCAGTTTCCAGCACCGCATGCAGCAGCACGTCGCAGCCGGCTGCTGCCCATTCCGGTGAAATTTCCTCGGCCTCATTGTGGGAAAGTCCGTCCACGCAGGGGCAGAAGATCATGGTGGAGGGGGCGACCCTTGCCGTCCAGCAGGCATCGTGGCCGGCGCCGGAAATGATGTCCATGTGGCTGTAGCCGAGTTTTTCGGCGGCGGCGCGCACGCGGCCGACAAGCACGGGGTCGAAAGTGACGGGATCGAAATGGCCGATCGCTTCGATCTTGCAGCCGACGCCGAGTTCTTCGGCGATTGCGGGCACCTCGCGTTCGAAGATGGCGCGCATGCTGTCGAGTTTCGCCTGTGTGGGCGTTCTGAGGTCGATGGTGAAAACCACCTTGCCGGGCAGCACGTTGCGGGAATTGGGCGTGAAGATCATCTGGCCGACGCCGGCGACCGCGCCCGGCTGGTGGGCCATCGCCACTTCCTGCACTTTTTCGAGGATGCGGGCGGCAGCCAAGCCGGCATTGACGCGCATGGCCATCGGCGTCGAGCCGGTATGGGCTTCCTTGCCGGTCAGCGTCACTTCCAGCCACCACAGGCCCTGGCCATGGGTGACGACGCCGATCTGCTTGCCTTCGGCCTCAAGGATCGGCCCCTGTTCGATGTGATATTCGAAATAGGCGTGCATCCTGCGCGCGCCGACCTCTTCCTCGCCCAGCCAGCCAATGCGCTTCAGCTCTTCGCCATAGGTCTTGCCGTCAGTATCGGTGCGGCTATAGGCGTAATCGAGATCGTGAATGCCGGCGAAGACGCCCGAGGCCAGCATGGCGGGCGCGAAGCGTGCGCCTTCCTCATTGGACCAGTTGGTGACGGTGATCGGATGTCTGGTTTTGATATTGAGGTCGTTCAGGCTGCGCACCACTTCCAGCCCGGCCAACACGCCGAGCACGCCGTCGTATTTGCCGCCGGTCGGCTGGGTGTCGAGATGACTGCCGATATAGACGGGCAGCGCGTCCGGGTCCTCGCCGGGGCGGGTGGCGAACATGGTGCCCATGCGGTCGACGCCCATCGTCAGGCCCGCCGCCTCGCACCAGCGCTGGAACAGGCGGCGGCCTTCCGCATCCTCATCCGTCAGCGTGCGGCGATTATTGCCGCCGGCGATGCCGGGGCCGATTTTCGCCATGTCCATCAGACTGTCCCACAGACGGTCGCCATTGACCGTCAAGTTTTTACCCGCCGTCATGCAGTGTCGTCCTCACCTGTTTTGTTTTTATCGAAGCAAAGCTTGTGCCGTTCCCTTTTTTGCCGGTTAAGATAACAGCCATTGCCTTGTGATGGCGATGGGGGATAAATTGACCGGCTGGTAAACATTGCAAATTCGCCATGGCGTCAGCAAGGGATTTTCGTGACGAATCGCACTAATTTTGCCTAAACTGTACGCGGCGATTATTTTTTAAGCATACTGTAGCGGCAATTGCATTGAAAAGAAACAGAGAGCTGAGAATGGCCATACCGCGAGCAGCGAAAACACAGAAGCGGACCCGCATTCAGGAAGAAAAGCAGGAAGCGATTCTTGAAGCTGCGCTCAGTGTTTTTTCCACGAACGGGTTTCGCGGCTCCACCATCGACCAGATTGCCGAGGCGGCCGGCATGTCGAAACCGAATGTGCTTTATTATTTCCGTACCAAGGAGGCGATGCATCGCGCGCTGATCGAGCGGGTGCTGGATACCTGGCTCGATCCGCTCAGGGCTTTCGACGCCAAGGGCAATCCCGAAAGCGAGATCCGCTCCTATATTCGCCGCAAGCTGGAAATGTCGCGCGATTTTCCGCGTGAGAGCCGCCTGTTCGCCAATGAAATCCTGCAGGGCGCGCCGCATATCGAGGACGAGCTGAAGGGCCCGCTGAAGCAACTGGTGGATGAAAAAGCCGAGGTGATCCGCGCCTGGGTGAAGGCCGGGCGGATGGCCAAATGTGATCCCTATCACCTGATTTTCTCTATCTGGTCGACCACCCAGCACTATGCGGATTTCGACGTGCAGGTGCGGGCGGTGCTGGGTGACAAGAATGGCGGCGAAGGCCGTTTCGAAGACGCGGCCCGGCATCTGGAGCAGCTTTTCATGGGCGGATTGCGGATAAACGGCTGAACGGGACCGTTCTCGCGAATATGTGATCGATCCTTTATGTCAAAACATGAGGAAAATTATCACCTTTATACTTTACTCCAAAACTCATCTTTATTATGGTGCCGGCATCCCGAACGTCCGGGGCATTGAAAAATCAACCGGCAGGTGAGGGAATGGCACGCAAGGAAAAGAAAAAGCCGGGACGCGGCGAAAAGCAGGGCAAGGGCGCGCCGCAAACTGAGAAGGACGTGGCCGAACAGCAGCTTTCCGGTCCGAAGAGCTTTCTTTATGTCGGCGGCCGTGACTGTCAGGTTGCGCATCTTCGCCAGATCGCCAGCAATTTCGGCGCCGAGCTTATCCACCACGATGGCGGATTGCGTGAGGCGGTCTCCCGCATCGATACCGTGCTTCCCTCCGTCGACTGCGTTTTCTGCCCGATCGACTGTATCAGCCACGATGCGTGTCTGCGGGTGAAGTCGGGTTGCAAGAAATTCGGCAAGACGTTCATTCCGCTGCGCAATGGCAGCAAATCCAGTCTGGAGCGGGCGCTGCAGACGATGAATGAACGGACCTCCAGCGATGAGCGACGAGCGCAGTAATTTCCACGATGAAAATCCCGCGGCGGCGGAAGCCTGCCGCGTGGAACTACACAAGATGGCCGAGCAGGCCGGTGATCCCGTCCTGACGGATATCTATGAAATCGTCGGTGAACGGGAAAGGCGCAACCGCGTCGCCAGAAGCGGCGGCAATGTGGTGACCTTTCCCCATCTGCGCACCCGCCAGCCGGGTGAAACACCGGCTTTCGAAATAGGCGCGGCGGCTGAAGAGGGCCGCAATATCCTGTCGTTTCGCTGGAAGCGGCGTCAGGGCTGAAACCTAGCCCTTCGGCTTCAGAAACGCTCCCGCACACAGCACCAGCCATCCGGCGATCATGCCGAGGCCGCCCGTGGGTGCAGCGTAAGGAAACAGGCTGTGGCCGGAAAAATGCCTGACAACGAGATCGCCGACAAAGATCGCCGTGCCGAGACCGAGGATCAGGCCCGCCGGAATGGCGGTTCGGATGCGCTCCGCACCGATATGCAGCGCCACCAGCACCGGCGCATGCGCCAGCGCCATCGCCGAGGCATTGCCGAGCATATAGGTTTCGCCGGTATGGGTGGCGGCGGCGGCAAGCATGACGCCGCTCGCGCCCAGCAGGCCGCCCAGCAGCAAAATGAAGGCCCGCAATCTTTCACGGGGCACGCTTGCGATGGTCGCGCTCTGCGTGGTCATTGGCTGTCCGCCTCCTGGTTCTGCATGTGAAAGGCCAGCCGCTCGACCGGCGTCCAGATGATCTCGCGCAGCTTCTCGTTCTCGATGGTTTCGTCCATGGCGCGGCGGAAGCAGAGCAGCCATTCATCCCGCTCGGCGGGGCCGATGGGGGCGACGAAATGGCGTCGCCGCAACATCGGATGGCCGTGTTTCTCGACATAGACGGGCGGTCCGCCAAGATATCCCGTCAGATAATCGTAAAACTTCGCTTCGCTGCCCGAGAGGTCGGCAGGGTGGATGGCGCGGCAGCGCGCTGCTTCCGGCAGGGTATCCATCAATTCGTAGAAGCGCCGGGTGAGCGCCCTGACGGTCGCATCGCCACCGATCGCTTCATAAAGGGTAATGGTCTCGCCGCTCATAATCCGCCTCTCGTGGCCCTCCGGTTCTTATCGCTCCGCAGAGCCGGAAGAGCAACAGGGCACTGGCGGGGTGCGACATTTGCGACAGGTCAAAGAGGACAGATGCCGGGCAAGCCCGGCATCATGCAAAACATCACCCGAAATTACGGATGAGATCGAGCCCCTTGTTCAGAAGCGTTTCGGCCTCATCCTGATTGGCGGCCTCGACGTAGCAGCGCATTTCCGGAGCATTTCCGGAAGGGCGGAAGTGGATGGTGCTGCCGTCGGTCAACGCCACGCGCAGGCCGTCAATGTCGCTCAGCGCTTTGACGGAGCCGACCGGGGCGAGGAAGGCGTCGAGATTGGTCCGCGAGGCGCGCAGATGCGTCATCAGGGCGGCGCTCTTTTCCTGGGCGAAATTTTCCAGACGATCGGCGGCGGCGACCGGCAGCTTATAGGCGGCGGCGATCTGCGACAGCGGCTTTTTCTGTTCTGCCGAGAGAAGCAGCACGGCGAGGATCGGCAGGAAGCTGTCCCGCGTCGGCAGCGGCGAAAGCGGCCTGCCGTTGAGTGTGAAGGCCGAGGCCGTCAGCAGGCCGCCATTGGCTTCAAAACCCATGACGCCGTTCCTGCCGGCGGCGAGCGCCTCAGTCATGCCGGCGATGACGAAGGGCGAGCCGACTTTGGTGCGGATAACGTCGAAGGAGCCGCTTGCCTCGATGCCCGAATTGGAGGTCACGGGGGTGACGACCACGCCGGCATCGAGGAAGTTGGCCGTGATCAGGCCGATGAGGTCGCCGCGCAGCGGCACACCGTTTTCATCGGTCAGCAGCGGGCGGTCGCCGTCGCCGTCTGCGGAAACGATGGCATCGAGACCGTGCTCCGGCGACCATTTTTTGAGAAGCGCCAGCGTTTCCGGCGAAACCGCTTCGGTATCCACGGGAATGAAGGTTTCGGAGCGGCCGAGCGGAACGACATCGGCGCCATAATGGGCTAGGACATCGACGAAGAGATCGCGCGCCACGGTACTGTGTTGATAAACGCCGATCTTGAGGCCGGCGAGCGCTTTTTCAGGCAGCAGCGCGATGTTGCGCTCGTAGAATAGTTCGGCTGAGATGCCGGAATGGTCCTCCGCCGTCGCCGCCTCGGCGCTTACGCCCTCCGCCTCGATTTCGGCAGCGAGAGCGGCAATCGCCGTCTCGTCCTGCTTGTCGATTTCGCCGTCCGGGCGGTAGAACTTGATGCCGTTGCGGTCGGCCGGGATATGCGAGCCTGTTATCATCAGCGCTGCCGCCTTCAGCGACAGGCCATAAAGCGCCAGCGCCGGTGTCGGCACCGCACCGCAATCGAACGGGGTCAGGCCGGCTTTTTTGAGCGCAGCGATGCAGGTGGCGGAAACATCCGGGCTCGAATCGCGGAAATCGCGGCCGACGAGAATGGGATCGCCCGCCTTTGCCTGGCCCGATGTGAGAAGGTGCCTCGCAAATGCCGTGGCATAGACGGCCGAGGCTTTTCCTTTCAGATCGACAGAGAGGCCGCGAAGGCCGCTCGTTCCAAATTTCAGGCTCATTCCAAACTCCGTTTCGATAAAATCTTTTGAGGGTCAAATGGATAATGCAAAAATATAACGCCTGAAAGAACCGTATCGATCCATTCAAGTCAATCATCCCTTTCATGGCGGCCGCGAATAGGCGATGATGGCGGGAATGATGCGGGTAACCTAAAATTCACCCGTCATATTTAAACTTATCCATCGATAGCGGCTCTGGCGACGATGAGAACCATGTGTTGCCGGCCTTTTTTGTGGTTCGTTCGAGTTGGATTGGCTGATGTACAGGCTTCAAAAGGCGGGACATAAGCAGGCACGTCCGCTCGATGAAAAAACGGCGCCCGCCGCGAAATCCCATGGTTCCCTGCTGGACGATCTGGTGGATGAGGACGAGGTTTTCGAGCGCACGGTGCTGAAGGAGCATCTTGAGCCCAAACCGGCTGCTGCTGCTGCCGAGCCGGCTGCGGCCGAGACGCCGGTGAAGACGGCTTCGCCGAGCGGCGGTCTGGCGGCTGCGCTGCCCGGTCTGAAACATATCGACAGGATCGGTGTGGATGATGTCATCCTCTGGCTTCGCAAAGGCATCGTCTGGATCGTGCTGGCGATTGTTCTCTGCGTCGCCGGCGCACTCACCTACGCCTATATGACGCCGCCGCGCTACAAGACCTATACGGATATCGTCGTTAATCCCTCCAATCTGAATGTCGTCAATGACGGGGTGTTTTCGCCCAACCAGCAGCGCGACACGCAGATCCTCGAGGTGGAAAGCAAGCTGCGCACCATCACCTCACGCAACGTGCTGGCGCGGGTGGTGGACGAGCTGAAGCTCGATCAGGACCGTGAATTCATAACGCCCCCGCCGCTTGCCCGGTTGAAAGCGATGTTTTCTTCCGCACCCGACGATGGCGACAACCGGGTCGGTGCGCTTCGCTCGCTTGGCGACAGGGTGGCGGCGGAACGCGATCCGCGTTCCTTTGTCGTGACGCTTTCGGTCTGGACCAATGACGCGGAAAAATCCGTGACGGTTTCCAAGGCGATCGTGAAGGCCTTCGAAAGCGAGCTGTTCCAGACGACCTCCGACAGCAGCCAGCGTGTCGTCGACGATCTCAAGAAGCGGCTCGAGGAAATGCGCGAGAATGTAACCATCGCCGAAAAGCGCGTGGCCGATTTCCGTCGCGAGAACGGCCTGCAGGAAAATAATGGCCAGCTCGTCAGCAATCTCGCATCCGGCGAGCTGAATGCGCAGGTGCTTGCGACCCAGCAGCGCCTCATCCAGGAGGAATCGCGTCTCAAGCAGATGGAGGCGGCGATTGCCCAGAACCGCACCCAGAGCGACGCCATCTTCGACAGCCAGACCATGAACACCATCCGCGCCCAATACAGCACCCTGCAGCAGCAGATCGGCGCGATGACGCTGACCTATGGCGCCCGTCATCCGCGTCTTGCAACCGCAGGTGCGGAGCGGGCAATGCTGGAACGCGGCATGGCGGACGAGGCGCGGCGCATCCTGCAGGCGGCCAAGATTAATGTCGCCGAAGCGCGCTCCTCGCTGGATGCGCTGAGGCTGAAGGCCGTGGCGGAACGCGCCAATGTCTTTACCGACAATGACGCGCAGGTGCGGCTGCGTGATCTTGATCGCGACGCCCGCTCGGCGGCGGCGATCTACGAGACCTATCTGACCCGCTCGCGCCAGCTGGCCGAACAGCAGTCGATCGATTCCACCAATGTGCGGGTGATTTCGCAGCCGGTCGCACCCAATTCCAGAAGCTGGCCGCCCGGCAAGCTGACCTTCCTGATTGCCGGTGGCGTCGGGGGTCTGTTCCTCGGTCTCGGAATTGCCGTGGCGCTTGGTCTCTGGGGTTATCTGCGCCGGGACGATCATGCGGAAGCCGCGGCGCGTTAAGCCGTAGGGCGGCTTCGTCCCGCGTTATTCTTCCGAAATCAGGCCGTCATAAACTTCGAGCAGGGCGGCGGCGATCGCAGCACCCAGCGCATTGCCGGCGTCGCGAATGCCGGCCTCGTCACCGTCGCGAACCGAAATCGCAAGATCGGACGCCTCGTTGGCGACGATTTCTTTTGCCCGCTCTATCGCCCAGAGGCCGAAATCGCCGCGATTGTCGATCGAGATTGTTTCCATGGCCGGAGCCCTTCCGTGGTTTGATGTTCGCGTCCCTTAACCCATCGGCTGAAAAACCGGAATAGGCAGAAAATGTGGCGCACAACCTTCAGGCGTGTAAAATGCCTGCCGCATACGGGGATTTATAAAAATATTAATGATAGTTCTTCGTAGTGTTTGAAGCCTTATACCCTATGCCTAAGCGTGAATATAACAATGAAACGATGCCTATCTTGGACACCGGACAGATCATGACAGGGAGAGAGATGCCGGATGCGGAGGGGACTGGTCAGGTCTGGCCGGTTATTCCGCTTGCGGCGTTGCCCATCACTGACGCGACCATTGATGAAACGGCGCAGGACTTCATCCTGCGTGCGACGTCGGCGCGCGTCGCCGGTGCACGGCCATTTTATTCGACATCGGCGAACGGCCAGGTCATCGCGCTCTGCCATCACGACCGGGAATTTGACGCCATGCTGCGGCAGGCGGACCAGATACACGCCGATGGCATGTCGCTGGTGATCTTCTCCCGCAAATTCTGCCCGAGGGCATTGAGGGAACGGGTCGCGACGACTGATCTCGTCCATGCGGTGGCGAAGCGCGCCGAAGAGACGGGCAGCCGGTTTTATTTCCTCGGCGGTTCTGAAGACGTGAACCGTGCGGCAGTCGAGGAAATGCAGAGGCTCTATCCGCGCCTCGTCTTTTCCGGGCGGCGCAACGGTTATTTCAGCCGGGCCGAGGAAGAGGCGATCCTCGCTGATATCGCCGCATCCGGGACCGATATTCTCTGGGTTGGTTTCGGCATACCGCTGGAGCAGCGTTTCGTTTCGCGCAATCTTGACAGGCTTTCCGGCATCGCTGTCATCAAGACCTGCGGCGGCCTTTTCGATTTTCTCGCCGGCAAGAACAGCCGGGCGCCGCAATGGATGCAGGATATGGGGCTGGAATGGCTCTACCGGGCGATGCTCGAGCCGAAGCGTCTTGGAAAACGTTACCTGCTGACCAATCCGATCGCCATATATTCACTGCTGAAGTACCGCTTCGGGGCGTCGGGGCAAAATCGCTAGAGCATCGCGCCTCTCCCGCCCGATAATTTGAGATTTCTCTAACATATTGAATCGATGCGCTTCGCCGCCGAAACCCGTTGCAACTGCGAACGGGTGCGCTACACTGCACAAATATTATAAATTTATTCGAATCAGAGATATTTCGAGGCCGCCAATGGTGATTACGTCCATTTCTCTTTTCATATATGGAATTGGCACCGTTACCTCTCTCGCCATGACCTATATCGAAGGCGCCCGCCGCGATAAGAGCTGGGATTTTTATCGGGTAACCGGCATTGTCCTTTGTTTCTTCTGGCCGGTGCTCGTGCCGCTGCTCGTCCTTGCGACGGCCTTTTCGTCGTTCGGTTTGCAGAAACGGCTCATAAATACAATCTCGCTCGGCAGGGAAAAGACCCTGAACTAACCATGGCTGGAGTGATTGGACTTCAGGTCTTCTTCGCCGGCGCCTTGTAAGGCGTCAGCGTTATGCCAAGGCTCGCCATCACGCGGCCGATGGACATCAGCGGCGGATGGGTGGCGGGCAGCAATGCGCCGGTTTTCAAGCCTGCGGAAATGGCGCGGACCAGCGACAGGCACAGGCTGACGGCGTTTTTGGCGGCAAGCAGCAGTCCGCCCTTCAGGCCGGGGCGGTGGGCGCGGTCGATGCTGTAATTGATGATACCGGTGCGGAGCGAGCGCTCCATGATCCAGCGCGGCGCCATGCGGCTTTCCGGCACATATTCGATGATGACGGCCTGCGCATTCCAGGCGAATTTAAAGCCGGCCTTGCGGCAGCGGGTAAAGAAGTCCATGTCGCCGCCGCCGAGGAAGTTGAACTGCACGTCGAATTCCGGTTTCGGCAGGGTTTCGAACACCCGCCGGGAGATCAGGCAATTGCCCGATCCGTGGATTTGCTCGACCCGGCCGGTCGGCGCCTCGATGGAGCCGAACAGCGGATGGGATAAAACCGCCTTGGAAGCCGGGGCGTCGAATTCGCGGTTGACCGGTCCGCCGACGATATCGACGCCGAAGGACTTTGCCGCTGAAACCATTTCGGCAAGCCATTGGGGGGAGGCGGCCTCGTCGTCATCGATCATCAGCAACCACTCAGCCGAAGCATAACTTTGCCGGGCGGTGCGGAAGGCCGTGTTGATGGCGTAACAATTGCCCTGTGTCGGCTCCACCAGCGCCTGACCGGCCATGCCGCTCTCGGCGAAAAAGGCGCGTGCGACGGCGAGACCCTGCTGACCCGCGCCGTCATTATCGACAACGACGACGGCGAAGGGAAAATCGACCTTCTGGGCTGCGAGCGATGCGAGCGTCTTCTTCAAGCCTTCCGGCCGGCGGAAACTCGGTATGCACACCACCGCTTCCGGCATGATCTCGGACATGGAAACTCCTAAATTCCGGCAAGTGCGGCGGCGGAAAAAACGACGGCCCGAAGGCTCTGGCGCGGGCGGTTGAGGAAGGTATCGGCCAGCGCCGAAAAGGCCTCGCGGTAGCGGCGGGCGCGGAAGGCCTGCGCCACGGTATAGGCATTCATGTGGTTTTCCGACTTGCGGCGAAGCCGCCGCAGTTCCTGCGGGGAGACGGCTGCGATGATGGCGGGATCGGAAAACACGGCTTCGATTGCCGGTTCGCAATCCCGGAAGGTCAAAAGCCGGTTCATCATCACGCTTGTCCTGTGCACCCGGTAATCGAGCACATGGCGGCCGGGCAGATAGACAAAACGGCCGGCGGCGGCGAGCCTGCACCAGCCGTACCAGTCTTCCGCATAACGCAAGGTCTCGTCGAAACCGCCAAAGTCCTGAAAGATGCGGGTCCTGACCAGCATGATGCCGCCGTTGACGATGAAATTGCCGCCGAGCAGCGGCTGGAGAATGAAACCGTCAGGCTTTTCCCGGCGGCGGATGAGATTGCGCCGGCCGATCTTGACGCCGTTTTCATCGATGCGCTCGTAATCCCCATAGACGGCGACGACATCCTGCCCGGAAATGCCGGCGCAAAGCGCTGCGATGGCGCCCGGTTTCAGACGGTCGTCGGCATCGAGAAACATCGTCCATTCGCCGCGCGCCTGCGACAGGCCGAAATTGCGCACGGCGGAAACGCCCTGTCTTCCCTGCGGCCGGGCCAGAAGTTTTACGCGCGGATCGGAAAAACCTTCCACCTTTTGCGCGGTGGTGTCAGTGGAGCCGTCATCGACGACAAGCACTTCGCGGATGGTACCGCCCTGCAGCAACACGCTTTCGATCGCTTCCACGATGTAACGCTCGCCATTGCGAACGGGAATGACAATCGAAACGGAGACCAAGCTTTTCAACTCCATGAGGGGCGGCCCAAGCATTCTCACAGTGAAGTTACTACCGCATTAAGCCGGGCTCACCAATTATGACGTGGTATAACGTCGGTTAACCTTGCAAATCTTTAATATCCTTTTGGCATGATTGGAATGTTATGTTTTGAGAATGAAAGCGCGGTGCGTCCTTCCGGACGCCGATGCGCCGGGGTTGCGGAGGCGGGTTGATGCGGATCGGGCGGCGGAATTTTCTGGGTGGTGCGGCAAGCGCTGGCCTGCTGCATGCCGTGGCCGGCCCGGCCTTTGCCGCGCAGAAGAAAGCCACGATCAAAACCGCCCCCTATGGCGCGGCCGTCTACCTGCCTGACCTTGCCGCCGATAGTCGCATCGGCGAGGCGGTGGTGAAATATTGCTCGCGCATCACCCCCGTCACCGAAATGAAATGGGAGGTCCTGCGGCCTTCGGCGGATGCGTTCGATTTCGCCGCTGCGGATGCAATCGCCAACTTCGCGCGTCAGCACAAGCTTTCCATGCATGGCCATCCGCTGATCTGGTATGCCTCCAACGCGCCCTGGCTTGCGAGCATTGGCGGCGGCATGAAGGTCGAGAAGCTGATGGAGACCCATATCGTCACCGTCATGGAGCGATACAAGGACGTCATCCACAGCTGGGACGTGGTCAACGAACCGATCCCCGATGTGCCGGGCAATGTGCGCGCGCGGCGTGATGCCTGGTATTATGGCGCGGGGCCTGACGCCATCAAGAAGGCTTTCGAGATCGCCCATGCGGTCGATCCGAAGGCGCAGCTCGTGCTCAACGAATATGATGTCGAATTTGCCGCCGAGAAATCGCCGGCCAAACGCGCCGCTTTCCGCAATCTCATCCTCGAACTGCTGGAAAAGGGCGCGCCGATCAACGCCATCGGCCTGCAGGGTCATTTGCGCGGCGGCTGGCCGATCGCCAAGGACGAGCTTGCCGCCTTCACGACGGAAATGCGCAGTTACGGTCTTGCCGTCCTGGTGACGGAACTAGACGTGATGGACCAGACGCTGCCGTCGCCGGAGGCCGAGCGCGACATGCTGATCACCGGTCAGGTCCGCGAGTTTCTGGAAGCAGCTTCTGCAGGCGGCCCGCTTTCCTCCATCACCACATGGGGCATTTCGGATCAATATAGCTGGATCCGCTGGGCCTATCCGCGCCGCGACGGCACCGCCAACCGGCCGCTGCCGCTGGACTGGAGTTTCAACGAAAAACCCATGATGGCCGTCATTAATGAATTCCGGAACCGTGGTGCATGACTATGAATGCTGAAATGCCGCTTCCTCCCGTGCAAAAGGCGCTGCAAATCAACCTCCATCCCTTCGATGCCCCGCATGCGGCCCTGACCCTGCCGCATCAGCTGCGGGTCTGGGGCGGACAGGTGGATCGCATTCTCCTGACCGTCGATACGGGCCAGGTGGGCGCCGGCCGCTACAAGGGCAACGGTTTCGACGCGGCGCGCCAGCGTCTCTTCGACATGCTGGAGGAAATGCAAACCAACTATCCGCATCTGCATGTGGATATCGTCGATTACAGCGATGCGGCGCGCAGCGCGGTGACGCAGGCCTTCTTTTCCCGCTCGCCCATTCCCTATCCCGCCAAGGCTTTTGACGGCGGGCCCTTCCATGTCTATTTCCATGGCATCAAACGCGCCAATGCCCGTTACGTGCTGCATATGGACAGCGACATGATGTTCGGCGGCGGCAGCCAGAGCTGGTTCGCCGAGGCGATCGCGCTGCAAAAGGCCAATCCGGATGCGCTGTGCATCACGCCCTTTTCCGGGCCGCCGACGGTGCGCGGCGATCTCGATATTTCCCGCCATGTCGGCATGCCCGGCGTGAAGAACATCCCTGAGCCGCGCAAGCTGCCGTCACGCATTCCCACCTGGCGTTTCGCCACCGTTTCCACCCGGCTTTTCTTGATCGACATGGACCGTTTTGCGAAGCGGATCGGTTCGCTGGAGCTGCTCAGGCCCGATGTCAAACGGCGCATCCGCTCCTATGCCTATAACCAGCAGCCGGTCTCCATGCCCGCCGAGGAAGTGCTGAGCACAAACATGATGCGCACCGGCGTCCACCGGCTCGATTTTCTCGGCACGGGCAAGGGCATGTATTCGCTGCATCCGCCCTATCGCTCGCCGGAATTTTATGCGGCGCTCGCCTCCATCGTCGAGCGCATCGAAAAGGGCGATATTCCGGAAGGACAGCTCGGCGATTTCGATATCAACGGATCGATGGTGGACTGGACCAGCGCGCTGGCGGCCAAGACGCGCTCCAAACGTTATGCGAAAGCGCTGCGCCATCTCATCTCGGCCAATGTCGGGCGGTTCAGCTAGGCTTGAGGGTGCCCGGTCGGCGCTCCGTCCCGTTGCCGGGTGGAGGCCTCAATAGTCTGTTATGAGCTTGCTCCAGCTTTCAGAGCACAGCCCGCCAATATAGATATCTCCGGCCAGCGCTTTTTCCCTGAGGTCGTCATCCCGGGTCGCCATGCAGAAATAACCGTCATGGCGGAAGCTCATGTGGTTCTGGCGGTAAAGCGCATTGATGAGAAACGGCTGCGACATGCCGGTGACATGCGCATAGTTCTCGTCATCGAAATGGCGGAACAGGGTGTTGAGCACATCGTTTTCGCAGCCGGCATCGCAGACGAGATTAAGCACATAGGCGGTTCGTCCCCGCTGGCCAAAAAACAGCGCAGCACCCATGGCATGGCCTGCGGCATTCTCGATCATCACGCCTTGCAGTTCACCGAGGCTTTCATTGGCCCTGCTCATCTCTATCAGCCAGTGAAACTCCTCGTGAGACCATTCCGGGCGAATGGAAAAACGCTCGATCATCGTGAGCGCCCTGCGACGGAAGGTTTCGTAGTCAACCGTTTTGACCGTGGCGCCGGCCGCCTCCTGCGGTCGCAGACCCTTTTTCCATCGTCTGAGGATTCCATCGACGAAACCGAGCGTGGTCAGCGCAAGCGTGGTTTTGGCCAATTTGGAACGGCGCGGCATGCGCAGGGCAATGGTGCAGAAGGGCTTGAGCGCCTTGTGCCATTGCAGGCTTTCAATCGGCAACATGTTGCCGCCGGTCGCCACCCAGTGATCGGCGCTCACAGGTGAAGCCGTATCCGAGAACAGCATGTCGTGTTTGGATGCCCGCATGCCACGGGACAGGCGCGCCGCGCCAAGCGCGCCGCGTTTCCCGTCCGATGCGAAGGCGCAGAGCAGCCGCGCGGTGATGGTTTTTCCATTCGCAACGAAGCGCATGGGCACGGCGAGGATGACGCTGGTGACCCCGTTCTCCCCGGCATCGTAGACAACGCTGCCGTTTTCCGGACTGAAGGCGGGACTGCCGAAAAACAGTTTTTCGATATAGGAGCGGAAATCGAAGTTCCGCTCTTGCCCGGTCTTTCTGAAAGCGCTGTTGAGCACGGCCTCGACAGCCGGGACGTCTTCCCTGCGCATCGGGCGGATGCCAGACACACCGATTTGAACCGGGCGTTGTGTCAAGTGACCGCTATCGCCATCGTCCATATGGGTGTGTATCGGAACGTCCACCGTCGGCCCCCACCTTTTGTGCATTGACGAAATCAACCATAGGCAGCGTATATTTGAATGTATTAATATAGATATAAAACCTGCAATCCGGTGGGATCGAAAGTATCGGGTTTGGAATAAATCATATTAATATCAAGATATTAATCTGTATAAGTCGCATCGGTTGAGGTTAACAAAATACGCTCAAGCAAGCAACCTTTGGATGAAATATGGATAAATTTTTGTAGGCGATTTTTTGGGGTCTTGCGTCAATTTTGGCAAGCTTCTGTCTTGTCCTTTGTGTCCGGGCTCCGATTTCCCGAGGAAAAGCGACCAATCGCGGTGCTATTTGCCCGTGCATCACGGATAACTAAAAAATAGGATTTGCGCGGGATATTCGTATTATCGAATATGAGAAGCACGAGTTTTAATGCGGGTGGCTTCAGGAAAGAGGGAGAGAAAAACCCCTTATGGATGCAGCGCGTGAAGAACAGGGGCGGGGCTACTGGCGGGACGCGTTGTTTTACGTGACTTTCCTGTATTTCACGGTCGGCTTTTCGCCCTATATCTCGCTCTCATCGACCTATCAGGGCTCCGCCATGGCGGCCGGGTCCAACCTGCTCAACCAGTTGACGGCGATCATCCTGTTCTTCAGTTTCCTGGCCTTCATGGCGAAGGAGCGGTCGTTTTCCATCCTCTTCATGCCGCGCCTGCTGATGGCGGCGATTTTCGGCTGGTTTGTCCTGACCTCGCTTGCGGGTGAAGCGCCGCTATTTTCGCTCAGGCGGCTGGTCATGTGCGCCATTATCTGCGTGCTTGCCGGTGGCTTCCTGCAATTGCCGCGCACCGAGCGGCATTTCACGACGCTGCTCGCCACATGTGCCCTGATCATATTGTTCCTGTGCTATTTCGGAATAACCGTGCTGCCCTCGCGCTCGATCCACCAGGCAAGCGATGCGCTGGAACCGCTGCTGGCGGGGGACTGGCGCGGGGTTTTCCGCCACAAGAACGAGGCCGCCTCGGTCATGGCGGTGTTGATCATCGTCGGTATTTATCTCTGCAAGCGTTGGTCTTTCATCGGCGGGCTGTCGGTGCTGTTGCTGTCGCTGGTCTTTCTGGTCAAGTCCGGCGGCAAGACCGCGCTCGGGCTGATGCCGATCATCATTGCGACAGGCTGGTTCATCCTGCGCTGGCCCCGCTGGCGCTACCCGGTCGTGACCCTGTTTCTGGCGGTTTTCGCGCTGGTGACCGTCGGCACCACGGTCGATCCCGTCTTTTCGCAGATGCTGACGAAGCTGGGGCTTGACGCCAGCTTTACCGGCAGACGGGATATCTGGACCGTCGCCATCGACTATATCCGCCAAAGCCCGCTCCTCGGATATGGCTATCAGGCCTTCTGGCGCAGCGACACCCTGATGTCGAGTTTTACCGAGAACAATACCTGGGCGACGACCGCGCCGGATTCGCACAATGGTTATTTCGACCTTCTGCTGGCTGGCGGCGTGCCCGGCCTGGTGCTGGTGATGGTGTGGATCTATCTCCTGCCGCTGCAGTATCTCGGCAAAATGAATGACGCCACGCGCAACAGTCCGCTGACGCGGCTTTATGTCGGCGTATGGCTTTACGTGCTGCTCTACGGCTTTCTGGAGACGCTGTTTTTCCTCAGCACCGGGTTCGTCTGGTTCTTCCTCATCGTGGCGGTGATTGGCCTGCATCTTCAGGCCAATGCCAGCCTCGTGGAAGACGAGGCGGAGGGGGAACCGGACAGAACTGGCGCGGCCCCGACACCTGAACGGCGGCAGGTTTCCCCGGTTGTTCGTTCCAGGTGATATTTTGAAATGATTTTTCGTTGCAAATATGTAAAAGAGCCGATTGTTGCGCGCGTCTGCAGCTATTTTCGCTAAACATGCGCGGCTCAAGTCTTTGTTATTGTGCAAATCGCATCGCAAACCCAGGGGTATCGGCGCGGCGGCACTCAAAAAAACGGATCGGCTAGGTCAATCGATGGCAGATACAGGCGCCTGCGCGCTCGAGGCGGATGACATCCACAAGAGCTTCGGCACGCATGAAGTTTTGAAGGGCGTTTCGCTGCAGGCCCACAAGGGCGATGTCATCTCGATCATCGGGTCTTCCGGTTCCGGCAAAAGCACCTTTCTGCGCTGCATGAACTTTCTCGAAACGCCTGATCGCGGCCGCGTCATCATCAATGGCGAGGAAATCGCCACAAAAACCGGCCGCGACGGCAAGGCCGTGCCGAAAAGCTGGCGGCAGGTGGAAAAACTGCGCACCGGTCTTGGCATGGTGTTCCAGAATTTCAATCTCTGGGCCCATCGCACCGTTCTGGAAAACGTCATCGAGGCCCCGGTTCATGTTCTCGGCGTCAGACGGCAGGAAGCGATCGAAAAGGCCGAAGCCCTGCTGAACAAGGTCGGGCTCCATGACAAGAAAAACGCCTATCCGGCATTCCTTTCCGGCGGGCAGCAGCAGCGCGCCGCCATCGCGCGTGCTCTCTGCATGGAGCCGGCGGTGATGCTGTTCGACGAACCCACCTCGGCGCTTGATCCGGAACTGGTGGGAGAGGTTCTGAAGGTCATCCGTGATCTGGCCGAGGAAGGCCGCACCATGCTGCTCGTCACCCACGAGATGCGCTTTGCGCGCGATGTGTCCTCGCAGGTCGTGTTTCTGCATCAGGGCCGGGTGGAGGAGGCGGGGCCGCCGGCGCAGGTGTTCGGCAACCCCACGAGCGCCCGCTGCCGGGAATTCACCGGCGCGCTCGCCAATTGACCCCTTTTGCCTGACAGTCCGTTTTAACAGGAGAGACTTGAATGAAATTCTTCGCCACGCTGCTTGCCGGAACGGCATTTGCGTTTTCCGCCTTCACCGCCAGCGCCGATGTGCGCTTCGGCATCATGAACGAGGCCTATCCGCCCTTCTTCGCCAAGGACGCCAGCGGCAAGTGGCAGGGCTGGGAAATCGACCTCATGGACGCCGTCTGCGCCGAAATGAAGGAAAAATGCTCGATCGTGGAACTGTCCTGGGATGGTCTCATCCCGGCGCTGCAGACGAAGAAATTCGACGTCATCTGGTCCTCCATGTCGAACACGGAAGAGCGTCAGAAGATCATCGATTTCACCGACAAATATTACAACACGCCGAGCAAGCTGATCGGCGCCAAGGGTGAAAAGGCGGGTGCGACGGCCGAGGACGTCAAGGGCAAGACCATCGGCATTCAGGTGGCGACGATCCAGTCCGAATATTACAAGAAGTATTTCGCCGGTGTCGCCGATGAGAAGACCTACCAGACGCTGGACGAGGCGTTTCAGGATCTCGCGGCCGGCCGCATCGACTATGTCTTCGGCGATTCCATCGTTCTCGACGCTTTCGTGAAGAGTGACGCGGGCAAGGATTGCTGCGCCGACATGGGCGATGTCGCCGACGACAAGGAAATCCTCGGTCTCGGCGTTTCGGGCGGCCTGCGCAAGGAAGACACCGAACTCAAGGCCAAGCTGAATGCGGCAATCGCCGCCGTGCGCGCCAGCGGCAAATATGACGAGATCAGCAAGAAGTACTTCAGCTTCAATATTTACGGGCAGTAATTCGGTCTGATCGGTCACGCATATGGCAAGCCTTGAAACCACGTTGCAACTTCTGTCTCCCTATCCTCCGGGATGGGGCGGCACCCTGTTGAAGGGTGCGGCGTCGACGCTTGCCATTTCCGCCGGCGCCTATCTGATCGGCCTTGTCATCGGCATGGCCGGGGCGCTCGGCAAGCTTTCGGGCAACAGGCCGCTTGGCCTGCTGCTCAACCTCTATACCACTGCGATCCGCGCCGTTCCCGAGCTGATCCTTATCGTCGGGCTTTATTATGCCGGTACTGACGGTCTCAACCGGCTGCTGCTGCTGGCGGGCATGCCGGCGCTGGAGGTCAACGGTTTCGTTGCCGCCGTTGCGGTTCTGGGTTTCGTGCAGGGCGCCTATATGACCGAGGTGCTGCGCGGTGCGATCCTTGCCATTCCGAACGGGCAGATCGAGGCGGCGCGCGCCTTCGGCATGTCGCCGGGCTTGCGGTTCCGCCGGGTGGTCTTGCCGGCGCTTTTGCCGAACGCCTTGCCGGGGCTTGGCAATCTCTGGCTTGCGGTGACCAAGGACAGCGCCCTGGTGGCGGTTGTCGGTTATCAGGAACTGGCGCTCGCGACGCGGCTGGCCGGGGCCAGCACCAAGCAATATTTCCTGTTCTTCCTTGCCGCCGCCCTGCTTTACCTCGCCATCACGCTCGTTTCGAACCTCGTTTTTTCGCTGATCGAACGCCGCGTGCGGCGCGGCCAGCCGGCCCTGGCCTGAGGAGGGGACGGCATGGATTTTTCATGGGTCGCGAAATATTGGCCGCTTCTTCTATCGGGCGCATGGCAGACGGTGGCGCTGCTTGTCATCTCCGTCAGCATCGGGTTTCTTCTGGCCATCGGGCTTGCCTTTGCGCAGGTGAGCGGCGGGCGGATGACAAAAATCCCGGCGCGGGCTTATTGCACCTTCTTCCGCGGCACGCCGCTGCTCATCCAGCTCTGGCTGCTTTATTACGGCGTCGGCTCGCTTCTGCCGATGATACCAGGCATCAGGCAAAGCTTCATGTGGCCGGTGCTGCGCGAAGGGTTCTTCTTCGCGGCCGTCAGCTTCACGCTGAATTATGCGGCCTATGAGGCGGAAGTTCTGCGCGGCGCGCTGCTGGCGGTGCCGAAAGGCGAGCTGGAGGCGGGCAGGGCTTTCGGCATGGGCCGCTTCACCCTCATTCGCCGCATCTGGCTGCCGCGCGCCATCCGCATCGCGCTGCCGACCATTGCCGGCGAGGTGGTGATGCAGCTGAAAGCCACGCCGCTTGCTTTCACCGTGACCGTCATGGATCTCTACGCCGTCGCCTACAAGGTGCGGCAGGACACGCTGCTCGTCTATGAGCCGCTGATCGTCGTCACCGTCTTTTATCTCATTCTCACCGCCATCATCGCCCGCTGTTTCGGTCTCGTCGAACAGCAGGTGCCGGTCCGGCGATAAACATTCAGGGAGTTATGACCATGAGCACAATCCGTATCCTCGACGGCGGCATGAGCCGCGAATTGCAGCGGCTTGGCGCCGTGCTGAAACAGCCGGAATGGTCGGCGCTGGCGCTTATCGACGCGCCCGAGATCGTGCGGCAGGTGCACCAGGAATTCATCGAAGCCGGCGCCGATGTCGTCACCACCAATTCCTATGCGCTGGTGCCCTTCCACATCGGCGAAGAGCGTTTTCAGAAGGACGGCGCATCGCTGATCGCCCTTTCGGGCAAGCTGGCGCGCGAAGCGGCGGATGCCGCCGGGCGCAAGGTGCTGGTGGCGGGTTCACTGCCGCCGATCTTCGGCTCCTATGAGCCGCAGAATTTCGATGCCACGCGGGTGCAGGCTTATCTGAAGGTGCTGGTCGATAATCTTGCGCCGCATGTCGATGTCTGGCTCGGCGAGACGCTCAGCCTGATCGCCGAGGGCGAGGCGGTGCGCGAGGCCGTTGCCGCAACCGGCAAACCGTTCTGGATTTCCTTCACGCTTAATGATGATGCGGCTGCGGTCGGCGGCGAGCCTGCGCTTCGCTCCGGTGAAACGGTCAAGGCGGCGGCTGAATGGGCGGCGCAATCGGGCGCGACCGCCCTTCTGTTCAATTGCAGCAAGCCGGAAGTCATGAAAGCCGCGGTTGAGACGGCCGCCGCTGTCTTCGCGGAAAAGGGTGTGTCCCTGGAAATCGGCGTCTACGCCAATGCCTTTGAAGGCGAGCAGGGTGATTCCGCCGCCAATGAAGGGCTGCATGACACGCGTGCCGATCTGACCGGCGATGTCTATTCCCGTTTTGCCTGCTCCTGGGCGGATGCCGGCGCGACCATGATCGGCGGCTGCTGCGGTATTGGTGCTGCGCATATTCACAGGGTTGCGACAGCGTTGCGGCGGGCGGCCGCCTGAGGCGCCCGGCGTCGCAGTTGACGCCACCATCATAAATCAAAGCGGCAGTTTCAAAACCTGCCGCTTTTTTGTATGCGGCTATTGACCTCAACTATAGTTGAGGAATTATCAGGACATGGAACACTGTTGAAGGACGTTCCATGAGCGATGATACACTTTCCATACGGATCATATTTGGCAGCGCCCGCAACCCGCGCTTCTGCGATGTTGTCGGCCAATGGCTGCTTGACCAGCTGAAGGCTCTGCCCGGACTGGAGCTTGCGGTCATCGACCCGCGCGAACTCGATCTGCCGCAGGACCACGCGCCCGAGCGCGCCTCGGTGCGGCAGCTTCGGCAAAGCCTCGATGGCGCCGATGCCTTCATCGTCGTCACCCCGGAATATAACCGCAGTTACCCCGGCGCGCTGAAGGTGCTGATCGATTCCGCCTATGACGAATGGGGCGCCAAGCCGGTGGCCTTCGTGTCCTATGGCGGGATTTCCGGTGGCCTTCGCGCCGCCGAACAGCTTCGCCCCGTTTTTGCGGAACTGCATGCGGTGACGATCCGCGATGTCGTCAGCTTCTCCAATCCCTGGGATCGTGTCGATGCCGCCGGCCAGCTCGATGCCGGCGCGGCGGCGGCAGGCGCGCTGGAGACGATGATGAACAAGCTTGGCTGGTGGGCGCGGGCGCTGAAACAGGCGCGGTCCGCAACGCCTTACAAGGGGGCGTGAGAATGACCGAAAAATCCCTCGCGTTGAAAGTGACGCTCCTGTTCGTCGCCACGCTCACCATCATGGCCGGAACCACGGTTGCACCTTCGCTGCCGGCCATAGAGCAGACTTTCCTGTCGACGCCGCATGTGGATATCATGAGCCGCATGGTGCTGACATTGCCGTCGGTTTTCGTGGCCTTCTGCGCCCCCATTGCCGGGATGCTGGCGGATCGCTTCGGCCGCAAGCGGCTGCTGCTCGGCGCGATCCTGCTCTACAGCCTTTCCGGCATGTCCGGCCTTTTTGCCGAAAGTCTTGCCGGCCTGCTCATCGGGCGCGCCTTTCTCGGTCTGGCGATCGGCGCGATCATGACGATCGGCACGGCGCTGGTGGGTGATTATTTCGAAGGCCCGGCGCGGGAGCGCTATCTCGGCCTGCAACAGGCCTTTACGCAGATCGGCGGCGTGGTTTTTGTGGTGGCGGGCGGTTTGCTGGCGGATCTGCATTGGCGCGCGCCCTTCGCGGTCTATGCCGTCGCCCTGCTCATTCTGCCGGCAGCCCTGTTCTTTCTGACGGAGCCGGTGAGGAACGATGGCGCTATCAAGGCTGGAGGCGAACAGGACTTTGCGGTCAACTGGCTGCTGGTGGGCCTGCTGGCGCTGGCGGTATTTCTCGTCAATGCCCTGTTCTACACCATCCCCTCGCAGCTGCCGTTTTTCCTGCGGGAGCTTGGGGTGTTTTCCGGCAGCATTGCGGGATACGCCATCGGCATTTTTAATCTGGCCGGGGCGCTGGCGGCACTCAATTTCGGGCGGTTGCGGGCAAAGGTCAGCGTTACCGCCATCATTGCCGCCGGGCTGGTGTTGATGGCGGCGGGTTTTGCGCTGCTTGCCATGGCCGAGGGGCTGGTCGCCATGCTGTCATCGCTTGCGGTGGTGGGATTTGGCCTTGGTGTGGTGATGCCGGGCATCATGTCCACGACCATCATGCTGGCGCCGCTCAGACTGCGCGGGCGTATCGCCGGCATCGTCACCGCTTCGATGTTTCTCGGGCATTTCATCTCACCGCTGGCAAGCCAGCCGTGGATTGCCAGGTTCGGTTTTGCTGGCGCCTATCGCGACATAGCCGTGATATTCGCCGCCATGGCCGGGCTCGCCCTTGTCGCCCTGATCTTCCAGCGACGCAGCGACGCGCGAAGATCGCGTTCTTTTGCCTCGAGCCGCTGACACCGGTGATCGTGAAGGAATTATAAAGTTTTTCAATATAATCATTTCTTTGAAAAACAAACGGAAGGCGCATCGGCTGAAGAACCGGTTGATTTCATTCCGTTCCTCGAAATTCGGCGTGGCGTTTCCGCTTTCCTTGCGGAGCCGCCAGGCCATCCGGGGCGGTGGCCTGTCCGTATTTGAAGGGACGGGCGGCTTTCCCGGCGCATGCATGAAGCAGGTGCAGTGAGAGCCGATGATACGGCTGGCGGAGCTTCGATGATCGAGGCGTTCGACGTGCAATGTCAGTCTCGCCGAACACCTCCGGCACGGGGAAGGAGCGGTTTTTCAATGATCTGAGGTTCCCCGTGTCTTTTCTCCAAAACGCCAGTATCCGCACCAAAATCCTGTCGCTCATTCTTCCGCTCTGCATCGTCGGCCTTGGCGCCACGGCTTACATGGCCACCCATTACAAGCAAGCGGACACGGCCTACTCGTTTTTTATCGCCAATGACAACGCCGCTCTGGTGGAGCTTTCCCGTGCGAACCGTAACCTACAGGCCATGGCCTATGGCGCCTATCAGGTCATGGCTTATGACGCCGGCAATCCTGACTTCAAGGTTGTCAAACATGAATATGAGACGGACAGGACGGCATTGATATCACGTCTGAATGGGGTCAAAACCATTTTCCCGGAGGAAGCTCCGGCGCTGGACAAGCTGTTGAGCCAGGCTCAGGGCATTATCGCCTTGACCGACAAGGCCGTGGAATTCGGTTCGTCCAACCGTAATGCGGAATCCGCCGCTGAACTCCTGAAGGCCGACATCGTGATCCGCTCGACCGGAAACGAAATCGCCGCCCTCCTGGAAAAACTTTCCAAGGGCGTCGTCGAGGGAAGCAACGAACTGACGGATCAGACCAACTCGACCATCTTCAGCTCGCTGGTGGTAGTCGGCGTTGCTTTTGCGATCGGCATCATTCTGGCGCTGTTCGTGGCGTCTCGTGGCATCACCACGCCGATCGCCCGTCTGCGCGAACGCATGGTGTCGCTCGCCGGTGGCGAAACGGCCACGGAGATTGACGGCACGGCGCGCCGGGATGAAGTGGGCCAGATGGCGAAAGCCGTTCAGGTGTTCCGCGAAAACGCCATCGAGCGCATTCGCCTCGAACAGGAAACCGAAGCCAATCGCAGCCTCTCGGAGAAAGACCGGATTGAGCGCGAGCAGCAGAAGGCAACGGAGGCGGCCGATGTCAAATTCGCCGTCGACAATCTCGCAGCCGGTCTCTCGAAGCTTTCGGAAGGCGATGTTTCCTATCGCATCGGCCAACCTTTCACCGCGACGCTCGATGGCGTTCGCAATGATTTCAACATGTCTGCCGAAAAGCTGCAGGCTGCACTGACCAAGGTGGCGCAGAACGCCAGCGGCATCGGCGCGGGCGCAAACGAGATCAAGTCTGCCGCCGACGATCTGGCCAAGCGCACCGAGCAGCAGGCCGCAGCCGTGGAGGAAACAGCCGCTGCGCTTGAAGAAATCACGACGACGGTCAGGGATTCCACCAAACGCGCGCAGGAGGCGGGCCAGATCGTCAGCCGCGCCAAGGCGGGCGCCGAACAATCCGGCCAGGTGGTGCGCCGCGCCGTGGTCGCCATGGAGCAGATCGCCAAATCGGCCAACGAGATCAGCAACATCATCGGCGTTATCGACGAAATCGCCTTCCAGACCAATCTGCTGGCGCTGAATGCCGGTGTGGAAGCCGCCCGTGCCGGCGAGGCCGGCAAGGGTTTCGCCGTGGTGGCGCAGGAGGTGCGTGAGCTCGCCCAGCGCTCCGCGAGCGCCGCCAAGGAGATCAAGGCGCTGATCACCACCTCGAACGACCAGGTGCAGCAGGGCGTGCAGCTGGTGGGCGACACCGGCAAGGCGCTGGAGACCATCGTTTCCGAAGTGCAGGAAATCAACCGGCACGTCGTCTCCATCGTTGAGGCCGCGCAGGAACAATCTTCCGGCCTGCAGCAGATCAATACGGCGGTCAACCAGATGGACCAGGACACACAGAAAAATGCAGCCATGGTGGAAGAAACCAATGCCGCAAGCCACAGCCTGGCCAAGGAAGTGGCGTCGCTCAACCAGCTGCTCTCCCAGTTCAGGCTCGCCGATGGCGCTTATCAGCAAAAAAGCCAGCCTGCTCCGGTTCGCAGCGCCGCCGGCAACGACAAATATGTGGCATCCCCCGTCCGCGCGCTGGGTCGCAAGATCGCCTCGGCGTTTTCGGGCAACGCCGCTGTCGATACAAAGGGCGACTGGCAGGAGTTCTGATCGCTATTTCAGGGCGCTTCCATGGTCCTGGCGCCGGGTTATGTATGACTGGAGTTGGCGGGCCTGATATCGCCCCGCCCGCCTGAGAACGAAAAACGCCGCACGGGCCTGATCTCCCGTGCGGCATTTTTTTGAGCGCTGCATGTCGGAATTATTTACTTTCCGCAGGCCGCCGTTCCTATCCGCAAGATTTGCCGGATCACAAATTATCTGGCCTGCATGGCGCGAATAAAGGCCGGGCTTCCGCTATTCAAATCACTGTATGTAATTCTTTTACTTGCGATGGCGTCGATTAATCGCGTGCAGAAGATCATGTCGACGTTGCTCTTCGGGCTGACATTCATGGCTTCAGCCACGGCAATTTTGGAACTCTTGGACTTTTTCTTTGTCGTTTCATAGCAATTTTGAACCGCCCTGCGTTTGACAGCGGGACTTCCTCCTATGACTTCCTGATCCCTTTCGAAACTGGGGTTCGTCTGGCACCCTGAAAGGATGAACACTGATACGGATACAGCAATAATTGCCTTGATTTGCATAGATTAACTTTCCCTTTTACCCCGCCAGCATGGCTCATGCTGGAGCACCCCAACCAGACCCGTCGATCAGGAGTATTGCAACCGTATTGCGGCAAATACATCCGGGTGATTACAGGAATATGTTCACAGAACCCGCGCCGAAGGGGCTTGTCGCTTTGGAAGACAGGCGCAAAGCTTTATGCAGCCTCCTAAGTGGAGGATTGCCATAGACGATGTCAGGGTAAGATAAATGGCGCGCCGCGCCGGGTGAAGATGAGAACTATGTCTACTCCATAGCCCTCTGAGGCTCTCCTTCTTCAAGAATCGGGCTTCCGCCATGCCGACTCTCGCGATTTGAGAGTACGTCAACTCGATACATTCACCTTCGCCGATACCGGAGATGCGCGTGACTTGCGGCACTCACGTTGCCAGTTAGAATCATCTATATTCCGATGTCGCGTGCTGGGTGTAGTTAACTCGTTGCTTGGGGAATTTTTGTGCGTTGCATTTTTTGCAAGAATCCGTCCTCTTCCTCGAAAAGCGTCGAGCATGTCATTCCTGAATCGTTGGGAAACAAGCGGCATGTTTTACCGAGAGGCATCGTATGTGACGGTTGCAACAACTACTTTTCCAGAAAGGTCGAAAAGCCGTTTCTGGATCTGCCGGCCGTTAGGCAGTTGCGGTTCCAGCAGGATCTTGAAAGCAAGCGCGGCAATATCCCATCGATAAGCGGATTGATAACACCGGATATACCGGCGCTGCTTACGCGATATCCGAAGTATGATTTCACCTCAGTCCAGGTGTCCGAGCCGGATCTCGCGAGGATTCTCCAGGCTAAGGAAGGAACGATGCTGTTTCCGCTGGCCGGAGACCTCCCCGATACGCCAGTTATCTCGCGTTTTCTAGCGAAGGTCGCGCTGGAAGCAATGGCCTTGCGCCTTGTCGAGTTTCCCGAAGGTATTGCCTATATTTGTGACGAGGCGCAGTTTGATGTCCTGCGCGATCATGCCAGAAAGGGTTATGTCAGTCCTTGGCCCGTTCACATCAGGACCATTTATCATCAGAACGGAAAGGCTTTCGGGCCTCAAGGTAATGCAGAACAGATCGTTCACGAGTTCGATTTTCTTGTAACCGATCAAAGCGAATGGTTCTTTGTCCTGGCGATATTCGGGGTGGAGTTTGCGATCAACCTGGGAGGACCTGAAATTTCCGGCTATCGGCGTTGGCTTGAGCAGACTAGCGGTCTTAGTCCACTGTACACCGACAGGCATGGAGGCCTTGCCGCGATGCCCAAATAGCAACCCCACCACCGTTGATGAACCGAACTACCGATCGAGAAATATTGCGATATCCCTCTGTTCGTTCAAGGGGACAATGAACAGAGGGACATCGAGGGCGAGCGCCGCATGATAGGCCGCAAGTACGGATCGTTCCTGATGTTCACCCAGCTCTTCATACGATCGAGCTGGTCTCGTTTTCCGTGTATCCGATAAACGTCGCAACGCGATCTTTTCGACGTTATCGACCAAAACAACGAAGCGGGAAACATCGATCGCCGAAAAAACCGAAGGCGAAATTTCTACTAGGCCATCGGGAGTGTCTATGATGGTGTGACCGTCGAGAACGATTAATCCTTCTTCCGGCGCGCGTCTCATGAATCCAGATATCAGAAGGGCTTGATTGTCGTCGATATTTCCCTCGCGCAGGAGAGCGTGGGCGGCAGGCTTGCCTTGGCGCTCTTGCCTTTCCGCCTTGATCAGATCACTCGCCTGCAAATGCTCGAAAACAAGTCTTCGTCGCGCATCTTCGAGAAGTGTCGACTTCCCGACGCCTGACAAACCCACCAAGGCGACAACCCGCCGCTTACTCATGCTTGAAATCCAAGGTCGATTTGCGAAAGCAGGTTATCCAGACAAGAGCGCGGTATGCGAAAGATCGATTGAGGCGGATGCTCTGCGATAACCTTGCTCTCTTGAAGCTGCTTCAACCCGATAGCCGGATCAATATAGGCGGCGAGCAGGTAGTTGATGACTTTGACGGGCGATTCGGCAGATGCCCGCCAGCCGTCGAGGTCTTTCTCGCTATAAACCGACCGTCCGCCTGTCATCTGCAGCAACTCGCGGGTGGATCGCGCAAGACGAACGTCCTCAAGTATTCCGATTGCCGACATTGCCTGCGACGGTAACGACGACGATTTTCCCTTGTAGAAGAACAAGATTGAACCTGGCGGGCCTAGATTTGATGGTGCGCGACACAGGTAAACCTTTCGGATTGTGTTGCCCGGTCGCCGCGGACCTCCTCCCAACCCGAGCGCTCCGAAGAGGTCCAACTGGTTCTGCTGCTTGAGATCCGGATAGAGGATGTCATGGTAGCCCTCTTTGATCGGGATACCGAACGCCGAGGTGTCTGCCACGATGGCGAAGCGCGGATAATTCAGCCGATGGACATCAAAGTGATTGTCGCCATCTGTCGGCGAGGGTGCGCGCGCGCCCATACGTTTTTCATAGATCCTCTCACCGTCCTCCTTTGTTGCAGTATGGGTGAACCCGAAATACTCAAGAAGATCAATGAGGGAGGTCTGCCCCTCATATGTGGTGACATAGACGAGGTCATATTTGTTCCTTTGAGCGAACCAGAAGACCTTCTTCAAAAGCAACTCACCAAGCTTAAGGCCGCGTCTCTCCGGCCGAACCTTGAACGTGCAGATCTTCAGTATCTTGTTGGCTTTTTCAGTTGCGTCGGTGTCCGAGCCGGTCTCATCCTTTCTGACCAGAAGGCCGGCAATTCCGTCGTCTTCAATGATCCAGCAAAGGCGCCGCTGCTTTACACATTTTTCCGTCCACCATTGATCGAACCCGAGATAGTCCTCGCGCAGGCTGTCAAAGATGGTGTCCGTCAGAGGTATCGCATGAGCGGCGACCTCATCGATGAAACGCACCGGCGCTTCGATCGGCTCATAGGTCGTTCGAAGGAGCTGAACAGCGTCTGCTACATAGAGCACCCGGCGACCGAGTTCTGGAGAATGGCGCCTGGCCCGCTCGTGGAGGCCTCTGTCCTGGCTGACAAGAAAGTCCACGGCGCCGATGTGAAGCGCATGCAGCAGGGTCGCGTCGACTATATCGTTGTGCTTCGGAAGAGGCCCGAATGCGTTCGAAAGCTCTGCGGCGGTCAAGCCTCGGACTTTTGATAGGGTTTGAAATTTACCGAGCTTACTGAGAGATATCGCTCGGCGGGCCGTATCCTTGTCGCGACCAACATCGTCGCGCGCCGCCTCGTGCACGAAAATATCGACCTTGTGCTTGGCGGCGAGGCTTGTAAGTGCGGAAAAGGCCGGCTCTACGGTTTTATTGTCTTCCAGATGAATAATTACATTCGTGTCAATCAGATATGTTTGTGTGCTCATGCCGGAGCGCCTTTTGAAGGTCGGGCTTCGCGTAGAGGAAAGACTGCGGAGCCTTAAATCCAAATCGCTCCTTCAATTCAGGTAAGGTCAGCGGCCTCGCAAATCGGCGCGGTGTCGACAGTTTTAGTGCAAAGCCTTCTTCCAGGCCACTAAAGTACTCGTCGAAATCGGCTTTCTTGATCGATGCAGATCGGCCGTGCTTTTTCCAGAGGGCAGAGAGTTCAAGGCGTTCAACGTTCTCAATTTTAATAGCGCCCACCAAAGCCATTTCTGGCGATGTAGAATAAATATAGGCCGTAGCGCCAGGAGACACCGACAAGGGGAAACGCCTTCTCAGCTCGATGGTCTTAACGCCATCAAATATCTTGCCCGAATAGTTCGGCTTTATGCTGATAACGATGTCCCGTTTTGCAGGGCGGGCATCGTCGCGATCGCCAAAAATCGGAAGGACATATTGATCGTCGTCGGCAACGGCTCCGCCAAGCTCGGCCTGAATCCGCACTCCGAACTCCGAATGAACTGGAAATGCTGCATCGATGCGCAAGCTGGCACCGAGAGCGTCGACATAGCGTTGCAATGAGGAGATTTGGACATCGCCTCGTTGTTCGATCTTGGAGATTGCCGCTTGGCCGACGCCCAAACGCTGGGCCATCTCGAGTTGGGTAAAGCCCGCAGCCTGCCTCAACGCCCTGAGAGATTGCCCCACAACGCGTCCCGCGTCGCCATCGCCAACCCGGACGGCGTCAATAAATTCGCGCTCACCCGACATCATTCCACACCATCGCTCTCCGAATCGCTTTACCACAATATTCCCTTAAAGGAATATTGTGGTAGGAACAAGAACTGGTACGCTGTCTTGAGCTATAGTTTGGCTGATGATGTGATTGCGTAGGGCGACTGAATTAGTTGTGTTTCTGGCCATGCATCCTCCCAATAAGCAGCATCGATCACAACGCCAGGACTCTCGGCTATTCCGCGCCCGGCTCCACAATTCCGATTCATTCCTGACGCCGGGCTACCGCTCCACTCTGGCCGTGCCGATTGCTTGGGGGCTCTGCCCCCTGGCGCACCGGGTGAAGATGACAACTATATTTACTCGATAGCCCTATAATATCTGAGGCTGAACGACGTTTTTCGGCGGCTATCGCAGGTTTTCTGCGGCGAATTATGAACGCCTTAACCGTTGTCCGTGGTGAGCTTATTATCCGCGCGCCAGACATCGAAGCTCTCCCTGGCCCTGTCGGTAAGGAGCGAAGAGAAGAGATCGGGATCGCCTGCATAAAGGCAGTGCCTCATGATCGTAAACGGATTAAGCGGCGTGCCATCGGCGCGCGCTTCAAAGTCGGCCTTGTAGCGCCGCACCTCGCCGATCGTCTCTCGAAGGTAGAAATTGAATTTGCCGCGGCTGATGTCAGGTTTAAGGTCGATGACCTGTTGGGTGAAGCCATCCACCTTATGCGGCTCAAAATCCTGGCCGGGAAAAAAGTGCTTCGCGATCCGTAACAGGCTGAAAGCGTTGAGTGGAGCATATTTTCGTGGCGCAGAATCGACGATAGCTTCCGGCTCGGCCGGGGCAACGGCGGTCTCTTCCTCGATATCGGCATAGGCATCGGTCCGCTCGATCTCTTCGGCCGTTCCGTCCCGAATAGCTCGGAACTCACGGTCTGCTAGTTCGAACAGCGCAGCGAGCGTGTTGATACGCCGCTTCAGGCTATTCGGGATCGATTTCTTATACTTGATCTTATGATCGAGAATGCTCCACGAGTCCTGCACGACAGTCCGGATTTGAAGTTCAAAGGGATAATCGGCATAAGCGGCATATTCTTTCAGCGTCCTTCGCCCTTCACTCAGGCGCAGATCAAGGTGGAGGCCCTTGTACCCAAAGGCATCTGCTGTTTCCTCCATCTGTGCGGTTTTGTCGGTGACACCGAGCACGTCGAACTCTTCCGAAATGAGCGCCTTCACCCGATCGATATCATCCTCGTAGAAGCAGACGATGCGCAATCCGATCAGATCTGAAATATGGTCGCGGATGGCGTAAGGTGTTTTGGTCTTCTCCAACTCGGTTTGATACTTCAGCCGGAACTTGCTTAGGCATTCTTCACGGTCCTTGATCCGACCTTCGACTTTGGCTCCGGCGATCGCCGCGTTTGTCGCGAGAAGAGAGCGCAACAGCGTAATGAAAGCGTTTCGGGCCGCCTCTATTGTATCCCACGACCCATCGTAAAAATCGCGAAATGCCACTTTCTCGGTTTCGTAATCCTGCGACGCCATATCACTCCCCCCGCTCTCTTTTTAAACTCTATGTTGTGATTTTTTTAAAGGGAATACTGTGATCGAGATTCAAGCAGCGAGGTCAGGCAGCTTTGCCCATCCTGATCCGGTCCTCGTCCCGGCGCCCGCTGGTGCTCATGCCGGGCCGGTCGCTTGGGGGTCCCCCTGGCGCAGCGCAAGGTATCGCTGACGCTCGGCCTGGACGGTTTCCCCAGCCTTCCGCGCGGATGTGTGTTTCACACTCTCAACCATAGCTTCGATCCGCTTGTGCAGGCCGGGTCAGCCTGGTCGCCGTCGTCCACTATGAGTAGTTTGTGGCAAATGAGGCCGAACCCGGCGATCGAGTTGGCTTCATTCCCGATGCCCCGGACAACTAGACCTCTTCTCGGACACCATCGGCGCCCTTCGGTAACTCACCCCAATGGTCGGGGATAGGCTTTTTCCAAACCTCATAGAGCGGAGCGAAAGCGAAGTGAGCGCCGTTTGTATGCTCGATGGTGTCCGCGAGTGTGAACTTTTTGCCGTCCCGCAAAATCGCCGCACTAAGATAGATTGGATCACCATCCTTTGAGACGGCGGTGGCCGTCAAAAGCTCTTTCCTGTCCGGAGAGTCGACCGCGCGCATATAGGGGTTGGCGGGGTTCGCCGGTGCGCTCCATGTTTCGCTGATCATGACAGCGGCGTCCGCACCGATTTTCTGAGCCTGTCGAGCGAGAGTTCGCATCATCATGAATTTGTGACCATGCTCCATTGGGCGCAGTTCGCGAAAGTCGATCGGCTTTCCATTCCGAAGGAGGATGACCATCGTGATGTGGTAGCCGTCCTTCTCGAACATTTTGCGCGCCGCACCGAACAACGATCTGGCATGATCGTGAAGCTTGCCGCTGTCTGCGTACATCGTGGAAGGGTTGATGCCATATCGCTTCTCGAGCTTTGGCCCCTCCGCCAGTGCTTCTTCCTTACCGAGTTTCTTCTGAATCACCTCAAATTCGAGTGGCTTGCCCGTGGCGAGCCACACATCGAGAGTGCGGGCGTCTTCATGCCCGATCATGCATGGAAGTCGGCCTTCTTGATCTCCCTCCGCGAATTGCTCGCCGGTGTTCACGTTTGTGGAGACTGGGGCGACCAGTCCCATTTGCTTGTGCGCTGACCGAACCAGTTGAGATAAATGGCCGTAGGTAGTTGCGACTGCCTCCAGCAATTCCGTGTCCGGCAGGGAATTTTCTATCCAGCGGCGACGGATGCGCAGCACGCCGTCCTTCTTGATGTGCTGCCCGACCAATGAATCGGGTATGCTTTTAACCAAAGCCAGCGGTGCATCCGAAAGTTTGGCTGGGACTTGGATCTTTGGGCCTTCGTCCAGATGAGAGGCAACTATCTCCGCGCTCACAAAACTGTACGCTTCAAGATCGCCCTGCTTTTCTATCTGATTACGGGCTTCAACCATCCATCGCATGAGCGGAATAGCCGCCAGCTTCGCTTGCCAGCCCTTATACCACTCCTCGAAATCCGGAATGAGCGCCTTGTTTTTTTGTAGGACGAATGAGACCTGTCGCGCCGTTTGAATGGCAGCCTGGATAGCGACCCTGAACTCGTCCGGTTCGAAATACGCCCGTTCAGCCTGATGCCAAAAACGATGAACATCATCCAAACGACGATCGATCGCCGCCAATGGACATTGATTTTCGTCGTGATCCCAAGCCATGCCGCTGTCGAAACCCTGTCGGGCTTCTCACGAGTGACGATGCCGGAAGCCCTAGGTCAATAATACATGGTCCGACGCCTCCTCATCTAGAATTAAATCAGCAGTTCCGCGATGAATTGCCTTCTCAATTGAAAACGCAATCACAACGATAGCGCGCTTTCAAAGCGGGATATCCTGCGTCTGCGCAGGATCAAATCGACTAGTCGACCAGAAACGATTCGAACTTTTTCACCGCCAAACGCCCCCGTTTTCACGCTTTTCGCGCGTTGGGAGGGCGCGCTTACTTCACGGGCGCTCATTCGGCGGTTATCGGCGGCCGTAAAGGGCAATCGGCGGGATTTGGCGCGCCGCGCCGAGCGATGATGACAACTACATCTCCTCCATAGCCCTCTAATACCCTCCTTTGGTTGTCCTTCGTCGTGAGGGCGAGCCAAGGTCTCTGCCACTGGCCTGCTCGATCGGCACTTGGTCGCGCCATCATTCATGCAGGCCCCAGTTTCGATCAGGATCGTTGCGTCGATTGTCGGCCTCCGGCGGGACCGTCTCGGAGTGCCGGGGCTGACCATCCGATCCGGTCCAGTCAAACCGAACGCGCCAACCGGTGCTCTTCCCGCTATTGCTCTTGTAGCCGATGACCTGCTTATGCACCGTGATGCCCGCTAACACCATCGAACCTGATCCGGTGCCAATATTGGCAATAAACACGCTGTCGATCAGACGGTGATCCATGAGATCGCGTTCCAGAATGAGCGATAGGTTTTTGACCGCTTGCTCCCTCCTCCCTCTCTCCGCGAGCTGCTCCCTAAGTTTGTCTCCTTCGGCAAGATAAGCTTCTGCTCCCGGTGCATCCGTTGGCGTACAGCCTCTCTTCATCGGGAGGCGTCCGTCCTTGTAGGCTGACAGGATCGCCGCGGCCGCATCAGGACCAACCTCAAGAACGAGATCGAGCCAGTTCCTTTCGCGCATGTAGATGTCGGCGCGCTCTGCTTTCGACAGAACACCTCCTTCAAGGACGAGCTTTCTCGTCTTAATGGGCATGATGCCAGGCAGGCCAGCAAGGAAATCCGTAAGAGAGCGCATCGCCGATTCCTATTGAGTCATTCGTAGGCCACCTGAGCAGCCGCTGTCTTACTGCTGTCGATCGTAAAAGATCGTGTCAGCCTTCGCCCCCCAGCGTCAGGCTCGTCCAATCTGGAAAACTGCCACGCTGCAGGATGGCTTGCACGACACGGACAACAAGCTGATCGGCCAGATCGAGATCAACCTTGGACTTCGGCGGAAGCACACCCGAGTGGACCGCGTCCGACCGGGCTTTATATAGATGCTTCATCTCATCGAAGATCTTGGTGCGCTCGGCGGCACCCTCACCCAGGAGCCAGGCAGCGCGACTGCCAATCTTATAGGTGATTTCGGTATTCGACGTTCCGAGATCGTGCATCAGCACGATTTCCGCCGCCATCCCCAAATCAAGAGCGCGGTCGACAGGATGGACTGCCAGCCGCGAGCGCCCGAGCCGGTCGATTGCACGGGTAAGACTATCTCCCTCGGCGAATGCCGCGAGCTGCCCAAAGACGGTCTTGATCATCGCCATGTCCGCTGGGAAAGCCACGAGCGGGTGAGCCGCAAACGGACGGCCTGACATCGTGCCACCGGCCGACAGCAAGGAACGGCGATTCGACAGAATTACCGACATCGGCAACTCGACCCCGCCGCTGGAGCCAAGCAAACAGGCGAGCCGGAAACGGCGGCGGATTGCATCACGCGCCGATGAGGCGGGCTGTGTCATGCTGGTCCCGGCTGGCCCATTTGCTTCGGCCGGGTGTTGCTCGAAGGCTGGCGTTACCTTGTAGGACTGGATGAGGAAGCCGGTTCCAGTGGGCATGCTCGGCCACGAATATCGCCAAGGGTAGTCGAACGCGCTGAAGATGTCGGCCGCCGGCGGCACAAGGCGAACACCATCGGCCAATTCACATGGCTCGTTGATTTCGATGCCGAGTACCGGCGAAACGTCCTCGTAGACTGCGGCATTCCGCGTCACTTCGTCCGTGAAGAGTGCAACGATATCTTCCGGCGCTATTTTTTCGACGAGCCGGTCAATCGCCCATTCACCGAAGCGGCCTCCGACAACAGAGCCGCCGCCGTCACCACTGAACACCCAACACGTCGCGAAATCGGAGAACGGCTCTGCGCGGGAGAGATATTGATCGACACGATGCTTCGCCTCGTCGCGCCAGAGTGAATAGTCACTGCCGCGGTGGATCTCGGCGAGTTCTCCAGCGATCCCGCGGAGGAAGGCTACCGCGTCAGGTGCAGTGTCCGCTCTGCTCATTCCTCGTCCCACCGGCCGAGGTTCACGTCGATGAAGCCAGCCGGGTAGCCCCGAGCCATGACGCCGAAATTGGGTTCGCCTTCGCTATGAACGGCGAGGACATGCTCAGGACCGAGAGGCTGATGTGTGTAGAGGTCGAACGCATGTTTGTCGGGCCGGCAGCCGAGCATCCGACCATAAGTGGCAACAACTGCCTCAGCCGCCGAGTAACCATGGCGGGAATGGACGAGCGGCATGGCAATTTCCAGGACACGCGGCCGACCGATCCGCTTCAGCATGTCCTGAAGCACCGCATCTCGCTGCCAGAAATAGGCTGACTCGCCGCCCCAGCTCTCGAGGAGCAATTCAACGCCGCCGTCTTCGACGTTGACGGGATGCGAGACCATCCAGAACTTGTTGGAGCGGGATTCGAGCTGATCGCTTTGGTACGGGCTGTCAGCGAACAAGCGATCGGCAACCTCTTGGCTGAATGCGCCAGCAGCGACTTGCGCCGCGAAGCGTGATCGAATGGTGTCGAGGCTAGATGGAAAAATGCCGCCTTGCCGGAGAACGTCGACTTCCGAGTCGGTCAGGCGGGTATAGTGCCACGCGCGGATCGTGCGGACTTCCATCAGCCGCATGATATGCTCCTTCACCCACATGAACTCGCCCGCGTAAGGATTTTCGGGATACGGCATGGTGTGATCGGAGGCCTCACGCTCCAGCCATTGGCGGCGCGAGGTGAGCATGTAATTGCGGATGACATCGGCGCGTGCGTCGAGGTCGCCGCGCAACTCGCTGTCGAAGGTTTCGACGTCCCAGACATCAATGATGGCAACACTCTCGATCAAACCGCTTCCCTATCCTGAACACCCGCGTCCGCGCGGAAGTAGTCTTTCATCGGGGGACTGGCGTATATCATGCCTCATCCCCGTTTCTTGCCACGATCCTCGCGCATGGCGGGCCAGCCAACTCCCGAGCGCCATCGATGACCGTTTCCAGCGAAACTGCGTCGAGTTCGAGCGATGCGGCGTAAACACGCCGCGCCGAGCGATGATGACAACTGTATCTCCTCCATAGCCCTCTGGCCCCATCCTTTAGCCAGAATGCCGGTTGGAGGCCCTCTTCTATGTTGCAGGCGTAACGCCGGCCGTCACGGCGACATAAAGCTTAGCCCGAGCTGCCACCGTATCGCTGAAATGCTGTCCAGCGACAATGATCCCTCTGGCGGTTATTTCGTGCTGCCGACTGCTGGAGCGGTCTAACGAGCACGGGTTTTGATCTTAGCCTCAATGGATATTCCGTCCTTGCTCGATGCCTGACCAGTCTGGGCTTCTTCTCCAGACTCCGCGTCCGAACCGGCATGGGGCTTCGCTGCAACAAACAGCACTTATCCTGCACCCTCGCAACCAGAAGCGCATCGAAATCGAACCAGGGCGCAACATTTTCCGTTGACGCGCAACAAATTGTCGTCTACATGCATCATAAGTCATCAATCTCGCATCAGATCGTAGGTTTAGCGCATGGAGCACTTTTCAATCATTCAGGCGCTCTGCCGAACGGCGATGGGCGCACCAACGCCGGCGCTGCGCAAGCAGATCGAGCGGCTAAGGGATGCTCTCGTCAAAGATGGTGAGGAAAAGCAAGCAGCGTCGCTCGCGGGGATTCTTGCCACGGCGGATCGCCTAACAGAGGTGGCTCCGAGCCGAATCGAGCGCTCGCGAGCGAACCTTTCCGGCGAGACACTCGGTCGCAACACGCCGGTTCCTGTCGATCGTGAAACGGCTGCCGCCTTGGCGGAGATCATCTTTCCGTCGGAAGTCGAGGAGGCGGCCCCGCTTTTCAATTCGACTGTGACGCAGGCAGTTGAGACGATCGTCGATGAATGGGCCGACTTCGAGGCGCTCGCGACCGTCGATATCGTGCCGTCAAAGACATGTTTGATCTACGGAGCGCCTGGCACAGGGAAAACTCGACTGGCCCTCTGGATTGCTCGCAAGCTGGACTTGCCCGTTGTTCTCGTAAAACTGGATGGCCTTGTTTCGTCATTTCTCGGAACGACGGCGCGCAATATTGGAAATCTCTTCGCATTCGCCAATCGCTATCGCTGCGTGCTTCTACTTGATGAATTCGACGCGATTGCAAAAGTCCGCGACGACCCCCAAGAGGTCGGCGAGATCAAGCGTGTTGTGAATGCCCTTCTCCAAAATCTGGATGTTAGACAAAACATAGGATTGACGATCGGCATTACCAATCACTCGAAGCTGCTTGATCCGGCGGTCTGGCGCCGTTTTGAGGTCCAGCTTGAAATCCCTAAGCCCGATTTTGAGGTGCGGAAGGCGATCGCCGCCATGTTTATGCCGCCTGTATCGGCTCCCGACAGCCATCTACGTCTTATTGCGTGGTTCACTGAAGGTTCAACCGGAGCGGAGATCGAGGCGCTGGTGCGGACATACAAAAAGGCCACCACGGTTCGCGAGGACGATCGCCGAGGATTACTGGATACGCTCCGTCAATTTGCGACTCTCAACGCGGCTCGCATTCAGAGTGAGCGTCGAACGCTGTTGTTTGATGATCCCGCCACTTTGTTCCGGGCCATGCGTGACGACCCCATTCTCGCATTTTCAATGGCCGACATCGGCGAAATCGCAGGGCGGGATAAATCGACCGTAAGCCGTCAACTCGGGCGACAAGCCAGCAAAGCCGATGGGGGTGTAAATCATGGCTAGCCCGATCCAGATCGTCCTCAATCCGGACAATTATGAGGAAGCCCGAGAGGCAGGCGGCGGAGGCGGACGCAAGGACTTCTTTGCTCACCGCGATCGGGAATTTGGCGCCCATAAGGCAGCTCTGATCGAGCAAATCGACGCTATTTCCGGGATTCTTTCGGCGCAAGCGCAGGGACCAATCGGCTACGTCAAGGTCATCCTTAAACGAGATGCCTGGGCAAAGAGCCATCGGCCGGTTGGGGCGCTTTTCCGCAGCGACCGGGCGCCTCTAGTCGGGGGTGGAGATCTCGGTGTGATGCTTGTCGAAGGCCGCCCGTCGGCATTGGCGCAGGTGAAAGCTGAAATTGCCAAAGCCGAAACGCAGACCAGGATGCGCTATGACGAGAAAAAGGGGAAAGAGGTACCCAACCCCTCAGCGCAAAAGAGCGAGGCCGGAGCGATCGACCGGATCGAACTCTACGGCGCGTCCGACAAGCGCAGCTTTTCGGTCGAAGAAGCTGTTGCATGGCTGGCCAATCCGATGACGGGAAGCGGGTATCAGGTCGAATTATTCGACGTATTGCCACCGCGTGCCGAATGGGATCGGCTCGACCCCGCGCACAGACGCCTGGTCGAGTCCTTCGTTGCTGGCTTCAACGCCCTTGAACAAAGTCTATCAGTGGAGCGTCTGCCTAACTGGCGACAGCGGCTCCCGATGCTTTCCGTGCGTCTGGACCGAGCCGGAGACGGCGCCGTCCTACGGCTGACGAGCGTATCATCAAAGGAGCGCCGTGAGCTTGCGCCGTTCGACCCGAATGTTCAGCATCACAGCCGTTTGCTGGCCTTCTTAGACAAGCATCCCTTAGTCCGGCGGATCGAGTTGCCCGGCATCGTGGTGCGTTCTGCTCGCCCGGCAACGCCGAGCCGCGCTCGACCAGATCACGCGATTATGCCAGTTCGCGATAGCCGCAGGACCCATCCGCGGCTGGGTATCATCGATGGCGGCATAAGCTCGGCTTTGTCCGATTGGGTCATCGATCGATGGGACGTGCTTGCTGACGAAGACATGGATCTTTCCCATGGCACGTTCATTGGCGGCCTTGCCGTCGCTGGAGCCGGTATGAATGGTGCGGGGACTTGCCCCGAACCCGACGGAGCGGAGCTGGTTGACGTAGCTGTATTCCCAAATGAGCAGAAGGCCGGTGCCTTCGCATCTTACTATTCGGGCGGCCTCCCTCAGTTTTTTGATGAAATGGATGCGGCCGTCGCAGATGCGCGCGCACGGCATGGCGTGCGTGTCTTCAATATGAGTCTGAACATCCTTCAGCCTGCCGCACCCGATCGCTACAGCCCCCATGCGGTCCGGCTTGATCAGATTGCCGAAGAAAACAATGCCGTCGTGTTCATTTCCGCCGGTAACATTCAGCCGCAAGACCTTCGACCGGAGTGGCCGGCCGATGCGGCAACAGCCCTTTCTAATCTCGCGCTTGCCCGAAACGACGGGCTCCTGACGCCCGCAGAGAGCGCAAGAAATGTTGCAGTCGCGGCATTGAATCCATCAGGACACAGCGGCTGTTTGCCGTTCGCTCCAGCCCGTTTCAGCCGTCGGGGGCCTGGGCTTCGGTCCGGCGGGAAACCCGACCTCGCTCACATCGGAGGCGCAGGAACGCAGCACGCGACGCTGGGGCATGGCCTTTTCTCCATCCTTCCGGATGGAACGGTAATCGACGGTTGCGGCACCAGCTACGCCTCGCCTTTGGTCGCCAAGACGGCGGCGGTCCTCGACCACGCCATCGAGGGCGAGGTCTCTCGTGAAACCCTCATCGGGTTGCTGGTCCACCACGCCGAGATTCCAGAGCCCTTGCGCCCGAAAATGTTGGCACCGGTGGCACGGCACCTTGTCGGCTTTGGGATGCCGCCATCTGCTGAACGTATTCTGGAGACTGGCGATCATTCAATCACCCTCGTCTTCGCCTCACGTATCCAGCATGGCCAGCAGATCAATTTCCGGTTCCCGTGGCCGGCATCCCTGGTCGGGCCTGGCGGCAAATGTCGAGGGCGGGCAAAGCTCACGCTCGTATCCACGCCGCCGCTGGATGCCCGGTTTGGTTCCGAGTTCGTCCGGGTCAACGTGAATGCCGTCCTGCAACAGGAGCAGGATGAAGGCAAATGGAAGGGCCGCCTTGATCCACTGTACCTCCCGTCTTCGCGAGAATCGCCAGCGGTCGAGGCAGAGCTAATCGAACATGACCTGAAATGGAGTCCGGTAAAGGTCCACGCCAAGACCTTCCCGCAGGGAGTCGGGCCTTCCTCGAACTGGCGACTTTTTGTTGAGTATCTCACCCGCGCTGGTGAGGTGATGCCCGAGGGTGGCGTACCCTTCACGGCGATTCTGACTATCAGCGATCCAGAGGCGGAAAAGCCGGTCTTTAATGACATGCGTCAAAGCCTTCAGGCGATTGGTACGCAAATCGCTGACATTCGAACGGCAGCGCGTATTACGCCGCGTGTCTAGCGGCCCGTATAGGAGGAATTACTTGGCTCGGTCGAAAGAGAAGCGAATTGGTTATCTGCGAGGAAAAATGTCCGATGGAACGGATGCTGTGGTCAGTGTTTCCAAAATTGGTCGCGATTACAGGATTGGATGTGGTTTCAAAGATCATCTCTGCCATCCCTCCGTCCGAGATATTGAAGGCGTAAGGCGTGAGGCATTGCTCGTCTTCGACGTACGCGATGCAATTTATCAGTCAATTTGAATGGGCCACAAAGCGCATCAATAAGATTCGCGAGATGGCGGGATGATGAAGGAGATGAAAAGGCATGGCTGGATGTACTGCACCGGTTAGGGGGCATCGCTCATCGGCCGCCGCGGCCGACTGCCCTGCATGCGGGAGTCGCTATAGCCGTTTCGGTGGTTACGGCGGGTATGGCGGCGACTACGGCAGCCGCGGATCATACTCGTCCCCTTCATACTCCTCCTCAGGTAGCGGCGGTCGGAGTAGCGGCGGGTCGGGGCGCCGCACCGCAAAGCCGCGCTGGTCGGGAGCAGGTTCGGCTGTGTTGTACACGCCTGAACAAGTGCAGGCGCTCACGCCGGTTCGAGAAAACGTGGAGAACCTAGAGCAGATTCGACTTAATCCGGGTCATATCCGGCAGTCTCGAAATAGTGCCGACATTCCTCTGGCTTGAAAGCGGAGAGACAATTGGCGACGACGGACCAGAGTTCATCGATGCTCCTGGCCGCCGCCTTTCTGAGCATGGCCTTGAGCTTCGAGAAGGCCATCTCGATCGGGTTGAAGTCAGGGGAGTATGGTGGCAGGAACAGGAGCCGCGCGCCGACCTTTTCGATGGTCTCGCGCACGCCGCTGATCTTGTGAGCGGGCAGATTGTCCATGACGACGACGTCACCGGGGCGAAGCGCGGGCGCGAGAACCTGCTCGGCATAGGCCAGGAAGGCCGGACCGTTCATCGGGCCGTCGAGCAGCATCGGCGCCACCATGCCGTCCAGTCGCAGCCCAGCAGTAAAGGTGGTCGTCTTCCAATGGCCGTGGGGAACGGCCGCCCGGCATCGCTCGCCGCAAGGTGCTCGCCCTCGCAGCCGCGCCATCTTCGTGGACGCGGCAGTCTCGTCGATGAAGATCAGCGTCTCTGGGTCGAGGTCAAGTTGGCCGTCGAACCAAGCTATGCGGCGGCGCAGGACATCGGGACGCTGCTGCTCAGAGGCGTGCGCCGTCTTTTTTTGAACGTGATGCCTCGGCGGTCGAGGAACAGCCAGACCGTTGAGGGCGCAGCCTGCACACCGCGCTCGGCGGCAAGGCGTTCGCCAATCTCGGCAAGGGTCATGTCCGCCGCCGCCTCGATCAAGCCGAGGATGAAAGCCTCGTGAGCGTCGAGCTTCGAGCGTGACGGCTGGCCCTGCTTGCGCGCCTCCGTCTCGCCAGTCTCACGATAGCGCCGATACCAGGCCCCGGCCGTCGCGATCCCGACGCGGAAGCGACGCGCCGCCTCTCGTGTTGAAACCCCCTCTTCGATCGCCGCAATCACTCGACCGCGAAGGTCCCCGCTCAGGCTCCTCGTCATCATCACCTCCTGGCAAATCACCAGCAGCAGTCAATCAGATAAGCTCCTCGGCGTGAATCCTAAAACCGACTCTGCGTTCATCGAAGACGCTCTAGCGGCCTCACAGCCTGATCTTCGAGACGTGTTTCTCTGTCACGCATGGGATGACAGGCAGGGCTCCGCCAAAGAACTGCATGATCTGCTCGAAGCGCGCGGTGTCCGCGTGTGGTTCAGCGAGAAGGACCTTGGCCTCGGGGTGCCGATGATGCGGGCGATCGACAAGGGCTTGGTGAATTCGCGCGTCGGTATCGTGTTGGTGACCCCGGCTATGTTGCGGCGCCTCCCGGCAGAAGGCATCGCAGACAAAGAGCTTTCAGCGCTCCTCAGACGTGAGCGGCTCGTCCCGGTTGTTCACGGAACGACCTATGAAGAGCTTGAGCAGGTCAGCCTCCTGCTAGCCTCCCGAGCCGGGTTGAGCACTGCCGAGGAGTCAATGGCGGAAGTCGCGGCCAAAATCGCCGAATTGGTCGCTATTTAGTCACGCCGGAGTCAAACTGGGGTGGCTGACTAAACGCCTCCTATCGGCAGCATCGTGTCTTTTCAACCGCTGTAAATGCCAAGTTTCATCCATCCTCACTCATCAGGGAGCAGAAGCACGCACACGTCGTCGTTAGGTGACATGATCGTCGTCCGGGTTTTTGCGCGCGTCACGCTCACGCGGAAATTCTGGCGAGCTTGCGTCATCGCCCCCGTGCGGACATTGCCGCCCACAATACGATCCGGGTTGCCGACGATCTCGCCCTTGTAGCGCTTCGGCCATCCTTCGAAGATGATGACCTCATCGAACTGCTTCCCCTTCGCCTTGTGCATGTTCATCACGACGACACCCGACTCCGGCTTGTGAGCGGTCGCGAAATGCTCCTGCACGAACGCTTGGCGAGTGACCGCCAGCGCGTTCTTATATCCGCCGGTATCACGCCAATCCTGCGACAGGCTTTGCCGGAGCTGCGTTCCGCGTTCGAGAAGCCGGACGTTACGCGCCTCCTTCGCAACCTCGGCGAGCCGAGTGCAGGCCCCAGCCTCAAGCACCGCTCGAATGGCAGTCCAGTCGCCATCGGGCTGTCCAGTCAGCGCAACAGCCGTTGCAGCCTCGTGGACCACGAACGTGGCTTGCAAGACGCTGTTCGCCGGAACGGCCTTTCCCTTCGCAAGGCAGTCATTCCATTTGCCCAGCGCCGAGCGGAACCGCGCCGCTTCCGTCAGATCGCCCTTCGTCGGCGCCAGGCCTCCTCGGCCGCTGAAATAGCTGCAAAGCACATCGACGAATTCGTCAAAGCAGCCGGCATGACTTCGCTGCTGAAGAAGGAAGGCAATCACCTCCGCCGCTAGGATCGGGCCTTCCATGTCGACGGCGGCCGTGTGTGCGATCGGAGGCACGTTGCCGAAGGGCTCGCGCAGATTGTCGGAGACCAGCCGGGTCATACGCTTCGTCGGCACCAGAATCGCAAGCGACCAGTCCCGGCGGCCCGTCGCGATTTGCCGCTTACGCGCTTTCAGAACCTGAGCGACAAGCGAGGCGAAAGCCTGACTAGGATTCGAGGCAAACCCCTTGTAATCGATGCCCTGATACGCTTCTTCCCGAAATTTGCCGATAAGGAGGTGGTTGCCGAACAAGGCAATGTCTGTCCCCTTGCTGCGATGGTTGTCCCCGGCCAAATCGTGCTCGGAAGGCTTGAAAGCCTCCCTGAAGTGGTCGAGACGCTCCGGGTCCGCGCCGATGAAATCAAAGATGCGCTGTTCGGGGTCGGCCAGCGCGATCAGTGTGCTGCTCTTCCCGATTGCCTCGACCGCGCGCCACTGCTGGGCGCTGGTATCCTGAAACTCGTCGAGGATGATGAAAGGGTACATGGTCGATACGAGATCGCGGACCTTGGCGGAGCCGTGCAACAGGATGGCCACGCGCTCCGCAAACAGGTCGAAGCAGATTTTGCCTTCCTCGGTCGCCAGTCGCATCCGCTCGGCAATCTCCAGCGCGGCCTTCTGTGCCTTCTCCTCTTCCGAGAGCTTGGACGGCGCCTTAAAGGCGCTGCGGATCGCTGAAAGCGCGATCGCCTCATTAGGCGGTGTCAGAATTGCCATCCGGCGCGGAAACCCGACCAGATAGCCGTGCGCCTTGAGAATGCGCCAGAAGAAGGAGTGATACGTGTCGACCTCGATCCGCTTCTTCTCCTCCGTCGTGACGGACCGCTCTTCGTCAATCGCCTCGAAGACGCGCGAGACCGTCGCGCGCGCGAAACTCAGGAATAGGATTCGCTGCCCCGGCCGGAGCTTCTCGCGGGCGATCTTCGCCGCCTTCAGGATGGACACAGTGGTCTTGCCGGAGCCAGGCCCACCCACGACGAGTTGGTGCCCTTCGGCGATCAGAACATCCTTCTGCGCTGGAGTCAGGTCGACCATCCGTCCCTCTATTCAACGGGCTCGACGGCGGCGTCCTGGCCATTCCCCTGCGGAGGCGCCAGCGGCGCGGGCGGCGGATCGCAGAGCGCCTTTAGGGTCACGCAGGCGTCGCGAATCCACGATGGGATTTCAGCCTCGGAACATTGGCCAAGGAAATCCGCAATCCCCCAGTTGCCCTTCGCCCACCCGAAATACTCCTTCAGCGCGGCGATGAGGTTGGTCTTCGGATCGGGGAACTTCTGCAACAGATGCGGCGGCCAATCGAGCGCATCGGAAAAGCGTTCAAGCGCGGCCTGTGTCGTGTTCTTGAGGATTAGATCCTCGATGCCCTTTTCCTCGTGCATGAATAGGCGCTCGACTTGGGCTTCGATTGCGGCCTTCGCGGGGTCGGTCTGCTTGTCGCATAGTGCAAACGTCCGCTTGCCGAGACCCTTATAGAGCCCAGCGAGATCGGCGATCTGCGACTCGGTGCCCGCATCGATGATGCAGATGCCAAGCGCTTCGAGCGAGGCATAGACGCCGGGGTTCAGTTCAGAGAGCCGGCGGGCAGCGACCGGAAATGAACTCGCCTCGGTCGCGCCCTCGGCGATGAAGACGCGCCGCGACAGCAGGCCCTCGCAAAACCGCGTCCGAAACTCCTGGCGATAGCGCTTGTGCTTTACGCTGTCGGGCAGCGCGATCTGCGCCTGCTTGAGGATGCCATCATTCGCCCGCGACAGGATCACGGTCTCGTCGAGCTTGAACTCCTCAAGGACATAGGGCGAGTGCGAGGTGACGATCGATTGGGCCGCCAGCTTGCGCAGTTCGTGAACGATCCGCTTCTGGGCATAGGGCGGAATCGCGGTCTCGACTTCCTCCATCGCGAAGATGACGTTCTGCTTGTCCTCGGCGATCTGCGACAGCATCGCCAGCACCAGCATGTTGATCGTGCCGGTGCCCTGCCGGAAGAAGGGTGCGGCATGTGCGCCATCGCCGGTGGCGATGAAGGCGGTCACGACCTTGCGCAGATGCTCGCGCGTGAGGTTCGAGACCTTGAGATGCGGCTTCACGCCCCATTCCCGCGGCACATATTTCTTCAGCGACTTGTCGATACTCTCGAGTACGCCCGAAATGCCGATCGCGGGATCGCTCGCGACATCGAATCCGGCGAGCGTACCGATCGTGCCTTCCCACATTTGCGGCCGGATTTCCTTCAGCCGCAAGATGATGTCGAGCAGGCTGCCATGCTCCAGGCTGAGCGCACGCGAGCCCGTGCGCAGCGAGCGCAGGAAGAGGAAACCACAGTGCTGCTTGTCCTTCTTGGAGAAGGGTACGGGAGTCTCTTCCTCCGTCAGGCTGCGCGCGTAATAGGTATTGCCAAGGAAATCGTCCTCTTCGCTGTCATATGCGCCGATGAACGTGACGCGCAGCGCCGCCTTAATGTTCGCCGCATCCACGCCAGCGGGATTTGCTTCCGTGAAGAAGTCTCCGGTTTCGACGTTGAGCCACTCGATATTGCCGCCAAACCGGGCTTCCTGCTCCTCCGACAGCCCGATGATCGTGACCTCTACGGTGATTTGCGGGGTGGGCTGCGGCTCTGCTGGGGCTGCGCCATCCTCGGCCGGAGCCGGAGCCACGGGCAGATACTTGCCCTCATAGAAATCGTGCTCGTCGACAGGAGGCCGGCGGCTCAGTCGATCCGGCCCAAGCGCAAGATCTATGGCTTCGAGAACGGAGGACTTGCCGGTATTGTTGTCGCCGATGAGGACGGCGTGATCGGGCAGAACCAGCTTGGTTGAACTGATGCCTCTGAAATTCTCAATTGCTACGGCGTAAATCTTCAAAACAGCCCCCCGGCGCCGTCCATCTTAAATTTTTTCTATTTCACAGTTAGCCCCAAATCGGTGGAACGTCACTCGCCCTATGGACAGCACGTAGCGCTTTAAGCAGCCATATCGGTGCTATCGCGCTAAGTGCATCGGCGCTAGCGCTACGAGCGGGCAAAGGCGAGCAAGGGAGCGTAGTCGCCCGCGTCGGCGGCTTTGAGTGCCGCGATATACTCTTTTCGCGTTGCCGACGGATCGACGAGATTGATCTGACCCCAGGTGAACCGCGGCTGGCCGAGTTCGACCGCAAGCAGGTCGCCGATCATGCGCGAGAAGCGGCCATTCCCGTTGGGATAGGGATGGATCGCAACAACGCGGTGGCTGAAACGGATCGCGATTTCATCCGGCGGAAACGTCGAGTGCTCGGCCCAATATTTTGCATCGTCGATCGCCTGATAATATTCGACCGGGATGCAATAGGCGTCGATGCCGATGTTGCGCGCCGTCGTGCGATACCTGCCCGCCCACTTCCAAACGTCGCCATACATCTGCTTGTGCAGCGCGTTCAGGAAATCTTGGTCGAGCACCTTGCGCTTTCGCCGCCCGACCCAACGAACGGCGTCGGCGATGTTGGCAAGTTCCGCCTCGTTCAACTCGTCGCGCGTCGTGATGTAGGAAGGAATGAGCTGTTCGCGCTCCTCGGCTTCGAGCGGTGTGTTCCCGTCGTCGTCACCCTCAAAAAGCGGATCGCTCATTCCTTGTCCCACAGCTTCCGCGAAAAGTGCGCGAGGTAGTCCGCCACGATGCGACGCTTTTGCCCTTCAAGGTCTTCCGCGTTCACCGCCTGATTTTCGAGGCGCATCGTGTGATTGAGATGCGCGAGTTCGTTCCTCACCTTGCGCTCGGCCTGATCGTAGAGAATGTCGTCGAGGGCCTTGGTCGGGACAAAGGCATAGACAAACTGACAGTCGAGCGCTTCGGCCGTCTCGCGTAAGGTCTTGAGGGTGATCGCGCCCGTGGCTTCCGCCTTTTCGATCGTCGTCACGCGAGAGGGGGCCACGCCCATGCGCTCGGCGAGCTGGCGCGTGGTCATGCCCAGGGCCTCCCGAATGGCTTTCGTCCAGCCACGCGAGGGCGTCACAATGCGGTCGGCTCTCAGGGGAGAAAGCCGTTTATCGAGGTTCTTTCTGGCGAGTCTGGTCTGTTTTTCGCTCATATATATGTGTCCATTTCGAGCATTCTTTAACATATATATGTGAGCAAAACAATTAACATCGCTCACTCAAGCATGAGCAAATTTCTAAATACCGCTCATGAATATATGAGCAAGAAGCAGTCTGATATAGGGAAAGCCTTCCCCTGCGACCGAGTCATCGTCTCGGTCGACCCCTTCTGCGGGGAGCCCCCCGCAACGCCCCCTGCGCGCGGGCGCCTTCGCATGGTCGCCCCATGTCAGAACAACGCGGAGATCAGGATGGAGGTGCTCGGGGCCAATCGACCTTCACGTCCTGATCCGGTCCTTGCGCCCGGCCGCCGCTCCGCTCCGGCCGGGCCGATGGCTTGGGGGCTCTGCCCCCTGGTGCGGCGCAAGGGATCGCTGACGCTCGACCGGGACGGTCTCCCCAGCCTTCCGCGCGGATGCGTGTTTCTCGCTCTCGCCCATGGCTTCGATCCGCTTGTGCAGGCCGGGTGATCCCCCTCCGTCCCGGTCGCCCTTGCACCTTACACCCCCCGGTCTCGCCGACGGGCAGGGTTGCAGCGCAGCGCTGCGCTTCAACCCAAGCCCATAGGAGAAAGACCATGACCACGACCGAAACCAAAGCCCCGACCGACGAACACGGCGCGACCGTCTTCATCCCGCTCAACAAGCTCAAGAAGCACCCGAAGAACGCCCGCAAGACCCCGCACAGCGAGGCGTCTATCGAGGCGAAGGCGGCGAGCATCGCCGCCAAGGGCATCCTGCAAAATCTGGTGGTGGAGCCGGAAGCGGACGCGGACGGTGCGGCGACCGGCTTCTATCTCGTCAGCATTGGGGAAGGCCGGAGGCAGGCGCAGATGCTGCGCGTGAAGCGCAAGCAGATCAAGAAGACCGAACCCATCCGCTGCGTCATCGACACGGCGAACGACGCGGCGGAAATCAGCCTCGACGAGAACGTGACCCGCGAAGACCTCCACCCTGCCGACCAGTTCGAGCGGTTCCGCGAGCTTTCGGAGGATCGGGGATGGGGCGCGGAGGAAATCGCCGCCCGGTTCGGCGTGACCGCCCATGTGGTGAAGCAGCGGATGCGGCTCGGGGCGGTCAGCCCGACGCTGTTGCAGGTCTATCGCGACGGCGAATTGACCTTGGACCAGTTGATGGCCTTCGCCATCACCGACAATCACGCGCGGCAGGAACACGTCTATGAGAACCTGTCCTATAACCGCGATCCGTCCATCATCCGGCGCGACCTGACCATGGTGAACGTCGCGGCGACGGATCGCTGCGCGGTCTTTGTCGGCGGGCAAGCCTATACCGAAGCGGGCGGCAACATCATCCGCGACCTGTTCACCGAGGATCGCGGCGGTTTCTTTGAAGACCCGGCGCTTCTGGACCAGCTTGCCGTCGAGAAGCTGGAAGGGATCGCCGCCGAGGTGCGGGAGGCCGAGGGCTGGAAGTGGACCGCCGCCTATCTGGACTTCCCCCACGCGCATGGGATGCGCCGCGTCTATCCGCATTCGGTGGAGCTTTCGGAGGAAGATGCCGCCGCCTACGACGCCGCGCACGACGAGCTTGAGCGCCTGAATGCGGAATGGGAGGACGCCGACATCGACCTCCCGCCCGAGGTGGATACGCGGCTCGCGAAGCTTGAAGCCGAGATCGAGCGGATCGACGCCAAGCGCCACGCCTACGACGCGGAAGAGATCGCGCGCGGCGGTGCCTTCGTCGTCGTTGGCCATAGCGGCGATACCCGGATCGAGCGCGGCTTCATCCGGGCCGAGGACGAGGCACCGGAGCCGGAAGCGGAAACCGCAGAAGATGGCGAAACGATCATCGACGGCGTGCGCGTCAACGGCGACGGCGAAATCCTCGACGGCGAAGGTGGCGACCTTTCCGAAACCGAACCGGAGCCGGAGGAAGAGGCCGGGGATGCTGGCAAGCCGCTGCCCGATTCCCTCATTCGCGACCTGACCGCGCATCGCACCCTTGGCCTGCGCCTCGCCCTTGGCGAGCAGCCGGATATGGCGTTGATCGCCGTCATCCACACGCTGGCGGCGCAGACCTTCTATCGCGGCGGCAGCACGGCCCATTGCCTCGAAATCAGCCCCACGAGCAATTACCTCGCCGCCCACGCGGACGGCATCGAGGACACGGCGGCGGCGAAGATGCTGGACGACCGCCACACCGGATGGGCGGCGGATATGCCGCGCGATGTGGCGGACCTCTGGGGCTTCATCGCCGGTCTCGACCATGCGAGCCTCATGGCCTTGCTCGCGCATTGCGCCTCACTGACCATAAATGCGGTGAAGCTGCCGTGGGAAACCAGCAAGCGCCGCGCCCATGAAACGGCGGACAAGCTGGCGACGGCGGTGACGCTCGACATGACGGCGCACTGGACGCCGACCGTGCGGAGCTATTTCGGGCGCATCACCAAGGCCCACATCGTTGCAGCCGTGCGCGAAGCCCTTGGCGACGAGGCAGCGGACCGGATCGCGGACAAGAAAAAGGTGGAGATGGCCGAAGGCGCCGAGCGGCTTCTGGCCGGGACCGGCTGGCTTCCGCCCGTGCTGCGCACCGCGCACCCCGCATGGCTCGACCAGCAGGCCGAGACGTTCACCCTCGCACCCGTCGAGCCCACCGCCAGGCAGGAAGCACACGATGCCCCTTTCGCTATCGCAGCGGAATGAGGAAGGCAGGCCGGGGGCGCGCAAGCGGCCCCGGCTTTCTTTCCGTCCGAAAAAATCGCGGGCCGCGCCGTCGCGCGGCCCGATCACCTCGACCGTTGCCACGATCGCAACCACCATGCAGGAGGAGAACCATGGTCGCCGTCATGCTCATGAGCGTTGTGCTGATCGCCGGGCTTTGCGTCCTGGCCTATACGCTCGCCACCTACGCCTTGCCTTTCATGCTCGGCGTTACTGCCGCGCAGTTCGCCTATCATACCGGCGCGGGATTCATCGGCGCGGGTCTTGTCGGCTTTGTCGCCGCCGTGGCCGCTTTCGGCTTGCTCGCGCTGTTGTTCGTCACACTACACTCACCGATCCTGCGCCTGATCGTAGCGCTGATCTTCGCCGCGCCCGCCGCCGTCGCGGGCTATGCGCTCCTCCATGGCGTCACCAAGGAAGCCGTGCCGTCCGAAATCTGGCGGCAAATCTTCTGCATCATCGGTGGGGCATTTGTCGGAACTTCGGCGCTGCTGCGATTGATCACGTCAGCCCGTGCCTGATTCCTCCGCCAGTCGCGGAGAGAAGGCGTGGTCGCGCGAGCGTTCGTTCGCCGCGCGACCACATTGGCCGCTATCAGAATGTCGCTGACCCAAAGGGATAGTGCCGGTTCCGCTTCATGGCCTCGCGGTGCCGTCGATCCTGCGCCCGCGCACCGTCTGGGCGCACTTCACAATCGAGTTCCTCAAGGCAAGGCTTCGACATGTTGAAGCTGACGTTCAACTCATCGTAGCCAAGATTATCGACATAGATCTTCATCTTGAAGCCAGCATGTAGCGCAGCCGCAATCAACACGCCGTTCGCCACATAGATCGGGCCGAGCTTCTCGCCCTCTGGGTAGCTGCATGCGAAGTTTTCCGCGATGTGCTTCAGCCAGTAGCTTCCCGTTCCCTTCCGAATGGTCTTTGTCGGCGTAACCCGACCGAGGAAGGCCAGCGAAGCAAGGAACGGCTTCACGGCGCCGTCACCGAGCAGTTCCGAGCGCGCTTCCTTAAACCTGGCGTTCATGTGCCGGAAATCTTCCCAGCGCCCATCGTCCTTCCGCCGTGGACCGCCGGAGCCAATGCCCCACATCGTCAGCTTCGGCGTGCGTTCCCAGACATCGCGAAGGGCGAGCTTTGCAGCAGCGTGGTAGAAAGCTGCCGGTGAAACAGTGAAGGCGTGTTCCGCGAGATATGCGACAAAGAGGTCGCCGCGAACCTGGGTCATGCTTGTCGCGCCCGCCTGCACGGCCGCTAGAGCCATCGCATAGGTGCGGAAACCCAGCCCTCGCGCGATAGCCTCGCAGCGATGCGAGGATTTTACGTTAGGCAGTTTGCGCGTGAGGTCGGCCTTGATTGCACTAAGGCCATCCGTCGAAACAGGAATCGTGAGAGTAAACACGATGCATCTCCATATCGGGCCATGCTGTTCGCCGATTACGCAGCAGCCCATTGGTTGGGATGCAAGTGTTGAGATGTGTTGAAACGTTATCCGTTCAGGACGTTTGACCCGGCGACAGGTCACAGGTGTCCAACCCGATTCGTAAGATGATGTTCTGCATCTTGAATTTCAAGGCTTCATATGCCGGCAAACGCATCTTCGCGTTGCCCTGCGGGCCGCGCTTTCGGCTGCGCCGGAACCACGGCTGCGGCGCGTTTCCGCCATTCGGCTTCAATCGCTAACGCAGGAGACGGTGGCGGTCATTTCGCGAGCGCCCCGTGTAGGCAAAGCTCCCGAAAGCTGCCTTAGTCGCCGTTACGGCGGGACTAGCGAGATGGGGCAGCGCCGCCCGCTCAATAACAGGCAAGCAGCAGAGAAGCGCCAAGAACCCGGATAGGCGCGGCGAGCCAAGGAAACCATGCAGCATCTCACACGCAGTCGCTCGGCAGCGCTGAACGCGATCAATGCCACGAGGGAGCGAAAAACAGGGCCGAGCGTCGATCATGCCAAACCGGGGGCGATTGCCGGGCCATGACGATGAAGGTCAGGCGGCAGAGCATCGACCAGCGAAACCCACGCCGTTGCCGTTCTCGAGCGTCGAGGTGCAGGGACGGCCGCCATTGCCGTATTCCCCCGATTTCCTGAAACTGACGCTCCATCCGCGATCTCGATTGGCATGGGTCTGACCGAAGACCGGCTTCGCCTCGCTCGTCGCCCGCAACGTCCGTCGCCAGCTTTTTTCCGCCGCCTTCGGCTTTGCGTCGCGAAGCAAAAAAGCCGTCGCCGGCCCCCTTCCACTTCGTTCCAGCCCTTCGGGTGCAGGGCCGATCGTCCCCGGTCTCACGACCCCCATCGAGGTCGCAATGGAGCGGCCCGACAGGAAAAGTAGAGTAGGAGCACAGCGCCTGCCTGCCTCGCGGCAGGTGGTTTCTGCGCCCCTCTCGCCGAACCGGACGTGCAAGTTTCCAAGCCACCGGCTCTCCATGCATGGCTATTGCCACGGGTGGTCCTCACACGGACATGAGGGTGTCGAACGATGCCCAAAAGCGATCAGCTCCTTTTCGGAACTTCTCGTCAGGATCGTTCCATCCGTTTGGTATTCGTATGCCCCGGAACGGGAAGCGGATCGATCCTCCTTCCCGGAAGAACCGCAGCGATTTCGGTCCGTCGACCCATCGCCAGCGGCTTTCGGGCGCTGTCGCGCGGAAGCGGCGACACAGTTCACGCCATGTCGCCTTTCGATGCTTCTTGCGCAGCCATCGCCCAATGCGCTCCCATAGCCACCAATCCAGACCAGAGAAGTCCCGCGTGGCCCATGTGGCGTAGCGGTAGTAATTTCGCCAGCCGGTGATGACCGGGTTGAGGCTCTCGATGAGATTGGCGAGGGATTGACCTGTCGGTGTCTCCTTCACCCTGACCTTGATCTTGTGGCGCAAATCCTTCAGCTTGATCTTCGGAATGAAGAGATTGCCGACCATACGACCGGTGCGGCGAGCCTTGGTTTGCACCACCCGATAGCCGAGGAAGTCGAAGCCTTCCCCAACCCGAGTGATCCTGGTCTTTTCCATCGACAGTTCCATGCGCAATTCCTGCTGTAGAAACTGCGACAGCGCTAGCTTTTCGGTCTCCGCTTCCTCGCGTGTTCCGTCCGTCAGCACGACGAAGTCGTCGGCATATCGAACGGCGAAGAATGTCGGCCTGTTTCTCCGGCGGTCGTAAAGCCGCCGATCGGCTGCATTCTGCGGTCGCTCGCGAGGACGCATCGACCACCGTCCATACCTCTCGTCAATGGCGGCCAGATAGATGTTGGCCAGCAACGGCGAGATGATGCCACCTTGCGGGGTACCCGTGACAGGGTGGCGGACGGAGCCCTCGATCATGACACCGGCTTTCAGGAAGGCGAGCACCAGCCCAAGGACCTTGCGATCCGCGATACGGTAGCGTACCCGTTCCATCAGCACATGATGATCGACGGCGTCGAAGCAGCCCTTGATGTCCCCTTCTATCACCCAGCGATACTCGGAGGTGCCGCTCGGTGTGGGGTGCAAATGACGCTGGAGGTTCGCCAGCGCATCATGGGTGCTCCTGCCGGGCCGGAAGCCGTATGAGGTCGGATAGAAGTCCGCCTCGAAGATCGGTTCCAGCGCAAGCTTCAAAGCCATTTGTACCAGTCGGTCTTTGAGCGTCGGAATGCCGAGTGGACGTACCTTGCCGGGTTTACCCGGTTTGGGGATCAGCCTTTGCCTGACAGGCTCTGGCCGATATGTGCCGCCGCGCAGCTCGTTTCGAATATCCTCGATGAACTGCGTAGCGCCGCCCGGCCGCTCTTCGACCGTTTTCCGCGTGACGCCATCGGTTCCCGGTGTTCGGCTGCCCTTGTTACGGGACAATCGTCGCCAGCTTTCCGAGAGCGTCCTGCGGTCGCATACGATGTTGAACAGGTCCGCGAACACTTTGTCGGCGTCCGCGACACTCCACCTGTGAAGTCTGCGCTGCATGTCGAGGACGAACACGGTATTCACCGCATCGGGCTTCATCGGCCCACCTCCTGCCGGCTTGCTTCACTCACTGTCTCCCTTCGCCATGTGGACGGCTTTCCCGCCCTCGGACTACTATGGAGACTCCGCCCCCTGCCGCGCCGATCATCGGTCGCCTCGATCATCTCGCGCAATCCTGCGAGAGAGAACACGGCAAGGTTCCCAAGTTCACCTGATGTCCCTTCGCCTGCCGTAGGGACCGACTTTACCCCGTGAGAACTCCGACCATCGGCCACCGCAAGCTGGGCCGCTGGCTGACGCGCGCGACTGCGCACGCCCCTGACCCCCGGTAATCCAGCGGGGATCGGCGCTTCTCCGGTCTTTCGACCGACCTGCCCACTTCCGGTTTGGCAGGTTCCATGTTGCAACGAGGCTTCAGACATCGGTTCGATTACTCTTCCCATAGCAGGCATGCTCGCCGGACGGGCCACGGGCGGAAGTCCCTGACCCTCCGACTTTGACGGGTTCTGCTTATTTATGGCTTGCCAAAGGCACTCGGCTTACCTCACCCGTCTGCTTCAGCCCCCGCGCTTGCGGCGTGTTGGCGGCAGGGTCTCCCACCCTGCAGGGACAAAAAGCGCGCGTGACGGTTCCAGCCATCACTCTTGGCGCACGGAATACGACAATGGCGACCATCGGCACCTTCACCAAGAACGAAAACGGCGCGGGCTTCACTGGCGCGGTCAAGACCCTGACCCTCAACGTCAAGGCCAAGTTCGTCCCCTCGGAAGGCGAAAGCGAGCGCGGCCCGGACTTCCGCATCTTCGCCGGTGCGACCGAGTTCGGCGCGGCCTGGAAGAAGACCGCCCGCGAGACCCAGCGCGAATACCTCTCCGTCAAGCTGGACGATCCGAGCTTCCCGGCCCCGATCTACGCCAGCCTGGTCGAAGCCGAGGATGGCAGCGGTCACAACCTCATCTGGTCCCGCCGTAACGGCGACTAAGGCCGACCCCTCCAGAAGCCTCGCCCAAAGCGGGGCTTCTCTATGCTCATGCCCGCCGCCTTCAGAACAGGGAATCGGGATGCAGGGCCTTCAGGCTTTGCGCTCGCGCGCATCCCGATCGCATCTCGCCCCCGGCGTCCGCTCCGCTCTCGCCGGGCAGGTTGCTTGGGGGTCTCCCCCCGGCGCGGCGCAAGGGATCGCTGACGCTCGACCGGGACGGTTTCCCCGGCCTTCCTCCACGTCGTTCCTCTGTTCCGTGCAGGCCGGGTGATCCCCCTCCGTTCCGGTCGCCCTTGCACCTTGCACCCCCCGGTCTCGCCGACGGGCAGGGTTGCAGCGCAGCGCTGCGCTCCAACCCAAGCCTATAGGAGAAGACCATGTATCATCAGCTTGCCACCCGGTTCGGCCGCAACAGCCATCAGATCAGCGGGCGCGAGCCGCTGGATAACGAAGCCCTCTATCGGCACGTCCCGTCGATCTTCGCGAGCGAAGCCCATGACAGCCGTTCCGAGCGTTACGTCTATGTCCCCACCATCGACATCGTGGAGGGCCTGCGCCGCGAAGGATGGTTCCCGTTCTTCGCCGTGCAGTCCGTTCCGCGCGACGGTTCGCGCCACGGCCACGCCAAGCACATGCTGCGCCTGCGCCGGGATGGCGGTATCGGCAAGCCAGAGGCGGCGGAAGTCATCATCGTCAACAGCCATGACGGGACCAGCGCCTATCAGATGTTCGCGGGGATGCTGCGTTTCGTCTGCACCAACAGCATGATCGCGGGCGAACGGTTCGAGGAAATCCGCGTCCCCCACAAGGGCGGCATTCAGAATCAAATTATCGAAGGTGTCTATACCGTCGCCGAGGACTTTCCGCGCCTCATCGACGCCAGCGAGACGATGAAGGAAACGCGGCTTTCGCGGGACGAGCAGCGCGTCTTGGCCGAGGCGAGCCTTGTCGCTCGCTACGGCGAGGAGGAAAGCCCTGTGCAGACGGATCAGATCATCATGCCGCGCCGCCATGAGGATGCGGGGCAAAGCGTTTGGAGCACGTTCAACGTCATTCAGGAAAATCTCATTCGCGGTGGCTTGCGCGGACGCCGCCAGACCTCAGACGGTCGCATTCGCCGCACCCAGACCCGCGCCATCAACGGTATCGACCAGAATGTCGGCCTCAATCGCGCGCTCTGGACGCTGGCGGAAGGAATGCAGCGCTTGAAGGGGGCCTGACTCCGAGTGCGACAGGGCCGCCACCCCGGCGGCCCTGCTTCTTCCAGCGGTCACAGGGACGGAAAAAGTGCGCCGATCCGGCGGTCCGGATCGGCGGCGCGGCCATGCCCGAAAACATGGCCGCGCTCGCCGGGCTCGCGCCCGGCTCGCAAAACCACACAAGCACTGTTAAGAAGAAAATAACCAAGAGATTGATCGAGTTAGACGATCCAGTTATCGCACTAGCGCGGCTACAGTTATTCCTACCGATGCTTGAAGATCTCTAACCGGGCATTGCTTTGCGTGTCCGGTATAGAGAGGTAGCGCCATGCTGAGCATCGACTGGCGTTCTCCGGCGGCATACAGATTTGCCAAGAGCATCCCCGCCGCCGGTTTCGCCTGGGAATATCTTCGCCGCGACGATGAGTATCGTCACGAGTTTCAGGCCATCACGGCGTCGCGCGTGCCGGACCCTGAGCGGCTGGAAGCCTTCGTACAACGCTGGGGGCTGCGATTTTCCGACCGATCCTGAGACCGCTTCGGATCGGCAGACTCTGTTCTGGAACCCGAGCCTTCAGCCGCAAGCCATATGGCTCTCTCCCGTGCAGCATCACGACAGCACAACGGAGCCGATCATAACACTGGCACATCTCGATGGCCTCGATCTGCGAGAGGCCGCGGATGGTTGGCACGGTATCTGGCAGGTCGATGGCGTTGCGCATCAATTCTGGTTGCCGCAGGCGGTTCCCGACGCTGCGGCCTTCTATGGAACGTTCCTGCCTGTAGATGCATATTACGATCTGCGCTCTCACGCCGCCCGCCGACTTGTGCGCGCGCTCAAGGGTCATAGACCGGGGCGTGACTTCCGCACTCTGCCCGCCCAGCTCCGGCAATGGCACATCTTGTCATTGCGCGCTTTGGATGCGCGCCTGCGCGGCGAAAGTTATCGGGTTGTCGCCGAAGTCCTGCTTGGGTTCAGCGGCACCAAAGAGGATTTCGAGGTCGATCCGCGCAAGAACAAGGCCCGCCGCCTAGTCGCGCATGGGATCAAGATGATGCGGGGTGGCTATCGGCTTTTGCTGCACTATCCGATCAAGTCATCAGGCAAATAGGCACGAGGCTATCTGCCGCCGCGCACAGCCATCGCGACCGCCTGTTCCAGAATGCGCCGATAGCCTGAACCCGAAAGCCATTGCGCGCGGGCGAGATGGCTTTTCCAACAACGGCGGCTGCGCGCTTTCTCGGCGATGGGATCTCGATGCAATACGATGCGAGCGACCTCCTGCCAGTGCGCACCGTCCCGGTTGGCGTCCAACAGTCGTAGATAAGTGACGTAGTGCTGCTCGTCATAGGGCGTGACGGCGTTTACGTTCGGCGCTTCGTCGGCCACGTCGGGATCGAGTTCGACTGCAACTCGCATAATGACTCCCCAAATCCGAGGAGGTTTCGTCTGCGGTGCGCCCCCGCCAACATCCTCTATGACTCTTGGTGATCGGGGAGTTAGTAACCGTGGTTAGACGGCCCTATGGCCTTTAGTTCGGGTGAACCTGTTGCATACGCCACAGGCTCCCCGACCATAAGGTCAAGGAGATCGGCGCCGTCACGGCCGACGCCAACCGCTAACCAGGGGTTACTACGCCCCCGAGCAGTGCGTTTCTGCTCTGCTTCCCGTCATAGACGAAACACTCACCAAAGTCTTTGCCGAATCCACCCTGTCGGCAATGACCCGCTAAATTACCTCAACTTATTCGTTTCGCAGCGGCCTCGCCGGGGTGCCGCCTGCATATGAGCGCAAATGCGGCACGCTACCGGCCGCCGATCCCTCGCCATGGTTCGCCATAGCTCGCCGCCACGACGGCAGCGCGCATCAACCCATGATCCAGAGGTGATCCTATGGCCATCCGCCCCAATGCGGACATGCCGCCGCGCCTGCTGCGCACACAAGAGGCCGCGCGCTTCCTCGGCATCTCCATCCGCACCCTTGAGAAGCATCGCACCTACGGCACAGGCCCGACCTATCGCAAGGTCGGCGGCCGCGTCCTCTACACCATCCACGATCTCGAAGCCTGGACCGAGATCGGCACTCGCAAATCCACCCGCGATCCGAACGCCGGCACCGTCTTTCCGGCCCGCCCGCTAACGCCGCAAGAGCGGGGCGAGTGCTGAATGCTGCACGACGACGATCATCGCCCCGCCGCCGCGCAGCATAGCCACGACTGCAGCGAACGCAGCCGCCTCGACCCCTTCGTGGTCGCGACCGGCGACGCGAGCCCCCGCGATCAACGCGACCTGATGGAACGCCCGTTCTTCTCGCTTGCCAAGGCCAAGCGCACCGCGCCGATCCTTTACGAATCCGGCGGCGTCCGCGTCGAGGTGTTCGGCATGGCTGACTACGGCATGGCGACCATCTGGGACGCCGACGTGCTGATATGGGCCGCCTCGCAGATCGTCGCGGCCGAGAACAACGGCCTGCGCACCTCGCGCCTCTTCCGCTTCACGCCCTATCAGCTCCTCATGGCGACCGGCCGCGGCACCGGCGCGCGCGAATATCGCCTGCTCAAGAACGCGCTCATCCGCCTGCAATCCACCTCCATCCGCACGACGATCCGGCAGGGCGAGCATTGGCGGCGGCATCAATTCTCCTGGATCAACGAATGGGAGGAGCTGACCACCCGCGACGGACGTGTCGAGGGCATGGAGTTCGTCCTGCCGGATTGGTTCTATCGCGGCGTCACCGATCGCTCGCTCGTGCTGGCGATCGACCCGGCCTATTTCCGGCTGACCGGCGGAATCGAACGCTGGCTCTATCGCGTCGCCCGAAAACATGCTGGGCATCAACCGCACGGCTGGCTGTTCGAGGTCGCGCACCTCCACCAGAAATCCGGCAGCATGGCGCGGATTTCCGACTTCGCGCTCGACCTGCGCCGCATCGCCGCCAGGCAATCGCTGCTCGGATACCGCCTCGAAATCTACCGCGAAGGCCGCCGCGAGCTGCTGCAAATCCGGCCCGCCGGCACTTCCACAGTGCCTGTTGAAAAGGGTGTGGAAACGCTCGTGACTTCGGGCGCAAAGGGTATCGGGACTTCAGGCGCAGCCCTATCGGGACTTCGGGCGCACGAACCCCAGTTAAGCCTTTGGCATGCGAGGCGGAATCCGCGCGCTAACTTAGAGTCTAACCAAGAATCTAACTTTTCTTCTGAGGCGAACGCGCGCGCGAAGCGTGGTGCCGGTGCCGCGAGGTCCGTCGCCGACGTGCTGCGCGACCTGTTCTCGCATGACGCTCCCGGCAGCGACGGAGAGCGGTCATGAGCGGCAAAGCCTCCCGCCGTGCGCATGGCCGTCCGCAGCCGGACGGGCCTGCGCCATTCACCACCCTGGTCGAACTGACCTTCGAGAAGCGCAAGGTCGAGCGCTGGATCAGGTTCGGGCGCAAGAGCTACGAACAGATCCTCGACCGTCGCCGCAGCATCGTCGGCTTCGAGCCCGACAGCATCTTCGCTTTCGTCCGCTGGGCGGCCGGCGACCATGGCACGGTCGTCTCACGCATCGACATCGTGCGCGCCATCGGCCGCGGCGAGCCCTTCCAGACCTTGCCCTTCGTGCAGCCGGGCGGCGACATCCTGTTGCGGATCGACGGCTGGCCCAAAGTCCAGCGCGCGCTTGCCGCGATCGACGCGGTGGAAGCGCTCGGCCTCGATCCGGCCGAGGCGTCGCCCGACCACTGGCGGCACGTCCACAACCGGCTTTCCTCCGGCCTGGAGCCGAACGCCTACACGCCCGAGCGCCATGCCGCGTGGATCGGTCGCCGGAGGATCGACCCATGAGCCGCCGCCGCATCGTCGCGGTGTCGGCGCTCGCCGTCGGCGCCATCGCCGCGACCACCGTGATCGACATGCCGACGCGGCTGGTCTGGAACGTCACCGCCAGCGCGCCGGTCGGGCTCTACGCCATCGCCGCAGCCGAGCGGCTGACCGTGCCCGAACTGGTCGCCGTCATGCCGCCCGAACCGCTCGTCCATTTCATGGTCGCGCGCGGTTATGTCGGCGACGGCGTGCCGCTCCTGAAGCGCGTTGCCGGGCTTCCCGGCCAACAGGTTTGCCGCACCGGCCGCACCGTCACGGTGGACGGCGTGGCGATGGGCGATGCGCTCGACCGCGACCGGATCGGCCGCAATCTGCCTGTCTGGCAGGGCTGCCACACCATCGCGGCCGGCGAACTCTTCCTGATGAACACGCACGTCCGTGACAGCCTGGACGGCCGCTACTTCGGCCCCGTTCCCGCGCGCGCCGTCATCGGCCGCGCGTGGCCGCTCTGGACCGACGAGGACGGCGACGGCCGCTTCGTCTGGCGCGCCCGCACGCCCCCGGCGGCGCGCTGACCGCTTCCCCATCGGCGGGAGCGGTGTCCGCCGATGGCTTTCCCCAACACCACCGCTTGGAGACAGCCATGCCGCAAATCGGTCAATTCACGCGCGAAGCCTCCGGCTTCACCGGGCGCGTTCACACCCTCACGCTTTACCGCGAACTCACCATCGTTCCCTCCGAGCATTCCGACGCCGAGAACGCGCCGGACTACCGTGTCCATCACGGCGCAGACGACGGGCCGGAGATCGGCGCGGCGTGGAAACGCACCGGCGAGAAGGCCGGCGAATATCTGTCGGTGCTGCTCGACGATCCCGCCTTGCCGCAGCCGATCCGCGCCAACCTCTTCCGCGACGACGATGCCGGATTGTCATGGTCGCTGCACTGGACGCGCCCGAAGCCGCGCGAAGAGCGGGACTGAAGCCATGCGGTCCCGTGTCATCAGCGCGCGCAAAGCCTCCATTCCTTTGTTCGCGGGAAAGCCGTCTCATTCCTTCGTCCCGCTCGACCACAAGTCGGCCGGCGCGCGCAGCGAAGGTCAGGGGCGGCCCCCGGCCGGCGCTTCGCGCGCACCCTTGACCGCAGCGAGCACGCTGGCAGGCTGGCGATTCGGCGTTGAACGATCGTCACGGCGCTGGACCGTTCTTCTCCTCGCCGTCGCGCTCGCGCTGTCGGCCGGACCGACCGTCACGATCGCGCAATCGGCCTCCGTCATGCGCCCCGCCGCCGATCCGCACCGCGCACACATCACCGAGGCGTCGCAGCGCTTCGGCATTCCCGAGCACTGGATTCGCGCCGTCATGCGCGCCGAGAGCGCGGGCGACGTGCGCGCGATCTCGACGGCCGGCGCGCTCGGCTTGATGCAGGTCATGCCCGACACCTGGGCGGGCTTGCGCGTGCGCTATCGGCTCGGCCGCAATCCCTACGATCCGCGCGATAACATCCTCGCAGGCACCGCCTATCTGCGCGAGATGTGGGACCGCTACGGCAATGTCGCGGCGATGCTCGCCGCCTACAATGCCGGTCCCGGCCGCTACGACGATCATCGCGCGACGGGCCGCCCGCTGCCCGCCGAAACCCGCGCCTATGTTGCCGCGCTGTTGCCGCTGCTCGGCGGGGCGGCTGCGCCCGAGACGCCGGAGAAGCGCGCGGAGCCGCCGCCCGATTGGCGCGAGGCCCCGCTGTTCATCCTGCGCGCAGGCAACACGCAGACCGCAGCCGCGCCGTCATCCGGCGGACAGTCGGACGCACAGTCCAGCGGCCGATCCGGCGACGGTCGCGCTGCCGTTCCGGTGCGCGATCTTGTCGATACGGAGCCGCAGCGCGGCGTCATGTTCGTGGCCCGTGCGAACGGCGGGGGGATGCGATGAGCATCGCGTTCTCGCGTTCGCACGGGCCGCATCCGGTGTGCAGTCAGGCAAGAGCTCGCCTGGCTGCATTCCCCGTCTTGAGGGCAGGAAGGGAAGAAAGGGCGGAGGGCAAGATAAAGGAAACCGGCACCACGTGGCGGCGGTTTCAGGGCAAGCCCTTCTCTGCACACTGTTTTGGAGCGCCGTTTCCGGCACCTTGCTTCTTGAGCCCACGTGCCGCGCCTCAGTGCAAAGCCTTGGCTTTCCTGGGTTTCGACCGGCACCACAGCCCGAAATCGGACGGTTTTCCGCATTTTTGGCCGGAGGCCCGCCCTTGAGCGCCGACGACGAATTCCGTTTCCGGCCGAAGCCCGGCCGCATCCGCGCCGACACGCCGAAGCTCGGCAAGGCCAAGAGCTTTCTCACCCAGGCGAAGAAGATCGCCCGCCAGCAGAGCAACAGCCCGTCGCGGTCATCCGCGTCATCGCCATCGCGCTCTCGATTCTCGGCGACCGCCAAGGGAGGCAAGGCGTCGCGGACGAGCGCGCCGGGCCTGAAGCGCGGACGCGGCGCGGCCTTCGTTCGCGCCCGCACCTTGTCGGGCGGCTGGAGGCACAACGCGCCCGGTCAGCGCCGCGTCGTCGTCAAGACCCGCTACGTTCAGGGCGCGGGCAAGAATGGAAAGTCCGCCGCCCATCTGCGCTACATCCAGCGCGACGGCACCTCGCGCGACGGCGAACGCGGCCAGCTCTATTCGGCGACCGAGGATCGCGCCGACGGTGCGGCCTTCGTCGAGCTTGGTGCGGACGATCGCCACCAGTTCCGGTTCATCGTCTCGCCCGAGGACGCCGCGGACCTCTCCGACCTCACGGCCCATACCCGCAACCTCATGCGCCAGGTCGAAACCGATCTCGGCACCCGGCTCGATTGGGTCGCGGTCAATCACCACAATACCGGCCATCCCCACGTCCATGTCATCGTGCGCGGCAAGGACGAGCTGGGCGAAAACCTCGTGATCAATGGCGACTATCTCGCCAACGGCATCCGCGAGCGGGCGAGCGAGCTGACGACGCTGGAGCTTGGCCCCGTCACCGAGATCGAGCAGACCCGCAAACTCTCGGCCGAAATCGACCAAGATCGTTTCACCCGCATCGACCGCGCCATGACCGAGGAGGCCGATGAACGGTTCCTCGATCTGCGCCATGAGCCTGCCGACGCGAAGCGCCAGTTCAACCGGACGCTGCGCCTTCGCCGTCTCGCCAAGCTGGAGAAGATGGGCCTCGCCACCGAGCACGCGCCGGGCGTCTGGGAACTCGGCGAGCGGATGGAACCGGCGCTGCGCGAGCTGGGCGAGCGCGGCGACATCATCCGCAACATGCACAAGGCGCTGAAGGCCGATGGCCTAGTGCGCGATCCCATGACCTTTCAGATTCACGACGCCGCGCCGAAAATCCCGATCGTCGGCCGCGTCGTCGACAAATATCTGACCGACGAGCTGGGCGAGAACCTGACCGTGATGGTCGACGGCATCGACGGCCGCACGCACCATGTCGCCGGCATCGACCCGGCCCGTGTCGCCGATGCGCGGATCGGCAGCGTCGTGGAGATCGACCCGCCCGACACCGCCAGCCGTCCGTCCGACCGCACCATCGCGGCAATCGCCGAGCACGGCATCTATCGGCCGAGCCGGCATCTCGAACAGGCGAAGTTCGAGGGCCGCGTGCCGGGCGGCGACTATGACGGCTATGTCGATGCGCATGTGCGCCGGCTGGAGGCGTTGCGCCGTGGAGGCATCGCCGAGCGGATCGACGCCGACCAGTGGCGCATTCCCGAGGATTTCGAGAGCCGTGCCGCCGCCTATGATGCCGGCCGCAATCGGCAGGCCAATATCCGCGTCCTCTCGGCCGCCCGACTGGAACAGCAGATCGGCGCGGACGGCGCGACTTGGCTCGACCGGCGGCTGGTCTCGGCCGAGGCATCGGATCTCGCGCCGTCCGGCTTCGGTCAGCAGGTTCGCGAGGCGATGGACCGCCGCTGCGAGCATCATGTCGACCGTGGCGACGCAGCCCGCCAACCGAACGGCGGCATCGCCTATCGGCGCAATCTCCTCGCCACGCTGCGCGAGCGCGAGATTGCCCGCGTCGGCGGCGAGCTGGCCGCGACTAAGGGCCTGCCGTTCCGCGCCGCTGCCGATGGCGAGAACGTCAGCGGCAAGTTCACCGGCACCGTGCAGCTATCCAGCGGCAAGTTCGCCCTGGTCGAGAAATCCCATGAGTTCACCCTTGTACCATGGCGGCCGGTCATCGACCGCCAGCTCGGCCGCGAGGTCATGGGGATTGTGCAAGGCGGATCGGTATCGTGGCAGTTGGGAAGGCAGAGAGGGTTGGCGCTGTGATGACCCTCTACAGCCTCATATTGCGTCCGACTCCGATTCTTTTGAGCATGACGCCATTCGTTCAGGCACGAGTTGATCAAGCGTCAACTGCCCGAAGCGCTCTATGAACAACGCCTCTGCCTGCGCCATCGTATCAGATAGAGAGAGCTGCATTGACGTTCTTTTGCACCCGGCAGTCAGGGTGCTCATCGCGGTTCCCGATGGCGAATAGCGTCGGCCGTCCAAGGGCCTCGTAAACGGCGAGTAGGGTGATCTTGTCGAGACGTCGGGCGAGTTGCCAGCCGGCACCGTGGCCTTTCCCCGATTTGACGTAACCGCCCTCACGTATACCAGCCATCGTCCTGCGAAACACCGCCGGATTGGTGCCTATATCATAATCGCTGGCGTCGCTCTTTAAGAAGTTGGTTTGATAATGGACCTGACATGACCGCGTACAATCGGCATGCTTGTGAGGATTAGGCGTTTTGTTGCCATTAATCCCCAAATATGACGTCCGCTGTTGTGTTTCTGCTTAAAGAATCCCGGTCAAAACCACGCCGCTCGCACAGAACCTACGCATATGCGAGCCACCCTCGGAAACTAAGAGCAGTGTAGAAATTCACGACACCTTGAAAGCCGCTATCTCGCAACAACTCCTCTTCTCTGAGGGGATCCAGAATCAGGAGGCGCTCACGCATAGCCGTGCTTGCTACTTCAATTTTCTCAGGATCGGTATCCTCTGGAGTTCCATAGGAAATATGGCGGGCGATCCAAACAGATCGCTCCGGTTCGTCCTGCGGAAAGCTGACATGTGCTAACACAAAAGGGGACCCCGATCTAAGGCGCCTTTTTACGCCATTCAGAATTTTCAGGCGGGCATCTAGAGATATGTGGTGGAAAACAAGAAGGCACAATGCGCCATCAAAGGGTTCATCCGGCGCAGCGTTAATGTCACCACGATAGAGTTTGACCCGTGACGCGTACGTGCAGGTGGTCTGCTGAGCGAGACCCAACATGTCTGCAGACGGGTCGACCCCTTCGAATGTCCAGCCTCGGTTTGCTTGAGCAAGTGCATTGATTTCGAGGCCGCCCCCAGCTCCGACGACCAGTATACGAGCGTTGTCCGGAACCCTTTCACGCAGCAGCAGAGAGGCCATTCGATGCAGGCTTTGTAGTCCGGGAACCTGGCGCAGGCTCCCTTCGATGTAACCGTCCTGTCGTCCTTGGAATTCAGTCAAATCATTTCCCCCGCCCGATCTCAGGCATTGTCGATTCAGACCTCAAGCTGTTTCAAGAACGATAGAATGAGCATCGTGACTTCGGTCGGCCTTTCCTGCTGGAGCCAGTGTCCAGCACCTGCGATGACATGCGATCCAAGAAGCCTTGGGACAAGTTCCCCCATTGAAGCGATCATCATATCCATGCCGGGTATGCTGAGGCCCGAGTCGCGTTCGCCGATTGCAAACAGCGCTGGAACGGCCACGGTGCAGCCACTTGTCGCCTGTTGCAGTTCCCAGTTGCGATCAAGGTTTCGGTAGTAGTTCAAGCCACCGGTGAAGCCCGAAGCCTTGAAGGTGTCAACGAGCCGATCGAACTCCCTGGAAGGTAGCCAATCGGGCAATTCAGCCGGTAGAGGAAGGGTGGGGAGAAGGCCGGTATCTCTCCCAACCATGCCGAAAGGGTTCGGTGTCCCGTCACCTGGTTTTCTCGGGCCGGCCTCGCCGCTGGCTGCGTAGATGAGCTTGCTGAGCGTAAGGGCAACATCCCGCTCGAACTCCTCTTCTGCAAGGCCAGGCTCCTGGAAATAGAGCGCATAGAAGAGGGCCTCATCAGATTGCGGAAAAATCTTCGAAGGCGGTATCGGTGGCTGCCCCATCATCGGCACACTCAATGCGACGACGGCCCGGAACCGATCGGGGCGCATGATGGCTGCCTGCCAGGCAACGGTTGCGCCCCAATCGTGGCCGACGATGACCGCCTCGCTTTCGCCAAGCGCATCCAGAAGGGCGATGAGGTCGCCTACGCTATGATATACGGTGTACTGATCGACCTGCTGGGGCGCTTCGCTCTTGCCATAGCCACGCATGTCAGGTGCCACCGCTCGATAGCCGGCTCGAGCAAGCGCTGTGATCTGATGACGCCAGGCGTGTTTGGTTTCGGGGAAGCCGTGGCAAAGCACGACCAGCGGCCCTGTTCCCTCGTCGGCTATGCTCATGCTGATGGTACGAGTTGCGATGCTTGTCTCGTTGATTGTTCCATCCATGTAACGACCCTTATCCTCCGTATGAGGGCGCTCGGCCCAAGCGATGAACGCCGAGCTGGAAAGAAGAAACTCGCGCCGCAGCATGTTGCCTCGCATCTTTAGTGTAACTATAAGTGTTGCAGAAAACCGCGCACGTCAAGATAGCGTAACAAATTTTGTTGCGGAAAGGTCTTTCATGAAACCCGATGGCCGACTTGCTCGGATGCTCCATGTCCTCGTCCACATGGGGTTGTTGGGGGGCAAGGAAACATCTGAACGGATCGCGCAGATGCTCAACACCAATCCGGTGGTTGTCCGGCGCACACTGGGAGCCCTGCGCGAGCAAGGGATCGTCGATTCCGAAGGTGGTCGTGGCGGAGGTTGGAAGCTGAGCAGGTCTTTGGAGGAGGTGACGGTTCTTGATGTTCAGCGTGCGCTGAATGCCGGCATGATCCTGCCTGCACCCATCTCGAACGATCACCCGTCGTGCCCCGTGGAAAAGGCCTCCAACGCGATCATAGAGGCAGCACACGCCGCCGCCGAAAATCAGCTATTGGCTATGTATGCAGGCACAACACTCGCCCAGATCGCAGATGTGGCGCTATCAGAAAACCTGCAAGCCTGATTTATTAGGCGATATCAGGAACTTCAGTATGTTGCGCTGAGGCTCTAATCGCCGCTGGATGACAGTTCAGTGGCAAGTCAGGGGAGGTCGGATTTCGCACTGCCGCAGCAATCACTGGCGCACCAGGAAAGGGGCAGACTAATCTTTTTTCCGGCGCTGTCCTCTACGCTTTCGACCTGCTTTATCTCGATGGTCACGACCTGCGCGGTGTCAAGTACCGATTCACGTCGGCACCAGCTCGAGGATACAGCGACGGGGCAAGACGCGCGATCTGGCTGGCGGAAACCCTCGATGCTGCTCCACGTCGGGTGTCTCAAAAACCTTTTCGGTAAGGTCAGCACTTGGCCCGGCGAGGCGGCGGCTTTAATTATATCTGGACTCAAATATTCAGTATCGGCTCCTCTATCGCGAAGGGGGTGCGTTTGGCTCAATCGCTGACCGAGCACGCTGAAGACCTGCAGATAGACTTTCGATTGCCAGAAATAGCGCTGGCGTCGTCAGGAGCGACAGTACCGTTGCCACGATCAGGCCGCCTATCACGACGATCGCCATAGGGGCGCGGAACCCGCCGCCGACGGCAGCCCCCAATGCGCTCGGCAGCATGCCTGCCACCATCGCCAGTGTGGTCATCAGGATTGGCCGCGCGCGGGTGCGGCAGGCATGAACGATGGCGTCCGCTGCCAACATCCCCTGATCCTCGCCGATCTTGGCGAAGTCTACTAGAAGGATCGCATTCTTGGCGACGATTCCCATCAGCATGAGAACACCAATCAGCACGGGCATATTGATCGGTGTTCCGGTCAAGAACAATGCAAGGATCGCGCCCGTCAGGGCCAACGGCAGAGACAGGAGGATGATCAGGGGCTGACGAATGCCCGAGAACAACAACACCAAGACGGCGAACATCAGCAGCAACCCGAGGCCCAAAGCGCCGATGAAGCCGCTCATGATCTCACCCATTAGTTCCCCATCGCCGGCAGCCTGGATCGAAACGCCAGACGACAACGCTTGCACCTCTTCAGAGGCACGAATTCCAGTGAGCGCCGTGCCGAGGGTCTGCCCGGCGGCGAGGTCAGCGCCGACCAGAACGCGGCGTTGACGGTCATATCGTTCAATCGACGAAGGCCCCCCTTGCCAACGAACGTCGGCAACGGCGGAGAGCGGAACAGGCCGTCCATCGATGCGTGCCACCGGGAGTGCGCGCAGCAATTCGATGTCACGCCGGGCGGCGGCATTCAGACGTATGCGGATGGGGACCAGACGGTCCTCAGCCTTGAATTTCGGCAACAGGATGTCCGCGTCGCCCACCGCGGCCAGGCGCACCGCATCAGCAATCTGCACGGTAGAGATATCGAGCCGGGAGGCATCAGGCAGCCGCGGTGTGATATGGATCTCGCTACGCGTAAGGCCAGAATCGGAGGCAATGTTCGCCAGCCCTATGTCCCGCATCCGCGTCTCGACCAGGGATGCGGCTTCCCGCAACCGCTCGGGCGAAACCGCAGCGACCGAGATCTCCACCTCGCGCCCGAGATTGCTATTCAGCGGCCACGCCCGCAAATCCGGCAGGGTGTGCAAAAGATCGCGAACGGCAAGCTGCACCTGACGCTGACTGCTCTGGCGCTCTTCCCTCGGCTTCAGATGGACGATCAGGGTGGAAAGTCGAAGCTCCTGCCTTCCAGAAGGTGACACACCGCCTTCTACCAGAACATGCGCCACGTCGGGTAGTTCGGCCCGCATGCTTCTGGCCATTGCATCCGTCCGATCGGCCAGTTGTTCGAGCGTTACGCCGGGAGAGGCTTCTACGGCGAATATCAGCCGTCCTGTATCTTCCGCCGGCACTAGGTCATCCGGCAACTGACTGGCAGCCGCCAGCGACAGCGCAAAACCCAGGACGCTGACGATGATCACCGTACCTTTCCAGCGCACCACCCAGCCCAGTGTACGCGCATACCAGGCGGTCGATGAGACAGGGGGAGTCTCCTCGGATAGCGGCCTTGTCAAAGGGCGCAGTAGGTTGGCCGCCATGATGGGTGTAATCAATCGGGCCACCAGCAGGGAGATCATAACCGATACCGAAACCGTCAGACCGAACTGCTTGAAGTATTGGCCTGTGACGCCGCTCATGAAGCCGACCGGCGCGAACACCACGGCGACACTGGTCGAAATGGCCATCACCGCTAGGCCAATTTCGGCGGTGGCGTCAATTGTGGCCTGCCGGGGCGTCTTGCCCATGTGCATGTGCCGCTCGATGTTCTCGATCTCGACGATGGCGTCGTCGACCAGAATGCCAGTCACCAGCGTCACACCAAGGAGGCTGAGTATGTTCAGAGTAAAGCCCGCCAAATCGAGCACCCAGAAGGTCGGAATGATGGCGAGCGGCAGGGAGGTCGCAGCGATCAGGGTAGCGCGCCAGTCGCGCAGAAAGACGAAGACCACGAATACGGCCAGCGCCGCGCCTTCGAGCAGCGTGCTCATCGCCGCGTCGAAGGTTTCCTGGGTCGGGCTGACAGTCTCGTCTATGCGCGTGAATGTGATGTCCGGAGCCAAAGCCTGCAGTGTCGGCAGCGCATTGGCGACCGCACGCGCCACCGCGATCTCGTCGGCGCCACGCGCTCGGAACACGGAGAAGGCCACCGCGGCCTGCTCGCCATCGCGGCGCAGGAAAGTATGTGCTTCCGCAGTCGTATCCGTGACACGTGCGATGTCACCGAGACGTATGCTGCGTCCGGCTAGCGGCAGGGACGTGTCGGCCAGTTCCTCGACCGATCGGGCGCGCGCCAGAATGCGTACCGGCTGCTGGCTATTCGCCGCATTCCAATGTCCGGCGGGCAGGTCTATGCGGCCGCCTCGCAGGGCATTTTGCACCTCGCTGACAGTCACGCCGAGGGACAATAGTCGATCCGGATGCAAGGCAATTTCAATCTCCCTTGCACTCCCGCCCCGGCGCACGACATCGCCGACACCGGGCAATCCGCGCAGGTGCTGTGAAACGGCATCGTCGATGAACCACGACAGCTCTGCAAGCGATCTGTTCGGTGACGCAACCTGCCAAGTCACCAGTGCCACACCTTCCGTATCGACCTTGGAAACGATCGGGGCGTCGATGTCGGCGGGCAGTTGGCTGCGAAGTGCATCGACGCGGCTCTTGACTTCGAACAGAGCGGTGTCGGGCGCCACATTCAGTTGGAACTCGACTCTCGTGGAGGAAAGTCCATCGGTGATCGACGAACTCACATGGCGTATGCCGGTGATCCCCGCCACCGCGTTCTCGACCAGACGTGCCACGTCCGTTTCCAGTTCTTCGGGCGCGGCTCCGGGCTGCGAAATGGCCACGTTGACCAGCGGCAGGTCGATGTTGGGAGTGCGCCCGACAGGCAATGACTGGAAGGACGACACACCCAGCAACATCAGCAAAACAAACAACACGATCGAGGGGACGGGCTTTCGGATTGCCCAAGCGGAAATATTAAGGTTCATCGCGCGATGTCCTTTGCATCACCGCCGACTGCTGCGACCCGAATTGGATCGCCATCGCGCAGCAACGAACCCGATATCGCCACGACGGCATCGCCGGCCTTTAGCCCCCCGACAACCTCAGCATGCTCACTGTTTTGCGCGCCCACTGCCACGGCGCGCCGCACGGCCTTACCGTCCGAAACGACGAACACATAGGCTCCCTGCTGGTCGAACAGCAGGCTGGATTGTGGAATGGCCAAGAGATCGGCACTGCCGATCCGCAGACGGGCACTCGCCCCTGCACCGGAGACAAGGCCCGCGGGCGCGTAGTCCAGACTTATCCAGGCGCGGCCCATTCGGGTCTTGCCGTCCAGTGCCGCGGACAGGCGGCGTACTGTGCCCGAGATGACCGGCCCCTCTGCCAGGGTGATGTCGGCGCTCTGGCCGACGCTGGTCTGGCGCCATGTCGTTTCGCTCAGGTCGGCCACCAGTTCCATGACGCTCTCAGCGGCGATCTCGAAGAGGGGCTTTTCGTTCGCGACCTCGCCGATTTCGATGTGTCGTCGCTGCAGCAATCCCGCCACCGGCGCACGAACTTCAGCCCGTGCAAGATCGATTTCCAAGGCACGTACGCGCGCCAGCGCCGCAGCATGGCTGGCCACCGCCGCATCGGCATCTCTGCGTGATACCGTGCCGCTCGTTTTGAGAGCCTCCGCACGCGCCAGTGCCTGTTCGGCACGGTGCAGCTCTCCGCGCGCGCCATCAAGTTCGGCGCTCTGCCGCTCGGACGACAGGCGTGCCAGAATCTGGCCGGATCGTACCGTCTGGCCCTCTTCAGCTAACAGTTCAATCACCACTAGGCCGGGCGTTTGCGCATGAACCAGCGCTACACGGCGTGGTGTCACCGTACCGATCAGTGTGAGGGAAGACGCCAAGGGCAGGACTTGCGCGTGCACGATGCTGACCACCTGCGCTGCTTCACTGGAAGCCTGAGGCTCATCCCCGTCTTGGCAGCCTTGCAGGATCAACAATGTAAGCAGCAGCAAGGGCCATTTTGGGATAGAATGAAGAGGCATGTAAAACCGTCCTTGAGGAAGCTGATCCGGCGCACAGCAGGATCAGCTCGGATTGCACCGCCGCGGCCTGAACCGGCGCCGGCAGTGAGGTGAGCGCTGTGAGGGACAATTGCCGGGGTTCACGCTGGAAAGGCCTGAAGCTCAAGCGCGCGCATGCTGATCTCTTGCAATTGGTCACCGTCAGTAAACCGCTCTCAGATACCTTGGCCGGCTAAGCGCTGCATCGAACGATCCCGCCATCATATCTCTCGAACCGGCCATTCTGCTGGTTGAGCGGGAGATTTCGGGCGCCCCAGAGATGATGTTGGGGAAATGCTGACGGCGAGCGCGAAGACTTCGCTGTGGCAGAATCTCGGCATTTGTTGGCAGGACTGCGAGAGCGGTGGGGACGCCATCTCTGATACAAATGAGCGAGGCAGTTATGTCCTGTGGACCGAGCGTTGACCCAATTGCGGTTTCGGCATTCAGCGGCTCCCGGCAACTCGCCTGTCAACGAAAGGTAATAGACGATGCTCCTGGATGATTCTCGCTTTCCGCTCGTATTCTTGCGCGCTCATGAGGAGCCTCACTCGTCCTTCGATGAGCAGATGGAGAGAAACGAGCTGTTTGAGCGCCTCTTGGCCAAGGAGTTGCCGTTCGTCCTGATTGCAGATCATCCTGAGCACGACCACGAGAACGAAACGTCCGAAGAACGCAAGGCAAAGGCGTTGTTCTTCAAGCGTATGAAGGATCGCATGAATAAATATTGTGTCGGGTTGATCGTGATAGAGGGCCAATCGCCGATAAGCACCGCGACACGTATTGCCGCCGCAGGAATCAGCAAAGCGTTAGGTTTTTCTGTTCAGTTTGCACCCGACGAGGAGTCTGCTGCGGCCAAAGGGGCGGACTTGCTTGAAAAAAAACGCTGCTTGAGGTGAACCAATGTTGCTAACATGGGTGCATAGGAGGAAACGCGCGGTTGACGCGCCAAACCCATTTTAGCGCGGATGAGAGCAGAGATTGGAAAAAGAGGATGCAATTTCCATACCCGCCCAGCATTGACGAAGTGGATGCGATCCTACGGCCAGTCGTCAGTCTCATCTCCGAAGCGACATTCGTCGGTGAGACGAAACCTCATCACCATAAGAAGGCACAACTAATGTATGTCATCAGTGGTGTGCTGACGATGCAGGCAGCAAATGGGATCTGGACGGTGCCTCCGCATTGTGCCTTGTGGATACCAGGCGGTGTGCCCCATGCAGGCAGGATGGCTGGTCACATCAAGATTGCAAGTCTGTACATTGATCCGGCATTCGTTGCTCCACTTGATCAGGATTGCGGTATCCTCTTTGTTCAACCGTTCCTGCGTGAACTCATATTACGGTTCGATACTGAGGTGTCTCTTGCCAAGATCGATGGTGAACGCGAGGCGCGTTTGATATCCGTTCTTCTCGACGAGTTGGCGGCGGCGCCTCTGGAGCCAATCCATTTGCCGATGCCGAAGGATAAGAGGCTCGTCCGATTGACCGAGTCGATGATTGAAAGCCCAGGCGTGCGCTTTACTATCGACGAATGGGGAGCCCGCGTTGGAGCGAGCAATAGAACGTTGAGCCGACTGTTTCAGCGCGAAACGGGTATGTCGTTCGTTCGATGGCGCCAGCAATTGCATGTCGGCCTCGCTCTGCAACGACTTGCTCAAGGCGATTCGGTCACGAATATCGCGACCGATCTCGGGTATGAGAGTGTCAGCGCGTTTATTTCGATGTTCAGACGCATGCTCGGGACGACGCCAGCGCGCTACTTTGGTGAGGCGACTTCCGCAACATCGGGCCGCGACGACAGAAGAACGCTCGTCCATAACAAGGTGGGCGACAGCGTACCTCTGAAAACTGAGCTTGCTCCGAATGTGATTCCGCTCAGAATGCCATAAGAACCAAGCTGTTTCCGGAAGGAAACCTTCGCGCAACTCCCGTACGAGGTAAGCGTATCTACGAGTGGCCGGCCGCCGGCGCGTGGCGAATTAGGTTCCGCTTGCAGTATTGCGAGTTCCATTTGAAGTGCTTTGCCGCTGGCCCGATAGCCACGCGGCAAACACCATGCATATTCAGTCGTTTCGCGTTGGGTATCGCCGCGAAATCAGTCCAAACTTTTTCTGGAGAACACTTATGAGCACGCCATCGTTTCCGTCCGTCGATGGGATTTCACGCGCTATTGCGAAGATCGACCCTGTGTTCCTTCGCTCACCTCTTCTGGAGCAATCAACGGCAAACGCTCCATTGGGATGCAAACTGCTGGCAAAAATCGAGACACTTAACCCGATCCGGTCATTCAAGGGGCGCGGCGCAGGCTGGTGGATGGCCAATCTGCAAGACGATGGCAGGACAATCGTCTCCGCATCGGCCGGAAACTTCGGCCAGGGACTGGCATACGCTGCTACCCATCGAGGCAGGAAACTGGTGATCTTTTCCTCAGTGAACGCGAATCCCCTGAAAATTGCTGCGATGCGTAGATTCGGTGCGGAAGTCGTGCTGCAAGGAAACGACTTCGATGCTGCAAAGCTCGCGGCCGAAGCATTTGCCGGCAGGGAGGGCTTCCTGTTTGTGGAGGACGGCGCAGAGAGAGATATCGCAGAGGGAGCCGGGACAATCGCCAAGGAGCTGACCGATTCTTTGCCGGGGGAAACAAAACTCGACGCTGTTTTGGTGCCTCTGGGCAACGGTGCCCTGCTCACCGGGATCGGCACCTGGATGCGGCATGCGATGCCGAATTGCAAGGTAGTCGGTGTCGTTGCGGAAGCAGCGCCTGCCATGAAGATTTCGTGGAAAAGAGAACGGATTGTTACGACAGAAACAGCGCGGACCGCAGCGGACGGAATTGCGGTACGTGTCCCGGTGCCCTACGCGCTCAAGTCGATGCGCGGACTTGTGGACGACATTATTGCAGTAGACGAAGCTAAGATTCAGGAGGCTATGGCTTTTTGCCTGAGACATTATGGAGTGGTCGTAGAGCCCGCCGGAGCTGTGGGTGTATCAGCGCTTCTTCTTGATCCGGATCCGTGGAGAGGGCGGTTGGTTGCGACTGTCCTTTGCGGAGGCAACGTTGCAATAGACGTTTGAGTGACGATTTGAATGGAGATGATGACGAATCTCAGGATTATGACGCTGTCACTCAGAGTTGCTTACGTGCTGGTTGACCGCTGACGTTCAGAGGAATCACGCCACGGTTGCTTCAACGTCGGATCGACAGGAACTGCTTTAGTCAGCAATTCAAGAAGTTCGTGCTTCTCCGATAGGGCAAGCGTGGCAAATGGCGTTGCAGTGGTGATTGCGTGCAACAACTGGTCTCTCACTGCTTTCCCGGCCGCAAGCATGACGACGACCCGGCTGCGCCTGTCCGTCGATGTCTGCTGCCTGGCAACGAAGCCCCTGGCTTCCAGCTTGGCCACCAGCCCGGTGATCGTCGCCTTGTCTACATATCTGAGCGACGCAAGCTGCCCCATCGTCGGAGGCTGATCAGGGTCGATTTGCCACAGCAGATTTGCGAGTGGGGCGGACAGACCTAGTTCGTTCATAGCCTGCGCGGTCGCCGCTTCGACATGCGCGGCGAGTCGCAATGAACGGTCAACAAGCTGGTAGGTCAAATCGAAATCCACTCGGGTCATGACAAAGAGTATAGTTTGGCCGCCAAACCTTGACAATCGAAGGTCGATCCTTACAAATGGTTTGGCCGCCAAACTAAAATCGTCGCGTGGATCGCATCTGCGTCACTCCAGGATAATTGATGTCTTTTGCCAGCACCGCGCTTGCAACCTGCAAGGCCAACGTCACCAAAGAAGAGTCCCTGCAGCGGGACGACCCGAATAGCTTGACGGTTGGGCGGAAGCGTCTTTTCGTGGTCGGCGCAACCGGCCGCGTCGGCAGCCTGGTTGTCGATCAGGCCCTTGCTGCCGGACACTCCGTCACGGCTTTCGTCAGAGATCCAGCGCGGCTCCCACCGCATCGGAACCTCTCCATCGTTACGGGTCAGGTGGCAGAAGATCTGGAGCCGCTCGCAGCAGCCATCAAGGGGCATGATGCTGCGATTTCCGCGCTTGGCAACCCGCTCTGGCTCAAAGGATTGCGGGGACCAGCGATAATGGAGGCCTCCTTCCGGAATCTGACTATTGCGATGGGACGGGCTGGTATCCGCCGCATCGTTGCGCCGCTTGCGTGGGGCGCCGGGGCGAGCCGCGAGCCTTCCGGTCTACTCGTGCGGCTTATAGCGGCCACACTGATTAGGAGGGATTACCGTGATTTCGACGCTGTCGAGGTGATCCTACGGGAAAGCCCCGTCGACTTCACGATCGCCTATTTCGGGGCGCTGACAGATGGACCGGCAACGACCGATTGGTCTGCATCGCCATACCTTGAGACGCCCAGGCGCCTTCGGATCGCTCGCGCTGATGTCGCCGCATTCCTCGTCGCCGCAGCGACTGACGCCCACTCGACCGCGTGCAGACGTGTGGTGCTGAGTGGAGGAGGCGGACAGGCGCATGGATGATCTGAAAGGCAAAACGATCGTCATTACCGGGGCAAGTTCAGGGACAGGCGCAGCAGCAGCCCGGATATTGCACGCGCTTGGCGCAAACGTTGTCCCGATCGGAGGCTCGCGTGAAAAGACCGAACGAGAGGCACACGACCTCGGCGTTCCCGTGCGTACCATAAACCTGCTCGACCTCGGCGATATCAGGCGGTGTGTCGAGAGCCTGCGCGCCGACCTGCCGCGCATCGATATTCTCGCGCTAAATGCAGGAGGTGTTGTCGCCAGACATGACCGAACTCGCGACGGAATCGAGCCTAATCTCCAGTTGAATGCAATTGGCCCATGGCTACTTCTTCAGGGACTGGCTGATCGCATTGAGGGTGGGCGCGTCTTGGCGACGTCGTCGCGTACTCATACCACTGCGACGGTCGATCCTAGCCATCTCGACCGAACCGATGGGTTGAGCTGGCATCGGGTCTATGCCCGTTCCAAGCTGGTAGGCGGCATTCTTCTGCGCGAGTTCGGCCGACGTCACCCCGAAGTCGATGTGGGGGACTTTCATCCCGGCCTGATCGCCAGCGACATGGGCCGCTACATGGGGCTGCTGGGAAGTGTGCTGAAGGTCGTCTGCCGCCCGCTGCTGGGGAGCCCCAAGGATGGCGCGCGCCGCCTGATACACCTTGCCGCCAGAGAGCAGTCTCTCTCTGGTGGCTACTTCTGCGACGACCGTCCAGCGAGAGGCTCACCGCAACTAAATGATCCGGCTTTGGGTGCTGTCCTTTGGTCGCTTGCGGAAAGGCTGACCGATCATGGTTGACGTTCAGAACGTGCACGACGAGTATATGTCTACGGTCGCAGCAAATGGGTGGAACGATAACCTCGGGTTCACGAGCGAGGCGATCGCCGAAGCAGCGCAGCTCGCCGCCACGAAATGGCGCAAAATACCGCGGCTCAACTTCGAGAGTAAGTTTCAGGTCCATTTGCTCCGGCTATTGATGCCCATGGTCGGCCGATTGATCAGCCCGGCCAGAAAGGCCGGGTTGAAGCCCAAGCGCCTTGTCGTCGGGCCAGCGGAAGCGCCAGTTCGCATCAGGCTGATCGAACCGCTAGAAGAGCCAATAGGCATCGTGGTCGATATTCATGGAGGCGCCTGGACCACCTTCGCGGCGATCAATGATGACCCGCTCACCGTGCCGATCGTTGAGGCCGGATTTGTCGTGGCCAGTGTAGATTACCGCCTGATCCCTGAGCACCGGCTGGAAGACGCGATTAGTGACTGCATGCATGCAGTTGAGTGGGCTCTGAGCGAGGCCTGTGCCCGCTATAATGTTCGCGACGTGTTTCTGCATGGAGATTCGGCGGGCGCTCATCTGGCGCTTTGCGCCGCCTTGCGGATCCAGCGCTCCAAATATCGTCCGCCCCTGTCCGGTCTAGTTCTGTTTTTCGGAGCCTTTGATATGTCTGGCACGCCATCGGTCCGGGCGGCTGACAAGAGCGCGCTGATGCTCGATGGTCCGTCGCTGCAGCCACTATTTCGAAGGGTTTCCGGTCGCAAGAACGAGGCCGAGCTACGCGATCCCGCCATTTCGCCGCTCTATGCCGATCTTGCCGGCCTTCCGCCGAGTTTGCTTGTCGTTGGAACCAACGACCCTCTCCTTGATGACACACGCTTGCTGCACGCCGCGATACTGGCAGGCGGAGCAAAAGCGGACCTCCTTCTCGCGCCGAATGCGCCTCACGCGTTTAATCGACTCCCGATCAAGATGGCGGAAGAGGCAAACGCCCACACCCGGCACTGGATGAAAGAGCACACCATGAAACAATCGAAGGCTTGAAGGAGACCCGTGATGCCATCGCAAGATCAGAAGGAAGAATTAGCGCAACTTCGCAGGATGCGCGTGGTTTCCCTGCTGGAAGGAACGACGCTTCTGTTGCTCGTCTTCGTCGCCGTTCCTCTGAAGCATCTCGTCGGCTACCCAACGGCAACACGCGTTATGGGGCCGGTTCACGGCATCGCCTTCGTTCTCTATATCTGGATGCTCTTCCAGACGGTGATGATTGGTAAATGGTCTCGCCGCGACGCCGCCCGGATGGCGGTCGCAGCCTTTATCCCTTTCGGCGCTTTCCTCAACGAGCGGCTGCTGGCACGCCGTCAGTCCAACCTGTCGGCTTCGGTTTAAGGTTGTCCGGATGGATTATCTCTGGCTGAAAGCCCTGCACATTGCCGCCGTAGTAACGTGGATCGGGGGCATGCTGATCGTCGCCGTAACATTGGCCGCTGTCGTTGACGTTCGCGGGCAGCAGGAGATCGCAACCCGATCAGTATTTCTGGAGCGCGTGCGCCGCTGGGACCGGAGCGTCACGTCGCCAGCCATGCTTCTTGCCTGGGCTTTAGGATTGATCCTTGCGATCACCGGCGGCTGGTTTCAAGACGGATGGATGATGGCCAAGATCGGCCTGGTGTTGTTGCTGTCCGCTGTCCATGGCGTCATGACCGGAAGGCTGCGGCGGCTTTCACGCAGTCAGGCCCCCCTCGCTCCAGGCCTTATGCAATACGCAGGGCCGGCGCTCCTATTAGTAACGCTGCTCATTGTCGTCCTCGTGGTCATCAAACCCATCTAAGCCGAAATCGAGACGACAACGCTGAGCATGATTTTTGGAGTAATGAGATGAATAAAAATCGCCGCCCAGATGCTTCCAGTTCGTTTCTCGGTTGGCAGGCCGAGAGTGAGCAATGGATATCGGCGGAAGAGACGAGCCTGTGTATCAGGGGATGCATTAGCGACATCACGGCCAAAATCTCGTGAGCGCAAATCATGCGGCGCAAGCGTCCTAAAGATGGGCATCCTCCGTCTCTCGCAAGGCCCTTTAATGGTCGCATCCCGATGGTCGCTTTGGTTCACATCCTCGCCGTCGCGGAATATCTCAGCTTCCACCGCGCAGCTCAGGCGCTCGGCACCAGCCAGTCGAGTGTCAGCGCACGGATCAAGGCACTGGAGGGAGACCTCGGTATCATCCTATTCGACCGCAATACGCGCGGTGTCCGCCTCACCGAAGCCGGACGCCGCTTCGTTGACCAAGTGGATGACGCCCTGGGCATCCTCGACCGTGCGATCAAGACCGCTGGGATGCAGGCGCGTGGCGAAGACGGCGAGCTTCGGATCGGTGTCTACGCTCTTACGGCAGGCTGCTTCCTCGACCTTCTTTTTGAGCGGTTTAACACCGAGAATCCTGGCATCTGCTTGCACTTCACCGAAGGCACGGCCCGCGATGCACAACTGATGGTACGTGAAGGACTGCTTGATGTCGCCTTCATGGCTGATGTTCGCGAAATCGCCGATCTCAATTCGCGTGTGATCTGGCGCGATCGTCTTATGGTGGCGCTGCCGGTAGAGCATCCGTTGACCGCGCAACCCGATGTCGAATGGCGGCAGCTCGTGGCTGAAACCTTTCTCGTCCGCCACGGTGGCACCGGCCCGCAGCTTCACGACTTGATTGTAGCTCGCTCTTCCGGGAAGTGGGTGACACCAACGATCCGTCGCGCTAATGTTGGCCGTGGCGCGCTGTTATCGATGATCGCAGCCGGGCATGGCATTTCGCTCTTCGTCACGGAAGGGGCAGCAGCCAGCAAAGCGAATGTCGTGTTCCTGCCAATCCGCGACGAATTTGAGCCCCTCGCTTTTTCTGCCGTCTGGTCACCGTCCAACCGCAACCCCGCGCTCGTGAAACTGCTAGCCATGACGACGGAGTCTGACCGACCTGGCCGGTAGACCTATTCGTAGCCGACGCGAACGATGCAACTTCGGCTTGACCACCGATTAATCGTGCCAAACGCATCGGATCTCTCTTCGTCCGACTCCAGCCAGTAGGTACGCGACGCGATGGTGCAGCGCCGAGACGCTACCCGCCAGCAGAATGACCGCGTCTTCTCCAACGCCTTCTCGCCATCTTGCGCGAGCGCGAGTTGGCTCGCGTCGACGCGGAGGGTCGCCGAATAGGCTGCGAACTTGCGGACGTGGTGCAAGCCGACCGTCCGATTTGCCGCCGATAGTATCCGGTAGCCCAAGGAACAGGCCTTTACTGTTGCTACGCCCATAATTGCCTATTCTCTGATCGTCTCCGACATTCTTGCCGATTGGAATCTGTGTGCGTGGAGGCCGAATACTCTGGGGTCAGATCACTGTCGTCCTGACCATCGTTTTCATCATGACTTGGGCGGCGACGCAATGGACCGCATGGCGGCTCGGCTTTCAGGCGCAGCTTGGCGCTCCATGGTTCGAGCTTGCGGGTTGGCCGGTCTACTATCCGCCGGCATTCCTCTGGTGGTGGTTTTCTTTCGACGCCTACGCGCCCGCGATCTTCACCGGGGGCGGCATCATCGCTGCATCCGGCGGCGTCCTCGCTATTGTTGTTGCCATCATTATGTCGATCATGCGGGCGCGCGAGGTCGGAAATGTGGCGACCTACGGTTCGGCGCGATGGGCTGGGGGCGAGGAAATCCGCTCCGCCGGCCTGCTCGGTCCCGATGGCGTCGTGCTCGGAAAATACGAACGCGATTATCTACGCCACGACGGCCCGGAGCATGTCCTGTGCTTCGCGCCGACGCGATCCGGCAAGGGCGTCGGTCTCGTCGTGCCGACGCTGCTGACCTGGCCGGGAAGCTGCATCGTCCATGACATCAAGGGCGAGAACTGGACGCTGACGGCCGGCTTTCGCGCCAAGCACGGCCGCGTGCTGCTGTTCGATCCGACCAACGCGCAATCGTCAGCCTACAATCCGCTTCTCGAAGTGCGCCAGGGCGAATGGGAAGTCCGCGACGTGCAGAACATCGCGGATATTCTGGTCGATCCAGAAGGATCGCTAGACAAGCGCAATCACTGGGAAAAAACCAGCCACAGCCTGCTTGTCGGCGCGATCCTGCATGTCCTCTACGCCGAGAAGGATAAGACGCTGGCGGGCGTCGCCAACTTTCTGTCCGATCCGCGCCGCCCGGTGGAAGCCACGTTGCGCGCGATGATGGATATGCCGCATCTCGGCGAAGCCGGCGTCCATCCCGTCATCGCATCGTCGGCGCGCGAGCTGCTGAACAAATCCGACAACGAGCGGTCTGGTGTACTCTCGACCGCCATGAGCTTTCTCGGCCTCTACCGCGATCCGGTCGTGGCCCGCGTCACCGCGCGCTGCGACTGGCGCATCGCCGATCTTGTCGGAAGCCGAAAGCCGGTCAGCCTCTACCTCGTCGTGCCGCCGTCCGACATCAACCGCACCAAGCCGCTCGTCCGCCTCATCCTCAACCAGATCGGCCGCAGGCTGACCGAGGAGCTGACAGCATCGAGAAAGCGCCATCGGCTGCTGCTCATGCTGGACGAGTTTCCGGCGCTCGGCCGTCTCGACTTCTTTGAATCCGCGCTTGCCTTCATGGCGGGCTACGGCATCAAAGGCTTCCTGATCGCGCAGAGCCTCAACCAGATCGAGCGTGCCTACGGCCAGAACAATTCGATCCTCGACAACTGCCATGTGCGCGTGAGCTTCGCGACCAACGACGAGCGCACCGCCAAACGCGTTTCGGATGCACTCGGCACGGCCACAGAGATGCGCGATTCTACCAACTATGCCGGACACCGGCTATCGCCCTGGCTCGGCCACCTCATGGTGTCGCGGCAGGAGACGGCGCGGCCGTTGCTGACGCCCGGCGAGATCATGCAGCTCCCGCCGTCCGAGGAAATCGTCATGGTCGCGGGCACGCCGCCGATCCGCGCAACCAAGGCCCGCTATTTCGAGGACGCGCGCTTGCAGGAGCGTATCATCACACCGCCCGAGCTTGCGGCGGCTCCTGCCAACGCCGCCACGTCCGACGACTGGTCGAGCCGCGTCGTCGCGGCGGCAGGTCAGACGAGCGCGACGGGCGCGGGCGATGACGACGGCGATCCGGCCAATGCCGGCATCCGCCGCGAGCCGGAATTGCCCGAGCACGAAGAAATCATCCCGCCGCCGATGCCCGCGCAGGAGTTCGAGCTTCTGGACGATGAACCCGATGTCGACGCCGCCAAGGCCAATGCCATGCGCAGCCGTATGCGGATGGTCGCGCGCCAAGCCTCGCTCGACCCCGGCGACGGCATCGAACTCTGAGGACCGCGCCATGCCGACCCGCACCCGCAGGAATGTCTATTTCGATCCCGCTTTGCTCAAACAGGTCGACGCCCTGGCGATGCGCCGGAAGGTCTCGGCATCGGCCATCGTCGAAGCCGCCGTCGCGTCGTTCCTGTCCGGCGACACGACCGAGAAGCTGGAGGCGGCCATGTCGCGCCGCCTCGACAAGCTCGGCCGCCAGATCGACGCGCTCGACGAGGATCTCGCCGTGCTCGGCGAAACCCTCTCGCTTTTCGTCCTGATCTGGCTCTCCGCCACGCCGCCGCTGCCGGAGAGCGCGCAGGCCGCCGCACGCGCGAAGGGAGCCGAACGGTTCGATGGCTTCATGCAGAATCTCGGCCGCCGTCTGGCGAGCGGCGACAGGTTCCTGAAAGAGCTTTCTCGCGACGTCGACTCGGTCACCGATGGTCCTTTGGCAGATCGACAAGAGACGAACGGCGAACCGCCAGAATAACCGATCCGTCCTATTCACCGCCGATAGCCGCCGACCGCCGCACGCCTCTCGATACTTGTTGAACAGGCCCGATTTCGGGCTCCTTTAATCATCCCCGATCGGGGGAACTGTCCGTTGCGTCCCCTTCAAATTTGGGGACGGCATGACTTCTTCTCACCAGAAACCGGAGGCGATCCAGCGCGGCGCGCGCATGTTACGCACCGCGCTCGGCCCGGCCATTGCACGCTTTCTAGAAGACCCCGCCGTCGTCGAGGTGATGCTGAACCCCGACGGGCGCATCTGGATCGACCGCCTCTCCGAAGGACTGTCCGACACCGGCGAGATGCTGTCGCCCGCCGATGGCGAGCGCATCGTGCGCCTGGTCGCCCATCATGTCGGCGCGGAGGTCCACGCCCGGTCCCCGCGCGTCTCGGCCGAGTTGCCCGAGACCGGCGAGCGGTTCGAGGGGCTTCTTCCCCCGGTCGTCGCGTCACCCGCCTTCGCCATCCGCAAGCCCGCCGTCGCCGTCTTCACGCTCGACGACTATGTGGCCGCCGGAATCATGCACGCCGATCAGGCCGTGATGCTGCGCGAAGCCGTCGCATCGCGCGCCAACATCCTCGTCGCGGGCGGCACCTCCACCGGCAAGACCACGCTCACCAATGCACTGCTCGCCGAAGTGGCGAAGACCGCCGATCGCGTCGTCATCATCGAGGACACCCGCGAGCTGCAATGCGCCGCGCCCAACCTCGTCGCCATGCGGACCAAGGATGGCGTCGCCACGCTCTCCGATCTCGTCCGCTCCTCGCTGCGCCTGCGCCCCGACCGCATCCCCATCGGCGAGGTGCGCGGCGCCGAAGCGCTCGACCTGCTCAAAGCGTGGGGAACGGGACACCCCGGCGGCATAGGCACCATCCACGCCGGAACCGGCATCGGGGCGCTGCGCCGGCTCGAACAGCTCATCCAGGAAGCCGTCGTCACGGTCCCGCGCGCCTTGATCGCCGAGACGATCGACCTTGTTGCCGTCCTCTCCGGCCGCGGCTCCGTGCGCCGGCTCGCCGAACTCGCCCGTGTCGAAGAGCTCGGGCCGGACGGTGACTACCGCATCACCTCAGCCACCCCCACCAGCACAGGAGAACCCTCATGATCCTTATTCCCATACGCGTGCACCGCACCGTCGCGACGGTCGCCGCCGTCGCCTACGTCAATCTTGTCCTCGTTCCCGCCGCTCATGCCTCCGGCTCGTCCATGCCGTGGGAAGCCCCACTCCAGAAAATTCTCCAGTCGATCGAAGGCCCGGTCGCCAAGATCATTGCGGTCATCATCATCATCGCAACGGGCCTGGCTCTCGCCTTCGGTGACACGTCGGGCGGCTTCCGCAAGCTGATCCAGATCGTGTTCGGCCTGTCGATCGCCTTCGCCGCGTCGAGCTTCTTCCTGTCGTTCTTCTCGTTCGGCGGCGGGGCGCTCGTCTGATGGCGGTCGCATTCGAGCAACTCGACGTACCGGGCTTCACCGTCCCGGTTCACCGCGCGCTGACCGAGCACATCCTGCTCGGCGGCGCTCCGCGCTCCATCGCGATCCTCAACGGGACGCTGGCCGGGGCCGTCGGCCTCGGCCTGCGCCTCTGGCTGGCCGGCCTGCTCATTTGGGCCGTGGGCCATTTCGCGGCGGTCTGGGCGGCCAAGCGCGATCCGCTCTTCGTCGAGGTCGGGCGCCGGCATCTGCGCATCCCCGGTCATCTCGCGGTCTGAAGGAGGCGCAAGCAATGATGAACCTCGCTGAATATCGTCGCTCCGCAAGCCGCCTTGCCGACTATCTGCCCTGGGTCGCGCTCGCAACCGAAGGCGTCGTGCTCAACAAGGACGGCAGCTTCCAGCGCACGGCGCGCTTTCGCGGTCCCGATCTTGATTCCGCCGTCGCCGCCGAGCTGGTCGCGGTCGCGGGCCGTATCAACAACGCCTTCCGCCGTCTCGGCTCCGGCTGGTCGATCTTCGTCGAGGCGCAGCGCCATGAGGCCGCGATCTATCCGAACAGCGCTATGCCCGACCCGGCGTCCGGCCTAGTCGACGCCGAGCGCAAGGCCGGGTTCGAGGAAGCCGGCGCGCATTTCGTGTCGGGCTATTATCTGACCTTCCTCTATCTGCCGCCGGCCGAGGAAGCTGCCCGCGCCGAAACCTGGCTCTATGAGGGCCGCGAGCGCAGCGGCGTCGATCCGCAAGAAATGCTGCGCACCTTCACCGATCGCACCGGCCGCGTGCTGGCGCTGCTCGACGGCTTCATGCCCGAATGCGCGTGGCTCGATGACAGCGAGACGCTGACCTATCTGCACTCGACCGTCTCGACCAACCGGCACCGCGTCCGCGTGCCCGACACGCCGATCTATCTCGATGCGCTGCTCGCCGATCAACCACTGACCGGCGGGCTCGAACCGCGCCTTGGCAGCGAGCATCTGCGCATCCTCACCATCATCGGCTTTCCGACCGCGACGACGCCCGGCCTGCTCGACGATCTCAACAGGCTCGCATTCCCGTATCGCTGGAGCACGCGCGCGATCCTGCTCGACAAGACCGACGCGACCAAGCTGCTGACCAAAATCCGCCGCCAGTGGTTCGCCAAGCGCAAGTCGATCGCCTCGATCCTCAAGGAAGTCCTGACCAACGAGGCGTCCGCACTCGTCGATACCGATGCGTCCAACAAGGCGGCAGACGCCGACATGGCCTTGCAGGAACTCGGCGCGGATGTCGCCGGTATGGCCTATGTCACGGCCACAATCACGGTCTGGGACGCCGACCCGCGCATCGCCGACGAGAAATTGCGACTGGTCGAGAAGGTCATCCAGGGCCGCGATTTCACGGCAATGATGGAGACGGTGAATGCGGTCGATGCCTGGCTCGGCAGCTTGCCCGGCCACGCCTACGCCAACGTCCGCCAGCCTCCAATCAGCACTTTGAATCTCGCCCACATGATCCCGCTTTCAGCGGTGTGGGCGGGGCCGGAACGGGACGAGCATTTCGGTGCGCCCCCCTTGCTTTACGGCAAGACCGAAGGCTCGACCCCGTTCCGGTTATCCCTTCATGTCGGTGACGTCGGCCACACGCTGGTCGTCGGCCCAACCGGCGCGGGCAAGTCCGTGCTGCTTGCGCTCATGGCCTTGCAGTTCCGCCGCTACGAACGCTCCCAAGTCTTCGCCTTCGACTTCGGCGGTTCGATCCGCGCCGCCGCGCTCGCCATGGGCGGCGACTGGCACGATCTCGGCGGTGGCCTCACTGAAGGCTCCGAAGCTTCCGTGTCGCTCCAGCCGCTCGCCCGCATTCACGACACCTATGAGCGCGCCTGGGTCGGTGACTGGATAGCGGCGATCTTTACGCGTGAGGGCGTGCCGATCACACCCGAAGCAAAGGAGCATATCTGGACGGCGCTGACCTCGCTCGCGTCCGCCCCGGTCGAGGAACGCACCATCACCGGCCTCAGCGTCCTGCTCCAGTCGAACGACTTGAAGCAGGCATTGCGCCGGTATTGCGTCGGCGGTGCCTACGGCCGGCTGCTCGACGCCGAGGCCGAACATCTTGGCCGTGCTGCGGTGCTGGCGTTCGAGATCGAGGGGCTTGTCGGAACCGGGGCGGCTCCCGCCGTCCTGTCCTATCTGTTCCATCGCATCGGCGACCGGCTCGACGGACGGCCGACGCTGCTCATCATTGATGAAGGCTGGCTCGCGCTGGACGATGAAGGCTTCGCCGGCCAGCTCCGCGAATGGCTGAAGACGCTGCGCAAAAAGAATGCGTCGGTCATTTTCGCCACGCAGTCGCTCAGCGACATCGACGGCAGCAATGTCGCTCCGGCCATCATCGAGAGCTGCCCGACGCGGCTGCTCCTGCCGAACGAACGTGCGATCGAGCCCCAGATCACGGCGATCTATCGCCGCTTCGGTTTGAACGACCGCCAAATCGAAATCCTCGCGCGAGCAACACCCAAGCGGGACTACTACTGCCAGTCCCGGCGCGGTAACCGGCTGTTCGAGCTGGGCCTGTCCGAAGTCGGCCTCGCGCTCTGCGCCGCATCCTCCAAATCCGACCAGACCCTGATCGCCAACCTCGTTGCCGAACATGGCCGCGACGGTTTTCTCGCGGCCTGGCTTCAGGCCCGCGACGCCGGCTGGGCCGCCGACCTCATACCGACTTTCCCGATCCCCCACGCAGAAAAGGAGACTGCATCATGAAGACCCGCCTTATCCGCTCGCGCGCCTTGGCGCTCGCCGCAACCATGCTCGCCGCCGCGCCGGTGACCTTGTCGCCGATGATGGCAACGCCGGCCCATGCCTGGCGCATCGTCTATGACCCGACCAACTATGCGCAAAACGTCCTGACGGCCGCACGTTCGCTGGAACAGATAACGCACCAGATCACCTCGCTTCAGAACGAAGCGCAGATGCTCATCAATCAGGCGAAGAACCTCGCCAGCCTGCCGTTCTCGGCGCTCCAGCAGATTCAGCAGTCCGTCCAGAAGACGCAACAGCTCTTGCAGCAGGCGCAGGGCATCGCTTTCGATGTCCAGCAGATCGACCAGATGTTCAGCCAGAAATACGGCAACGTCTCGATGTCGGCGACCGACCAGCAGCTCGTCGCCAATGCCCGTTCGCGCTGGGAAAACACGGTCGGCGGCTTGCAGGACGCGATGCGCGTGCAGGCCGGCGCTGTCGGCAACATCGACAGCAACCGCGCGCAGATGTCGGCGCTGGTCGGCCAGAGCCAGGGCGCGACCGGCGCACTTCAGGCGACGCAGGCCGGCAACCAGCTTCTCGCCCTCCAGTCGCAGCAGCTTTCCGATCTCGTCGCGTTGCTCGCCGCCAATGGGCGCGCTGGCGCTTTGACGGAGGCGGAGCGCAGCGCCGCTGCCGAACAGGGCCGCGAACAGCGCCGCCGGTTCCTGACACCGGGCGGCGGCTACACGCCCGGCAACGCGCAGATGTTCAACAGCGGCAACTGAGGCGCGGGCGATGGATGGCAAGATGTTGGCCCGGCTGGGCGCAATCATATTCGTCGCTGTCGCAGTCACCGCGACGGCAATCGAGATGACCCGCAAGGAACAGGCTGCGCCATCCTCGCCCGTGCGTCTTCATGAGCCCTCGCGCGATCCGCTGCGCGAGGGCCAACGTCGGTGCCAGCAGCTTGGCCAGAAAGCGGCCGAGGATACGGGGTGCCTGCGCGTCTGGGCCGAGACCCGCGACCGCTTCCTTGGCCGCACGCCTGCGCCGGCCGTGCCGTCCGCCAACGAAGGGCGGTGAGCCATGGGCGGCGCAAGCGTCATCGACAACTTCCTAGGAACCTTCACCCGCTACATCGACTCAGGGTTCGGCATTCTGTCCGGCGAAGTGGCCTTCATCGCCACGACGCTGATCGTCATCGACGTGACCTTGGCCGCGCTGTTCTGGTCTTGGGCTGCCGATGACGACATCATGGCGCGGCTCGTCAAGAAGACGCTGTTCGTCGGCATCTTCGCCTATCTGATCGGCAACTGGAACAACCTCGCCAAGATCGTCTTCGACAGCTTCGCCGGCCTCGGCCTCAAGGCGAGCGGCACCGGCTTTTCCACCGCCGATCTGCTCCGCCCCGGCAAGGTCGCACAGACCGGCCTCGACGCGGCCCGGCCGCTGCTCGAATCCATCTCCGACCTGATGGGCTGGGTCGCCTTCTTCGAGAACTTCATCCAGATCGCGTGCCTGCTCTTCGCCTGGGCGCTGGTGATCCTCGCCTTCTTCATCCTCGCCATCCTGCTCTTCGTCACACTGATCGAGTTCAAGCTGGCGACGCTCGCCGGCTTTGTCCTGATCCCGTTCGGCCTGTTCGGGAAAACCGCCTTCATGGCCGAAAAGGTGCTCGGCAACGTCATCTCGTCCGGCATCAAGGTTCTGGTTCTCGCCGTCATCATCGGCATCGGCTCGACGCTGTTCAGCCAGTTCACCCAAGGCTTCGGCGGTCAGACCCCGAGCATCGACGACGCCATGGCCGTCGTGCTCGCCGCACTCTCGCTGGTCGGTCTCGGCATCTTCGGCCCCGGCATCGCCAATGGCCTCGTATCCGGCGGCCCACAGCTTGGCGCTGGCGCTGCCGTAGGAACCGGGCTTGCGGTCGGCGGCGCAGCTCTGGCCGCTGGCGGCGGCGCGATGCTGGCCGCCAAAGGCGGAGCCGCGGCGCTTTCGGGTGGCGCTGCCGCCGTCCGGGGCGGTGCTACAGCCGCCGGCGCAGCATCCTCCGCCTATTCGCTGGGTCCGCTCGGCAAGTCCGGTGCATCTGGCGTGGCATCGGGCATGGGCGGTGTCGCGCGCGCGGCAGGCAATGCGGCCACGTCGCCGCTGCGCCGCGCCACAGCCAGCGTCAAATCCAGCTTCTCCGATGGCGTGAAGGCCGGGTTCGGTGCGACCGGCGGCTCTTCGACCGGCGGCACCATCGGCGGAGCCGACACGGCCAATGACACCGCATCCGCCAGCTCCCCAGCCGCATCCACCGGCGGCGCTCCCGATTGGGCCAGGCGCATGAAGCGCAGCCAGTCCGTCAGCCATGGTGTGCAGGCAACCGCCCATGCCGTCCGATCCGGCGACAGCCACGGCTCCGGCTCTTCCGTCAAACTCTCAGAAAGCGACCGCTCATGAACCTTTTCAAACGACCCGCCGCGCATTACGGCAAGACAGTCCAACCCGAAACGCCTTATCAGAAGGCCGCCCAGGTCTGGGACGAGCGCATCGGCTCGGCCCGTGTGCAGGCCAGGAACTGGCGCTATATGGCCTTCGGCGCGCTGATCCTTTCGGCGGGCTTCGCGGGCGCGCTGGTGATCCAGTCCGCGCGTGGGACCGTCGTGCCGTGGGTGGTACAGGTCGACAAGCTAGGCCAGGCGCAAGCGATCGCGCCGGCCACGGCGGATTTCCGCCCGACCGATCCGCAAATCGCATGGCATCTCGCCCGCTTCATCGAGCAGGTCAGGAGCATTCCCGCCGATCCGATCATCGTCCGGCAGAACTGGCTTCGCGCCTATGACTGGACCACCGATCGTGGCGCGGGCGCGCTCAACGACTATGCCCGCACCAACGATCCCTTCACCAAGGTCGGCAAGCAGCAGATCGCCGTCGACGTCTCCAGCGTCATCCGCGCGTCACCCGACAGCTTCCGCGTCGCATGGACGGAGCGGCATTTTGAGAACGGCGCGCTCGCCTCGACCCAGCGCTGGACCGCGATCATGACCATCGCCATCCAGCCGCCGCGTGATGCCGAACGGCTCAAAGTCAATCCCCTCGGCATCTACGTCAACGCCATCAATTGGTCGCGGGAGATGGGCCAATGAGGAGCACTTTCCGCACGCCTGCCGCCATCGCCCTTTTGCTGTTCGCCTCGGCACTCGCCGGCTGCGCGACCTTCAAGCCGCCCGAGATCAACTACGACGCCAGTGTGCCGCCGCTGCCCGTCGTGCCCGTCACTGTCACGGACGAGCGCCCCAAGCCGCTCCACACGCCGCCGGCCTGGACCGTCGCGCGCGGCGGCGAGACCGCCGGCACGCCCACGGGGCGCGTCGAGAACGCCAATGCCGCCGCACGCGTGCAGCCGCGCCGCGAGGGCTATTACAACGCCATCCAGGTCTATCCGTGGTCGGAAGGCGCGCTCTATCAGGTCTATGCCGCACCCGGCCAGATCACGAGCATCGCGCTCGAACCGGGCGAGAGCCTGACCGGCTCCGGGCCGATCGCGGCGGGCGACACCGCCCGCTGGATCATCGGCGATACCGAATCCGGCTCTGGCGGCGGCCGCCGCGTCTTGGTGCTGGTGAAACCCTCGCGCGCCAACATCACCACCAATCTCGTCATCACGACCGACAAGCGCACCTACATGATCGAGCTGCGTTCGGGCGAGAAGCCCTATATGCCCGCCGTCGCCTGGGCCTATCCGCAGCGGGCAGGCGGCGGGAGCCAAGCCCTTCGGGCAACACCGGTCATTCCGGCTGTTGCGTCGCGCAACTATCGCTACGGTCTCACCGGCGACAATCCGCCATGGAAGCCGCTCGCCGTCTATGACGATGGCCGCCGCGTCTATGTCGAGTTCCCGCGCGGGATCGTGCAGGGCGAGATGCCGCCGATCTTCGGCCTCGGCCCCAATGGCGAAACCCAGATCGTCAACAGCCGCATCTATCAACACATCCTGATCGTCGATCGTCTGTTCGGCGCGGCCGAGCTGCGCCTTGGCGCCGGCGACACCCAGCAGACCGTCAGGATCGTCCGCACCGACGGGAGGCCGCAGTCATGACCGAAGCCGAAACCAACGCCGAACCCATGCGCCTGCGCAGCGAGCCGCCGCGCGTCACCCGCCTGTCGCGCAAGATGCTCGCCAGCGTCGCCGCCGTCGCCCTGGTCTGCATCGGCGGATCGCTGATATACGCGCTCCAGACCCGCGCGCCCGGCGATGGCGGCGAGGAGCTTTATTCTACCAACAACCGCCAGACCGCCGATGGTCTCGCCGGATTGCCGAAGGACTATACCGGCCCGGTCCTGGGACCGGCGCTGCCCGGCGATCTCGGCCGACCGATCCTCGACGCCCAGAACAACGGCCAGCCCGTCGTGACACCCGCGGTTCCGACGCCCGGCGTCAGCGAGGCCGAACAGCGACGCCGCGCCGAGGAAGAGGCCGCCCGTCTCAGCACCGTCTTCTTCCAGTCGCGACAGGGCTCGACAGCCGCCACGCCATCCGGCGCGATGCCCGGTCTCGCGGGCCTCGACTTGGCCGGCGCAGCGGGCCAGCCCGCCACCGGACAGGACAAGCAGCTCGCTTTCCTCAACGCGGCGGCCGACCGCCGCACCGTCACGCCCGATCGCATCACGCCGCCGGCTTCGCCCTTCGTGCTTCAGGCCGGCGCCGTCATCTCGGCGGCGCTCATCACCGGCATCCGTTCCGATCTTCCCGGCCAGATCACTGCGCAGGTCACGGAGAACATCTACGACAGCCCGACCGGGCGTATCCTGCTCGTGCCGCAGGGCACGCGCCTGATCGGCCAGTATGACAACAACGTGCAGTTCGGACAGCGCCGCGTGCTGCTTGTCTGGAACCGGCTCATCATGCCGAATGGCCGTTCGATCGTTCTCGAGCGCCAGCCCGGCGCCGACACGCAAGGGTACGCCGGCCTTGAGGATGGCGTCGATTATCACTGGTGGGACCTCGCCAAGGCCGCTGCGCTCTCGACCCTGCTCGGCGTCGGCGCGGAACTCGCCACCGACGACAATGACCGCCTGATCCGCGCCATCCGAGACGGCGCACAGGATACGGTCAACCGGGCCGGTCAGCAGATCATCCAACGACAGTTGCAGGTCGCACCCACGCTGACCATCCGGCCCGGTTTCCCGGTCAGGGTAATCGTCACGCGCGACATCGTGTTCGAGCCCTATAGGAGCTGACCATGACCAAGCTGAAACTCGGTCCCATCGCTGACGACAAGCCCGTCAGGGTCGCGCTGGAGCTGCCGGCGGCGCTCCATCGCGACCTAATCGAATATGGCCGCCTTCTGGCCGAAGGTGGCGCACCGATCGAGCCGGCCAAGCTGATCGTGCCGATGCTGGAGCGCTTCATCGCCACCGATCGCGGCTTTGCGAAAGCACGGCGGACGCCAAGCTGATCCGCCGCCGCGGCCCCCCGCTTTCAATGCAGGGGTGCCGCTGGCGCGCGAGCGCAAATGCGGCACGCTACCGGCCGCCGATCTCCCTCCATGCTTCGCATAAATCCGGGCCTCCTGCCGCTCGGTTTTCAATCGCGAACCACGGAGGATTCAATGTCCGCGCAAGATTCCCACGCCCGCAGGGGGCGTCCACAACGGCCAGCCCCGCAAGCACTTCCTGACGACCTTTACAATTATGGCGACGATCTCGCGCCGTCGCGCGCGCCACGCCGCCGTAACCCGTGGTCTGGCACTTTCGATGTCGAGAAGCTGCCCGTCATCGACGATTGGCCGGAGCGTGTGCCGGTCACCGAAGCCGAGGTGGACATTTTCGAGCGCTATTTCGGCGATGCTCTCGACCGGCTGTTCAGCCCCCTTGATGCCGAAGGTAATGAGGGCTTGAGTAAGTTAACATCAGATGTTAACAGTAAGCCATGAGCGAGGATCGTGACCCGAGCCTCGACACGCTACTGGACCTTGACGGTCAGGTGCTTGTTGTCGATCCCGAGGGCGGTCATTGGGTGAAGTTCGTCGTCACCCGCATTCCGGTCTCACCGGAAAAGCCGCACGGCCTCGATTACTCGCTCACGCTTCACGGGCCTTCGGGCGAACGGCTGGTCGGCTTTGACAACGCCCATCCGGTCGGCCGGGGCAGAAGGGGAGAGCCGATGGACCATCGCCACCGCCTCCAGTCCGTGAAGCCATACGCCTGGGAGGACGCGACTACGCTACTGGCCGACTTCTGGCAGGCGGTGGACGCGGTGTTGAAGGAGCGAGGCGTGTTATGACCACCTTGAAAGTCGGGATTGCCGACTACGACGAGATGAAGGCCCGCACCATGCGGATCGCGCGCGGCGAGGAAAAGTCGGCGGCGGACGATCCGAGGGTGTGGTTCACCTCCACTGAATCTTTCGCGCAGGTGCTCTCCAGCGGAAATCGCGAACTGCTGCGAGTCATCGACGAGCAAGCACCCAGTTCGCTGGAGGAGCTGTCGCAGATCACCGGGCGGGCGAAGTCGAGCCTGTCTCGAACCCTCAAGACCATGGCGGGCTACGGTCTCGTCAGTATGGAGCCTGGCAAAGGCCGGAAGATAATGCCGAAGGTATTGCACGATCGGGTGGCCCTTGAACTGCCCTTGCTCGAACGGCGCGAAGCGAAGGGAGGTCGCCCATGAACATTCAAAGTCCGCATATCGTGCAGCGCGCGGCGCTCTATCTGCGCGTCTCGACGACGCGGCAGGCCGAGCATGACGTGTCGATCCCGGATCAGCGTAAGCAGGGTGAAACCTATTGTGCTTCGCGTGGATACCAGCTTGTCGAAACCTTCGTGGAGGCTGGAGCTTCCGCCACCAATGACCGCCGCCCGGAATTCCAGCGCATGATCGAAGCCGGCACATCGAAGCCTGCGCCGTTCGATGTCGTCGTGGTTCACAGTTTCTCGCGCTTCTTCCGCGATCACTTCGAGCTGGAATTCTATGTCAGGAAGCTGGCGAAGAATGGCGTCAAGCTCGTCTCCATCACGCAGGAGATGGGCGACGATCCCATGCACGTCATGATGCGGCAGATCATGGCCCTGTTCGACGAGTACCAATCGAAGGAGAACGCCAAGCACGTCCTGCGCGCCATGAACGAGAACGCCCGTCAGGGTTTCTGGAACGGCGCGCGACCGCCCATTGGCTATCGCGTCGTCGCGGCCGAGCAGCGTGGATCGAAGATCAAGAAGAAGCTGGAGATCGATCCGCTGCACGCGGAAACGGTCAGGCTCATTTATCGCCTGTTCCTCGAAGGCGGCGGTACGTCTGGCCCGAAGGGCGTCAAGGCCATTGCGACCTATCTCAACGAACGCCGCATGTTCACCCGTGACGGCGGGAAATGGGGCCTGGCTCAAATCCACGCGATCCTGACCCGCACGACCTATATCGGCGAGCACCGATTCAACACACGCTCTTTCAAGAACCGCGAGAGGAAGCCGGAGAACGAGGTCTCGATCATGGCGGTGCCACCGCTGATAGAGAGGGAGACGTTCGACGCCGTTCAGGCGCGTCTCAAATCGCGCAATCCGATGTTGGTGCCCGCACGAGTTACGAGTGGTCCGACGCTGCTCACCGGCATCTGCTTCTGCGCGAAGTGCGGCGGTGCGATGACGCTGCGCACCGGCAAGGGCAATGGCGGGCAGTACACCTATTACACCTGCTCGACCAAAGCGCGGCAAGGCAAGGTCGGCTGCGAAGGGCGTTCGATCCGAATGGATAAGCTCAATCATCTGGTCGCGCGCCATCTTGAAGAGCGCCTTCTCCAACCGAAGCGGTTGGAGACGATCCTGTCGAGCCTTCTCGATCGCCGGCAGGAACGAGCCGAACGCCAGCGCGAACACCTGGCTGATTTAAATCGGCGAATCACCGAGACGGATCAGCGATTGGGTCGGCTCTACGATGCGATCGAAACGGGTGTGGCCGCGCTGGACGACATGGGACTGAAGGACCGGATCGCCAATCTCAAAGCGATCCGCGATCAGGCGGCGGCGGACGCCGAGCGGATACGGGCGAGACTTGGCAGCTCCGGGCACCGGGCCGTTACGCCAGACATGATCGACGCGCTTTCGGAAACCGCACGCAGCAGTCTGCGGATCGAAGGAGGCGGCTATCGGCGGGACCACCTGCGCGCCTTTGCCCAGCGCGTTGAGGTCGCCGATGACGAGGTTCGCATCATGGGGAGGAAATCGGACCTGCTTCAAAGCCTCGTCGCCGCTTCGAGCGGGGAATCGGCGGCGTTTGCGGTTCGCAGTTCTGTACTGAAATGGCGCACCCGGCAGGATTCGAACCTGCGACCTTTGGAATCGGAATCCAACACTCTATCCAGCTGAGCTACGGGTGCAGCAGTCACGCTTGAATCGCGTGCAGCGGTTGGTTCATACCTCAGCTTTGTTTCCGCATCAATGTCTAAAAATCAAAGATTTGCGAAAGGTTGCCTGTTTTCGGGCGGGGCCGGGTGTGGGGGCCTGTTGTGAGGTCGTCGCACGCTTTTGCGTGGCGGCGGGGTGTTACGTCGTTTGGCGTATTGTGTTTTTACCGGAATAGATTTTCCCTTATAAGTAGTATGTTATCGCCGAGCCGGACCGTTGTCCTGCCCCATTACCGAAGTGGCGGCAGGATTGCTGCAATGCCTTTCAAACACGGCGCGGGAGTCGATTTTAGCCCCTCAAAATTGGTGGGTAAATAGTCATACTTTTTCTGTTTTGCCAACCGCGATCCGGAGTCCGTGGTTGCTTCGCCGGCGATTAACTGTCAAATTATTATACAATATTAGTATCATCTACATTTATTTGGGATACAGTTTCGCAACGTTGTCGGTTATGATTTCGGCAAGGTAAAGGAACGAATCAGGCGGGGGATCGGATGGCTTTGCGATTGGCACACAGCAACGGGCCGCGGGCGGAAAAGGCCGAAAGCGGCAGCGCGGAAGCGGCGCACATCACGGCGATCGACTATGGGTTGCTGACGACTGCGATCAGCTATCATTTGCGGCACTCGCAACTTGCCGTGGCAAATGGCTTTGCCGATGTGCTGGCCGAGCAGGGATTGCGGCCCGCCGATTTTTCCGTGCTCGTCATCGTCGGCGGTAATCCGGGCCTCAAACAGAGCGATGTGGCTGAAGCGCTCGGCATACAGCGGGCCAATTTCGTTGCGATCGTCGACAGCATGGAAGAGAAGGGGCTGCTTGTCCGCCGCAAATCGGAAGAGGACAGGCGCGTTCATTTCCTCGACATGACGGAGGAAGGCAGCAGCCTTCTCGACCGGCTTTCCAATACCTGGCGGGACCGTGAGGAAAAGCTGATCGACCGGATCGGCGGCAAGAAGGCCCGCGATCAGCTTCTGGCTCTGCTTGGACGCCTGCGCGACTGAACCGTCGAAGAGAGCGTCGGGCAATCAGAGTAGTGCCGGGCGGCTGCGGGGTGCGGCCTGCGCCTGTAGTCCATTGTCTGCGACATCGGCTACCATCTTCCCGTTGGTCTTTCACGGCAGCCTGAGCGGCGGCGGGCCGAATTGCGTTGCAATTTTTCTGTGAAACCGCCAAGACGCATAAGCATCTTCACGTCTTGTGGCGCGGAGCCGCAATCATGCGATCGACTGGAAAGGCCCGGGACTGGAACGCCATGCTGAATATCGATACGAGTCATCCGCTTTATCGTCCCCTGTGGGTCCGGTTGCTCATTGTCGGCTTTTGCGCCGCCTGGGCCGTCATCGAATTCGTCAATCGCGAGTTTTTCTGGGGAACCATCGTAGCCGGCATTGGGGCTTATGCGGCCTATGAATTGCTGCTGAAGTTCAAACCCGCAAGCGATGCCGCCAAAAGCGGGAACGGCACGGATGAGCCCGCCGCCGAAAGCGCGCCCACCGATAAGAACGATGCGGGCTGAAGCGCCGCCTATCTCCCGTTTTATATATTACCCGAGATAAGACGGCCCGGCATTTTCACCGGAAATGCTCCCGCATCCGCAGCATCCGGATCGCCTGGTCGATCAGGAGATTGGCCGCCGTCATGCGCAGCGTCGCATTATGCCGGAATTGCGGCTTCACCCGGTCGGGATGATTGAGACGGGCAAAGGCGCGGCGCTTTTCCGCAAGCGTTGCGGCCGTGTCGGTGTCGTGGATCGCCAGTTCCGCGGAGACATCGGCAAGCGAGGTCTTTTCGAGGTGGGCCGGCATCGCTTCCGGCTCGGGCTCCGGTTGAGGTTCCGCGGGTGGCGCGGGTTCAGCCATGAAGGCGAGATAGGCATCGAGATTGCCGTTCGCCGGTGGCGGCGTTTCAATATGCGTATCGATGACAAAGCCCGAGCTGAAACCGGCAATACGATGACCGGCCGGCGGTGGCGGCTCCACGCTTTCTTCTTCTTTTTCCAGTTTCAGTCGTTCAACAACCGACTGGAAGACGGATTGTCCGAAGAGCATGCGGCTTTTCCCTCGCCGGTCTGACTATCCGGCCTTTATGGATCATGAAGGTGGTGTCTGGCTTGCCGCCGTCACGGGCCGGTCAGCTTGCGGCTCTCATCCAGAACCAGATCGTAGAGCAGGCGGGCGCTGGGCGGCAAAACCCGGCCCTTGGTGGTGATGATGCTGTAGGGCTTCACGACGAGTTCGAAATCCGTCGGCAATATGCGGGTCCGGCCGATATCCGCCTGCTGGCCGGCAACGAATTCGGCCATGTCCTGGGCGATCGGAGCAATCGCATCGGTGTTGCAGATCAGGGCGAGCGTCAAAAGCATGGAGGGCGTGTTGATGATGTTGCGGGGCATGGTGACGCCGTGCGTTAGGAAGACATCCTCCATGGTTCTGCGCAAAAGCGCGCCGGGCGGCTGGAAAACCCAGTCGTAACCGGAGAGATCCTGCAGGGTCACGGGCTCGCCGCGCAGCAGGGGGTGGCCTTCGCGCACGACAAGACAGGCGCGCTCGATGCCGATTTCATGGATGGAGAAGAGGCCGGGGTCGAAATCATCGGGAATGCGGCCGATGATGAAATCGTGGCGCGCGGCCAGCAGTTCGCGCGCCAGCACGTTGCTGCTTTCCACCTGCACGTTGATTTCAATGCCGGGATAGGTGTCCATGGCGCGCCTTATGGCGGGAACCACGAGGCTGATGGCGGGCGCGGTGACGGCGCCGATATAGACCGAGCCGCCGCTGCCCGACTTCATCTGGTTCAGTTCACGGCTCGCCTCGCGCAGTTCCAACAAGATGGTGCGGGCCCGGCGCGTCAGCGCCTCGCCGAATTTCGTCAGCACCACGCCGCGCGAGGCCCGCTGACAAAGGGGTGATTTGACGATCGCCTCCATTTCCGCGAGCATGCGCGAGGCTGCTGGCTGCGTCATGTTCATCGCGGCCGCCGCTGCGCTGACCTGCCCGTGCTCCTCGATCATGACCAGCATGCGCAGGTGGCTCATCTTCAATCCGGCCCGCAGCAAAGGGTTGTCCTCAAAGACGAAAAGGGCCTCTGTTGTTTGCGCCTGCTCATACACTTTTTGGTTGTTCATTCGTGGTTTTATACCCCTCATCGGTTTTTGTATCGATTTAATATATCATAATTGATATATGGAAACTGATTTATTCTATTTGACAGTTATATGGATTCAGAACAATTTGCGGAATGCCGGGGAGGAGCGGCAGCTGTTCCATTTCGCATGTGCGAAACGGAATGAGCGCAACGCGGCTTCTTCCTCTGACGGCATGAATTTCATGGTGCACCGCAGCATGCGGGCTCCAGAGAAGGGCTCAAGGGAGAGAGTTAATGAAGTCCATTATTTCGCTGATGGCGGCTTGTGCCATCGGTGCTGCTTCTTTCGCAGCGCCGGCTTTCGCGCAGGACAAGGGTTCCGTTGGTATCGCCATGCCGACCAAGTCGTCCGCACGCTGGATCGATGACGGCAACAACATCGTAAAGCAGCTTCAGGAAGCCGGTTACACGACCGACCTGCAGTATGCCGATGACGATATTCCGAACCAGCTTTCCCAGATCGAAAACATGGTCACCAAGGGCGTCAAGGTTCTCGTGATCGCATCGATCGACGGCACGACGCTGTCGGACGTCCTGAAGCAGGCTGGCGAGCAGGGCATCAAGGTCATCGCTTATGACCGCCTGATCCGCAACAGCGGCGACGTCAGCTACTACGCAACCTTCGACAACTTCCAGGTTGGCGTTCTGCAGGCGACTTCGATTGTCGACAAGCTTGGCCTGAAGGACGGCAAGGGTCCGTTCAACATCGAGCTGTTCGGCGGTTCTCCTGACGACAACAACGCCTTCTTCTTCTATGACGGCGCAATGTCTGTCCTGAAGCCCTACATCGACAGCGGCAAGCTGGTCGTGAAGTCCGGCCAGATGGGCATGGACAAGGTCGGCACGCTGCGTTGGGATCCGGCAACGGCCCAGGCCCGCATGGACAACCTTCTGTCCGCTTATTACACCGACGCCAAGGTTGACGCTGTTCTGTCGCCTTACGACGGTCTGTCCATCGGCATCATCTCCTCGCTGAAGGGCGTTGGTTATGGCACGAAGGACCAGCCGCTGCCGGTCGTTTCCGGTCAGGACGCTGAAGTTCCCTCCGTCAAGTCGATCATTGCAGGCGAACAGTATTCCACCATCTTCAAGGACACCCGCGAACTCGCAAAGGTGACCGTGAACATGGTCAACGCTGTTCTGCAGGGCAAGGAGCCGGAAGTTAACGACACCAAGACCTATGAAAATGGCGTCAAGGTCGTTCCGTCCTACCTCCTGAAGCCGGTTGCCGTTACCAAGGAGAACTACAAGCAGGTTCTCGTCGATGGCGGTTACTACAAGGAAGACCAGCTGAAATAAGCTGAAGACACATGCGGGGATGACTTGGCGTCATCCCCGTTTTTCCATAAAAATAAAAACGCCGGAATTAATCGGGCGCTGGATTGCGATATGGCCAATACCATTCTCGAAATGCGGAACATCACCAAGACGTTTCCGGGCGTGAAAGCGCTTGAGAACGTCAACCTCAAGGTTAAGGAGGGTGAGATCCACGCACTCGTCGGTGAGAACGGCGCGGGGAAGTCGACCTTGATGAAGGTCCTTTCCGGTGTTTACCCCGCCGGCACCTATGAGGGCGAAATCCACTATGAAGGCGCAGTGCGGAATTTTCGCGCCATCAACGACAGTGAAGATATTGGTATCATCATCATTCACCAGGAGCTGGCGCTCGTGCCGCTCCTGTCGATTGCGGAAAACATCTTCCTTGGCAATGAGGTCGCTTCGAACGGCGTCATCAGCTGGCAGCAGACCTTCAACCGTACCCGCGAACTTCTAAAGAAGGTGGGTCTGAAGGAATCGCCGGAGACGCTGATCACCGATATCGGCGTTGGCAAGCAGCAGCTGGTCGAAATCGCCAAGGCGCTGTCAAAGAGCGTGAAGCTGCTCATCCTTGATGAGCCGACGGCTTCGCTCAACGAAAGCGATTCCGAGGCGCTGCTGAACCTGTTGATGGAATTCCGCAAGCAGGGCATGACGTCGATCATCATCACCCACAAGCTCAACGAAGTGCGCAAGGTGGCCGACCAGATCACCGTGCTGCGCGACGGCATGACGGTGAAGACGCTCGACTGTCACGAGGAAGAAATCAGCGAGGATGTCATCATCCGCAACATGGTGGGGCGCGATCTCGAAGATCGTTATCCGCCGCGCGATGTGCCGATCGGCGAGACCATTCTCGAAGTCAAGAACTGGAACGCCTATCACCAGCAGCATCGTGACCGCCAGGTTCTGCATGATATCAATGTCACCGTGCGCAAGGGCGAAGTCGTCGGCATCGCTGGTCTGATGGGGGCAGGGCGCACCGAATTTGCGATGAGCGTCTTCGGCAAGTCCTATGGCCACAAGATCAGCGGCGAAGTGCTGATCGACGGCAAGCCCGTTGACGTCAGCACCGTGCGCAAGGCGATCGACGCCGGTCTCGCCTATGTGACGGAAGACCGCAAGCATCTCGGTCTCGTGCTCAACGACAACATCCTGCACAATACCACGCTCGCCAATCTGGCCGGCGTATCGAATGCCAGCATCATCGACGACATCAAGGAAATGAAGGTGGCGAGCGATTTTCGCACGCGCCTGCGCATCCGCTCGTCGGGTATCTTCCAGGAAACGGTCAATCTTTCGGGCGGCAACCAGCAGAAGGTTGTGCTCTCCAAGTGGCTGTTCTCCAATCCTGATGTCCTGATCCTCGATGAACCGACCCGCGGTATCGATGTCGGCGCGAAATACGAAATCTACACCATCATCAACCAGCTCGCTGCCGACGGCAAAGGCGTTCTGATGATCTCATCGGAAATGCCCGAACTGCTCGGCAATTGCGACCGCATCTACGTCATGAACGAAGGCCGCATCGTCGCTGAATTGCCGAAGGGAGAGGCGAGCCAGGAAAGCATCATGCGCGCTATCATGCGCTCAGGGGAGAAGAACTCATGAGTTCGGCAAACACCACAAACGAAGAAAGTAACGTCATCTCGGTCGGGTCGTATATTCGCTCCAATATCCGCGAATACGGCATGCTGATCGCGCTCGTCGCCATCATGGTTTTCTTCCAGTTCTACACCGGCGGCATCCTGTTCCGCCCTGTGAACCTGACCAACCTCATCCTGCAGAACTCGTTCATCGTCATCATGGCGCTGGGCATGCTGCTCGTCATCGTGGCCGGGCATATCGACCTTTCGGTCGGCTCCATCGTCGCCTTCGTCGGCGCGATTGCGGCCATATTGACCGTGCAATGGGGCATGAACCCGTTTCTTGCGGCGCTGATTTGTCTCGTCATCGGCGGCGTCATCGGTGCTGCCCAGGGTTACTGGATCGCCTATCACCGCATTCCGTCCTTCATCGTGACGCTGGCGGGCATGCTGGTGTTCCGCGGGCTCACGCTGTTCGTGCTTGGCGGCAAGAACATCGGCCCGTTCCCCACCGATTTCCAGATCATCAGCACCGGCTTCCTGCCTGATATCGGTGGTATCGAAGGTCTGAACACCACCTCGATGATCCTGACATTGCTGATTACGGTCGTGCTGTTCTATCTGGCCTGGCGCCGTCGCGTGGTGAACGTGAAGCATGGCATCGACGTCGAGCCGTTCGGTTTCTTCATCGTTCAGAATCTGCTGATCTCCGGCGCCATCCTGTTCCTGGGTTACCAGCTGTCCACCTATCGCGGTCTTCCGAACGTTCTGATCGTGATGCTGGTTCTGATTGCGCTCTACAGCTTCGTGACGCGCCGCACGACCATTGGCCGCCGCGTCTACGCCATGGGCGGCAACGAGAAGGCGACCAAGCTTTCCGGTATCAATACCGAACGCCTGAGCTTCCTCACCTTCGTCAACATGGGCGTGCTGGCCGGTCTTGCCGGCATGATCATCGCGACCCGCCTCAATTCGGCGACGCCGAAGGCTGGCGTGGGCTTCGAACTCGATGTGATCGCGGCCTGCTTCATCGGCGGTGCTTCGGCTTCCGGCGGCGTTGGCAAGATCACCGGCGCGGTCATCGGCGCCTTCATCATGGGCGTCATGAACAACGGCATGTCGATTGTCGGCCTCGGCATCGATTTCCAGCAGATGGTCAAGGGCCTCGTGCTGCTCGCCGCCGTGTTCTTCGACGTCTACAACAAGAACAAGGGCTGATCGGTCCCAACCCTATCGCAGTCAAAAAAGTGGCCGGTTTCCGGCCACTTTCATAAGATGCAGGCGTTATGTGCCGCGTAGAAGAGACAAGGCGCATTGCGCCGGAGGAAGGAAATCCCGTGCTCATTTCACAGATCAAAGATGCCAGTGGCAAAATCACCGTAGCGGTTCGCGAAGAAGGCGGACAGGCGCAGGCCGTCAAAGGTGCGGACTCGGTCTATGCACTCGCCATGGAAGCCGCCAATGGCGGCAAGAGCCTTGCCGATGTCATTTCCGCCCATGGTCTGGGCGACGCTGTCGATCTCGAAAAGGCCTATGCCGAAGGTCGCTTCCTGCCGCCGATCACCCATCCCGATCCGGCGCATCTGCATCTGACCGGTACGGGCCTCACGCATCTCGGCTCCGCCGCGACCCGTGACAGCATGCACAAGAAAACCACGGAAGCCGCCGAGGAAAGCCTGACGGACTCCATGAAGATGTTCCGCATGGGTCTCGAAAACGGCAAGCCCAAGGCCGGCGAAAAGGGCGTTCAGCCCGAATGGTTCTACAAGGGCAACGGCCATGTGGCGGCGGCGCCCGGCGCGGCACTCACCTCTCCGTCCTTCGCGCTCGATGGCGGCGAAGAGCCGGAAATGGCCGGCATCTACGTGATCTCGGACAAGGGTGAGGCGGTGCGCATCGGTTTTGCCGTCTCGAACGAGTTTTCCGATCACGTCACCGAGCGGATCAACTATCTTTACCTCGCCCATTCCAAGCTGCGCCCGGCAAGCTTCGGCCCGGAAATCCGCGTCGGCGCTCCGCCGTCCGATATTCGCGGCACCTCGCGCATCCGCCGCGGCGACAAGGTGATTTTTGAAAAGCCGTTCGTTTCGGGTGAGGACAACATGTCCCACACCTTTGCGAACCTTGAATACCACCACTTCAAATACGGCCTGTTCCGCGCACCGGGCGACGTGCATGTGCACATGTTCGGAACGGCGACGCTCTCTTTTGCCGAAGGCATCAAGCCGGAAGCGGGCGATGTCTTCGAGATTGAGGCCGCCGGTTTCGGCCTGCCGCTGAAGAACCCGCTGGCCGTTGATGCGGAAGAAGAGATCACTGTTCGGCAGATTTGATCTGCGGGCTGTGTGTGGAATGGTCGGGGGTGGGTCATCCCTCCCTCGACGTCATCGTCGGGCTTGTCCCGAGGATCTGCGACCGATTGATTTTACGCGACGTGGATAGATCCTCGGGACAAGCCCGAGGATGACGCAAGATGATAGCTCTTTCATCCCATTGTCCCTTTCGCGTCGGGTAACTTTCAGGCGCTTGCCTCATCCGAACCCCCACAGTTTGCCTTCCCCAACCTCCACCGAATTACCCGCCGGATCGCGGATATAGACGGAATAGCTGTCATTAGGCCAACGGTGATAGTGCTCGACGGGAATTCCGAGCGCTTGGAAACGAGCCTTCCAGCCGTCCACTTCCGACTTGTCCTTCGCGTAAAAACAGAAATGGCCTTGCCCCACCGCGCCGTGGCGCGGGATGGGATTGTCGGGATCGGCCCGGCGGGATTGCTGCGGGTCGAAGATCAGCAGCATCTGCTGCCCGCATCTGAAGAAGATGAATTGCCCCGGCAGCCTGCGCACCACTTCCAGCCCGAAGACATCCCGGTAAAAAGCTTCGGCGGCATCGAGATCGTCGGCGTAAATCGCGGTTTCCATAAGGGCGGCTGGTGGGCGCATGGTTTCCTCCGGTAGTCCATGGGCTGTCCGGCGCGGGGACAGACGGCTTTAAATTTTCGCGCTGTAGGTCAGCACCGTCAGATCGTGTTTGCCGACACCACGTTCCAGAACGGTCCAGCCGCAACCGGTGTAATAGGTTTCGAGATCGCGCTGGCAGCAGAGATAGCTGGTCTCGTGACCGAGTTCGGCGGCCCTTTGTGTCGCCGCCTGCATGAGCGCCCGTGCCACGCCTGAGCGCCGGCGATCTTCCTCCACCCAAAGGGCAGCGACCCAGGGCAGATATTGCGGCCGTTCTTCCAGATCGCAATGGATGAGGAAGGCGGAGCCGACATAGTCGTCGCCGTCATGGGCAACGAAACCGGTGGGCAGCGTATGGGGGTTGGTCATGTCTTTCAGGTGTTCGGCGACGTCGCCCACCTGAAGACCGCTATCCTGCCACCATGCCGTCCAGACCCGCTCGGCGATGACGGGTCCATGCGACTGGCAGTCGCGATAGTCGGAAATGCTGTACAAGGCCGTCTCCCGGCCGGCTTTCCTCCCGCGGGCGGAAGCCGGATCATGCTTTCAAATCGATGCGGAGATTAAACCGGGTGGGAAGGGGTTTCGCAACCGCCAACTTGTCGCGCCGGATCAGGATTTCGTTGCTGTCACATGCAACCATGCGGTCGGGAGATTGTCGTAACCGCTGCCCTGCCGCGCCTCGATCTCCACCGCCGTCCAGTCAAACTGTCCGTAAACCTCCTCCAGCCAGGGCTTCGACGGGTAATTGTAATATCGGCCGAACATGTCGCGTCCTTCCGCTTCTCCCGCCTTGAAGCTGGCATAAAAAACACCGCCCTTCCTCAGCGCCGTGTGGATACGGTCGATAATGCCCGGCAGGGCAGGGCGGGGCACATGCAGCAGGCAGGCATTGGCCCAGACGCCGTCATATCGCTCACGCTCGTCGATATTCTCGAACAGCAATGTCCTGACGGGAATGCCGAGCCGGATTTCCGCCGCTTTCGCGATGTCAGGCGTTCCATCGGTGGGGTGGATATCGAAACCGGCGGCCAGCATGAATTCGCTGTCCTGCCCGCCGCCGCATCCGAGTTCGAGGATGCTTGCGCCCTCTGGCAAGCGCGCCAGAAATGTTTCCAGATGCGGGCGGTCCGCCGCCTGTCCCCGTGATGTATAGGCAGCGGCATTGTCGGTATAGAAGCCGATTGTATCGTCGTCCTTGCCGGACATCATCTCAGCTCTGTGACTGGCTCTGCGACTGCTGCACGGTGACAGACACGCTCAGCGTCTCGCCCGCCGGGCCGATACGCATGCCGGATATCGGCGCGCAATCGCGGTAGCAGAGGCCGGATGCGATGCGGACATAGCGGTCGTCGGGGCAGATATTGTTGGCGGCGTCGAAGCCCACCCAGCCCAGCCCCTGAAGATACACCTCGGCCCAGGCGTGGGTGGCGGTCTGTTCCTCCACCTCCTCCATCATCAGATAACCGGAAATGTAGCGCGCGGGCAGGCCCATCAGCCGGGCGGCGGAAATCAGGATATGGGCGTGGTCCTGGCAGACGCCCTTGCCCGCTTCCAGCGCCGTTTCCGCCGTGGTTTCGATGTCGGTCGAGCCGGGAACATAGTCCACCTTGCCGTGAATATTCTCCATGAGGTTATGCAGGCGGGCAAGCTCGGTTTCGCCCACGCTCACCTTCACCAGTTCGCGTACCAGCTTTCCCGGTTTGGTGCGCGGTGTTTCCCGCAGGAATAGCCAGAGCGGTGCGTTGCCGATGTGGTGTCCGAACACGCCGGCCTTGTCCTGCGTGCTCACCGTGCCGCTTGCCACGACCTTCACCCGCTTTTGCGGGCCTTCGGTTTCCACCAGCGCGACACGGTTGCCGAAATGGTCGTCATAGGTCACTTCGACGGTGGCGCCATCGACAGAGACATCCCAGTCCTCCACCGTCTGGCTCGGGCCGGTCTGCGGTGTCAGGCGCAGCCGCTGCAACGCATAGGGCATCGGCTCGTCATAGACATATTCCGTCGTATGGGTGATTTTCAGACGCATAAGCTGTCCCCGTCCACGCGCTTATTGATAGAAGCGGTAGCCTTCCGTGATTTCCTGTCCCAATTGGCCGTTGCGGTTGACAAATCTCTCCAGAAATTCGTGCAAGCCCTCATCCATCACCCGGCCGATGGTGGTCGTGCGCAGGCTGTCGCGAATGCTTTCGGCCGTGTCATGCGCCTTGTGCCTCTCGCTGTAGTCCTCGGCGATGTAGTTGAGGTTGCTGGCGATCTTTTCATAACAATAGGCAAGCGAGCGCGGCATGCGGCCATTGAGAATGAGGAAGTCGGCAATGTTGGAGGGCTTGTATTCCGCATCATAGACCCAGCCATAGGAGCGGTGGGCCGAGACTGAGCGCAGGATGGATTCCCATTGCGCATTGTCTAGCGACGACCCCACATGCGCCACCGCCGGCAGCAGCACGTAATATTTGACATCGAGAATGCGGGCGGTGTTGTCGGCGCGCTCTATGAAGGTGCCGATGCGGGAGAAATTATAGAGATCGTTGCGCAGCATCGAGCCGTGGAAAGCGCCGCGCACCAAGCCGGCGCGATGTTTGATGACATCGATGGTCTGCGGCAGCTCGGCGTGGCTGAGCTTGCGGCCGAGGATGTTCTTCAGCTCGATCCAGAATTCGTTTGTCGCTTCCCATGTCTCACGCGTCAGCGCCGTGCGCACCATGCGGGCATTGTTGCGGCCCGCCTCGATGCAGGACATGACGCTGGAGGGGTTGGCCTTGTCTCGCAGGAGATAGTCGATCGCATTCGCCGCCGTTACCTTCTCGCGCGTTTCGAGAAATTCGTCGTGCACGCCGGCGCTTTGCAACACGCCGTCCCAGTCCTCATCGCCGCTGCCGCTGCGTGTCAGTGAAACGCGCAGGCCCGCATCGATAAGCCGGGCGATGTTTTCAGCGCGCTCGATATACCGGAACATCCAGTAGAGCCCGTTTGCCGTTCTGCCCAGCATGGCTTAATCCTCCAGTACCCATGTATCCTTGGTGCCGCCGCCCTGGCTGGAATTGACCACGAGCGAGCCCTGCTTGAGGGCAACACGGGTCAGGCCGCCGGGAATGATCTGCACCTTGTCCGAGACAAGCACATAGGGACGCAGATCGACATGGCGCGGCGCAATGCCGTTTTTCACCATGATCGGCACGGTGGACAGCGACAGCGTCGGCTGCGCAATATAGTTGGAGGGGCGTGCTTTCAGCTTTTCGGCAAAAAGCGCCCGTTCCTTTTTCGATGCGGTGGGGCCGACGAGCATGCCGTAACCGCCCGAACCGTGGACCTCCTTGACGACCAGCTCGGCAAGGTTGTCGAGAACGTATTTCAGGCTGTCCGGCTCCGAACAGCGCCAGGTCGGCACGTTTTCGAGAAGCGGCTTGCGGCCGGTGTAGAATTCGACGATCTCGGGCATGTAGGAATAGATCGCCTTGTCGTCGGAAATGCCGGTGCCGGGCGCATTGGCGATGGTGATGTTGCCGGCGCGATAGACATCCATGATGCCGGGCACGCCGAGCGCCGAATCCGGCCGGAAAGTCAGCGGATCGAGGAAATCATCATCGACGCGGCGATAAAGCACGTCGATGGCTTCATATCCGCGCGTTGTGCGCATCTTGACCTTGCCGTCCATGACGCGCAGGTCGGAGCCTTCCACCAGTTCCACGCCCATCATGTCGGCCAGGAACGAGTGCTCGTAATAGGCGGAATTATAGATGCCGGGCGTCAGCACCGCGACGCGCGGCTTGCCGGAACAGCCGGGCGGTGCGAGCGAAGCGAGTGACTGGCGCAGCAGATAGGGGTAATCCTCCACCCGGCGCACCCGGTTTTCATGGAAGAGTTCCGGGAACATCTGCATCATGGTTTCGCGGTTTTCCAGCATGTAGCTGACACCGGAGGGGGTGCGGGCATTGTCTTCCAGAACGTAGAACTGGTCTTCGCCGGTGCGGACGATGTCAGTGCCGACAATATGGGTATAAACACCGCCGGGTGGGGTGAAGCCGATCATTTCCGGCAGGAAGGCTTCGTTTTTCTCGATGATTTCGCGGGGAATGCGCCCGGCGCGGATGATTTCCTGCTTGTGGTAGATATCGTCGAGGAAAGCATTGAGGGCGAGAACGCGCTGTTCGATGCCCTGGGCCAGTTTGCGCCACTCGCGGCCGGAGATGATGCGCGGGATGATATCGAAGGGGATCAGTTTTTCTGAACTATCGGCATGGCCATAGACTGCGAAAGTAATACCGGTTTTCCGAAAGATGTTTTCCGCGTCTTTTGATTTCTGGATCAGGTGAGCCCTGTCCTGCCGGCTATACCACTCGTTATAGTTTTCATATGGGCTTCGCGGCGTGTCGTCCGCATTTATCATTTCGTCAAATGCCAACTTCGATGTCCCCTTTTTTGCCATATGAATACAACGCCAAATGCAATGCAAGAACTATGCAGGCCTCCCCGAGAAGATTTTTCACCGCCCTAGAGTTTTAAAAAAGAAGCGTTTTTTCGGTTTCAGCCTATAAATGCGGCATCGGCAAATTGGTTGCGCGGTGACGAGGGGTGTAATGGGGTGGCGGCGCTGTGTGCGCTGTGGGCGAATGCATAAATTTTGTTCGTTCGCTTTCGGCTGATCAATATCCGGCGTCGCATCAGAAAATCTGAAAGATGCGATCACGAAAACGCCTTTGACCTTTGGGCGGGATGCGGATACCGCCATGCTAACACCCGGTTCGATCATTCGCCGGTTTGCGTGAAGCCGCAGAAATATCAATTCGCCGCCTGTCCCGCACCGCGTCCGGTTACGGGCATCATGTGGCATAATGGATGTTCCCATGTCGCTCGACCGTCTGGCTCCGGCCATCTTCGTCTTTCTCTGGTCGACCGGCTGGGTCACCGCCAAATATGCTGTCTATTATACCGAGCCGCTCACCTTTCTCTGTCTGCGCTATCTTCTGGCAGGAGCGCTGCTGTGGGCGATCTGCCGCGTATCCTCCATCCAGTGGCCGCAGCGGCGCGTCGACCTTTTCCGGGCGATCCTGTCCGGCGTCTTCCTGCACGGTCTTTATCTCGGCATGATCTGGTGGGCGATCGGGCAGGGCGTGCCGGCGGCGATCGGCGGCATCATCGCCGGTTTGCAACCGCTGATGACGGCGGTGGCTGCCCGCTACATGATCGGCGAGAAAATCTCGCCCTTGCAGCGCGCGGGCCTATTGCTTGGATTTGTGGGCATCGCCATTGCCGTGCTGCCGAAGGTCATGGCGACGGGCGCATTTGGCCTCTCCGTGCCGCTTTACGCCGTGGCGGTGAATGTGCTGGGCATGACGTCGGTTACCTATGGCACCCTCTACCAGAAGAAATATGTCCATGGCGGAAACATCATGGCGGTGGCAACGCTGCAATATGTTGGCGCGCTGCTTGTCACCGTTCCCTTCGCGCTTTTGCTGGAGGATGGACATGTGGACTGGAGCCTCGGCCTTGCAGCCACGCTCGCCTGGTCCGTGGGTGCGATCTCCATCGGCGCCGTGGCGTTGCTTCTTTATCTGATCCGGCGCGGGCAGGTCTCGCGGGCCGCGTCGCTGATCTATCTCGTGCCGCCGCTTGCGGCCGTGGAAGCCGCGCTGCTTTTCGGCGAAACACTGACGCCAGCCATGATTGCCGGCACTGTTCTGGCGGTAACGGGGGTTTATCTCGCCAACCGCAAACCTGCTACAGCGGTTGTTGCGCGTTAATTACTACAACCGCATATTAGGGCTTTGTTAACCATAAAATTATACCTCTCGTTAATCCAAAGATTTGGCGGGGGTTACATGTCTATTTCACGTCGTGGTGTTCTGTTCGGATTGCCGCTGTTTCTGGCCGGCTGCGCGAATACCGGCATCGGCCAGCAGAGGCTGAATTATGCGGCAAAGCCGGAGGAGAAGTTCCCGCTTCCCGCCATGCATCTCGATAAGGTCAAGCCGGAGCTTCGCCGGCAGGAAGTCACCTATGACACCCATCACCCGGCCGGAACGGTTGTGGTGGATACGCCGGCCCGGCGGCTCTATTACGTTCTGGGCGATGGTCGCGCCATGCGTTACGGCGTCGGCGTCGGCCGGCAGGGCCTTGCACTGAAGGGCGATGCCTATATCGGCCGCAAGGCGGAATGGCCGTCCTGGACGCCGACCGCCAATATGATGCGCCGTGATCCGCGCAATCTGAAATTCGCCGCCGGCATGCCCGGTGGCCCCAGCAATCCGCTCGGTGCACGCGCGCTCTACCTCTATCGCGGCGGCAACGACACCATGTTCCGCCTGCATGGCACCAACCAGCCGCAATCCATCGGCCACGCCATGTCGAGCGGCTGCATCCGCATGCTGAACCACGACATCATCGATCTCTATAGCCGCGTGCCGGTGGGTTCGAAGGTCGTCGTCTTGCAGGCGTGACGTAAAGGCGGATTTTTCCACCTTTTCCACGCAAGAAAATGCCTGTACCCTTGGGTTGATTTTTCCGGCGGAAGGCCAATTTTATGCTGGAAAATCAACCATGTGTAGAATGGCTCCCTTTGGGTATTTAAGGGAGTTCTGCTATATCGGAAACGTGATTTCCGGTGTTCGAGACGTGTATCCATAAAGGCTTAAATGCGCTGTATCGAGCGCGGCACCACTTCAACGGGGACACATGAACATGGCAACTTTCGACTCTCTCTCTCGCTATCGCCCGCAGGCGCTCGGGGCGCTGCGCATCATGACGGCGCTGCTTTTCATTTCGCATGGAACGCAAAAGCTGTTCGGTTTTCCGGCATCGCAGATGGATGGCTCCCTGCCGACGATGCTGCTGGTGGCGGCGCTTCTGGAACTCGTCGGCGGCATTCTCGTGCTGATCGGCCTGTTCACACGCCCGGTCGCCTTCATCCTGTCCGGCCAGATGGCGGTCGCCTATTTCATGGCGCATGCGCCGAGCAACTTCTTCCCGGCCCTGAACGGTGGTGACGCCGCCATCCTGTTCTGCTTCATCTTCCTCTATCTGTTTGTTGCCGGTCCGGGCGCTTTCTCGGTGGATGAGCGCCGGGCCTGATCTGCCCGACCTGTCATCGATCTCTTTTACTGACGCTCCGCATGGTCACGCCATGCGGAGCTTCTTTTTTTGAAAAGGATTGAAACTTCGGCCGCGGCCGAAGCATAGATGCTTGTTTTCAGGTTAAGGACGCGCAATCCTGAACGCAGTTGGAAAATCGATCCGTGACCTCCCAGAACCCCATTGCCCGCGAATTGCTGTTTCTCGCCCTGCTGTCCACGCTGTGGGCCGCATCCTACACTTTCATCAAGATCGGGGTGGAGACGATGCCGCCGATCACCTTCATCGCACTGCGCACGCTGATTGCCGGGCTGCTGCTCTACGTGGTGATCCGGCTGCGTGGGCTGCGCCTGCCCACGGATTTTGCGACGTGGCGGCTGTTCTTCATTCAGGCCTGCATTAACAGCGTTCTGCCCTTCACGCTGATTGCCTGGGCGGAACAGAGCATCGATGCCGGTCTCGCCGTCATTCTCAATGCGACGACGCCGATCTTCACCTTTCTTCTCACGGCGCTCGTCATCCGGCATGAGCCGGTCAGCGGGCGCAAGCTGTTTGGCACCATCGCTGGCATGACGGGTGTGTGCCTCATCATCGGCGTAGAGGCCTTAAGCGGTGCGGGGGAGGCGATATGGAGCCAGCTCGCCGTGCTGACGGCCGCTTTTTCCTATGCCTGCGCGGCCATTTTCAGTAAAAATTTCAAAGGGCTTGATCCGATCATGCCAGCCGCCGGCTCGCTCATCTGCGGTGCTGTCCTGCTGTTGCCTGTGAGCCTGATTGTCGACCGGCCCTGGACATTGTCGCCTTCGGCGGCGTCAATGACCGCGCTGGTGTGCCTTAGCGTCTTTTCGACCGCGCTCGCCTTCATGATCTATTTCCGGCTGATGCAGACGCTCGGTTCGGTTGGCACCACCTCGCAGGCCTATCTCAGGGTGCCTGTCGGCGTCGCCATCGGCATGGCGTTTCTGGGGGAAATGCCGACGCCTGCCATGTGGGTGGGTCTTGTCTGCGTCATTGCCGGTGTGCTGGCCATGACCCTGCCGTCAAGGCGTCGTCCGGTCGCGCAGGGCGGGTGAGGGCAAAGAAAAGCCCCGCTGGCCGGCTGTGGCTGCGGGGCTTGATTATTGGCGAGTGCGTGCCGCTTGTTTCTTCTCCCCGGCGGGGAGAAGGTCGCGGCAGCGGGATGAGGGGGCAAGGGTGGTGAGATACGGCAACGTTACCCCCTCATCCGACCCTTCGGGCCACCTTCTCCCCGGCGGGGAGAAGAACGCCCGGCAATGCCGGGCGTCCTTAATCCACTACGTGCAACTTAGCGGTTGCGGCCGCGATGGCCGTTGCCGGAAGCGCGCTTTTCCTGGCCGTTGCCGCCAGCAGGGGCGTGGCGGTTGGCGCCGCTGCCGCCGGGCTTGCGGGCCGGGCGGCGTTGCTTGCGCGGGCCGGCCGGGCGGCCTGCATCGCCTTCCGCCTGCTTTACGCGCTTGAAGTCCGAGGTGACTTCCAGATCGTTGTCGGCATCGCGCGGTGCATGGTGGCGGGACGGGCGGGATTCGCCATTGTGACGTCCGCCTTCACGCGGGCCGCGCTGCTGGCCGCCATTATTGTTGCGGCCGCCACGGTTGTTGTTCGGGCGCGTCGGGCTGGCGAGACCGGCCGGACGTTCGCCTGATGCGACCGGAATATCGATCTTCATCAGCTTTTCGATATCGTGCAGCAGGCGGGTTTCGTCCGGTGCGCAAAACGCGATGGCGATGCCGTCGCGGCCGGCGCGGGCGGTACGGCCGATGCGATGGACGTAGGCATCAGGCACTTCCGGCAGGTCATAGTTGAAGACATGCGTCACGGCCGGAATGTCGATGCCGCGGGCAGCGACGTCGGTTGCGACCAGTACCTTGATCTCACCATCCTTGAAGCCCTTCAGCGCCCGCTCGCGCTGGCCCTGGCTCTTGTTGCCGTGGATGGAGGCGACCTTGAAGCCAATATGCTCGAGATGCTTGTAGAGCTTCTCGGCGCCGTGCTTGGTGCGCAGGAAAACGATGGCGCGGCCATCCGGGTTCTCATTGAGCGACTTCTTCAGGAGATCGGTCTTGTCGTTCTTGCCGGCGACGAAATGCACGTACTGCTCGACCTTGTCGGCAGCCTTGCCCGGAGGCGTCACTTCGACCTTGACCGGATCGGTCAGGTAATTATGCGACAGATCGGCGATCGCCTTCGGCATGGTGGCCGAGAACAGCAGCGTCTGGCGCTTGGCCGGGACCATCTTGGAAATCTTGCGCAGGTCGTGGATGAAGCCGAGATCGAGCATCTGGTCCGCTTCGTCAAGCACCAGATAGGTGACCTTGGAGAGCGAGATGGCGTTGCGGGCGATGAGATCAAGCAGGCGGCCGGGTGTCGCCACCAGAATGTCCGTGCCCTTTTCGAGCTGGAGCTGCTGCTTGTTGATCGATGCGCCGCCAACCACCTGGTTGATGCGCAGCGGCGTCTTCTTCACGAAGGAGCGCAGGTTTTCACCGATCTGGTTCACCAGCTCGCGCGTCGGGGCGAGGATGAGCGTGCGGCAGGTGCGGTTTGCCGGGCGGTCCGCCTGCTTCATCAGCATTTCGATGATGGGCAGGCCGAAAGCGGCGGTCTTGCCGGTGCCGGTCTGTGCGAGGCCGATCAGGTCGCGGCCTTCGAGCAGCAGCGGAATGGCCTTTGCCTGAATGGGCGTAGGGGTCGTATAGCCAAGCTGGGTAACGCTGGCCACGATCTTTTCGGAGAGGCCGAGTTCGCTAAAACTGGTCAATATAATGCCTTTCGGGGCGCCAAAACAAACTCATCCGGAGCAGGGCTGCTGTCCGGTGGTCTCGGCGTCAAGAACCCCGCGTGAATTGGGAACTTGTGGGTTGGAATAACTTTCTGCGCATCAGTGCGGCACATGCCGTCTTCTGTATTCTCTGCGCTTTTCCTTCATGCGGGCCAGTTTCCTTATTCTAAGGAAGTTCTCCGGTCATACGCTGCAGCTCACGCGGCTGCCAAAGGTGAAAGCTTGAGGGGCATGTGGGCGTTTTGTGCGCCAAAGTCAAGCGATAGTTTTGTAACACGGCCGCAGGAGGGCGCATGGCAGCCATGCGTCGCAGTGGCCGGCGATTGCCGCGACGGCACAGGCGCAAGCGAAGAATTATGGTTAAAAAAGGGTAACGGCGCCCTTGGATACATAGCAAAGATCGATTTTCTCACATAACGTTTTTGCGACGGCGTCCGGAACTATTTGATTCGACAAGAATGGACTGCAGGGTGTGGAGTATCGATTGACCGAAGGCTGCGGGTTGCTGGAAAAGGCTTGCAGGGCTGTTGCCGCCCTGGACCTGCCCGCGTGCATCAAGGACAGCGAGCTACGCTATGTCGCGGTCAACGCCGCCTATGGCCGGGTCATGGGACGCCCGTCCGGGGCGTTCAAAGGATATACCAGCCTTTCTCTTTCCGCCGATATTCGCGATGCCGAGCGGGAGGACAGGGAGCGCCGCTCGCTGGTCTTCGCCACGGATGAGATGATCGCCTGCCATGGCGCGGCTTCGTCCGGGCCATACACGCTTCGTTGCGAACGTTTCACCGGTGATGACGGCAATCTGTTCCTGTTCGAAGTGTTCGAGGACATGCCGTCCGCCGTCGTGGAGGTTTTTCCGGACGCCGGCAGCGCTTCGGACCTGCTGTTTGGCAGCGGCGTGATCGATCTCGTTGATGCGGGTATCGTGATTTATGACCGCGAAAACCGGCTGGTCTACTGCAACGCCCGGTTCAGGGAGTTCTACGGCGCCCTCGGTGTCGAACTGAAGGCCGGCGTCCCGCTCGAGACGCTGATGAGGGCCATTTATTTTTCGAGCGGCTACCGCGAGGCGAAAGAAGACGATCCGGCGTTCGAAGGGTGGATGCAGGAGCAGTTGCGGGAGTTTTCCCTGCCCTATCTCGAAAGGGTGGAGCAGTTTGCCGATGGCCGCTGGGTGCGTATGGTCAACAAGCGGCTGGAAAACGGCATGCTTGTCGGGCTGCGGGTGGATGTCACCGAGTTCAAGGCGCATGAGACGCTTCTGAGCACGCAGATCCGCGAGACATGGCTTCTGCGCGCCGCACTGGAGCAATTGCCGGTCGGCGTGTTCCTGAGGGACCAGGACAGGCGGCTGACCTTTGCCAATGCGGCCTATGAGAAATATCTGGGCGGCAGCCTCGCCGACCATATCGGCAAGACCGAATGCGAGATTTTTCCGGAGGAAGGCCCGCAGTTCCAGCGGGAAAACGAGCATATTCTGCGAACCGGAGAGGCCGTTGAAAAGACGGGAAGCGTTCCGCTTTCCGATGGCAGGGTCGTTCCCGTCATCACAAGGCTCGGCCGGGTGGCGACGCCTGACGATGAATATTATCTGGTGGGCTCGGTCACCGACGCCAGCCTGTTGCAGGACCGGGAAAAGGCGCTGATTGCGGCGCAGGCCGAGGCTGAGGCGCTGCACCGCCAGCTCGAAGCGGTTCTCCATGCCCTGCCGGTGGGCGTGCTGCTGCTCAGCGCCGATCTTGTCATCGAATATGTCAATCCGTTCTTCTACGAGGTCTGGGGCGAGATCGGCGGCGAGAAGTCGCTTGTCGGCAAAAGTTATCGCGAATTCATGGAGATGAATTTCGACAGCGGCCTTTATGACTATGGCGACAGACCTTTCGATGAGGTCTATGGCGAGCGGGTGCAGCGGCTTCTGCAGGAGGAGGTCTTTGCACCGCGCGAGGTGCGCAGCAAAAGCGGCAAGGTCACCGTCATTTCGAAAACCCGGCTCGAAGGCGGGAAAATCCTCAGCACCTATGCCGATGTCACCGATGTGCGCATGCGCGATGTCGAGATCAGCAAGGCGAAGGCCGAACTGGAGCGGGTCGGCGAATATATGCAGGGCTCCACACGCGCCATGGCGCAGGGGCTGGTGCTGGTCGAGCAGGGCACGATCATCATGTCCAACGAGGCGATGGCGCGCATGTTCGACGTGCCGCCGCATCTCCTGGAAAAGGGCTGCAACTGGTCGGGTTTCTTCGCCCATTGCGCCGGGCGCGGGGATTTCGGCACGGCTGACGAAGCGGCCGGGACGCTTGCCGCCTGGAGGGAGAATATCGCCGCCAACCGGCCGTTTTCCTGGCTCATCCATGTCGCCGGCAAAAGCTGGCTCAATCTGGAAGCCACCAACAGTTCCGGCAATTACTGGCTCATCATCGTTACCGATGTGACCGAGATGAAGCTGCGTGAAGAGGAATTACAGCGGCTGCTGTCACGCGCGGAAGCGGCCGATCGGGCCAAATCGGAATTCCTGGCCAATATGAGCCATGAAATCCGCACGCCGATGAATGGCGTTCTCGGCATGGCGGAGCTTCTGGCCAAGTCCAATCTCGATACGCGGCAGAAGACATTTACCGACATCATCGTCAAGTCAGGCAATGCGCTTCTGACGATCATCAATGATATTCTCGATTTCTCGAAGATCGAGGCCGGGCAGATGAAGCTGCGCAGCGTGCCTTTCGATCCGGCGGAGGCGGTCGAGGATGTGGTGTCGCTGCTGTCCTCGGCGGCGCTGGAAAAGGACATCGAGCTGATCGTCCGGATCGATGCTTCTGTCTTCGGCAAGGTCATCGGCGATGCCGGGCGCTTTCGGCAGATCGTCACCAATATCGTTGGAAACGCCGTCAAGTTCACGGAAATGGGGCATGTGCTGGTCGAGCTTTCGGCGCGTTCGGCGGAAGCGTCCGAGGCCATTCTGTCATTGCGCGTCGAAGACAGCGGCATCGGCATTCCGGCCGACAAGCTCGAAACCATCTTTGACAAGTTCAGCCAGGTCGATGGCTCCGCGACGCGCCGGCACGAGGGAACGGGGCTGGGGCTGGCGATCACGGTCGGCCTCGTCGGTCTGTTCGACGGCGCGATCAATGTCGTCAGCGACGTCGGCAAGGGATCGGCCTTCGAGGTCAATATTCCGTTTCAGGTGACCGAGAGACAGCGCGACCTCTCGCTTCTTTCCGTGGCGATCGACGATATCCGTGTGCTCGTCATTGACGACAACGATGTCAATCGCCGTATATTGACGGAGCAGCTGAGAAGCTGGGGCGTAGACGGCCATGCGGTGGAAGACGGGCCTTCCGGCATCGCCGTGCTGCAGGAGGCGGCATCACTCGGCTTTTCCCTCGACGCCATCATCCTCGATTATCATATGCCCGTCATGAACGGGCTGGATGTGGTGGAGCGCATCCGCGCGGATGCGCGCTTTGACGACATCGCCATTGTTTTCCTGACCTCCATGGATGTCGTTGGTGACGAGACGCTCTTTACCGATCTCAACGTGCAGGCGCATCTGATGAAGCCGGCGCGGGCGCGGCTCCTGCGCTCCACCCTGTTCGATGTGGTGCGGGATGTGCGGCTGAAGCGCGCCCGGCAGGCTCCGTCCCCGCGTGAGGCAGGCCGCGGTGAGGACGCCATCCGGCCGGAAAACGGCGCCGTCGAGAGGAAACAGCGGGCTGATATATCAACGGCGGCGCCGGCGCGGCATCGGCCCAGCCTTGTCGATGTGCTGGTGGCCGAGGACAATGATGTCAACCAGATTGTTTTCACCCAGATATTGCAGCAGGCGGGTCTGCGTTTTCTGATCGTCGGTAATGGCAAGAAAGCCGTACAGGCGTGGCAGGAGAAAAATCCCGCCATCATCCTGATGGATGTCTCGATGCCGGTCATGAACGGGCATCAGGCGACGCAGGCCATCCGCGCGGCAGAACAGACCGCGGCTGACGGCAGGCATGTGCCGATCATCGGCGTTACCGCCCATACGCAGGAGGCGGATCGGGAACTATGCCTTGAGGCGGGCATGGATGATTATCTGTCGAAGCCCATCAGCCCGGAAACGCTTGAAGACAAGATCGCGCAATGGCTGGGCGAAAAAATGCCGCGCCGCGACGCGCCGGGCGTCTGACTTTCCAACTGGAACATGCTTCTGCCTGGCGTCAGCCCAAGGGTTTGGTGCCGCAGAGCATTTCCCGCTTCCCGGCAAATCCTTTCCGGCGCTCCAGCTCAAAACCGGCGGCGATGAGGTTGCGGCGAACGAAGCCGGCGGCGGCATAGGTGGCGAATGTGCCTCCCGGCGTCGTCTTTGCGAAAAGCGCCTGCATGATCTCCAGCGACCACATGTCCGGATTGCGCGCGGGTGCGAAGCCATCGAGAAACCAGGCGTCGAAACTTTCCGCGCTTGCGGAAATGCCGGCGAGCGCCTCGCCGCAAACCACCGTCAGCTGCGTTTCGTCATCGAGCTGGATTTCGACCCGTCCTTTCGGCTCGGCAGGCCAGAGCGCGGTGAGCGCCTTGCGTTCGGCATCCACTTCCGGCCATCGGGAAAGCGCCCGGTCGATTTCCTCCGCCTTCATCGGATAGAGTTCGAAGGAGATGAAATGCAGACTGGAGCGGCCATTGCGCATCTCTTTCCATTGGCGCCATGTCTCGCAGAGGTTAAGCCCGGTGCCGAAGCCCAGTTCGCCGATGCGAAAGGTGCCCTCCCGTTCGAGCCAACGCTCTGGCAGGCCGTTTCCGGAGAGGAAGACATGGCCGCATTCCAGCCGGCCATCCGTCTGGCAATAAAAATGGTCGTCAAAGGCCAGTGAATAGGGCATATCCCCGTCACGCCAGTCGAGCGCGGTGGGGGCTTCCCCAGTCTCTGGGCCAGCATCTGTGATAGTGTCGTTGGAATGTTTCATGGCTAAAGCCGATAATCCCGCTTTCGAACAGGGTCAATCTCCAAGATTGCCGGCTTCCGTGCCGCTTCTCATCGTCGGCGGCGGCATCATGGGGCTATGGGCCGCCGTCAAGGCGGAGCGGCTCGGGATCGAGACATTGCTGGTGGAGGCGGATCGCCCCGGCGGCGGCGCCAGCGGCGGGCTGCTGGGCGCGTTGATGCCGCATATGCCGGACCGCTGGTCGGACAAGAAGCAGTTCCAGTTTGATGCCCTCGTTGCGCTGGAAAAGGAGATCGCCGGGCTGGAGGCGGAGACCGGGCTTTCCGCGGGCTACCGCCGCTCAGGCCGGATCATTCCGCTGCCGAAGCCGCATCTGCGCGCCATTGCCGAGCGACACGAACGGGATGCGCTGGAGAACTGGGTGTCGGGTGAGCGCCGGTTCCATTGGCATGTCGGCGACAGCCCTTCGGTCGCGGGTTGGGTGGATGATGCGGCGGGTGAGGCGGGTTTCGTGTTCGATACGCTGGCGGCGCGGGTCTCGCCGCGTGCGATGATCGCCCTTCTTTCGGCTTTTCTTGGCAAGACGCGGCATGTGCGGCTGGCGCAGGCTTGCCGCGTCCTTTCGCTTGACGCTGAAGCCGGGCGGGCGGTGCTGTCGTCGGGCGACGAAGTTTCTTTCGGCCATGTCATTGTTGCCAGCGGCCATGGGTCCTTTCCCCTGATCCGCGATGCTCTCGGTCTGGAGGCGGGCGTTACACTCGGGCAGGCGGTGAAGGGGCAGGCGGCGCTTCTTGAGGCGGCGGTCGACCCGGCGATGCCGGTCGTGTTCCTGAACGGTCTTTATATCGTGCCGCATGAAGACGGCACCGTTGCGATCGGCAGTACCAGCGAAGATTGTTTTTCCGATCCCTTAAGTACCGATGAAAAGCTCGAAAAACTGCTTGCCGACGCGTCTGCCGTTGTTCCCTCGCTTACCGGCGCGCCGGTGCTGGAACGCTGGGCCGGGCTGCGGCCGAAGGCGGTGGGGAGGGACCCGATGGTGGGCGCGATCCCCGGCCATCCGAGGATCGTTGCGCTGACCGGCGGCTTCAAGGTCAGCTTCGGTCTTGCACATTTTCTTGCCGATGCGGCGTTGCAGACCGTGTGTGGTCACACGCCTGTCATCCCCTCGGGCTTTCACCTTCAACAACACGTGAGTATTGCCGTCGCGGACTTTAGAAAGTTCTGATCAGGCCGCCCACGTCGTTAATCTGTCACGCAAATCACTTATCTGCTGGCCTGCAAAGAGGCCGGTTTGTCCGCATTTGCGGCGAGGTGACAGCGCATGCGATACGCCATTCATTTCACGCCTTCCCCCAATGACCCCCTGACGCAGGCGGCCGCCGCGTGGTTGGGGCGCGATGTCTATTCCGGTCAGGCGGTGGAGCCGCCCGGCACGATCGACCTCGGCATGCAGGAGATTTCCTACCATACGGCCCTGCCGCGCCGGTATGGTTTCCATGGCACGATCAAGGCTCCCTTCCGCCTTGCCGAAGGCCATTCCGAAGCAGCGCTTTTGCGGGACCTGATGTATTTTTCCGGCAGGCAGGATCCTTTCATGTTGCCACAACTGGTGGTGGCAAGGCACGATAATGTCTTCAGTCTTGTTCCCGAGCGTCCCTGCGAAGTGCTGCATTTTTTTGCCGCCCGCGTGGTGCAGGAATTCGACCGCTACCGTGCGCCGCTTTCCGAGGCGGAAATCGAGCGGGCGGATCCCGACCGGCTTTCGGCCTCTCAGCTCACCAATCTGCATCGCTGGGGCAGCCCGCATGTGATGGACGAGTTCCGGTTCCAGATGTCGCTGACGGGCGGTGTGGAAGCTTCCAGCACCCAGAGGATCGAGCGGGCAGTGCGCAAGGTTTTCGAGCCGTTGCTGACCCGGTCCTTGCAGTTCTCCAGCCTTGCGCTTTTCATCGAGGATGAGCCGGGCGCGCCTTTCCGCGTCCATTCGCTTCACCCCATGGGCCGCGTTTCCGCCCGGAAGATTGCTTGAATACCACGCTGCCGCAATCGTATACAAAAAAGCATCGGAATGTCGGCAAGATTGATCTCGACATTCCGGATGCGGATGCTACCGTTCGGATATCGCATATCTGAAGCGTGTGTTGTGCTCCCTCGGTGTCATCGCGCTTCAGAGGTCTGTTTTATGTCTCCCTGATCGGTTTCCGCTTTGGGAGAGATGGTCTGGGTGGCTGAATGATTTCCGAAAATTACTCCCGCAATCTGGTGGGCTACGGTCGCAATGTTCCCGATCCGAAATGGCCGGGCGGCGCGCGCATCGCCGTGCAGTTCGTCATCAATTACGAGGAGGGCGGCGAGAGCTGCATTCTCGACAATGACAAGGCGTCGGAATCGCTGCTGTCGGAAATCGTCGGTGCGCAGCCCTGGCCCGGCCAGCGCAACCTGAACATGGAATCGATTTACGAATATGGCTCGCGCGCCGGCTTCTGGCGGCTGTGGCGCATGTTCACCGGTCTCGGCGTCACCACCACCGTTTATGGCGTGACGGCCGCCATGGCCCGCAACCCCGAAGCCGTTGCGGCGATGAAGGAAGCGGGATGGGAAATCGCCAGCCACGGTTACCGTTGGCTGGAATACAAGGATTTTTCCGAAGAGGAGGAGCGCAAGCACATAGTCGAAGCCGTGCGTCTGCACACGGAGGTTACCGGCGAGCGTCCCTACGGCATGTATCAGGGCAAGCCTTCCGACAATACGCTGCGTCTTGTCATGGAAGAGGGCGGTTTCCTCTATTCGTCGGACTCCTATGCCGACGATCTGCCCTATTGGGTGAAGGGCGCGAAGGATGAGCCTTTCCTGATCATTCCCTATACGCTTGAAACCAACGATATGCGTTTCGCCACGCCGCAGGGGTTCAATTCCGGCGACCAGTTCTTCACCTATCTGAAGGATGCTTTCGATGTGCTTTATCAGGAAGGTGTCGAGGGCGCGCCGAAGATGATGAGCGTCGGCCTGCATTGCCGCCTTGTCGGCCGTCCCGGCCGCGCGGCAGCACTTCGCCGTTTCATCGAATATGTGCTCGGCCATGAGAAAGTGTGGATCCCGCAGCGCATCGAGATCGCCCGTCACTGGCATGAGCATCACAAGCCGGAGGCGCTCTGATGGTGACGCGTGAGGACTTTGTTGCCCGCTTCGGCGGCGTGTTCGAACATTCGCCCTTCATCGCAGAACGGGCCTATGATGCCGGCGGAGCGGGCCTGGAACTGACGGCGAAGGCGGTTCACGCTGCGCTTAGCGGGCAGTTTCGCGTCACTTCCGAGGCGGAAAGGCTCGGCGTGTTGCGGGCGCATCCCGATCTTGCCGGCAAGCTGGCGATCGCGGGCGAGTTGACAGCCGACAGCCGCAACGAACAGGCCGGTGCGGGGCTGGACCGTCTTACCCCGGAAGAACACGCCCGTTTTACCGAATTGAACAGCGCCTATACCGAAAAATTCGGCTTTCCCTTCATCATCGCGGTCAAGGGGCTGAACAGGCACGATATTCTCTCGGCATTCGAGACACGTGTCGGCAACGGCGCGGCCGAAGAATTTGAGACTGCGACGGCGCAGGTGGAAAAGATCGCCTGGCTGCGTCTTTCCGCGATGCTGCCGGAAGGCTGAATTGGCGAGTTGGGGTCGTTCTGTTAGGATCGCGCTGACTGGAGATGGAGATCATGAGACCTTCCGAGGTGCTGGAAAAGAACAGGGAAGCGATCCGCGAAGCGACGAAGCGCTTCAACGCGGCAAACCCGCGCGTGTTCGGCTCCGTCGCCCGCGGTGAGGACCGGCCAGACAGCGATCTCGATATTCTGGTGGATGCATTGCCGGGTGCCACCTTGTTCGATCTGGGGGGCCTGTTGGAAGAGCTATCAGCCATCATGCGCGGCACAGGAATTCATCTATTGACGCCGGGGGACTTTCCCGAGCGCGTCCGTGTGAAGGTTCTACAGGAAGCGAAGCCTGTATGAGCGCCGAGCGACTGCATGTTTATCTTCAGGACATCAGACAGATTGCTTCGGAAACCATCGACTTCGTTCGATTGAAGACAAAGGACGAATTTCTGGCTGACCTGGTCCGTCAACGGGCGGTGGCGATGAACCTTCTGATTATCGGCGAAACGACGGCGCGGATAATGGAAGAGTTTCCGGCTTTCGTGGCGGATTTTCCGGATATCCCGTGGGTCAAGATGCGCGGCATGCAGAACAGGATCGCGCACGGATATCTGAGCATCAATCTGGAAACCGTTTGGGATACGACACAGACGGCTATACCGGATCTTCAGGACAGACTCTTACTTCTGCAAAACTGGCATGCCCAAGGTGAATGACATTTGACCGATTTTCTCGACATAAAACCCCTCACCAAAGAGGCATTCGCATCCTTCGGCGATGTGATCGAAATCACGCCTTCCTCCATGCGGCACATCAATGGCGGCCAGACCGAACGGCATCATGCGCTTGCCGCACCCGAGGCGGCGGGCGAGGGCGCACGCATCATCCTCAACATCTTCCGGGGGCAGCCGCGGGTGTTCCCGCATAACATCGAGATGATGGAGCGGCATCCGCTCGGCAGCCAGAGTTTTTCGCCGCTGTCCAGCAGGCCTTTCCTCGTCGTCGTTGCGGAAGATGACGGAGGCCGTCCGGCGCGGCCGCAGGTATTTCTGGCGCGCGGGGACCAGGGTGTGAATTACCGCCGCAATGTCTGGCATTATCCGCTGATGCCGTTGCAGGCGGTCTCTGATTTTCTTGTTGCCGACCGCGAGGGACCGGGCAACAATCTGGAAGAGTATTTTTTCGATGAGCCCTATATGATCGCGGAGCCCAGTCTATGACCGGTTTGACAACCCATGTGCTTGATGCCGCCCATGGCACACCCGCCGAAGGGCTGGTGATCGAGCTTTACCGGCTCTCCGGTGATCGCCGCGAGAAGCTGAAGACGGTGAAGACCAATAACGACGGCCGTGTTGATGGCGGGCCGCTGCTTGCCGGCGACAGTTTCAAGGCCGGCGAATATGAACTGGTTTTCCATGCCGGCGATTATCTGCGCGGCAAGGGCGTTGTGCTGCCGGAACCGGCCTTTCTCGACATTGTCCCAATCCGTTTCGGCATTGCTGATGAGAGCGGCCATTACCATGTGCCGCTTTTGCTTTCGCCCTATAGCTATTCCACCTATCGAGGAAGCTGATCGCCATGATCTTTGCCGCCATTGCCGATATTCACGGAAACTGCGCCGCCCTCGAAGCCGTGCTGGAGGATATCGCCAGGCTCGGCATCAAGGACATCGTCAATCTCGGTGATTGTTTCAGCGGTCCGCTGGAAGCGGGATTTACCGGCGATGTGCTTGTTGGCAACTGGATACCCAGCATTCGCGGCAATCATGACCGCGAGCTGATCGAGCGCGCGCCGGAGGAGATGGGGAGCTGGGAAAGGCCAGCGCACGCGCAGCTGAGCGCAGCCCATCTGGACTGGCTGCAAACGCTGCCGTTCAGCATGGTGTTCAAGGACGTCGCCTATTGCTGCCACGGCTCACCGCGCGGCGATCTGGAATATTGGCTCGAGACGCTGTCGCCGGAAGGCGTTCTGAAACTGCGGCCGCTCGCCGAAATCGAAGCCATGGCTGAAGGCATCACCCAGCCGCTGATGCTGTGCGGCCACACGCATATTCCCCGTACCGTGCAGCTTTCCGATGGTCGGCTGATCGTCAATCCCGGCAGCGTCGGTTGCCCCGGCTGGAAAGACGACACGCCTTTCGATCATCACGTCGAGGTGGGTCACCCGCTCGCCACCTATGCCGTGCTGGAAGAGACCGGGCGCGGTTGGCAGGTCTATTTCCGGAATATCCGTTACGACAACCTGGCGATGTCCGAAATGGCGCGGGTCAACGGTATTCCCTATCTGGCCGATGCGCTGGAGAACGGCTGGCTGAAGCGCTAGGGATCACCCCTCGCTGGTCATCACCACGCAGGCATAGGATTGCGCCTTCAGTTCCTTGCACGCGGATACGGCCGAAGACTGGTCTTCGAAGCCGGTGAAGCGGGCGCGGTAGAGCGTCGCCGATCCGCTCTGCACGGCTTCGGTATAGGGAGCGATCCCAGCATAGCTGCCAATGTTGGAACGGGCATTGGCGAGCAGCGAGCGCGCGGCGGCTTCGCTGTCGGTTGCGGCAATCTGCACTTCCCAGCGGCTTCTTTGGCCCGTGGGCTGGCCAATGGCGGCGGCAGGGGCGGGTTTCGGAATGGCGGAGACCTGGATCATGTCGGCCATCTGGTTGTTGGCCGTGGCGATCTGCATGGCGACCGGGTCGGAACGGCGTTCGGCAAACATGGGGAGCGGCACGGCTGCGGGCGGCACATCGAAGGTGCGGCTGACACTGGCGCTGGCGACGAGCTGCTCGGTGTTGCGGCTTCTCGATGCCTGCGGCACGGCCTTGTCGAGAAGGGCGGCCATCTGCGCATCGCGGCTGCGCGCGGTCTTGCCGCCCAGCACGACGCCGACGACGCGGCGGCCATTGTGATTGATGGCGCTGACGAGGTTGAAACCTGATGCGTTGGTATAACCGGTCTTGATGCCGTCCATGCCCTGATAACGATACATCAGATTGTTATGGCCGCGGATGCGCTTGCCCCGGAAACTGAAGGATTCCATGGCGAAGAGGCCGTATTCCCTGGGAAAGTCGCGCTGCAGTGCAAGGCCGAGTTTCGCCATGTCGCGCGCGGTCGTCACCTGCGATTTGCTGGGCAGGCCGGAGGCGTTGCGGAACACCGTCTTCGTCATGCCGAGCTGGCGGGCCTTGCGGGTCATCATTTCGGCGAACCGCGTCTCGGAGCCGCCGAGGTGATCGCCCATGCCTTCGGCCATGTCATTGGCGGATTTGACGATCATGCCGTAGACGGCTTCGCGCACGGTGAAGGTCTGGCCCTGCCGCACATAGAGCTTCGAGGGGATAACGGCTGCGCCATTCTTGGACATCGTTATCTTCTGGTCCCAGCGAAGCCGGCCGGCGTGCAACGCCTCAAAGGTCAGGTAAAGCGTCATCATCTTAGTGAGTGAGGCGGGGTGATTGAGCACATCGGCATTGCGGGCGGCCAGCACCTTGCCGGTATTGGCATCCATGATGAAGTGGGCGTAACCGGCCTGCGCAGGCGATGCCTGCAATGAGAGGATCGCGCAAAAGAAGGTGAGTGCGAAGACCCATGCACCCGCCATTCCCCGTTTGACCGTTCCCGACATAATCCACCCCTTTTGTTCGATCGCCGCAATGAGCGAAGTTTTACTGACACTTTCCGGCAACAAAACCGCTAAAACTTTAGAGATCGCTTTCATGCTTAATTAAGTATGAAATTCAACCCGATGGGTGCCCTCACAATTTTCTTGAAAAGAAACCAACCATACGGTATGTTTATCGCCATGACAAATGCACATGAACGCAAAAAGCAGCCTGAGATCGTGCGCCGCAATCTTCTCGATTGCGCGGCGAAACTTGCTGCTGACCAAGGTGTTGCGGCGCTTTCCGTGCAGGCGGTGGCGGACGCGGCGGGGGTGACGAAGGGTGGGCTGTTTCACCATTTCGCCTCCAAGCAGGCGTTGCTGGAAGCTGTCATGGCGGACCTTCTTTCGGCGCTGGATGCGGAAATCGACGTGCTCATCTCACAGGATCGTGAAGCCCATGGATGCTTCACCCGGGCCTATGTGAACGCGGTTTTTGCCGATCGCGACCGGGAATCGGGCAGGCAGTGGGCTGCGTTATCGGTATCGATGGTCGGTGAACCGTCGCTTCGGCGCATGTGGGCCAGCTGGTACGAAGGACGTCTCATCCGTCACAAGGAAACGGATGAGGGGGTGATATTGGAGCTCGTGAGGCTTGCAGCTGACGGCATCTGGTTTGCCGATCTTCTGGCCGATGACGGCAGGGCAGGTGGCGACAGGGCGGCTCTCAAGGCCCGGATGATCGCCCAGACGAAGAAGGAAATGGAACGATGAACGCGGCAATCTTCACCTATGGGGCGCTCGTCGCGGCCATTGTCTGCGAGGTCATCGCCACCTCTTTCCTGCAGCAGTCGCAGCAATTCACCCGGTTGCTGCCGACAGTGCTGATGGCGCTGTTTTACGGTGCGGCCTTTTATCTCCTGTCATTCACGCTGCGGGCGATGCCGGTTGGTGTGGCCTATGCGATCTGGAGCGGGCTCGGCATCGTGCTGATTTCCGGCATCGGGTATTTTGTTTTCCGCCAGACGCTGGACCTCGCGGCTGTCATCGGCCTCGGTTTCATCGTGACCGGCGTGGTGATCGTGAATGTGTTTTCGAAGACGGTGGGGCATTGACGGCATTCCTCCACCCTCATTCCTGTGCTTGTCACAAGGATGAGGGTGGAGGGATGAGGGAGGCGGCTTAGGGTAGGACTTTCTGACGCGCCCGGCTTTGAGGCATCATCAAGCCAGAATGCTGCGGTCCACATCCGTAATCAGCCGCTTGCCGCAAAGCGCCATGCTGACATCCATTTCCTTGCGGATGATCTCGAGAGCGGTGGTCACGCCCTGTTTGCCATCGGCACCGAGGCCATAAAGGAACGGGCGGCCGATATAGGTGCCCCTGGCGCCGAGCGCGACCGCTTTCAGCACATCCTGGCCGGAGCGGATGCCGCCATCCATATGCACCTCGACCCTGTCGCCGACGGCGTCGACGATCTTCGGCAGCATCGCGATGGAGGAATGCGCGCCGTCGAGCTGGCGGCCGCCATGGTTGGAGACGATGATGGCGTCCGCGCCGGTATCGACAGAGGCGCGCGCATCTTCCTCGTCAAGGATGCCCTTGAGGATCAGCTTGCCGCCCCAGCGCTGCTTGATCCATTCGACATCTTTCCACGACAGGCGCGGATCGAATTGCTCGGCAGTCCAGGAGGAGAGCGAGGAGAGGTCGGAGACATTCCTGGCGTGGCCGACGATATTGCCGAAGCTGCGGCGCTTGGTGCGAGCCATGTCCATGCACCATTTCGGCCGGGTCGCCATCTGCCAGATATGTTTCGGGGTGAATTTCGGCGGTGCGGAGAGGCCGTTGCGCAAATCCTTGTGGCGCTGGCCGAGAATTTGCAGGTCGAGCGTCAGCACCAGTGCCGAGCAGCCGGCGGCCTTGGCGCGGTCGATCAGATTATTGACGAAGTCCCGGTCCTTCATCACGTAAAGCTGGAACCAGAAGGGTTTCGAGGTGACGGAAGCGACATCCTCGATGGAGCAGATGCTCATGGTGGAGAGCGTGAAGGGCACGCCGAATTCCTCCGCCGCTTGTGCGGCCAGCATTTCGCCATCGGCATGCTGCATGCCCGTGAGGCCGGTGGGGGAGAGGGCTACCGGCATCGAAACCTTCTCGCCGACCATTTCGGTCGCCAGCGACCGGTCAGTCATATCCACCAGCACGCGCTGGCGCAGCTTTATCTTCGAAAAATCCTCCTCATTGGCGCGGTAGGTGCCTTCCGTCCACGCGCCGCTATCGGCGTAATCGAAAAACATTTTTGGCACACGGCGCTGAGCCTGTTGCTTCAGGTCCGCTATGGTCAGGATTTTGCCCATGGATAAAGCCTTCACATTTGAATGATGGCTTCACATAACATGAATGGGATGGCTGCAACATCAAAATCGACGGGGTTGATCACCAGAAAGCCCGCAAAAACAGTTCGGCCCCCAATAAAAGCAGGCAGATGAGGAACCAGCGCCGGAATGTCGCAGGGCTGACGATGTTGCGGATCTTCTGGCCGAGCCACATGCCGAGAAGCGCCGGCAGGATGGCGAGCGCGGACAGTGACAGATGCTCGACGTGGAAGGCGCCTTGCGAGGCGAGGCCTGCGGCGAGTGCCACGGTGGAAACGGTGAAGGAAAGGCCGAGCGCCTGCACGAGATCGTCGCGGGCAAAACCGAGCGACTGGATATAGGGCACTGCGGGAACGACGAAAATCCCGGTTCCGCCGGTCAACAGGCCGGTCGCCAGCCCAATGGTGGGGGAGAGCTTCGGTTCCAGTCTCGCAGGAATGGCGAAGGGCTTTGCGAAAAGGCTGTAGGCCGCATAAGCCGCAAGGCACAGGCCGAGCGCCGAGGTGGTCCAGATGCCGGCGCCTGCCGTCATCAGCCGGACGCTGAGAAGCGTGCCGGCGGCGATGGCGATCATCATCGGCCAGAGCCGCGCCACGATAGCCCTGAAATCCGGGCCGGCCAGCAATTGCCAGATATTGGTGATGAAGGAAGGGAGGATGAGAAGCCCTGCGGCAACAACCGGCGGCATGAAGAGGCCAAGCACGCCCATGGCGACGGTGGGCAGCCCCATGCCGGTGACACCCTTGACGATGCCTGCGACGGTGAAGGTGGCAAAAACCATCAGCATGGTGGTTGTGTCTAAATCCGGCACGGGCGCACTCCAGAGGTCATTCGCATTTTGGCCGGGGGTGCCAGCCAGACATAGAAAGCGAGCGGGTGCGGCACGGTTTCTTCTCCCCGCTGGGGAGAAGGTGGCCCGAAGGGTCGGATGAGGGGGCGACGTCGGCGATAAATCGAGAGCTTGCCCCCTCATCCCGCTGCCGCGGACTTCTCCCCGCCGGGGAGAAGAAACACGCGGCACCCGCTCGATTTGACAGGCCACTGATACATGAGGGCCATGAGCGAATGTTTCGGCCCCAGCCGAACTATGCCAGCACGCTCTTCATCGCCTTGCCGGCCACATAGGTCTCAACCACCGTGCGGTCGTCGCCCATGGTCAGCATCAGGAACAGTTCTTCCGTCAGGCTTTTCACCACTTCCATCTTCAGCGCCATGGCGGGGGTGGAGGAGGCGTTGAGCACGGTGATGTCGGCGTCCGTGCCGGCGTCGAGCGTGCCGATGCGGTCGACCATGGAGAGAGCTTCGGCATTGCCGCGCGTCATCAGATACCAGCTTTCCAGCGGGTTCAGGCGCTCGCCCAGCAATTGCTGGACCTTGTAGGCCTCATCCATGGTGCGCAGCATCGAATAGCTCGATCCACCGCCGATATCGGTCGCAACCGCGATCCGCACCGGCTTTTCGCGACGTTGCAGCTTCTTCATCGGGAACAGGCCGGAGCCGATAAAGAGGTTCGATGTGGGGCAATGCACCGCCACGGCGCCGGTTTCCGACAGCACATCCGCCTCGCGTTCCGAGAGGTGAATGGCATGGCCGAGCAGGGTCTTGTTGCCCATCAGGCCATAGCGCACATAGATGTCGGTATAGTCGGTCGCTTCGGGGTAAAGCTCGCAAGTGTATTTGATCTCGTCCAGATTTTCCGAGAGATGCGTCTGGATGAAGAGATCGGGAAATTCCTGCGCCAGAGCCTGTGCGGCTTCCATCTGCTTCGGGGTGGAGGTGATGGCGAAGCGCGGCGTGATGGCGACGTGGTTACGGCCCTTGCCGTGCCAGTCGGCGATGACCTGACGCGTCTCGTCATAGGAGGTTTCCGGCGTGTCCAGCAGACCCTGCGGAGCGTTGCGGTCCATCATCACCTTGCCGCCCACCATCAGCATGTTGCGCTTCATGGCCTCAGTGAAGAAGGCGTCGGCGGAGGTCTTGTGCACGGAGCAATAGGCGGCGGCGGTGGTGGTGCCGTGGCGCAGAAGCTCATCGTAAAAATGCGTGGCGATGCGCTGGGCATGTGCGGTTTCGACGAAGCGGCACTCTTCCGGGAAAGTATAGGTATTCAGCCATTCAAGGAGATTGGCGGCATAGGAGCCGATGACCTGCATCTGCGGGAAATGCAGGTGCATGTCGATCAGGCCGGGCACGAGGAGATGCGGCCGGTGATCCTTTTCCTCGATGTCATCGGGCGCTTGGCTGCGAATATCGGCGTAGTCGCCGATGGCGGCGATGTTGCCGTTTTCGAGAAGCAGGCCGCCATCTTCGATATAGAGATAGCTTTGCGTATCGTCGATCGAGAGCGGCGCGCGGCGGAAGCTCAGCAGGCGGCCACGCAGCAGAACCATGCTCATTCAGTCTTTCCTTCGGCTTTTCCTGTCCCGGACACCGCGCTTTCATACCAGGCGGTCAGCACCTTGCGCTCATCCGGGGTGATGGCGGTGATGTTGCCGGGAGGCATGGCATGGCTGCGCCCGGCTTGCAAATAGATTTCACGCGCGTGGGCGGCGATCTGTTCGTCGGTTTCGAGCTTCACGGATTTGGGTGTGAAGGGCACGCCTTCCCACACCGGCTCGGCCGCATGGCACATGGAACAGCGGCCCTGAACCACATCACGCGCCTTGGCGAAATGGGCGTCGCTGACGAATTGCTGCTGCATGGGGGAGAGGGTGGCGGCCTTCTGTTCCTCCTCGCCGGTCAGCACCTTCGGCACGGTGGAAAGCCACATGATGACGATGAAGATGAGCGCGGTCAGCAGCCAGGTCCATGTCGGCTTGCCCTTGCGGGCATGGGTGGTGTTGAACCAGTGGCGGATGGTGACGCCCATCAGGAAGACGAGTGCGGCGATGATCCAGTTGAACTGCGTGGCAAAAGCCAGCGGATAATGGTTCGACAGCATGAAGAAGATGACGGGCAGCGTCAGGTAGTTGTTGTGCAGCGAGCGCTGTTTGGCGATGCGGCCATATTTCGGGTCCGGCGTGCGCCCGGCGATCAGGTCCGCAACCACGATCTTCTGGTTGGGAATGATGATGAAAAACACGTTCGCCGACATGATGGTGGCGGTAAATGCGCCGAGATGCAGGAAGGCGGCGCGGCCGGTGAAAACCTGAGTATAACCCCACGCCATCGCCACCAGCGCGACATAGAGCACGATCATCAGGCCCCAGGTATTGTTGCCGAGCGGCGATTTGCAGAGGAAATCGTAAAACAGCCAGCCGATGGCAAGCGATGCCAGCGACAGACAGATGGCCTGGAACTGGGTGAGCGCCAGCACCGAATGATCGATCAGGAAGAGATCCGCGCCGCCATAATAAACGATGCACAGCATGGCGAAGCCGGAAAGCCAGGTGACGTAGCTTTCCCATTTGAACCATGTCAGGTGCTCGGGCATCTGGGCGGGGGCGACCAGATATTTCTGGATGTGATAGAAACCGCCGCCATGTACCTGCCATTCCTCGCCATAGGCCCCCGGCGGCAGATGCGGCCGTTTGACCAGCCCGAGATCGAGCGCGATGAAATAAAAGGATGAGCCGATCCAGGCGATGGCGGTGATGACGTGGAGCCAGCGGACGGCAAAAGCCATCCATTCCCACGCAATGGCGTATTCGTACATGCGGTTCCCCTGATCCTTGTGCAGCGCACCTTGCGAGAAATTTGACCGTTAGGAAAGTGAAAAGCAAAGGCTGGAACGTGATTGCTCACAATCCGATGCCTTTGTGTCCGCAATCTCGTTTCAGTTCGCCCATGCAGGCAGGGTGAGCCCGGTAAAGTTGCAGCCGCTCATTCCTGCCGCATAGTTTGTGCTTAGCTGGCTAACGCGACTCAGCTATTATCCTTTGTGCAGTCTGCCGATGTGCTAAAATATAAGGCTGCGGAGCCCTCGGGCGCGCTTCGTCGGAAATCTATTCCGGTTTTACGGCGATGCGCAGGGCTTCAATGACATGTTTCGCTGGCGGTTCTTCCGAAAGCGGGCGCTGCGAACCCTGGGCGGGGCAGATCAGGGGGCAGGTATCGCAGTTCCCGGTGCCGTTGTGTCCGGGTGGGTGTTGATGTGAAATTTGAATAAAGGGACGCAATGATCTTCCGGCGGCCGCCGTTGTTTCAACGGAGACCATGCCGATGCGCCTTGTTCTGACGGTCCTGTTCCTGCTTTTGGCGCTCAGCGCCACTGCGCTTGCCCATGAATCCCACAAGGGGTTCAAATATGAAAGCTACTGCTGCAATGGTGACGCCGAGACCGGCGACTGCCAGATGATTCCCACGCGAAGTGTTCGTGTGACGCCTGACGGTTACGAGGTCTCGCTCGCACCCGGCGATCACCGCATGGTCACGCGACGCCACGTTTTCAGCTGGTCGCAGCGCGAGGCAAGACGATCAGAAGATGGCGAATATCACCTCTGCCTGTTTCCGGATGAAGATACGCCGCGCTGTTTTTATGCGCCGGATATGGGATTTTGATGTGGTTTCTGCGGGCGGCATTCTTCGGTCCGCTTCAGTATCCAGTCGCGAAACAGCCTTATCTTGCGAATGTTCCTACGGTTTTCAGGGTAGACCAGCCAATAGTTCTTTCCTTCGCTGCTGAGGTGCTCGAAGGGTTGATAAAGGCGGCCGAGCGCAATCTCATCGGCATAGAGTTCAGGGGTGAGCATGGCCACGCCCTGGCTGGCGATTGCCGCGGCGGCTTCGAAGGCCTGCACATTGAGGCGGCTGCGCGGATAACGGTCGAGGCCCGGATTTTCGACGCCCACTTCCTGAAACCACTGGCTCCACCAGATATCGCCGGGATCGATGATGCGCAGGCGCAGCAGGTCTTCCGGTTTGTGCAATCCGCCGATGCTTTCGGCAAGGCTCGGATGCAGCATCGGCGTATAAACGCCGCGCAGCAGTTGATGGTAGATCAGCCCTTTGCCGTTATCTTTGCTCCAGCGAATGGCGACATCGCAGTCTGACTGGGAAAAATCGATCAATGTGCTTGATGTGTCGAGCCGCACGGCGATTGATGGGTGTTCCAGCTGGAAGGCGCCCAGATGCCGCGAAAGCCAGCGCGACGCAAAAGTCGCGGTGGAATGGATTGTCAGGGTCGTGTCGGAGGTGTCGCGCACATTATCGACAGCCTCCCGCAACGTGTTGAAAGCTTCCGCAACCTTCGGCGCCAGTTTCTGCCCGGCCTCGGTCAGCACAACCTGCCGCGCCTTTCTGATGAAGAGCGGCTCGCCAACATTCTCCTCCAGCAGTTTCACCTGATAGCTGACCGCCGTCTGCGTCATGCCCAGTTCCTCACCGGCCTTGGTGAAGCTCAGATGCCTTGCTGCGGCTTCGAACACGCGCAGGGCGTTCAGGGGGAACTGGCGGGACATTTTCATGGATAAGTTCTCTTTATGTCAACGGCCAAAGGTTTCATTGGTTTTTATCCGAAAAACAGAGCATTTTTAGCCCAATTCATCAACTGAGCTTCTGACATTTTTTAAATGGAGACGAACATGCGCACAGCAATCTTGCGCGCGTGGTCCCGCCTGCGTGCGGGTCTGCGAACTGCGGAACGGTTTACCCTTGAAAGCCTTGCACCGGACAATCTGGCGGATGAAAGCCTGCCCGACGGGCTCAGGCGTGATCTTGGCCTTGAGGATGGCCGCGTTGATTTTCGTTGCGACGGGTTTCGGCAGCGGAAAATGCTTGCAGCAACTCGGCTGCCACAAGGGCCGCTATGATGGCGGGACGCTTGTCCCTGACGCTGCTGCCGCCGATGGGCAGGACGAGTTTTTTAAGGTGGGAAGGGGGCTCTCCCTCCCGCTCCAGCCAATGGGCGAAGGTGGCGCGTTTGGTCTTGGAGCCGATCATGCCGACATAGGCGAGATCGTCGCGGACAAGCGCTTCCTTCGCAATGAGGAAATCAAGCGCGTGATCATGGGTGACGATGATGGCCGCCCCGTTTACCGGGATTTTCGCAACGAGCGCCTCCGGCATGGGGGTCAGCACGGATGTGACGTTCACTGGAAGATCGTGCAGCTCGTTTTCACGGGTTTCCACAACAGTCAGGGTCAAGGGCAGGAGCGACAGGGCCTCAGCCAGCGCCTTGCCGACATGGCCCGCGCCGAAAATGAAGATGGCGGGCTGTTGCTCGGCTTCGCCCTTTAGTCTTGTCTCAAGCGCTGCCGCGATTTCCGCCGTTACCAGCCGGAACCTGAGCAGGGTGCGCCCACCGCAGCATTGGCCGATTTCCGGGCCGAGCGGAATATCCATGCGGTCTTCGGCGGCGCCGCTCCTCAACATCGCGCGGGCGTGGTCTATGGCCATATATTCGAACTGCCCGCCGCCGATGGTTTCCCACAGCGCCTCCTGGCTTACCAGCATGAAGGTTCCGGCCTCGCGTGGGGACGAGCCTTTGACGGCCTCGATTTCCACGAGGATCGCTGGGGCAGGGCGGGTGAGGAAAGCGGACAGGGAGGTGTCAGGCATTGGCGCTGGCCCCCTCATCCGGCGCTTTGCGCCACCTTCTCCCCGGCGGGGAGAAGAAATGCGCCGCACCGTCGAGGCAATTCAAAAGGGTTGCGGTCGTAGCATGGAGCTTACCGGAAGTTTCTTCTCCCCGCCGGGGAGAAGGTGGCGCAAAGCGCCGGATGAGGGGGCTCGGCCGCATGGATACTCCCCCTCACACCTTCTTCAGCCGTTCCACCGCCATCAGAACCCGCTCGGGCGTTGCCGGCGCGTCGAGGCGCGGGCAGACCTTGTAGTCGGCAACGGAGGCGACGGCCATGGAGAGTGCTTCGAGAACCGAGATCGCCAGCATGAAGGGCGGTTCGCCCACGGCCTTGGAGCGGCCGATGGTGGGCTCGGCATTTTCCGACCATTCCGCCAGCTTCACGTTGAAACTTTTCGGTCGGTCGGAGGCAAGCGGGATCTTGTAGGTGGAAGGCGCGTGGGTGCGCAGTCGCCCCTTGCCGTCCCACCACAATTCCTCCGTCGTCAGCCAGCCCATGCCTTGCACGAAGGCGCCTTCGATCTGGCCGATATCGATGGCCGGGTTCAGCGACTTGCCGACATCGTGGAGGATATCGGTGCGTTCCATCATATATTCGCCGGTCAGCGTATCGATCGACACTTCCGAGCAGGCTGCGCCATAGGCGAAATAATAAAACGGCGTGCCGCGACCGGCGGCGCGGTCCCAGTGGATTTTCGGGGTCTTGTAAAAACCGGCGGCGGAAAGCTGCACGCGGGCGAAATAGGCCTTCTTGATGAAGTCGTTGAAGGCGATTTCCTCAAGCCCGATCCGCACCCGGTTCGGCAGGAAGACGACCTCTTCTTCCGGGACGTTCCAGTTCTCGGCGGCGAATTTGATCAGCCGCTCGCGGATCTGGCGGGCGGCGTCATAGGCGGCCATGCCGTTGAGATCGGAGCCGGAGGAGGCGGCAGTGGCGGAGGTATTCGGCACCTTGCCTGTGGTCGTCGCTGTTATCTTTACCCGGCCGATATCCACCTGGAAGGCATCGGCCACCACCTGCGCCACCTTGGTATAAAGGCCCTGACCCATTTCCGTGCCGCCATGGTTCAGATGGATGGAGCCGTCATTGTAGATATGCATCAGCGCACCGGCCTGATTGAAGGCGGTCATGGTGAAGGAGATGCCGAATTTGACAGGGGTCAGCGCGATACCCTTGCGGATGATCGGGCTGGTTTTGTTGAACTCGATGATGGCGTCTCGCCGCGTGCGATAGTCGCTCGAGGTTTCCAGCTCCTCGACGATGCGGGCGATGATGTTGTCTTCGACCTCCTGATGATAGGGCGTCGTGGTGCGCTCCGAGCCGGTCTCTCCGTAGAAATTGAGCTTGCGGATATCGAGCGGGTCCTTGCCGACGGCATAGGCGATTTCTTCGATGAAACGTTCAGCCCCGAGCATGCCCTGCGGACCGCCGAAACCACGAAAGGCGGTGTTGGAGACCGTATGGGTTTTAAGCGGCCGGGAGGTCAGATGCACATGCGGATAGAAATAGCTGGAATCGGCATGGAACAACGCACGGTCGGTTACCGGGCCTGACAGATCGGAGGAAAAACCGCAGCGCGCCGCATAGGTGGCGTCGACGGCGTGGATGCGGCCTTCCTCATCGAAGCCCAGCTCGTAATCGACGCGGAAATCGTGGCGCTTGCCGGTCGCCGTCATGTCCTCGTCGCGGTCGGGGCGGATTTTAACGGCCCGCTTCAGCCTCTTGGCGGCAATGGCGCAAAGGGCGGCGAACTGGTTTCCCTGCGTTTCCTTGCCGCCGAAGCCACCGCCCATGCGGCGCACCTGCACCGTGACAGCATTGGACGGCACCTGAAGCATGTGGCTGACGATATGCTGGATTTCGCTCGGATGCTGGGTGGAGCTCCACAGCGTTACCTCGTCATCCTCACCGGGCACGGCCATGGCGATGTGGCTCTCGAGATAAAAATGCTCCTGCCCGCCGATCCGCATCGTGCCGGTCAGGCGGCGCGGCGCGACATCCATTTCCAGCTTGGCATCGCCGCGCGTGAGCGTCATGGGATCGATGACGAGCGCGCCGCCATTTTCAATCGCGGTGTCGATATCGGTGAAATGCGGCAGGTCCTTATAGGTAATCTTCGCCTTGCGGGCGGCCTTTCTGGCGATATCTCGGGTTTCGGCGAAGACCGCGAAAATCGGCTGGCCGTGGAACTCCACCTTTGTTTCGGCCAGCAGCGGTTCGTCGTGACGGCCACCGGAGGAGATGTCGTTTTCGCCGGGCACATCCTTGCCAATCATCACCCAGAGCACGCCCGGCGTGGCTTCCACTTCGGAAAGGTCCATTGAGACGATTTCCGCATGCGCGCGATCGGAAAGGCCGAGTGCACCGTGAACGAGCCCGGCGGGTTCGGGAATATCATCGATATATTCAGCGCTGCCGGTCACATGCTTATGGGCGGAATCGTGCCGAAGCGAGGCGTGCATCGGGCCGTCGATTTCGGTCTTGGTCTTGTCGAAGCTTGTGGTGTCCATGGTTCAAGCCTCCTCCAAAGTGAAGCGTGTTAGTTCCTGCTTCTCCCCTGAAGTCTCAAGGAAAAACCGCGTCAGCAGGTTCTTGGCAGTCAGCTGCCGGTATTCGGCCGTCGCACGCCAGTCCGTCAGTGGCGTGAAATCCTCATCCAGCGCATCGCGCGCCGCATCGATTGTTTCCTGCGACCACTCTTTGCCGAGAAGTGCTGCCTCCAGATGTGCGGCCCGTTTCGGCGTGCCGGCCATGCCGCCAAAGGCGATGCGGATGTCTTCGACTGCGCCATCGGCGTCAAGCGTCAGGTTGAAGGCGGCGCAGAGCGCGGAAATATCCTCGTCGCGCCGCTTGGAAATCTTGTAGACGGCGTAACGGCTTTCCGGCTTCTGGAACGGGATGAAGAGTTTTTCGACGAACTCGCCGCTCAGCCGGTCCTGTTTGCCGTAATCGATGAAATAGCTTTCCAGCGGCAGGCTGCGGTTGCCAGAAGACGAGCGCAGGGTGAGCGTCGTGCCGAGTGCGATCAACGCCGGTGGAGTGTCGCCGATGGGCGAACCGTTGGCGATGTTGCCGCCAATGGTGCCCATATTGCGCACCTGCTCGCCGCCGAGCCGGTCAAACAGCCGGGCAAGCGGTGGGAAATGTTCTGCAATGGTCTTGAAGGCCTGGCTGTAGGTGACACCGGCACCGAGCGTGATACCGTCTTCATCCACGGTGATGGTCTGCAGATCCCCGAGATTGTTGATGAAGATGACAGGGTTCAGCGCCCGCATCTGCTTCGTCACCCACAGGCCGACATCGGTTGAGCCGGCAACGATGGTCGCCTTCGGCTCGGCGGCGTAGATTTCGGTCAGATCGGAAAGCGTTGCCGGAATGATCGTGCGGTCCTCGCCTCTGACGACGGTGATCGTCTCGTTTTCGCGGATCGCCCAGAGCCTTGCCATGATGTCGGTCCGGTCGCGCTGCAGCGGGTCGAACAGCGCGCTTGGGCGCGCGGCGGCGATCTTTTCGGCGGCCTTCACGATCGGCTCATAGCCCGTGCATCGACAGAGATTGCCTTGCAGGGCCTTTTCGATATCGGCGCGGCCGGGGTTTTCGCTGGTAAGCCACAGGCCATAAAGCGACATGATGAAACCCGGCGTGCAGAAGCCGCATTGCGAGCCGTGAAAATCCACCATGGCCTGCTGCACGGGGTGCAGCGTGCCGTCGCGGGCGGCAAGATGCTCGACGGTCACGATATGGGTGCCGTGCAGCGAGCCAAGAAAGCGGATGCAGGCGTTGACGCTTTCATACCGCAGCGAACCATCGAGCAGCCGCCCGACGAGCACGGTGCAGGCGCCGCAGTCGCCTTCCGCGCAGCCTTCCTTGGTCCCGGTCAACCGCTTGCTAAGGCGGAGATAATCGAGAAGCGTGTCCGTCGGTCCGAAATCCTTCAACGAAACCGTTTCGTTGTTGAGGATGAAGCTGATCGCGTCCTTCATGCAATGCCCTGCTGTTTTGACCGGCTGCCGAGCCGGTTTCTTGTGATTATCTTGACGTATCTATGCACGCTCTTGCGCGCATATCGATTTCCGTTTTGGCAATTCATTGTTTCCATAACGGAAAGAAAATCTGGCAATTATTGCGCCGTCCAGCCGCCATCCACGGAAATATGGGTGCCGGTGATGTTGCTGGCGGCGTCGCTGGCCAGAAATACGGCGGCGGTGGCCACGTCATCGACGGTGACGAACTGCTTGGTCGCCTGCAGCTCCAGCATTACGTCGTTCTTCACCGCCTCTTCGCTGATGCCGCGTACCTTGGCCATCTCAGGTATCTGCTTTTCGACCAGCGGCGTGAGCACATAACCGGGACAGATGGCGTTGACGGTAACCCCGGTCTGGGCAAGCTCAAGCGCTGCCGTCTTCGTCAGGCCCATGATACCGTGCTTGGCCGCCACATAGGCCGATTTGAACGGTGAGGCGACGAGGCCGTGGGCCGAGGAAATGTTGATGATGCGGCCCTTGCCGGCCTTCTTCATCAGCGGTATCGCGGCGCGCATGGTATGGAAGGAACTGGTCAGATTGATGGCGATGATCCAGTCCCATTTTTCCGTCGGGAATTCCTCGATGGGTGCGATATGCTGGATTCCGGCATTGTTGACGAGCACATCCACCGAGCCGAGTTTTTCATGCGAGGACTGAATGAGGTCGGCGATCTCGTCCGGTTTCGTCATATCCGCGGGGTGGTAAAGCACACGCCCGCCGCTTTCGGCTTCCAGCAACAGCCGCAATTTTTCGATCTCGTCCTCGTCGCCGAAGCCGTTCAGCACGATATTGGCGCCCTCCCGCGCAAATCTCTGCGCGATGGCAAGACCGATACCGCTTGTAGAGCCTGTCACGATAACTGTCCGATGCATGCTTTCCCCTTTTTGCATTACTTCGCACATGTTTAAGCAGCGTATGCCCAAAGGGGGCGGGCTGGCAATCGCGATTTCGGGTGAGGGTGACAGAGGGGTGAATCCAGTCGCGCCCATCCATTTTTTCGAAGCGAAGCATCCAGATTTTGCGCCAGATTTTGCATTTGCCTGCGGCGGCGTCCGCCCCTATCTCTGAGGCAAGCAAACAGAGGTATCACCTATGGAACTCGGTCTTTACACATTCGCGGATGTCAATCCCAACCCCGCCGATGGCCGCGGGCCGGAAGGCGCGCGCCGTCTCAGGCATCTGCTGGAGGAAATCGAGCTTGCCGATCAGGTCGGGCTCGATGTTTTTGGCCTCGGTGAGCATCACCGTCCGGATTATGTTGTGTCCTCGCCCTCAACGGTGCTGGCGGCAGCCGCGGTGAAGACCAAGAACATTCGCCTGACGAGCGCCGTCTCGGTGCTGAGTTCGGATGATCCGGTGCGGGTGTTCCAGCAATTCTCAACCGTCGACCTCCTGTCGAACGGCCGCGCCGAGATCATGGCCGGGCGTGGTTCCTTCATCGAATCCTACCCGCTGTTCGGTTACGATCTCGAAGATTACGATGTGCTCTTCGCTGAAAAGCTCGATCTGCTTTTGGCGCTGCGCGAACAGGAGGTCGTCACCTGGTCCGGCACCAAGCACCCGGCCATCAATGGGCGCGGCGTCTATCCGCGTCCGTTGCAGGAGCGTCTGCCGGTGTGGATCGCCGTCGGCGGCACGCCGCAATCGGTGGCGCGGGCTGGCGCGATGGGGCTGCCGGTGGCGCTTGCCATCATCGGCGGTGAATATCGTCGCTTTGCGCCGCTGTTTGATCTTTACCATGAGGCTGCGCGCCGGGCGGGTCAGGAAAAGACCAGGCTGCGCACCAGCATCAATGTGCATGGTTTCATTGCCGACACCACCGACAAGGCGGCCGATCAGTTTTACGGCCCGCAGGCGGAGGTGATGAACCGCATCGGCCGCGAACGCGGCTGGGGGCCGACGAACCGTGCCCATTTCGATGCGGCGCGCGGACCGGAAGGCAATCTCTTCCTAGGCGAACCGGAGCTGGTGGCTGAAAAGATCATCAAGGCGCATGGCGTTTTCAGGAATGATCGCTTCCTGCTGCAGATGGCCATCGGCCTGATGCCGCACGACCAGATCATGCGCGGCATCGAGCTTTATGGTACGAAAGTCGCCCCGATCGTCAGAAAAGAATTGACGGGGAGCGCCGATCCGGTGAAAGCCACGGCCTGATTATTACAAGGCGGGCGCTTTCAGACCCGCCAGACAGAACGACGGACAGAGACATGGTCATTTCCACCGAAGAAGAACTGGTTCTGCTGAAGGATATCGGTCGCCTTTGCGCCGTGGCCATGCAGACCATGGCGGACGCGCTGGAACCCGGCATCACCACGGCCGAGCTGGATGCCATCGGCCGCAAGGTGCTGGAGGACAATGGCGCGCAATCTGCTCCGGAGTTCTGCTACAAGTTCCCTGGGGCAACCTGCATCAGCGTCAACGAGGAAGTGGCCCACGGCATTCCGGGGCCGCGCATCATCAAGGCGGGTGACCTCGTCAATATCGATGTCTCGGCCGTGAAGAACGGTTTCTTCGGCGATACCGGTTCGTCTTTTGCCGTGCCGCCTGTCAAAAAGGAAATCGAACGCCTCTGCCGCGATGGCAAACGCGCCATGTGGACGGGCCTGCAGCAGGTGAAAACCGGCAGGCCTTTCGCCGATATCGGCAATGCCATCGGCGCTTTTGCGAAAAAGAACCGCTATACGCTGATCACCAATCTGGCGAGCCACGGCATTGGCCGTTCGCTGCATGAGGAGCCGAAGGAACTGGCGACCTGGCCGGACAAGGACGAGCGCCGTATCATGCAGGAAGGCATGGTGTTTACCGTCGAGCCCTTCCTGTCGACGGGGGCCTATTGGGCCGAGGATGGCGATGACGATCCATGGACGCTCTATAGCGATCCGAGCGCGCCGACGGTGCAGTATGAACATACGGTCGTGGCGACCAAGAACGGGCCGCTGGTGTTGACGCTGGCCGAGTGAGGCGAGCGGGTGCCCCTTGTTTCTTCTCCCCGAGGGGGAGAAGTCCGCGGCAGCGGGATGAGGGGCCGCCTCGCCGGATTTCGGAGAGCATGCCCCCTCATCCGACCCTTAGGGCCACCTTCTCCCCGGCGGGGAGAAGAAACAAGCGGCAACACCCGAACATTCATGACCGATAACGGCCGCTTATGACGCCGATCAAAATAACTCGCTTGTCCCTTATCCGCCCCATTGCGATAAGCCATGCATGAGCATCGACAAGCCACTTTCCGCCAAACATCTGACCGCACTTGGATTTTCCGGGGCGCTGATGATGGCCTCCGCAATGGGTTTCGGCCGTTTTTCCTTCACCCCCATCCTGCCCGGCATGATGGCGGATGTTCCGCTCTCGGCGGGGGATGCGGGGATCGTGGCGGCTGGCAACTTCGCCGGTTATCTGGCGGGTGCGGTTCTGGCCGCCTCTTCCTGGGGGTCGGGACGGGAACGGCTGGTGGCCCTTTGCGGCCTGTTTTCCACGGCTGCGCTGTTGCTTGCCATGGCTGCTTTCAATTCCGTCGCGGCCTTCACCGTCATCCGGTTTCTTGCCGGTGTCGCCAGTGCAATGACCATGATCTTCACCTCGCAGATCGTTATCGGCCATGCCATGAAGGCGGGCCGGGACACGATCCAGGCGCTGCATTATGGCGGCGTCGGCGCAGGTATCGCGATTTCTTCGCTTGCGGTCTATCTGATCGGCGTCGTTTTTGACGGCGGTGGTTCCTCGTGGAGAGAGGAATGGATTGCGGGCGCGGTCTTTTCCTTCATCACATTCCTTCTCGTCTTTCGCGTGCTTCCCGCCGGCCCGCCGCGGCATGCATCCGCAGTGGCGGAGCCGCCGCTCCGCTGGACACGGCCGCTGGTTCTGACGACGCTCGCCTACGGGCTTTTCGGCTTCGGTTATGTCATCACCGCCACCTTCATCGTGGCGATCGCGCGCATGGCCGCCGCCGGTGCTTTCGTGGAGTTTCTCGCCTGGTTCATCACCGGCTGCGCCGCCGCCATTTCGCTTTTCCTCTGGAAACCGGTGCTGAAATCGCAGGGACTGAAACGCGCTTTCGTGATCGTGCTCGCGCTGGAAGCCGTGGGCGTCTTCGCTTCCGTGATGCTGCCGCCCGTGCCGGGTGTTCTCGCCGGCGGCCTGCTTCTCGGACTGACCTTCATGGTCATCACCGCTTATGGCCTGCAGCTCGGCCGGGAATTTGCCGGGCCGAGCCCGCGCCGCGCCTTTGCGCTGATGACGGCCGCTTTCGGCACGGGCCAGATTGTCGGGCCGCTTGCCGCCGGCTGGATTGCCGAGGTGACGGGAAGTTTTACCGCGCCCAGCATTCTCGCTTCGGCCGTGCTCGTCGTCAGCATTCTCCTGATGCTGCCGGTGCTCGCCACGGAGCGGCGGAGCTAGGCCGCAGGCCGTCTTTTCCTGCCTTTAATCTGCTGTTCCCCTTGGGGATTGTCTGTCGCGCGCGCCTTACATCTTGTTAAGGTCAGCGCTTCTTCATTGCTGTGCACAAATTTCTGCCCTAGGTTCGGGCCATCTAGTGCTTCGCCAATAATGGCTGATTTCAAACGCGCGTGAGTTCGAAACGTGTTTCATTCCTTCTTTCCCAAACCGAAAATCTTCTTCACGTCGGCCATTATCTGGGCTTTTTTCGCCATTCTTGGATGGTACTTCATCGTTGAAGGGTTAGGGCGGTCTTGGGGCTACGTAATGCCCGAGCAGGAACCCTACGATCTCAGCTACTTCCTGGTCCCGGCTAACCTGTTCTTTTACGGCTATCTCGCATTGTGCCTGGCGGCGTTCGGCGGCGTATGGACCGTTATCGCCAAGGATCATCCCTGGAAATACTGGTCCATCTGGGGATCGTTGCTGATTATCGCGGTGACCTATTTCGGCGTTCAGATTTCCGTCGTGATCAACAATTTCCGGCGGCCTTTCGGCGACCTTTTGCAAAATGCCCTTTCGAAACAACCGGGTATCGAGGTCTGGGATTTTTACAGCCTTCAAATCGTCTTTGCCAAGATCGCCTTTCTCAGCATGGCCGTTTCGATCCTGACGGATTTCTTCACCAGCCATTATATCTTCCGCTGGCGAACCGCGATGAATGACTTCTACATGTCGAAATGGGAAAAGCTGCGTCACATCGAAGGCGCGTCCCAGCGCGTTCAGGAAGATACGATGCGGTTCTCCTCGACGCTCGAAGGGCTGGGCATCACGCTGATCAATTCGGTAATGACGCTCGTCGTCTTCCTGCCGATCCTGTTTGCGCTGTCGTCCTATGTCTCGGAATTGCCGATCCTCGGCGAGGTGCCGCATGCGCTGTTCTGGCTGGCGATTGTCTGGTCGGTATTTGGTACGGTGCTTCTGGCGACAGTCGGCATCAAGCTGCCCGGCCTGAACTTCCGCAATCAGCGCGTGGAAGCGGCTTACCGCAAGGAACTGGTCTATGGCGAGGACCACGCCGACCGCGCCCAGCCGCCGACAGTCAAGGAACTCTACTCCAATGTGCGGAAGAATTATTTCCGCATGTACTGGCATTATCTCTATTTCAACGTCGCCCGGTATTTCTATATTCAGGCCGATGCGGTGTTCCTGCTTCTGATGCTTGTTCCGACCATCGTGGCGGGCAAGATCACCTATGGTATCTACCAGCAGATCGCCACGGCCTTCGGTCAGGTCAGCAATTCGTTCCAGTATCTCGTCAATTCCTGGACGACGATCATCGAGCTGCTTTCAATCCACAAGCGTCTTGTGGCCTTTGAGGCTGCGATTGACGACAAGCCCCTGCCGGATATCGACGAGCGTTATCTGCAGCGGGAAGCGGAAGCCGGCGAGCTGGCGGCCAACAAGCCCTGAGTAAGAAAAGGCGGCCCCTCGGCCGCCTTTTTGCATCTGTTGCTTCGGTCCAAGGAAGAAGCCCGAGGATGATCCGCGGTCGAGTTTAACCCTCGGTCTTCTGCTTCCTGCGCGCCTCGATCATCGGCATCGCCTCGGCATAGCTCACACAGGCGACGTCGTCCTTCCGGCAGACTTCGCGCAGCAGCCGCTCATAGGCGTTCCAATAGGCGCCGCCGTTCATCTTCACGAAGTGAAAGCCCATCTGCAGGGGAATGCGCTCGCCATTATATTGCCTGTCGAAGGCGGTGCGGAAGGCGGCATAGGCGCGCTCCTCGAACTCCTTTGAGCGATCCGGCGTCTCGACGCCGATGGAGTGGCGGATGAAGAGGTTATAGTCCATGGCGATGATCGGGCGGTTGCCCGGACCTTCGGGAATGAGCGGCAGGCCGAAATGCTCGATGCCGTCGCGCTCCACCGGCCATTCCGGCCCCTTGGTGATGCTGGTGGCGTCATAAACGAAACCGTGCTTTTTCTGGGCGGCGGTCAGCGCCGGCCCCTGTGAGAGATAGGGCGCACGGAAACCGTTGATGTTCTTGACCATCTCGCGCCAGCCCTCGGGCTCCTCGCCCTTCTTGCCGATCATCTGCCAGGCATTTTCCAGGGTGCTGGTGAAGGTGGTGAATTCGCCGTCCCATTGTTCCGCGGTCCACTGGCCGCCATCGAAATGGCCGCAGGTGTGGTTGCCGATCTCGTGACCTTCGCGATAGGCGGCCCAGATGTTTCTAAGCCTTGTCTCCACCTCTTCCGGCGACTGGCCGAAACCGACATTGGAACGGCCGGCCTTCTGGCCGGGTCCCTGATAGGTCTTGGCGCTGGTCTTCCTGTCCATCACCAGCGTGCAGGCGAGGAAATAGGTGAAATGCGCGCCGACCTCCTTCGCCGTCGCCCGGCTTCTTTCCCACAGCGTATTGTCGCCCGCACCGTCGAAGGACACGATGACGAGCTGCTTCGGCTTCTGCGCCTCTTCGGCAAAGGCGGGAAGGGCGGCGAGAAGCGACAGGGAAAAAGCGGTAAATGGGCGAAACATCAGTTATCCGTCATATGAAACACCGTGGCCTTTTGCGGGTGGAATAAGGCGAAGCTTTGAATAGTCTGGCGTTTTCATGACTTTCGGCCTAATTCCTGTTCTCAACTGCGGTGATAGGGCCGCTTCGTTCCACCGGGGGACCGTGTTCCATGCTTTTTCTCGCACTCTGTCTTGCCTTGTTTTTGCTGACGCATCTTTTGAAGGTGGTCGCGCCGCAATTTCGCGCCCGCATGATCGCGACGATGGGCGAAGGCCCTTTCAAGGGCGTCTATTCCATTGTCAGCCTCATCACGCTCGGCCTCGTCATCTATGCCTTCGGTGAAGCACGGCAGGAGACCGGCATGTTGTGGTATCCGCCGGTCTGGATGAGCCACATCGCCGTGACCCTGATGCTGCCCGCGATGATCTGTCTTATCGCCAGCCTCATACCGGCTGGCCACATTGCGACGAAGACCAAGCATCCGATGGTCCTTTCCGTCAAGATCTGGGCGCTCGCGCATCTTCTTGCCAATGGCGAGACGTCGTCGATCCTCCTCTTCGCATCGTTTCTCGCCTGGGGCGTGGTGATGCGGATTTCGCTGAAGCGCCGGGAACGCGCGGGTGAAAAAGTGGTCCGCGACTTCGTTTCAAGCCGCTATGATCTGGTGGCCGTTGTCGGCGGCATCGTTCTGTGGGGTGCTTTCATCCTGAAACTGCACGAATGGTTGATCGGCGTTCAGCCCATCGCCATGTAGGAAATCAACGTTTCCCCCTTACATATCAGGCAAAATAGGCTAGAAGGCCGACCATGACCCGGTTGGCCTGACTTTCGTTGACCCGGGTAAGCGGCTTGGTATGTCCGCGGACGGATGGATCGGTGACGATCTCCGCGCGGGTAACGGAGAATTTGATGGCAAACGAAAATGATACCTTTATCCGCGAAGTGAACGAGCAGATCCGTTCCGAGCAGCTGTCGCGCTTCTGGGGCCGTTACGGTATCGTGGTCGTGGGTGCGGCCATTCTCGTGGTTGCGGGCGCCGCCGGCGCCGGTATCTACGAGTACTGGAACACCAGCCGCGCTTCCAACTCCGGCGACCAGTTCCTCGTGGCGCTGAAACTTGCTTCGGAAAACAAGACGGATGAGGCGCTGAAGGCCTTCGCCGATCTCGAAACTTCCGGTCACGGCAATTACCCTGTTCTGGCGAAGTTCCGCTCGGCCACGCTGCTTTCGCAGAAGGGCGACGCGGCCGGCGCCATCGCCGCCTTCACCGCCATCGGCAACGACACCTCCGCACCGCAGGTCTTCCGCGATACCGCCAAGGTGCGTGCGGCATGGCTGCTGGTGGACAACGGCACCTATGATCAGGTCGTCGCCCTTGCGGAGCCCTTGAGCACCGACGGCCAGACCATGCGGGCGTCTGCCCGCGAGGCGCTCGGTCTCGCCGCCTATAAGGCTGGCGATTTCGCCAAGGCCAAACAATGGTTCGAGCAGATCATCAGCGACACGCAGGCGCCGCGCAACGTGACGAACCGTGCGCAGATCATGCTCGACAACATCACCGCTTCGGGCAAGGCTGCTTAACGCCGCTTCGTCACGCAAGATCGCTCCGGCATTTCTTCGCATTGCCAAAGCGATCTAACTCTTTATTTTACGCATGTCTTTTGCCCAAAACAGGTAACGTTTTGGGCAGACTTGCTCTAGGGAACCAAGATCAATGAGCTTCACCGTCGCCATAGTCGGGCGCCCCAATGTCGGCAAGTCCACGCTTTTCAACCGTCTGGTCGGAAAGAAACTGGCGCTGGTGGACGACACGCCGGGTGTCACCCGCGACCGCCGCCCCGGCGAGGCGAAGCTGGTCGACCTGCGTTTCACCATCATCGATACCGCCGGTCTGGAGCAATCCGGGCCGGAAACGCTTCAGGGACGCATGTGGGCGCAGACGGAAGCGGCGATTGACGAAGCCGATGTGACGCTGTTTGTCGTGGACGCCAAGGCGGGCTTGACGCCGGCCGACGAGACGCTGGCCGAAATGCTGCGCCGTCGCGGCAAGCCGGTGGTGCTGGTGGCCAACAAGTCTGAAGCGCGCGGTTCCGACGCCGGTTTCTACGACGCCTTTACCCTCGGCCTTGGTGACCCTTGCCCGATCTCCGCCGAACATGGCCAGGGCATGATCGACCTGCGTGACGCCATTGTCGAGGCAATCGGCGAAGACGCCGCTTTCCCGCCTGAGGTGGATGAGGCGGAGACGGATATCGTTCTGCCGCGCAGCGAGCCGGGCAGCGAAGACGAAGAAGACGAAGAGCCGGTTTATGACGAGACCAAGCCGCTGCGCGTCGCCATCATTGGCCGCCCGAATGCGGGCAAGTCGACGCTCATCAACCGCTTCCTCGGTGAAGACCGCCTGTTGACCGGTCCGGAAGCCGGCATCACCCGCGACAGCATCTCGGTCGAATGGGACTGGCGCGGCCGCACCATCAAGATGTTCGATACGGCCGGCATGCGCCGCAAGGCCAAGGTGACGGAGAAGCTGGAAAAGCTCTCGGTCGCGGATTCGCTGCGCTCCATCCGCTTTGCGGAAACCGTCGTCATCGTGTTCGACAGCACCATCCCGTTCGAAAAGCAGGATTTGCAGCTGGTCGACCTCGTCATCCGCGAAGGCCGCGCCGCCGTGCTCGCCTTCAACAAATGGGATCTGGTCGAAGACCCGCAGGCCTATCTGGCCGATCTGCGCGAAAAGACCGAGCGGCTTCTGCCGCAGGCGCGCGGCATCCGCGCCGTGCCGATTTCCGGCCAGACGGGCTATGGCCTTGACCGGCTGATGCAGAATATCATCGATACCGACAAGATCTGGAACCGCCGCATCTCGACCGCCAAGCTGAACCGCTGGCTGGATTCGCAGACGACGCAGCATCCGCCGCCGGCCGTTTCCGGCCGCCGCCTGAAGCTGAAATATATGACGCAGGTAAAGGCCCGCCCGCCGGCCTTCATGATTTCCTGCACGAGGCCGGAAGCCATTCCCGAGAGCTATACGCGTTACCTCGTCAACGGTCTACGCAAGGATTTCGACATGCCGGGCGTGCCGATCCGGGTGCATTATCGCGGGTCTGATAATCCGTTCGAGAGCAAGGCGAAGAAGAGGCGGTAATCTTCCGCGCGGCGTCGCGGCGCATTTCTTCTCCCCGCCGGGGAGAAGGTGGCCCGAAGGGTCGGATGAGGGGAACCCTCTCCGTATACTGCCAGCCTAGCCCCCTCATCCCGCTGCCGCGACCTTCTCCCCGGCGGGGAGAAGAAACAAGCGGCGGACGCTCGTCCAACGCCTTGTTTTGAAGAGTAAAAACCATGTTGATCAAGCAGACCGACTATTTCAGGATTTACCGGGTCATCAACAGCCTGCTCCTCAGCCAGAATGCCGATCCCGCTTCGGCTTCCATGTATTTCAGCACCTTCGGCGCGTTCATTTTGCAGCAGCATTACAAGGTGAAGGCGGTGCCGAAAGGCGGGCTCGCGGCCTATAATCTCGGCGGAACGGTTTTGCTGTTCGCCGATCATCGCGAAGACGGTTATGTGACGGGCGCGGGCGAGAATTTCCACTGCTGGGTGGAGGCGGATGGATGGGCGATCGATTTCATGGCGCCCGCTTTTTCGCAAGGGGCCGATACGCTTGCTGTACCCGCAAAGATGTTCCAGCGGCCGCTCTCGGCCATGGCGGCCTCCATCAACGATCTCGGTCAATCCGGCGATTTCTTTTACCGCTCCGAGCCGGAAGCCACGGCCAAGCGCTTCGCCGACTGGCACAAACAGGCGATGATCGGCGATATGGCAAGCGTTGCCGCCAGCTGGTTCCGCAAATCGCCGAAGCAGATGGCGGCCTCGCTTTCGGTAACGGATCGGGATGGCAAGGCGCGGACCGTGCCGCTTTCCGGCCAAATGCTTGCCGGAGCATGGTGAAGGCAGGTTACGCGGTGCGGCGTCGATCCCGAAGGGTTTGGCAGCGAAAGGCCTTTTGATTTATAAGGGCGCCGGTGCTACGCAGACTGAGCTGCAACAGCGACGGGATTGACGTGTTCCTATGGCCGATGACACCATTTCAATAAGCTTCACGCCCGATCCGAAACATGTGCCCGACTATGTCCACGGCTATCAAAATCAGGCCTATGAAAATTACAGCATGATTTGTGACAAGTCCTGGAAGCGCCATTTTGCCTCGGCCAGAGCGCATCTATCCTCGTTTGCGGGACTTGCTGCCGGTTTCATCTATTCCTTAAGCCTGCCGTGGTTTCCGGGCGTCTGGCCTGTGGTCGGTTATTGGGTGTTTGCACCCGCACCGTTTGTGGCCCTCGCCATATGGTTCATTATCGCGCGAGGCTCGAGAAAGGAGATGAAATCCTATTACGAGGTCCTGGCACATTGGAATATTGCCAATGATCGGATGTATTCGCCTCACACCGAGGTCGAGATAGGACCCGAGGGTTACAAGCAGGTCACAAGACTGGACACCGTGCAGCTGAGCTGGGCACGCTACCATCTCGCACTCACGCCGCCCGACAGTCTGGTGCTGGTTTTCCACGGGACGGTGGCTGTCATACCCAACAGCGCCCTGCCGATTGCTACAAAGGACATTATCGAGAAGATCAATCAGTGGTGCGCAGCCCAGCAGAAAGAGCTTCTTCCCTTATCCTGAAGCGGCATCTGAGAATGGTGGTATCATCCGGAAACAGAGGACGGCCAGCGTGTTCTCGCGGCAGCCGCCTGACGTCAATCAGCAGCCCGACCCCGTTCTAAAGATAACGGCAGTCGCGTCCTGATTGCCTTGTGACATTCCCGCTCGGTTTCGTCCACTGTTCCCAAAGAAAATCTCGGGGATTGCCTTCATGCAAGTTGGGAACGGGATAACAGCGGCAGCGATTTCCCGGCGGCGTGGATGACGTTGTCGAGAAATTGCCTTGAGGCCTTTTCCCAGCTGTAGCTTTTGGAGAGCGTCAACGCCGCCTGCGGCGAACAATGAAGCGCCGCCAGGCAGGCATCGCGAAGATTGTCGTCCAGCGCGCCGGCGGCGGGGTTGCCGCCGAGAATGTCGATCGGTCCGGTAACGGGGAAGGCGGCCACGGGCACGCCGCTTGCCAGTGCTTCCAGAATGGTGTTGCCGAATGTGTCGGTCTTCGAGGGGAAAACGAAGACGTCGGCCTGCGCATAGGCATCGGCGAGGTCCTCACCGGTCTTGATGCCGGTGAACAGCACATCAGGATATTTTTCCTGCAATTCATGGCGGGCAGGTCCGTCCCCGATGACGATCTTCGAGCCCGGCAGGTCGAGGTCCAGAAATTCCGGCAGGTTCTTCTCCACCGCCACACGTCCCACCGTCATGAAGATCGGCCTCGGCAGGTCGAAAGGCAGCTTTGCCTTCGGGCGGGGATGGAAAAGCTCGGCGTCGATGCCGCGGCTCCAGCGCTTCAGGTTGCGCACGCCGCGCGCCTCCAGCTCGGTCTCAAGGCTCGGGGTCGCCACCATGCAGGTGTTGCCGCCATTGTGGAACCAGCGCACGAAGGCATAAAGCCAGCTTTCCGGAACGGGGAAACGCGCCGCCACATATTCCGGGAAGCGGGTGTGGTAGCTGGTGGAAAAACGCATGCGGTTCTTCACGCACCAGCGCCGCGCCATGAAGCCCAGCGGCCCTTCCGTCGCGATATGCACGAAGGAAGGCTGGCTTTTTTCGATCTCCGCCGCCACACGGCGATAGCCGGCGACGGAGAGGCGAATTTCCGGATAGGTGGGGCAGGGGATGCTGTAAAAACTCTGCGGCGTGACCATGCGCACATCCACACCCAGCCGCGCCAGTTCGGTGTTGGTATTTTCTATCGAGCGAACCACGCCGTTGACCTGCGGGTGCCAGGCATCTGTGACAATCGTGATTCTCGTCATGAAACACTGATCCTGCTCATCTGCGCGCGGGCGAATCCCCATTGCCCGGCTTCTGTCCGTATATGCGGCGTGCGTGTTACAGGATCATGTCAGGGCTTTTGACGGCGGGGAAGCGGCTGAGAGGAGGCTCTCCGCCGCGTAGACGCACGTCGGCCGGTTTCCGGTGACAAACACAGGAATGAGGGGCAGAGAGGGGTCTATCCCACCAGCGGAAGCAGATCGGGGCTGATCAGCGCGCCGTGGTGACCGATGACGGTTGCCGCCGCCCTTGCGGCGAAGGTGGCCGCTTCCTCCGGGGAACTGCCGGTCACATAACGGGCGAGGAACGCGCCGTTGAAACTGTCGCCGGCGCTTGTCGTATCCACCACGTCCACGGCCTTTTCCGCCGGGGCGTGGCTGCGGCTGCCGCCGAAATCGAGCGTCGCACCCTTGGCGCCGTCCTTGACCACGATGTTTTCGACGCCGAGTGAACGATAGCGGTCGATGGTCGCTTCAACGGAAGCATCGCCGAAATGGCTCGCCTCGTCATCGAAGCTCGGCATGACAAGCGTAGCGGCGCGCGCACCGTTGGAAATGGTCTCGAGCATGCTGTCCTTGTCCGCCCACAGGCGCGGGCGGATGTTGGGGTCGAACACCACGAGCCTGCCCGCCGCCTTGACGCGGCGCAGTTCCGACAGAAACGTATCGACATCACGCGCGGAGGCGAGAATGGCGAGCGTGATGCCGGAGAAATAGACGACATCGGCGCTTTCGACCGTCCTGCGCAGGTGATCCGCGTCCGAGGCCAGCTGTCTTGCGGCGGCGGCGTTGCGCCAGTAGCTGAAGGTGCGCTCGCCGTCCTTCAGGTTGATGAGGTAGAGGCCGGGCGTGCCACCCTTGATACGGCGGATTTTTTCGGTGCCGATGCCGGCGTCGGCAATGAAGGAGAGCATGTCTTCCGAAAGCGGATCGTCGCCGAGTGCGGTGAAATAATCGGCCGACCAGTCTTCCGGCAGGCAGGCGCGGGCATACCAGGCGGTATTGAACGTATCGCCCGCAAAACCCTTGCGCAGTAGCCCGTTGCCGGCCTGCGACAGTTCCACCATGCATTCGCCAATCGACAGAAACCGTCCGCCCACGCTGTCATCCTCCCGTTTTTTCCAGCCATGCGGCTTACGACGAGTGCGCGCCGCTGACAAGGGCGGTTTTGGCCGTTTGTGCATGTGCGAAGTTCCGGTTTACGCGGCCGCGTCGGCTTTATATTCTCCGCTCAAACCATCAGGAGATCGCCCATGCCACTAACCCATGCCCCGGTCCACAAACCCCAAGCGCAATCGGACTGGTGGAAGGGAGCGGTGATCTATCAGGTCTACCCGCGCTCGCTTCAGGATACGACCGGTGACGGATATGGCGATCTTGCCGGGGTGACGAAACGTCTGCCCTATATCGCCTCGCTCGGTGTCGATGCCATCTGGCTCTCGCCCTTCTTCACCTCGCCCATGGCCGATATGGGTTATGACGTTTCCGATTATTGCAATGTCGATCCGATGTTCGGCACACTTGCCGATTTCGACGCCCTGATGGCCGAGGCGCACCGGCTGGGCTTGAAGGTCATCATCGATCAGGTCATTTCGCACACATCAGATCAGCATCCCTGGTTCGTGGACAGCCGTGCCAGCCGCACCAACAGCAAGGCCGACTGGTATGTCTGGGCCAATCCCAAGCCGGATGGCACGGCGCCGACAAACTGGCTTTCCGTGTTCGGCGGACCGGCCTGGGAATGGGACGGCGTGCGCAAGCAATATTACATGCACAGCTTCCTCGCCTCGCAGCCGGACCTGAATTTTCACAATCCCGAGGTTCAGGATGCGCTTCTCGAAACCGTGCGCTTCTGGCTGGATCGCGGTGTGGACGGGTTCCGGCTCGATACCGTCAACCACTATTTCCACGACAAGCTTTTGCGGGACAACCCGCCGCTTTTCGACGAGGAAAGTTTTGGTCTCGATGCGTCCGACGTCAATCCCTATGGCATGCAGGATCATCTCTACGACAAGACCCGGCCGGAAAACGTGGCTTTCCTGAAGCGCTTCCGCGCGCTGCTCGATGAATATGAGGGCCGTGCAACGGTGGGTGAGGTGGGTGACGGGGCTCGGTCGCTGAAAACCGTGGCGGCCTATACATCCGGCAACGACAAGCTCAACATGTGCTACACCTTCGATCTGCTGGGGCCGGATTTCAGCGCCAAACATTTACGCGGTTCGGTCGAGACCTTCGGCAAGGTGGTAACGGATGGCTGGGTTTGCTGGGCCTTTTCCAACCATGACGTGGTGCGACACCTCAGCCGGTTTTCCGAAGGCGCTGAAGAGCAGACACGGGTTGCGAAGCTCGCCATCTGTGTCCTCGCCAGCCTGCGCGGCTCCATCTGCCTTTATCAGGGCGAGGAGCTGGGTTTGACCGAGGCAGAACTTGCCTTCGAGGATTTGCGCGATCCCTACGGCATCCGCTTCTGGCCCGCCTTCAAGGGCCGTGACGGGTGCCGCACGCCGATGGTGTGGGAGACCGGCAAGCCGAATGCCGGCTTTTCAAATGCTGAAAAGCCCTGGCTGCCGGTGCCCTATGTCCATGCCATGCAGGCCGTGGATGCGCAGGAGCGCAAGCCTGACTCGGTTCTCAGCCACTATCGTGCGGTTTTGTCTTTCCGCAAAGGTCACGGCGCGCTGCGCGATGGGGATATGCACTTCATCAAGACCAATCTCGATGTGCTGGCCTTCACGCGCCAGAAGGGTGACGAAAAACTGCTGTTCGTTTTCAACCTGACGCGCGAGGCCCTGGAATTTCCGATACCGAAAGGCATGCGGGTCACGGATATCCTGCCGATGCCGGGTTTTGCGCCGCTTTTCGATGCGGGGATTGTGAAACTCGACGGGCTGGATGTGTTTTGCGGGATAGTTGCATGAGCGGCCCCTTTGTCATCGAAAACGCCGCCGACTATCGGGATGACTGGTGTCTTTTGCGACACCGCCTGTGGCCGGATACCACGCCTGACGGACATATGGCGGAGTTGCAGGACGTCTCCGACGCCGAGGCTGGATTTATTGTCCACGATCCGGCCGGAGTGGCCATTGGTCTTGCCGAGGTCAGTCTGCGGCGGGATTACGTCAACGGCTGCGACACGTCGCCCGTGGCGTTTCTCGAGGGAATTTATGTCGAGGAGGCGTTTCGCAGACAGGGCGTCGCCGCAGCGCTCGTGGCCGAAGTGACCCGCTGGGCATTCAGCCAGGGCGTCAGCGAACTCGCATCCGATGCCGATATTGCAAATGTCGATTCCCATCGCATGCATGCGGCGCTGGGATTTGAGGAAACGGAGCGGGTGGTTTATTTCCGCAAGCTTCTGCCTTCGGATTCATAACCTCTCGACGCGGTTACAGCGAATGAGGCCGGGGATTTCGGGGCGCGTTCTGACGCCAAAATGCGAAGCGATAACTATGGATCAAGCGATTGAATAATAATATTTAAGTATTTATCTAATTTAGAGCGCCCGTAAATCGGGATATTATCATTCAATATTCATATTTTTACGTATATGTAGCGAGTTATGTAGTAAGTTTTTTATGTTTACATTAATATTCGGCGAGCCTTGGGCAAGGTTGGAGTATTAAAAATTGAATCGGTAAAGATCTTTCGGCCTCCACCCATAAGTGAAGCAGGGATTGTCATGTCCGTTTCAATCAAGAATTTTAGTCAGTCTAATACCGGTAATTACGCATCCTCACGCGCCAAAACCCAGGCCGCCGCCCTGCCATCCATCAGAGACGTCTTCCTTTCCGGACAATCGGCGGCTCGCGCATCCACAACGAAACCAGCCGCAAAAACACCTTCAGTCGACTATATCGCATCGCCCGCCTTCATGCGAAACCTGAAGGCCAAGCTTTCGACGGCGGGGGACGATCCAGCGCAATATTTGCGTGCCCAATCAATGATGAGCGCCCTTGAGCGCGGACGCCTGCAGGTTTCGGACCCCACACAGGGCAAATCGATCAACGCCTGGGATTCGAGCCAGAAAAACACCAAGCCGACGACCGCCACCGAGATCGCCAAGACCAGCTGGGCCGACTTCCTGAACTCCCAGCTCAAACGCACAGAAGACGGAGCGCTTTCCAAGGATGGAAGCGGCAGCTATGTCGACAAGGCGACAGGAAAACATGCCTATTTCGGCAGGGTCGCGGGCAAATATTATTATGTGACCTGGCCGTCAGAAACGAAAGCATAAGCTGGCTCTCTGCCGATAAGCTGCATCGTCAGATCAGCATAAACCGATCCACATCCACCATGCCCATATCCGAAATCTTCAAATGCGGGATGACGGGCAGCGGCAGGAAGGCGACCTGCAGGAAGGGTTCTTCCAGTGTCGTGCCGAGCGCATAGGCTGCTTTTCTGAGCGTGTGCAGCGTGTCGCGAACGGTCTCGTAGGGTTCGAGGCTCATCAGCCCTGCCACCGGCAAAGCGATCTCGCCCGTCACCCTGCCGTCTTCCACCACCACGAAACCGCCCTTGATTTCACCCAGCCGGTTGGCGGCCAGCGCCATGTCGTCTTCGTTGACGCCGACGACACAGATATTGTGGCTGTCATGGCCGACGGTTGAGGCGATCGCGCCTTTCTTGAGGCCAAAGCCCTGAACGAAACCGTTGGCGTGGTTGCCGTTCTTGCCATGGCGTTCGATGACGGCAACCTTGATGATGTCGTTCTCAAGATCGACGGTGGTCTGGTTGCCGTCTGTCGGCAGCCTGTAGCGGCGGTGCTCGGTAATGATCTTGCCGGGAAGCACGCCCATGACCGGGCTTTCGCCTTCCGTGACCGGCACGCCGAAATGAGCCGCCAGCACCGGCCTTGCCTTGACGCTGTCGAGACCCACGGGTGCAACCGGTTTGCGCGTGGCAAACAGGGCGTCATCGACGATACGGCCGCCGGAAAGCACCATGCTGGCCTTGCAGTTCTGCAGGCTGTCGACGACCACGAGATCGGCGCGCCAGCCCGGTGCAACGAGGCCGCGATCGCGCAGGCCGAAGGCTTTGGCGGCGGAAATCGAGGCGGCGCGGTAGATGGCGAGCGGCTCCACGCCGCTGGCGATCGCCGTGCGGATCATATAGTCGAGATGGCCCTGTTCGGCGATATCGAGCGGGTTGCGATCATCGGTGCAGAGCGCCAGATAGGGCGACAGTCGCTCGGTTATGATTGGCATCAGGGCGTGCAGGTCCTTCGAGACAGAGCCTTCGCGCACCAGAATGTGCATGCCCTTGCGGATTTTCTCCAGCGCCTCAGTCGCACTCGTGCATTCATGTTCGGTGCGGATGCCGGCGGCGAGATAACCGTTCAGCGCCGTTCCTGACAGAAGTGGCGCGTGCCCGTCGATATGCTGGCCCTGGAAGGCCTCAAGCTTTGCCATGCACACCGGGTCCTTGTGGATGACGCCGGGAAAATTCATGAATTCGGCAAGGCCGATGACCTTCGGGTGATCGCGGAACGGCAGCAGCTTTTCGATCGGCAGATCGGCGCCTGATGTTTCCAGATGGGTCGCGGGCACGCAGGAGGAAAGCTGCACGCGAATGTCCATGATGGTTTCCATGGCGCTGTCGAGGAAGAACTGAAGCCCTTCCACGCCCAGAACATTGGCGATCTCATGCGGGTCGCAGATAGCGGTGGTAACGCCATAGGGCAGAACGCAGCGGTCGAATTCGTGCGGTGTCACCAGCGACGATTCGATGTGGAGATGCGTGTCGATGAAACCCGGAACGACGATCTTTCCGGAAATGTCGATTTCCTGTCGACCCTTGTAGTTCTCGCAGGTGCCGACGATGGTGTCGCCGCAGATGGCGATATCCGACGCGACGAGTTCTCCGGTAACGAGGTCGAAGAAGCGTCCGCCCTTGAGAACCATGTCCGCCGGTTCACGGCCCGTACCCTGATCGATGCGCGTTTCAAGTCTGGAATTCATGCGGGTTTCTTCGGCTCCTGGTTTGCGTCGTATGCGATAGTTTTCACTATTTACATTCTAAGGTTGTTTCTTGGTCTATTTGGATTGATTCTTTGGGTTTTAAATATATCCGGAGTAAAAAATTTTCATATTTGTGTTATCTAATCTTTCGAGGTTCAAGTTTAGGCAAATTGGGAAGGCTTGACTTCACCTTTGTAGTTTAGCCGGTTACACGCCGGCATTTTTACGAATTACGGTTTCAGGCTATCATTCCCGGGAAGGAAAATAAAAGCATCTGATGCTCAAACGAATTTCCACCCAGCAACTGACGCTTGGCATGTTTATCGAAGCGGTCGAAGGAACGCTGTCGAACCAGGGATTTTTAAAGCGGCACCGCTTTCTTTTGCGGCATGAGGAATTAATGCGTCAATTGAAATTGAGCGGCGCCGAAAGCATTGTTATCAACACCGCCAAGGGACACGACACCGAAGGCGGCAGGCGTTCTGCGGCCGTTTCGCCGCCATTGGGCAATTGCCCGGAAACCGTCGCCGCCGTTACCCATGCCGTACGCTCGGCCGCCGATACCATTGCCGAAACCTTTGCCGCCGCCGAAGCTGGCGGCAATGTCTCGCTGAAGGGCATGGCTGCTGCGGCCGGCAAGATTTCCGATGCCGTGCAGTCCAACCCGGCGATCTTCATCGGCGTCACCCGCCTGAAATCGAAAGACGAAACAACGTTTGTGCACTCGGTCTCCGTCAGCGGCCTGATGATTCTTTTCGGTAATTATCTCGGGCTCGACAGGGGAACGGTCAATCTGCTCGGCATCAGCGGGTTGCTGCACGATATTGGCAAGGTGGAAATCCCCTCTTCGATCCTCAACAAGGCGGAAGGATTGAGCGCCAGCGAGCGGGAGATCATCAATCTTCACCCGGCATTCGGCCGGGATATATTGTCACGCAACGCACAGATGCCCGAGATGGTGCTCGATGTCTGCTTCAATCATCATGAGCGGATGGATGGCGGCGGTTATCCGAGCGGGCGTGCAGGCAGCGAGATCAGCCTTTACGCCCGTATCGCGGCGGTCTGCGATGTCTATGACGCCGTGACCTCGGTCAGGCCCTACAAGAAGCCGTGGACGGCGAATGAAGCGCTGACGTGGATGCTGCGCCGGGAAGGGCACTTCGACATGCAGCTTCTGAAGAAATTCGCCCTGTGTATTTCGGCGTCGCTGCCGAGGGGTTAGCTGCCGAAGATGATCGCCATGTTGAGGCTGTCGATGTGACGCCCGTCGATCAGGACGGCGTCACGGCCCCGGCCTTCATGCACGAACCCGATCTTTTCATAAAGCGCAATTGCTCTCGCATTGTCCGCATGCACGTTTAGCTCGACACGATGCAGCCCGCATTGACGGGCGGCATCGAGTGTCCGCCGCATCAGCCGCGCGCCAAGTCCCTTGTCACGATAGGCGGGCAAGATGCCCATGCCGAGCGTGCCGCAATGGGCGCGGGTTGCCCTGCTCTGGCGGCGAATATCGCACCAGCCGGCCACCTCCCCATCCGCAATCGCCACGAATTGCGGATGGTCGTTTTCGATCATGTCGAGAACGAAGGCGCGTACCGAATCGAGCGGCGGCGCTTCCAGGAAGCTCAGATATTTCCGCTCGCGCGATACCGCATCGAGAGCACGGTGAAAGCTTTCAACGTGCTCTGCCCGGATGGGTTCGATGCTGATGGCGTCGGTAGCCACCATCATGCCGCCTTGGTTTTCGCCTTGCGGGTCAGATGCACCACGACATTCTCGATCATGCGCATGCCGGCGTCCTGGCCGAGCGTCATGATCGATTCCGGGTGGAACTGAACGGCGGCAACCGGTTCCTTGGCGTGTTCGATGCCCATGATCGTGCCGTCCTCGCTTTCCGCGGTGATGATGAAATCACGCGGAAGAGTGGCGGGGTCGGCGAAGATCGAGTGGTAACGGCCGACGGTCACTTCCTTGCCGAGACCGGAGAAGACCAGACCCGGTTCCAGCACGCGGATGCGCGAGGGCTTGCCGTGCATCGGCACCGCAAGCTGGCGAAGCTCGCCGCCATAGGCTTCCGCCAGTGCCTGAAGGCCGAGGCAGACACCGAAGATCGGCAATTCGCGGGCGCGGGCGGCCTTGATCGTCGCCTTGCAGTCGAAATCCGTCGGGCTGCCCGGTCCGGGAGAGAGAACGACCAGATCGGGCTGGAAGCGATCGAACACGTCTGCGGCCACGGGTGTTCTGACGGTGGAGACGGTCGCGCCTGTCTGGCGGAAGTAGTTCGCCAGCGTGTGCACGAAGCTGTCTTCATGGTCGACGAGCAGGATCTTCACACCGGTGCCCACCTTGGCGGCATCGCGCTTGGTGGCGGCCGAGTTGGTGCCCTTTGCATCGCGAATGGCTGATATCATGGCGGAGGCCTTGAGTTCGGTTTCGGCTTCTTCTTCCTGCGGGTTGGAATCGTTGAGCAGCGTCGCACCGGCGCGCACTTCCGCGATGCCATCCTTGATGCGGATGGTGCGCAGCGTAAGCCCGGTATTCATGTCGCCGTTGAAGCCGACCATGCCGATTGCGCCGCCATACCAGGCGCGCGGGCTCTTTTCGTGGCCTTCGATGAAGCGCATGGCCCACAGTTTTGGCGCACCGGTAACGGTGACGGCCCAGGCGTGGCTGAGGAAGCCGTCAAAGGCGTCCATATCGTCGCGAAGGCGACCCTCGATGTGGTCGACCGTGTGGATGAGGCGCGAATACATCTCGATCTGGCGGCGGCCGATAACCTTCACCGAACCCGGCTCGCAGACGCGGCTCTTGTCGTTACGGTCCACATCCGAGCACATGGTGAGTTCGGACTCGTCCTTTTTCGAGTTGAGCAGCTTCAGGATCTGCTCGCTGTCGGCAATCGGGTCGTCACCGCGCTTGATGGTGCCTGAGATCGGGCAGGTCTCGATGCGGCGGCCGGAAACGCGCACGAACATTTCCGGCGAAGCGCCGACCAGATATTCCTGATGGCCCAGATTGATGAAGAAGGAATAGGGCGACGGGTTGATCGCCTTCAGGCGGCGCGAAATCGCCGACGGATTGCTTTCGCAGCGCTCCATGAATTTCTGGCCGGGCACGACCTCGAACAGATCGCCGCGGCGGAAGCTTTCCTTGGCCTTCACGACAAGTTCGGAATATTCGCCGGGACGGTGATCGCCCTTGGGCGGGATCGTGTCCGTGGTCTTGAAGGGCTCGGGTGTGATTTCGGAGGACTTGCCGTCCGTCGTCACGCCGGCCTTTTCGAAATCGTAGCGGTCGATCCAGGCCTTGGCGGAATAGTGGTCAACGACGAGGATTTCATCGGGCAGGAACAGCACCATGTCGCGCTGGTCTTCCGGCCGCGCCAGCGACAGCTTGATCGCGTCGAACTGGAAAGCGAGATCGTAACCGAAAGCGCCGAACAGGCCGATGGCCGAATCCGCATTCGAATAGAAGAGGTCGACGATGGCGCGCAGTGCGGTGAAGACGGTCGGGATCTTCGAGCGTTCTTCCTCGGTGAAGACGCGGTCCGGCTCGTTGACGGTGAGATCGAGACGGCGTGTGGTGGAAGCGCCAAGCGTGAGATCGGGCGTCGCCTTCAGCTTTTCGGTGATGAAATCGAGCAGCACTTCGCCACGGCCATTATAGGCCTCGATCCACATTTTGCGGCCGAAACAGGAAATGCCGAGCGGCGGGTCGATGATCGCCGTATCCCAGCGGGTGTAGCGGCCCGGATATTCATAGTTGGACGAAAAAACCGCGCCGCGATGGGAATCGAGCTTTTCGATATAATTATCGATGGCGTTGGCGTAGTCGGCGGGCCGGCGCTTTCGGCTGACCTTGATGCCGCCTTTCGTCTCGTAGGTTTCCGCTCCGTCATCCTGAATGATCGTTACCATTTCTTTCGTACTCATTTTGTCGCATGTCGTTATCGCAAAACCGCCAAGCACTTTTGCGCGCATGCTTTCTGTTGTTCAAGCCCGATGACAGGCGGCAAAATAACAAAAAAGCCGCCTGAAAATTCGGGCGGCTTGGACTTTGTCTGAAGACATGACTGGTCAAGGCCGCGAAAAGCTGCCCCACCACCAGTTAGCAATGTTCTTAGACACGATATTCATGGGAAAATTGTTAGCGTGCACGATCCTCCTTGGCAAGCGGATTTCGGCAAGGGAGTGAACCTTACGGGCCGCCGCCGCGTTGCTCTCCTGCCGAAACGGTCAGGAGTGCCCCGAAAAATGCTTCATCGCCTATGTCTTCTGGCAGCCGCCCTCGCATTGATTTCCGCCTCTGAACCGCCGGCGCAGGTGCCGGTGCCGCAGCCAAAACCGGGCGACGGGCAATCCTCAACCCCCTCGGAAAAGCCATCGGACGAGCCGTCGCAAAGCCCGGCGGAAGCGCCGAAACCCGCCCCTAAACCGCAGCCTCCGGAAGAGCAGAAACCGGCCGCGAAGCCGCAGGCCTCGGAAGAACAGAAGCAGGATGGTGAAAAGACACCCGCTGATAAAGGTTCCGATAACGCCGGAAAGGAAGAGGAGGGCAAGGACGGCGGCGAGCGTAAGAAGCCCGGTGACGAGGCCGCAAAACCTGACGAGAAGCCGCCGGAGCCGGTGAAACCGGAAGATCCGGCCGTCCTTCAGGCATGCCTTGGCGCATTGAAGGAGATCGGCGCCGAGTTCAAGCAGCTTGAGCCGATCCGCGATGCGGAGCAGGGGTGCGGCATCGAAGCGCCTGTTGAGCTTTCCGTGGTTCTGCCCGGTATCAAGCTGGAACCCTCGGGCACCATGCGCTGCGAAACCGCGCTTGCGCTTTCCCGCTGGACCAAGGAGATGATGTTGCCGGCGGCGGCTCTCGCTTTGCCGGAGAAAAAGGTGACGGCCATCGCCAATGCCTCGACTTATATCTGCCGCAACCGCAACAGCGCGGAAAACGGCAAGATTTCCGAACATGCCAAGGGCAATGCCGTGGATATTTCCACGATCGCTTTCGACAAGGGCGAGCCGCTGGTGATGAAGCCGCGGGTCGAGGACGGGACGCCGGAAGGCGCTTTCCAGCGCACCATTACCGCCGCCGCCTGCCTGTTCTTCCGCACGGTTCTTTCGCCCGGCAGCGACGCCACCCATCAGGATCACCTGCATCTCGACATGCTGGAGCGAAAAGGCGGTTATCTCTATTGCCGCTGACAAAAAAGGGGCGACCCGAAGGCCGCCCCGACTGGAGATGATATTTCCACCCGGATTTAGAATTTCTGGGTCAGGGAGATTTTGAAGGTGCGGCCGGCTTCCGTATAGAAATCGACCGGCTGGTTTACGGTGCTGACGGAATTCGGGTTCACGTCGCGGACGCCGACGGCGTTCCAGTATTTCCTGTCGAACAGATTGTAGATACCGGCCTGGATACGCAGGCCCTTGGTCTGTTCCGGCTCCCACCAGCCGGTCAGGTTGAAGACGCCGTAGCCGGGGGCGTCGAACGTGTTGGCCACCCTGTCGTCACGCATGCCCGACGAGAAGACGCCGGTCAGTTCCGTGCCCCAGACATCCTGCGCATAACCGACGCCGAGGACGGACTTGAACGGCGCGACCGTGCGAATGAACTCGTTGGTATCGGTGTCCTTGCCATAGGCGTAGGCAAGCGAGGCATGGGCGAAGAAGCCGTTTGCAAGATCCTTTCGGACCTTGGCTTCGACACCGGAGATTTCGACATTGTTACGGTTGCGATAGGTGAAGAGCGATCCGTTGCCCCTGCCGCCGAAACCGGGGAAGAGTGTCGTCGAGGTCGTATATTGCTCGATGAAGTTCTTGTACTTGTTGTGGAACAGCGTCAGGCTTCCCGTCAGGTCGCCGGAGGCATAGTTCGCGCCGATTTCAAAACTGTTGCTGGTTTCGGGGTTGAGGGCGGAGTTGCCGACAACAGCGTAACCGGAGCTGATGTTGGAGAAATTCAGGTACAGTTCGTTGATCGTCGGGGCACGATAGGCCATCGACCATTGTGCGAAGAGCTGCAGTTCCGGGGTGACGTCGTAAGTTGCAAGAAGCTTCGGCGAGAAGCGCGAGCCGCTGTTGCCGCTCGGCAGGCCGAAGGTTCTGTAGCCGCCATTGCTGGAAACCGAGCCATCCGGGTCGTAGTCGTAGGAATCGAAGCGCAGACCGGGAGTAAGACGGAAGCCGTTGCCGAAGGCGATTTCATCATCGAGATAAAGGCCGAGGCTCTTGCCGCTCACGTCAGGCATGTCCGATTGTGAAGACGAGGTTGATCCTGCCGTATTGGCGAAAAGCTCCTGGCTGAAATCGGTCGTCATGGCATTGCCACCGAAACGGACCGTGTGCTGCACGCCGCCAAGCTCGAAACCGGATTCGAGGCCGCCGACGATGCCGAATGCGCTGTTACGCATGCTGTCTTCGCGAATATAGAGCGAATTGTTGGTCAGACGGTCGCCCGCACCGGACTCCTTGGAAAGGCGCGTCCAGTAAAGCGAAAGATTGGCGGCGTCGATCACGCCATCGGTCGAGGGCGCCTCGTATTCATAGTCGAGCGATACGCGGTCACGCTCGGTGTTCTCGTAGCCCCGGTAGTCGCCGATCCGGTAGGTCGATCCCGATACGCTGACGCCCTGCAGGGTCTTCATGTCGCTGCGGTCTCTCAGCGAATAACGCTCGGCCGTCAGCCCGATGCGGTGACCGCCTTCAAGATCCTGCCGGATCTTGAACATCAGATTGCTTTCATAGGTATCGGCGGGATTGGGCTTGGTGCGGCGCGTTCCGTAGACGTCGGCCGTACCCTTGTTGTCCGTTTCGTTGCCGCGCTTGTAGGAGCCCTGGAACAGGACCGAGGTGTTCTCGATCTTCTTGGCGACGGCGAGCGATCCGCCCACGCTTCTGTCTTCGCTGTCATAGGTGGTCTTGGCCACTCCGCCCCAGTCCCTGCCTTCGCCGATCAGGTCTTCCGGCTCGAGCGTGCGCAACACCAGCGCGCCGCCGAGAGCACCGGAACCGATGCGGCTGGAATCGGCGCCGCGCACCACATCAACAGTCGAAAGCGAGGAAAAATCGAAGCTCGAATTCGTATTGCTCAATGTGGTGGTGGCCTGACCCTGCCGGGCAAAGTTTTCGAAGAAGGGAACGGGAATATTGTCGATCAAAGTGACGACGCGTGCGCCGCCGAGGCCGCGAATGAACAGGCCGCCGGGTCGGCCGGGCTTGGCATCGACGTAATCGACGCCCGGTTCCGTGCTGTTGCCGAGGTCCTTGATGCTGCCGATGTCCTTCTTGCGGATGTCTTCCGCCGTGGTCTGGCTTGCCAGCGGCGTGTCGGCGGCGGCATTGGCGCTTTTGACGCGCTTGCCCTTGACCACGATCTTTTCAAGCGTCGTGGTGCCGTCCGCCTGCGAAGCGGCATCCTGCGCCCGTGCAGGGCCGGCAAGCGGCAGGAGAGAGATGGCAGTGCACAGAAGCAACGCGGACTGCGTGCGCGAAATGGACATGAAGTACCCCCAGGTAGACGCGCGAATAGGCCACGGCGTGCGAAAGCACGCCGCGTTTGCCGTCGCGGCTGAAACTGTTTTGATTGTTACGGGCGAGCCGATAATCGAGGACTAAAAAACATGACGATAACTGTCAACATATTATATATGACTTTTTACATCATGTTTTAAAGCATAACGGTATGTTGCAAAAATACGACGCTTATCCCCCTGCGGCGTTTGGCCGGCGAATGGGTGCGAAAACGCCGCGATACGGTCAAAGTCCCGACATTGCCGCTTGCTAGGATATTGGCAGCCAGTTTACATGGCGAAACAATAAACAGATTATTAATCGGATACGGAAATGAAGTCTCTTGAACTGCTCGTCGAGCGGATCATTCTCTCCAGCCGCTGGCTGCTTGTGGTCTTTTATCTCGGGCTCGTTGCGGCGCTCGCGGTTTATGCCTTTTCCTTCATGCTCAAGTTTCTGAAGGTTGCAAAAAACGTCTTCACTTACGACGAAGCGGATATGATCCTTGCCATGCTCGGGCTGATCGATGCGGCGCTGGTCGCCAGCCTGATCGTCATGGTGATGATCTCCGGTTACGAGAACTTCGTCAGCCGCTTCGACGAGTCGGATGCCGAGGTTTCGTTTCTGGGCAAGCTCGACTCGGGCAGCCTCAAAATCAAGGTCGCGTCGTCGATCGTGGCGATTTCATCGATCCACCTCCTGCAGATATTCCTCAACGCCAGCCAGTATACGGACAGCCAGCTGATGTGGTTCACCATCATTCATCTGGCTTTTGTCGTCTCGGCGGTGATGCTCGGTTTCCTCGAAAAACTGATGGCAAAGCCGAAGGACAAATCCGAAAAGCCGGTGCTTTGATCAGGATGGTCCAGCCGATATGAAGGTCGCAATCCCGTCCCGGTCATGCCGCATGTTTCTCGCTCCGGGCAGCGCGTCCCGGCGTGGCGAGGGCGCGTGAATGGTGAAGACGGAGCGCCAGGCCAGACTTTGTGACGATCTGTCGGCGGCGGCCGACAAATCCCAATGGCTGGAGGCGCTGCGGGAGGTGATGCGCGCCTTCGGCTACGCTTATGTGACCCTGCTGCGCTTGCCCGGCGGCCAAAATGTCTATGCCCTGCCCACGGTCGTTGAAAGCAGCCTGCCGATCTGGGTCGTGAATGCGATGACCAAGGATGGCGCACTTGGGGATTGTCCCGTCATCAAGCGCGGCGCGTCATCGATGATGCCGCAATATTGGTCGCTGCAGGACCCGGATATTACCTGTGAACCGCTGCTGCATGCGGCGGCCTCGCTAAGCAGCATGGGCATTACCTCCGGTCTCATGGTGCCGGTGCACGGCATGTACGGCAACCGCCATCTGATGAATTTCGCAGGCGATCGCGATGTCCTGCCGCAGGCCTCGCTGAACGAGCTGAACATGATCGTGCTGCATGCGCTGGAGGTTTATGACCGGCTTTGTCGCGCCAATTCCAGAGGGCCCTCGCCACTGACGAAACGGGAACTCGACGTCGTGCGCTGGACAGCGCAGGGAAAGACCTCCGTGGAGATCGCCGAGCTTCTCTCCATCTCGGAACATACCGTCAATGCCTATATGAACAACGCCATTCGCAAGCTCGACTGCGTCAACCGCACCCAGCTGGTGGCCAAGGCCATACGCCTTGGCCTGATCGACTGATCGGCACTGTCGTCCGGGGGAGGCCTGCGCCTTACCGGTCGAGAACCGAGCGAAGCTCGACGAGATTCGAGCGCACCCGCAGGACGTAAAATCCCATGGTGGCGAGGTGCGACGGCATGATCCAGCCGCTTTCCTCACCATTGGAAATGATCGCCGGCTGAATGCGCAGCGCCGCGCGGGTTTGCAACAGCGTGTCGTTCCACAGGTTTGTCAGGTTACGCTCGCGTATGACCTGCGCGAAGTCCGATCCTGCGGCGGAAAGCACGCCATAATAACCGTAGAGCTGGCCATAAGCGAACCAGAAGCGGTCATCGGCGCGGGTGTCGAACCAGCCGCCATTATAGTTTTCCGAACGCTCGCGAAGGATCGCCGATGTCGAACCGATGTCGCCGGCGATACGGTCGATGAACTGGATCAGGTTGTCGGCGCGGGTGTCAAAAACCGCCTTGCAGGCCGTGAGTTCGCCGTTGAAGGCCTGGAAGCTGCGGATGGCGGCGCGGTAATAGCTGGGGGTCGGCGTCTTCGGGCCGAAGGGATCGAGACCGAAATACCAGGAATATTCGCTGAACTGCATGTTGCCGCGCGCTTCCTGGAGATTGTTGTTGATGCCGGAGGTTCCGCGGACGCGGCCGAGCGTATCCACCAGTTCAACCGAGGTGCGGCGCACGGCCTGGTTTACGCCGCGCTGGAAGGAGGCCTTGTTGTCCAGAAACGGCGTGCTGTCCCAGTCCATGCCGAAGAGGCCGAGACGATAGAGCAGCATGGAGGAAATCCAGGCGTTCTGGTTGACGTTGAAGTCGGTGAGATCGGCGGCGGCGTCGACGATGGCCGAACGCTGGCAAACGGGCGCGGATGTGTTGGCGGCGGCACCCGTTGCGCCGGCGGGCGAAGTCGGGCCGGCGGCCGGTAATTCCTGTCCGGGCGGCACGGTACGTTCGGCAAGCTTGTAACGGGAAATGTAATCCGGATCGAAATTGCTCCAGACCTGCGTTTGCCAGACGAAATATCCGTAGAAACCGGCAAGCAGGATGAGAACCAGAGCGATCGGGCCCTTGATGATCCAGTTGCGGCCTTGATACCAGCCATGGGCGGCCATGAACGGCCACAAAAGCCAGGCGACGAGAAGACCGGCGGCCCTGCCGATGGCGCTGAAGGCTGCCTGAATCCAGGCGGTGATCCGGTCGATCATGTCGTCATAGTCTCCTCTGCCCGTGGGGCTGGACGCCGGAAGAAAGACCTCGGTCCGCCCGCGCCCTTCGGCGCTTCGTATAAGCCGCGGTCATTTACTGTCTTCCAGATATGTCCCGGTCAACCGGGATACAACATGATTGCGAAACTTTTCTCAACCTGCGGTCCGCGCCGGCCATTATGGCTTTCCACACTGATTGTGGAACAGCGGCCGTCGCGGAACCGAAGGCATATGTGGTTAGAGGCCGAGCTTGGCGATCTCGTCATTCAACCGGTCGCGCGCCTTTTTCGGCAGCTTGCCGTTCTTGACGGCGTCAAGATTGGCCGGAGCCGCATCGCCAACGACGACAAGCGCGATCATGCCCATGCCGAGATGCGGTGTGCATTTGACGACGTAGGCGCCTTCCTTCTCGACGGTCACCTTCACCGTCTCGTTCATCTTGCCCTTGAAGTCGGCGACACCCTCGGGGATCATGTCCTTCACGGCGGCCGCATCATGACCCTTGTCAACCGGGACGAAGGTGATGACGTCACCGACGGCGGCCTTGACGGTTGCGGGTTCGAAGACCATCGCCTGACCGTCGCTGCCCTTGTTGAGCATCTTCACTTCGATTTCGGCAGAAAGGGCGGGAAAGGCGAAAAGACCTGCGAGAATGGCGAGGCCGGCGAATTTGGCAGTTCTGTTCTGCATAATTTTGCTCCTGAGAGAAAGCACATCCACGCGAATGTGTCGCTGTCGTCTTAGCCCGGGAGCAGGGCGGCCATCTTTGCGGAAAATCAAATGCGGCAACCGGACGCAGATGCTCACTCGCCCTTGAACGTCTCCACCCAGTGGCGGCGGCAGAAGGAAACATATTTCTCGTTGCCGCCGACATCGATCTGTGCGCCTTCCGTCACGACCTTTCCTTCATTGTCGAAGCGGGCCACCATCGTTGCCTTGCGGCCGCAATGGCAGATGGTGCGGATTTCGCGAAGCTCGTCGGCAATGGCGAGGAGTTCTTTCGAGGCGGGAAAAAGCTTGCCCTGAAAATCCGTGCGCAGGCCGTAGGTCATGACCGGAATGTTGAGCTGGTCGACAATCTCGGCAAGCTGCCAGACATGGTGCTCTGAGAGAAAATTGGCCTCATCGACGAAAACGCAGGCGACCGGCGCTTGCGTATTGTGGGCCGATACCTCGGCGAACAGGTCGGTATTTTCATCGAAGGTCATGGCGTCGGAGGACAGGCCGATGCGCGAGGCAACGCGGCCGACACCCGCCCGGTCGTCAAAGGCGGCCGTGAAGATCAGCGTGCGCATGCCGCGTTCGTGATAATTATAGGACGCCTGCAGCAGCATGGTCGATTTGCCGGCATTCATCGTTGAATAATTGAAATAGAGTTTTGCCATTATCCACTCCCGGAGCACCCGCGTTTGAATGCTCCAACCTCTTCAATCGGCACGCCGTGCCTCACAAACCGCTCCCGGTTTTCCAGCCGGTGCTGCATCCTGCGTCTTTTGACGAGGAAGAGGCGGATTGAAAAGTATGGCCGTGGGAAAAACACAGATTTCTACGGCCTGCCCTTTTTCGACACTGCACCGCTGAATACCCACATTTTTACCATTTTGTCGCAAACGGTGGGCCAAAGCACGCAAATGCACGCGAGTTGATTGTGTCCGGCAGATATTGATAATGGCAAGGGAACGAAAAAACAGGGAGCAAACAATGTTTGCAAATAGAAGTCGCTGTCTGGTCTTGGCCGCAGCAATCTCCTCCATGACGTTCAGCGCGGCCAGCGCCGCCGAACCGGCAAGTTGCGGCACGGTGCGGTTTTCCGATGTCGGCTGGACCGACATCACCGCCACGACGGCGACCGCCACCGTCCTTCTGAAAAGCCTTGGCTATGAGACCGACGTCAAGCTTCTCTCCGTCCCCGTTACCTATACATCCCTCAAAAACAAGGACATCGATGTCTTCCTCGGCAACTGGATGCCGACCATGGAAGGCGATATCGCGCCTTATCGCGAAGACAAATCCGTCGAGACGCTGCGGGAAAACCTGACCGGCGCCAAATACACGCTGGCGACCAACGCCAAGGGCGCCGAACTCGGCATCAAGGATTTCAAGGATATCGCCGCCCACAGCGCTGATCTCGGCGGCAAGATCTATGGCATCGAACCCGGCAATGACGGCAACCGCCTGATTCTCGATATGGTGGCCAAGGACAGTTTCGGACTGAAATCTTTCGAGGTGGTCGAATCGTCCGAACAGGGCATGCTTTCCCAGGTGGCGCGCGCGGAAAAATCCGGCGAACCGATCGTCTTCCTCGGCTGGGAACCGCATCCGATGAATGCGAATTTCAAGCTGACCTATCTGACCGGCGGCGACGAGGTCTTCGGCCCCAACCTCGGCGGCGCGACGATCCATACCAATGTCCGCAAGGGTTATGTCGAGGAATGCCCAAATGTCGGCGCTTTCCTCAAGAACCTGCAATTTTCCCTGCCCATGGAAAACGAGATCATGGGCAAGATCCTGAATGACGGCCTTGAGGGCGAGGCGGCTGCAACCGCCTGGCTGAAGGCCAATCCGGCGGCGATCGAACCATGGCTCGCCAACGTCAAGACCAAGGACGGCAGCGCCGATGCCCTGCCCACCGTAAAGAAGGCTCTCGGCCTTTAAGCCGCAAGACTATGCATGACTGCATCCGGCCTGCATGGCAGGCCGGATCAGCGGGAAATAACGATGCCCATGCATGACCTTGCCTGTGAATTTTCAGACATTGAAGGTCATGCGCCAGCACCGCGTCCGGCAGTTTTATTGCCGGCCGTCATTTCTGCATTGGAGCAATTCCGGTAAAACGGGATGGCGATGCTCCATTCCTTTGTTGTCTGCGCAATTCCGGACGCAAAACCGCTACGCATTTTTGCTGGAATTGTTTTAATTCACGAAAGGTCTTTTCTTACCGTGGAATGGCTCAGCGCTCCTGAAAACCGCCTGCCCGTCGGCCGATATGCCAAGGAGGCCATTGACTGGCTGACCGGCAATCTCGCTTTTTTCTTCGATTGGCTTTCCTTCATTTTCCAAAGCGTCATCAACGCCCTGCTTTATGTGCTGCAGGCGCCGCATCCGCTGGTCATCGTCGTGATCTTGACGGCGCTTTCGGCCTGGACGCGCCGCTCCGTCGGCATGCCCATCTTTGCCGCGCTCGGGCTGCTGCTCATCATCAATCTCGGCTACTGGAAAGCGACGACGGAAACGCTGGCGCTGGTCATCGCCGCCAGCGCCGTGTGCATGATCATCGGCATACCGCTCGGCATATTGGCGGCCCGCCGCAAATGGATCTATGCCGGTATGCGCCCGGCGCTGGATCTGATGCAGACCATCCCCACTTTCGTCTATCTCATTCCGGCGCTGGTGCTGTTCGGTCTCGGCATGGTTCCGGGCCTCATCGCCACCGTCATCTTCGCCATTCCGGCACCCGTGCGGCTTACCCGCCTCGGCATCGTCTCGACGCCGCCGGCGCTGGTGGAGGCGGCCGTCGCCTTTGGTGCAACGCCGTCGCAGGTGCTGCGCAAGGTGGAGCTCCCCTTCGCCGCACCGCAGATCATGGCTGGCCTCACCCAGACTATCATGCTGTCACTGTCGATGGTGGTCATTTCCGCCCTCGTGGGCGCGAATGGTCTTGGGGTGCCTGTCGTGCGCGCCCTGAACACCGTCAATATCGCCATGGGCTTCGAAGCGGGACTGTGCATCGTCATACTGGCGATCGTTCTCGACCGGCTTTTCCGCCTTCCCGGCGCGGAGGATGATCTATGAGTGACGCCATCATCTTCGGAAATGTCGATATCGTTTTCGGCGACCGGCCCGATGCGGCGCTGCCGCTGATCGACAAGGGCAGCACGCGGGACGAGATCAATACCGAAACCGGGCTGGTTCTCGGCGTCGCCAATGCCTCGCTCTCGGTCAGTGAAGGCGAGATACTTGTGCTCATGGGGCTTTCCGGTTCCGGCAAGTCGACCCTGCTCAGGGCCGTCAATGGGCTTGCGCCTGTGGTGCGCGGCAATGTCGGCGTGAAGACCAAGTCCGGCTATGTCGATCCCTATCGCTGCCCGGCGAAATCGCTGCGCGATCTGCGCATGCACACGGTTTCCATGGTCTTCCAGCAATTCGGTCTTCTGCCCTGGCGCAATGTGGCCGACAATGTCGGCTTCGGGCTTGAGCTTTCCGGCGTGCCGGAAGCCGAGCGCAAGCGCATGGTGGCCGAGCAGCTGGAACTGGTGAACCTGTCCGCCTGGGCCGACCGCAAGGTGGGAGAGCTTTCCGGCGGCATGCAGCAGCGTGTGGGGCTGGCCAGAGCCTTTGCCACCGGCGCGCCGATCCTGTTGATGGACGAGCCGTTCTCGGCGCTCGACCCCCTTATCAGAAGCCGCCTGCAGGACGAGCTTCTGGAATTCCAGAGCCGGCTGAAGAAGACTATCCTCTTCGTCAGTCACGATCTGGACGAGGCCTTCCGCATCGGCAACCGTATCGCCATGATGGAAGGCGGACGCATCATCCAGTGCGGAACGCCGCAGCAGATCGTCAAGCAGCCGGCCACGTCCTATGTCGCGGATTTCGTGCAGAACATGAACCCGATTTCCATGCTGACTGCTGCCGATGTGATGAAGCGGGGCGTGGATGAACGCAACGGCCAGATGAACGTCGCCGCCACCGCCCGTCCATCATCGCCGCTGATCGATATTCTCGACGCGCTGTCAAAACATTCCGGAGCGATCGGCGTCGTCGACAATGGTGCTATAATAGGCACGATTTCCGCAGATGAAGTCGTGGCCGGGCTGACGCGTCACCGCAAAAAGTAGTGATTCGCCGGTCTGAAAAAGAAAGGGCCTTCATGGAAGGCCCTTTTTCTGTTTCTACAAGATCTTTGCATCGCAAGTTATACCTTCCCACGGTAGCAAAGAATATTTTTGATATCACAAGTTATGCATGAAAATAATTACTAATAAAAATCATATTGCAAACTTAGAGAAAATTGCGCAAAGTTAATCTAGATTCTTTAGCTCGCTGCTAAATTTAAGGTGGTAGTAGATTGTCACCCCAAAATCCGGCATCGGGCGTTAAGATTGAAGCGCTCAACTTTTGATCGTTTATTGCTTATAAATACTGCTGCTAATACATATGTTTATCATTAAACTGCCAAAAAACAGGCAAAAAGCTGATAATTTTGTCACAATATCTTAAGTAAATAACCGATGAAGAATAGTCTTTGAAAGGGACACGATATAAGCAAGATTTAGGTATATACAACGTATCAACTGAATTATAAAAACACCTTTTGGAACACCTATAATAGCCACCATGACCGTCTTTTTCGACTGTCATCAGGAGACTTGAGCGTATGGATAACCAATCTCTGTCGGAACATAGCATCGCCGCTGCAGACTTGCTCTCAGCCATGGCGAATCCCAAGCGCCTGATGATCTTGTGCACGCTGGTGGATACGGAAGTGCCGGTTGGTGTCCTCGCCTCACAGGTTGGTCTCAGCCAGTCCGCTCTCTCGCAGCATCTTTCGAAATTGCGTGCCCAGCGACTGGTCAAGACACGACGCGATGCGCAGACCATCTACTATTCCAGCAACTCCGAATCCGTGAAGAAAATCCTCGCCTCCCTCGAGGAAATTTACTGCCAGGCGCAGAAGAGCAGCAAGACCGCAGCCTGATCCCACGGCCCTGTTAAGGCCCGGCAGCACAACTCAATTGAAACCGGCGCATGACGCCGGTTTTTCTTTTCGGCGGCTTTTGCGGCAGTGCCTCCGGCACGGGAATTGAGGGCGGGTATCGGCGTGGTATTCAGCCCGGCGCAGCAGTGTGTATCTGCTGCTTGAGACGGGTCGCCGCAGCCGCATATCCGCCGTCCGCACCATCCACGAAATGCATGTGGTCTCTCGAAAGTGGTGACGGCACGATGCAGGTCATCAATGCGGCATCCTGTTCGTGCAGGCCGTAATAGCAGCTGCCAGAGAGGCGACCCGTTTCCAGCCTTGCGTGGATTTTCTCGAGCCGTGCGGCGTCGATATCCACCGTCATCTTCAGGCCGTCATCGAATTTTCTGAAATCGGTATTGCTCGCGACCGAACGCCGGTAACGCGCCGCATTGAACCGCCCGAGAGACAGCTTTGTCAGGCCGAGAAGATTGACGAGCAGGGACTCGCCGAGAATGCGCAGCGAACGGCGTGTCTTGCCCCAGAGATCGTGATGGGCAGCACCTGCCCGGGCTTCGAGGCCGAGACCCTCACCCACGAAACCAAGTTTAGGCCCATCCTCCGGCACGGGGTGGCCGTGTCGCGCATCCTGCTCGGCCAGATCAACGAGATCGACGACCAGCTGGCGAAACGCTGGCATGTCCCGCGACGGCCCAGGCACGGCAATGATCGACACCACCTTGCCGTGGGTGGCGGGGATGGGGTTCCAGCGACAGGAAAGTCCCGTCAGGTCCGGGCGCTCGCCCGCTTCGGCTGCGGGCAGGGCATATTGCCCCTCCTTCATTCGCGCCTCCGCCCAGCTGTTACCGCCGCCCGAAAACATGGCGTAGGAAACATCCTCGCTTGCCTGAAAGCGGGCGACGCGAATATCGAAACCGTTGCTGCGGATATCTTCGACGGGGACCAGCGCCACGCGCATGGCAAGATCGAGGTCATCCTTCACCCAGCGCTGCACATTCGAAAGTGCTGTGCGCGCCACAGGCAGCCCGTGGGGGGGCACGGCAACGGCTGCGCCATCGCCGCCGAAAACGAAGGGCAGGTCGTGACGTCCGAGACTGTTTGAAACGCTTGAAATGACCGCCGCACCAGCCATGTTGACGGCCTTGTATCGGCCAGTACCGATCGCCGCGGTCGAATCAACGATATCGGCGATGGCCAGCCCCCATCCCGGCGGCAGGGCGCGATAAAGCGCGGGGTCGGCCACGTCTTCAAAATGCCGGAAGACGGGCAGGCCCGCCAGAAATTCTTCATCTGCTGCGATCATGGCGTATTATCCTCCAGCGGCGACCAAACGCCAAGCGTTTAAGGAAGGTCGATTTGTCCGTTCAGACAGCGCAATCACGGCCGATCCGGTGAATGATTTACCGCTAATAGACCTAATCCAGCAAAGGTGACTTGCATAAATCATCAAACCTTCCGTATGAGTTGAGTGGAAGGCTCGGAATTCAAAAATGGAACGAGTTTTCGCCGGGAGGCGTCCGATAGTTTCATTCGGTCGGCGCCCATGGCGCTCACCGGGTCCGCGACCCCCTTTAAGGAGACACCAGGATGAAACTGAAGACATTGACCAGCGTGACGCTCGCAGCGTCCTTCGCATTCGCACCCCTTGCTCATGCCGAAATCGTCATCGGCCTGATTGCGCCGCTCACCGGTCCTGTTGCCGCCTATGGCGACCAGGTCAAGAACGGCGCCCAGACGGCAGTCAGTGAAATCAACAAAAAGGGCGGCATCCTCGGCGAACAGGTCGTGCTGAAGCTCGCTGATGATGGCGGCGAGCCCAAGCAGGGCGTTTCCGCTGCCAACCAGCTGGTTGCAGAAGGCATCCACTTCGTCGTCGGTCCGGTGACCTCGGGTGTCGCCATTCCGGCATCGGATGTCTTTGCCGAAAACGGCGTGCTGATGGTGACGCCGACGGCGACCGCACCGGGCCTGACCAACCGCGGCCTTGCCAACGTCTTCCGCACCTGCGGTCGTGACGACCAGCAGGCCGAGGTTGCGGCGAAATATGTTCTTTCCAACCTCAAGGACAAGAAGATCGCCATCATTCACGACAAGGGCGCTTACGGCAAAGGTCTGGCGGACTCCTTCAAGGCGACGCTGAATGCCGGTGGCGTGACCGAAGTTCTCTATGATGCGCTGACACCAGGCGAAAAAGATCTCGGCGCGCTGACGGCCCGTCTGAAGTCCGACAATGTCGACATCGTCTATTTCGGCGGTTACCACCCGGAAGCAGGTCTTCTGGTGCGCCAGCTGAAGGATATCGGCTCCAAGGCTGCCGTTATCGGCGGTGACGGCCTGTCGAACAGCGAGTTCTGGAACATCGGTTCGCAGGCTGGCGAAGGCACGATCTTCACCAACGCTTCCGACGCGCTGAAGAACGACGACTCCAAGGCTGCTGCCGAAGCGCTGAAGGCCGCCAACATTCCGGCGGAAGCCTTCACGCTCAACGCTTACGCTGCCGTTGAAGTCCTGAAGGCCGGCATCGAGAAGGCCGGAAGCGCCAAGGATTCCGAAGCGGTCGCCACGGCCCTGAAGAGCGGCGACGCTTTCCCGACGGCAATCGGCAAGGTCACCTATGGCGAAAACGGCGACCTGACGTCGCAGGCCTTCTCGCTGTTCAAGTGGCAGGACGGCAAGATCGTCGCAGCCGAATAAGCTGACTGTACCGGCCGCACTTGTTGCGGCCGGTTTCATTTTATGGGGCCGAAAAGAGGTTGAGGCAGCATGGGTGGTGCCGGGACACAAAACGCTGGAGACATTGGCTTCGAGCGGATATTCCCGATCGTCAGGATATTCGACGAAGCCAAGGCGCGGGAGTTCTATGTCGATTTTCTCGGTTTCGAGGTCGATTGGGAACACCGCTTCGGCGATAATTTCCCGCTTTACATGCAGGTTTCCCGGGCCGGAATGGGTCTTCATCTCAGCGGTCATCACGGTGATGCGACGCCGGGCTCCAACATTTTCGCGACCATGCGCGGCGTTCATGCCTATCAGCAGGAACTGGCGGCGAAGGATTATCGCTTCCTGAAGCCCGGCGTTGAAGAACTGCCCTGGGGCGATGTGATGGAAGTGACCGATCCATTCGGCAACCGCATTCGTTTCTGCGAGCAGAAGAGCGAAGAGTGATGCTTTTGGCGTGAGCGCAAGGCCCTTGACCTTGTTCTCCGTTTGAACGATAGAACGCTCAAATAGCGAACCGCGCGCACGGAGACCCCGTGCGCGCGGTTCGTGCGTTTTGGCAGTCGGTCATGCAATTCGTTCGCATCCGCACGGGGGCAAAAATGAACAGTGAAGGCAATGCGCTGGTAAGGAAGCTCGCATTCTGGAGCATTCCGCTTTCTTTCGGTGTGCTGGGCCTCAAACTTGTGGCCTGGTGGGTCACGGGCTCGGTCGCGCTTTTATCTGACGGTCTGGAATCGACCGTCAATGTGGTCGCGGCCTTCATCGCCTATTTCGTCATTCGCTATGCGCAGAAGCCGGCCGATGATGATCACCAGTTCGGTCACCACAAGGCGGAGTATATTTCCGCCGTCGTGGAGGGTGTGCTGATCGTGGTTGCCGCGCTCCTGATCGTGCAGGAGGCCTGGGGCGCCCTTTTCAATCCGAGGCTGCCGGAAGCGCCGGTTCTCGGTCTGGTCATCAATGCGGCGGCGGGTGCGATCAATGCCGTCTGGGCGACGATCCTCATTCGCGTCGGCAAGAAATATGCCTCACCGGCGCTCGCGGCCGACGGCCATCATATCATGTCTGACGTCGTGACCTCGGCGGGCGTTCTCGTGGGTCTCGTTCTGGCGCTTCTGACGGGTTACGCCATTCTCGATCCGCTGCTCGCCATTCTGGTGGCCATCAACATCCTCTTCCAGGGCTCGAAAGTCATTCTGCATTCACTTGGCGGCTTGATGGACCGGGCGGTGGAGCCGGAAGAGGACGAGGCGATCAAGAAGGCGATTGCGGAAAATTCCGGCGGCGTCATCGGGGTGCATGATCTCAGAACCCGCCGCGCCGGTTCGGCCGCCTTCATCGATTTTCACGTCGTCGTTCCGGCCGTCATGACGGTGCGGGAGGCGCATGATATTTGCGACCGCCTTGAAGATGCCATAAGGGACGTCATACCGGGCGCCAGCCTTGCCATTCACGTCGAGCCGGAAGGCGAAAAGGCGCATGGCGTCAAAGTGATTGTTTAAATAAACAGGAGTTTTCCATGTCCGTGACGGATGTTTCCGGCCTGTCGCAGCTGGGCACGAAGGTCGATACGCCAGAGAGCCCGGAAAAGGCCGTTCTCGAAAAAGTGCCGAACGGCAATGCCGGCACCGATTATGTCGTGCGCTTCACCGCGCCCGAATTCACCTCGCTTTGCCCGATGACCGGCCAGCCGGATTTCGCCCATATCGTCATCGACTATATTCCGGGCGATTTCCTGGTGGAATCGAAGTCTCTGAAGCTGTTTTTGCAGTCCTTCCGCAACCACGGCGCATTCCACGAGGACTGCTCGGTCTATATTGCCAAGCGGCTGGTAGAACTGCTGCAGCCGAAATGGCTGCGCATCGGCGCTTACTGGTATCCGCGCGGCGGCATTCCGATCGATGTGTTCTGGCAGACCGGACCGGCGCCTGAAGGCGTGTGGTTGCCGGATCAGGGCGTTGCCACCTATCGCGGCCGCGGCTGATCCGGCTGTTTATGTGATACAAGGTTCAGGCGAACGAACCGTCGTCGCCTGAATCAACATCCGCATCGTCGGCGCTGTCGTCGTAATCGACCTGCTGGATATCGTCATCGTCGTTATTCTGCGGGCTTGCGCTGTCGCCGTAATAGTTGTTGACGACGGTTTCCTCGACGGGTGCGTTGCCAGCGGCATTGCCGCCGCCGAAGGGCGAACCAAGGCCGAGCGACGACATGTGGCTGCCGAAAATGCCGCTCAGCGAATTGGCCAGCAGCATGCCGCCCGCAACACCGGCAGCGGTGCCGAGCGCGCCTTGCAGAAACCCACCACCTGAACGTCCGCCTGCGGCGGCCTGGCTCCATGGGCCACCGGGCTGCTGCTGATTGGTTGCCGCTCCCCAAGGGCCTGCCGTCTGGCCGGCGGTATCGTTGCGCCATGACGTTTGCGGGGCCGCAGGGGCTGGCGCCGGTGCGGGTGGTTGCGGCTGGCCGGTGCCGAAGATGGAGCTGAGGAAACCGCCCTGCGCCGCCGCCTGAGGGGCGCTATTGCCGCTTTCCAGTGCGTGGATGCGGTCTTCGAGCTGTTTGATATGGGCTGCTGCCGCTTCCAGACCTTTTTCCTGAACGATCACCGCCTGGGCGAGATAATAGGGGGCTGCGGGCTGATCGCGCACGGCGTCTGCGATCAAAGTTTCCGCCTCGCGGTCACGCGGGGTGGCGGATGCGGTTTTGGTCCTGTCGAACAGGGCCTTGAGAAGCTGGCTTTCTTCCGGTGACATATGCTGCCTCCTTACCGTGAAGCGTAAATCCACGATAAGGAGGTAGGCCAGAATTCAGGCTTTTCAAAGCGGTCCAAATTTTAAATTTCGGTAATGATCCTCAGCCGCCAAAGGCAAGCGAGAGACCCGCAATCGCCGTCAGCGCGCCGACGGTGCGGCTTGCGGCCGAGCCGAAACGGGCAATGCCGAGGCCGAGCGCGATGCCGGCCGCATGCAGGATGGCGGTGGCGATCATGAAGCCGACGCCGAATTGAAGCGCGCCGGCGCTGCCGAGTTCACCGCCATGGGCATGGCCGTGGAAAAGCGCGAAAGCGCCGACAACGGCCGCCGCCGCTGCCGTGGGAAGCCTTGCCGCCATCGCAACCAGCAGGCCAAGGCCGATCACGGAGGCGAGAATGGCGGGTTCGACGAAGGGAAGATCGATGCCGTAAACCGCCATCAGGAAGCCTGCGGCCATGGTGCCGACGAAAGCGGCGGGCACGATCCACAGCGCTTTGCGGTCGTTTCGGGCAAAGGCGATCTGCGAGGCCCAGATGCCGACGGCCACCATCGCCAGAATGTGGTCCGCACCGAAGAAGGGGTGGGACACGCCGGCCATGAAGGAACCGTGTTCTTCCGGGTTCAGATGGGCGAAAGCGGGCAGGGTGGTGAGGCCGAGCGCAGCGGCGGCGAGGCTTAGTCTTTTCAGCATGGTTCCCTCTTGAAATTATGGCCGTCCGCAACGGAATCTTGGGCTTTCCGCGGCAGGCGGCGCTGCAATGAGGCATCGACGATATCGCGAAGGCAGACAGGCTGTCCATGCGTCATCTGCCGGGGGTGCTGTTTATTGTTGGCGGGCAAACCTTGCCTTTTTCTCTCATTGCCTTACGTAACAAGTCGCACTATGTCCGAAGGGCATGCACGAATTTTGCTGGAGAGAGCCGTTGATGAACGAAGACGAAGACGACAAGAGCAAGGAACTGCCGATCGGCAAGGAAACGGAAGCGAATCTTTTCAAGTCGCGTTCGATCTTCATCTATGGCGGCATCACGCAGGAACTGGCGCAGAAGGTCTGCACGCAGCTCGTGGCTCTTGCCGCCGCCAGTGACGATGACATTCGCGTTTACGTCAATTCGCCGGGCGGTCATGTCGAATCGGGTGATTCCATCCATGACATGATCAAGTTCATCAAGCCGAAGGTCTACATCATCGGCACGGGCTGGGTCGCCTCCGCCGGTGCGCTGATTTACGTCTCGGTGCCGAAGGAACGTCGCCTCTGCCTGCCGAACACCCGCTTCCTGCTGCACCAACCCTCCGGCGGTACGCGCGGCATGGCGTCCGACATCGAAATCCAGGCGCGCGAAATCATCAAGATGAACCAGCGCCTGATCAAGATCTTCTCCAAGGCCACCGGCCAGAGCGAAGAAAAGATCGCCAAGGACATCGATCGCGACTACTGGCTCGGCGCGGAAGAGGCCAAGGATTACGGCCTCGTCGGCAAGATCGTCGAAAGCCAGTCGGAACTCTGAGTTTTCGATTTTCAGTTGAGAAAGCCCGCATCGGTCAAAACCGGTGCGGGCTTTTTCCGTTCAGGCCGCCTTACTTCATCATGTCGCAGGCCTTCATCATGTCGGCCTTTTTCATCTTGTCCATTTCCATACCGGCCTTGTGCATGCAGTCCTTCTTGCTGGCCATGGACATGCCATCCTTTTTCATCGTCTCCGTCTTCATGGTGCCGCTATGCATGGTATCCTTCTTCATCGTATCGGTTTTCATGCCATCGGCATGGGCGATGCCTGCGAAGGAAAGAGCGGAAAACAGGGAAGCGGCGGCGATGGCGGTAAAAATGCGGGTCATGAAAAGTCTCCTCTGGACGTCGTTGCATGTCCGCCGGCATTGTGCCGGGGCTCACGATTGTCCATTCGGGAGCGACCCGCCGCCTGTTACATCTTCACGCGCTTGTGACGACAAGTTCGGGCGAGCTTTTTTTAAAGCCACCATGTAACAATATCCTGCCGACTGCGAATAACCCGATAGTGACGATGACAGGCAGCCCTTCGGAAGAGACATTAAAAATGCTGATGCTGCGTTCCCTTGATGGGGACGAAGGTGCCTACCGGCATTTGCTTCATGGCCTGCGACGGCTGCTGATTGCCTATTACGGCCGGCGCATGGCGGCCGCCTCCAGAGGCGATGTCGAAGATCTCGTGCAGGAAACCCTGTTGTCGCTTCACGCCAAGCGGGAGACCTATGACCGTGCAAGACCGTTCACGGCATGGTTCTTCTCGATAGCGCGCTACAAGCTCATCGATCACTATCGGGGCAGGGGCGCCCGAATGCTGGCGGAAGTGGAACTCGATGAGACGCTGGAGGCGGAGTCCTCCGTCGATGCGGTCATGGCCCGTATGGATGTGGAGCGGCTGCTCGATGACCTGCCGGAGCGGCAACGCGATCTCATTCGAAGGGTTAAGCTCGAAGGCCAGTCAATTGCCGAAGCGGCGGAAAGATCCGGCCAGACCGAGCTGGCGGCAAGGGTTGGTATTCACAGAACGCTGAAAGTCCTGGCGGCAAAGTTGCGGGGGGACAGGTGAGAAAAACGGAAGACATCATCGAACAACTGGCGGGTGATCTGAAACCCGTACCCGCTTTCGCACTGGAGCGCAGGCTGGCATTCGCGGCCTTGCCCGCGCTCGGGATCTCACTCGTGCTGATGGTCGTCATTCTGGGGCTTCGCGTCGACATGAGCGAGGCCATGACCGAGCCGGGTTTCTGGGTCAAATCCGCCTATAATGCCCTGCTGGCCCTCACTGCATTTTTTGCCGTCATGCGCCTTGCGCGGCCGGAAGGCGAGAGGGGTTGCCTGTTTGTGTGGCTTGCGCTGATTTTTGCCGCCATGGCGCTGATTGCGCTCGTCCAGCTTGGATTTGCCGTGCCCGGCACCTACAGCACCCTCATTCTCGGATCATCGGCGCTGCATTGCCCGTTTCTGATCGTTGCTTTCGCGCTGCCGCTGTTTCTGGCGAATTTCGCGATTCTCAGGCGGTCGGCTCCCGCTGATCCCACGCTTGCGGGTTTTGCCGCCGGTATCGCCGCGGGTGCGGCCGGAGCATGGGTCTATTCGTGGTTCTGCACCGAAAACGGCATGGCCTTCGTGTTGATCTGGTATTCCCTGGGCATTCTGTTGGCCGGTATCATTGGCGCTTTCGCCGGTTCACGTCTGCTCCGCTGGTAAAGCAGTATCCCTCTCGGTTGCCGATGCCGGCCCGGACATTGTCCAGAGCCGGCATTCTGTTGCGGTGGATTTCACTGACCCAGATTGGCGGGAATTGCGAATGCCGCAAACTGGGTGAACTGCTTGCCCATGTTGAAATTGTCGTCGGAGGCGATGACAAAAAGCTGCTTGCCATCCACCACAGGGCCGAAGGCGAAGCTCTCGATATTGTCGATATCGAGGCCGAAATCGCCTTCGTTGATTTCAAACCAGGGTGATTTGGACACGGCGGCCACGGATGCCGGATCGATCTTGTCCTTGCCGAGAATATTGTCGGCGCGGGACATGTCGGCGATGAAGAAGCGGATGTGGTTGCCGACGCCGGAGGCAAAATTGCGCTCTACCGCGACAAAACGGCCATCCGGCAGGGCTGCAATGGCGGAAAGGCCGTTGTCGTTATATTTCGGCTCGGCGGCTGTTGGTGTCTTCGAGATTGCCTCGGTGACATAGACGTGCTCGGCGACCGGCTTCAGCGTCGCCGTGTCGATGACGAGGATACGGGCCGGGCTGCCCGCCTGCGGCGTCGCCTTGGGGCCGTCCTGGATGAGAGCGTTTTCGGTGGCGGCGATCAGCCGGCCGGGCATCAGGGCCAGGCCTTCAAAAGCGAGGTTGTTCTGAACGCCCTTGGTCTTTGCGTCGTTGACGAGATAGGCGTCCGGCAATTCCAGCCGCTTCACATTGCCGCCGTCGATGTCCGAGACGTAAAGCGCCGGCAGGTTCTTCAGGTCGCGTTCGGAGGACCAATAGAGCTTGCCGCCCTTGCGGTCGAGCGCGATGCCTTCCGCATCGATGCTCTTTGGCGCAAAAGCCGCGCCGGTCTCGTCTTTCAGTTCATGGGTCGCGGCGATGTTGAGCGTGGCGGCGCCTTCCGTTACGGCCAGTTCCAGCTCGTAATAGCGGGCCGGACCTTTTTCCACGCGATCATCGGAAATTGCGAAATAACGGCCCGTTTCGCTGTCAAAGGCGAGATCGGAAATGCCGCCGAAGGTAACGCCATTGATGGAGAGGCCCGAGGGAATGACGATCTGGCCAAGGAAGGCCGGCGCAGGCGGGGTCTGGGCAGCGGCGGGAAGAGCCGCGAAACAGCAGGCGGCAATAGTGACGATGCGGAGCATGGCGAGGGTCCCTGTTGTGGCGGATGACCTGTTGTGATGCGGGCAGGATTAGCGCCTCGCCGCTAAACTTTGATGACGTTTTCCATGCCGCCGTACCTGAAGTCTGGTGGCCCATCTTGCCAAGCCGCGTCTTTTTTGATCCTGAATATAACCACGCTTCATCCAAGGCGTGTCGCCATCCCCGGATTCGCGCATCACGCTTCAATTTTTTTCGCCTGTCGCCAATGCGGACCGCTGCGGTTGTTTGCGACAGGCCGCAGGCCGCAGAGTGCTTCATGCTGAAAGATTTTTCCGTCCAGAGCCTGTTCATGGGCTGCCTCACCGCCTTTGTCGGCTTTGCCAGCTCCTTCGCCGTTGTGCTGCAGGGGTTGAAAGCCGTCGGTGCGACGGATTTCGAAGCGGCGTCGGCGCTGATGGCGCTTTCGGTGGCGATGGGGCTTTGCGCCATCGCTCTTTCCGTCACCACCCGTCTCCCCATCAGCATCGCGTGGTCGACGCCGGGCGCGGCATTGCTTGCCACCACCGGCGTCATCGAGGGTGGCTTTCCGGCGGCGGTCGGCGGTTTTGTCATCTGCGCCATTTTGATCATCATCGCAGGCCTGTTCAGGCCGCTTGGAAAAGCGGTCGCCTCCATTCCCGCACCGCTTGCCAACGCCATGCTGTCGGGCGTCATCATCGGCCTGTGTTTCGCGCCCATCAAGGCGATCGGCTTCAACCCGGCGCTCGGATTACCCATCATTCTTGCCTGGATCGTCGTTGGAGCCTTCAAGCGGCTGTTCGCCGTGCCCGCGGCCCTTGCCGCCTTCGTGCTTTTGATGATCTTCGGTGTCGATATTCCCGATGGCGCGCTCGATAGCGTGGCGCAATCGCTGACGCCGCCTATTGAGTGGGTAACGCCCGTCTTCAGCCTGCACGCCGTCGTCTCCATCGCGCTGCCGCTCTTCATCGTGACCATGGCCTCGCAGAATATTCCCGGCATCGCGGTGCTGAAGGTCAACCACTACGACCCGCAGCCCGGCCCGCTTTTCGCGGCGACCGGCTTTTTCTCCCTGCTTTCCGCGCCCTTTGGCGGCCATGCGGTCAATCTTGCCGCCATAACGGCGGCCATGTGCGCGGGCGAGGATGCCCATCCTGATGCGAGGCGGCGTTACTGGGCGGCGATCATCGCCGGCGTCGGCTATATCATCTTCGGCCTGCTGGCCGGCGTGGTCACGGCCTTCGTGGCGCTGGCGCCGCCCATCCTCATTCAGGCGGTGGCGGGGTTGGCGCTGGTCGGCGCCTTTTCCGGCTCCGCAGTGGCAGCCTTCAAGGAGCCGGAAACCCGCGAGGCGGCCGCCATCACTTTCCTCATCACAGCCTCCGGCCTCTCCTTCGGCGGCGTTTCCGGGGCCTTCTGGGGGTTGATCGGCGGCGGCCTGATGATGGCGTTGCAGCGGGTGGTGAAGCGTGGTTAGGCAGAAAGGCTTGAGAGCGGCAGGCAGGGAAAATAACCAGCGCGCAGCACAAGATCACTTGTCAGACCGCCAGCCGCTGTTTATACACATCGCCATGAGCAACAGCATCGCAACCATTTCCGGCATGAGCGCGCAGATTTCTGCGAACGCCTCTCCGTGCGGTGCACTCTCGCTTCTTAGCCTCGACCTTACACGCGGTTGCCGGGTCCAGTGAGGAGCGCCCGGCGGCCGAAAGCCCGCTGGTGCAAACGCTCCTCATCTCGAAATCTCATTTTATACTGGATTTAGGCTCTAAAGGGCCGCGCATCCGCCGATGGCTGAAGACGCCCGCGGACTGCGCAAGGAGGAAGCGAAATGGACGGCAAGATCACTAATATTTCCAAGGGCATGTCGGACGCGAGCGTGAAGTATCGCCCTTACCCGACCATCAATATCCCTGACCGCACATGGCCGGGCAAGACCATCGACAAGGCGCCGATCTGGTGTTCGGTGGACCTGCGCGACGGCAACCAGTCGCTGGTCAACCCCATGGGTCACGACCGCAAGGCCCGCATGTTCAAGCTGCTGCTCGAAATGGGCTTCAAGGAAATCGAGATCGGTTTTCCTTCGGCCTCGCAGACGGACTTCGATTTCGCCCGCTGGTGCGTGGAGGAAGGCAATGTGCCTGACGATGTCTCCCTGCAGGTGCTGGTGCAGTGCCGCCCGGAGCTGATTACCCGCACGTTTGAAGCGCTGGAAGGCGCCAACAAGCCGATCATCCATTTCTACAACTCCACCTCGGAATTGCAGCGCCGCGTGGTGTTCGGCAAGGATGTGCACGGCATCAAGCAGATCGCTGTCGATGCGGCCAAGATGATCACCGATATGGCGGCCAAGGCCGGCGGCGGCTACCGCTTCGAATATTCGCCTGAGAGCTTCACCGGCACCGAGCTGGAAGTGGCGCTGGAAATCTGCAACGCCGTGGTCGAGGTCGTAAAGCCGACGGCCGACAACAAGCTGATCCTGAACCTGCCGTCGACGGTGGAAATGGCGACACCGAACATCTATGCCGACCAGATCGAATGGATGTGCCGCAATATCGACAACCGCGAAAACGTCATCATTTCCCTGCATCCGCATAATGACCGCGGCACGGGCATCGCTGCGACGGAACTCGGCCTGATGGCGGGTGCCGACCGCGTCGAAGGCACGCTGTTCGGCAATGGCGAGCGCACCGGCAATGTCGACGTCGTGACGCTGGCGCTGAACATGTATACGCAGGGTGTCGACCCCGAGCTGGATTGCCGCGATATCGAGCGCATCAAGGCGGTCTATGAATATTCCAACGAAATGACGATCCCCGAGCGCCATCCTTATGTCGGCGAACTGGTCTATACGGCCTTCTCCGGCTCGCATCAGGATGCGATCAACAAGGGCATGAAGGCGATCAAGGTCGCCAATCATCCCGTCTGGGAAGTGCCCTATCTGCCGATCGACCCGAAGGATGTCGGCCGCTCCTACGAGGCGATCATTCGCATCAATTCGCAGTCCGGCAAGGGCGGCATCGCCTATATCCTCCAGCAGGATTACGGCATCAACCTGCCGCGCAACCTGCAGGTGGAGTTCCGCGAGGAGATCCAGCGCATTACCGATGAAGAGGGTGTTGAGCTGCCGGCAAAGCGCATCTACGAGCGCTTTATCGAGCGTTACGTAACGCAGCCGAATGCGCGCATCAAGTTCGTCGATCACCACACCTATCCGGCCGGCGATTTCAAGGGCGTGCGCATCGTCGCGGCCGAGATCACCGATAATGGTGAGGTGAAGCGTATCGAGGGCAAGGGCACCGGCCCGATCGACGGGTTCATCAATGCGCTGTCGGTTTATCTCGGCATCGATCTGTCGGTGAATGATTATTCCGAGCACTCGCTGCAGCATGGCTCTAACGCATCTGCCATCGCCTATGTCGAGATGGAGCATCCTGGCGGTAAGCTGTTCGGGGCGGGCGTCAACACGAACATTGTGGCGGCGTCGCTTGAGGCGATTGTGTCGGCGGCGAACCGGGTGCTGGAAGAGCGGGCGAAATAAGCTTGCCTTGAGGGTGGGGGATGGCACCCCCCTCTGCCCTGCCGGGCATCTCCCCCTCAAGGGGGGGAGATCGACCCGAGGCTAGCCCTCGGCCATCTCAACGTTTGCGAATGGAGCGGTGGTAGGGCCTCTTGCCGATCTCCCCCCTTGAGGGGGAGATGCCCGGCAGGGCAGAGGGGGGTAAGCCAGAGCCTCCAACCTCACTGCTCCAGACTCTATTTCCCCAGCAGCGAAAACCCCAACGGCCGCCCGTTTTCATAAAACACCCTGATATCCTCAAGCGCCACACCCGTTCCCGTCTCATTGAGACTATGCCGTTCGCAGGCGACGCTCCACGTCCCGGGCCCACCGGAAATGTGGAAGAGATTATAGGCCGCGCGCGGTTTTTCCCCACCCGGCCCCTGGCTGGCCGAGGCGACACCAACGACCGGAATGTGGTCTTCCCCGTGATGCGTATTCAGCCAATAAACCGTGTTGAGATGGGTATGGCCGTGCAGCACGAGTTCCGCACCGCCGACGCCCAGCGCCGCTGCGAAACGGCGAATGCCGATCATGCGCTTGTGGGTGGGGGAGGCGCCGCGAATGGGCGGGTGATGGATCATCACCACGCGGAACAGCCCCTGCTCACCGGCCTTTTTCAGGAGTTCCGCCGTGGCGCGGGCCTGCCGGTTGCCGAAATAACCGGTGGCTGAAAAGGGCGGCGTTGCAATCGAGGTGGAGCAGCCGATCAGCGCCACGGGGCCGCGCACGCGCATATAGGGGAAGATTTTGCGGTCGTCGTCCCATTCAGCCGGGTCGCCATCGCCACGCACGTATGGATACCAGGCCTGCATGGCCTTGTCGTGCGCGCCGGAAACATAGGCGTCGTGATTGCCTGGCACCACCGAGGTTCTGTCAGGGTCGCCCACTTCCTCCAGCCAGTCGGCCGCGGCGCGGATTTCGATGCCCGTCGCAAGATTGACGAGATCGCCGGTAATAGCCAGATGATCGGGTGATTTGGCCTCGAGATTGTCGAGCAGCTTTTCCAGCGTATCGGTGAAGAGATGCTTGCGGCGGTTGCGGTGCCAGTTGACGAAACCGGTAATCCGTTTCGATGCAAGTTCCCGGAAAGTGAGTTTTGGCAGTGGCCCTAAATGGACGTCTGAAATATGGGCAAGTTTGAACATGGCGGCAGAGATAACCTATGATATGCCGCGCGTCCAATAAAAGCCGGCAGGCGGGGAGAAACCAGGGTGAATGACGAAAAAACCGGGCGGCAGGCCCGTCCGTTCCATATGCGTGTCTTCATCCGCTTTCTGCATTTCGTTTTTTTACTCACGCGCGGCGCAACTCTTGGTGTGCGTGCGGCTTGCTACGATGAAAAGGGCAGGATTTTTCTGGTGCGGCACACCTATCTTCCGGGCTGGTATCTGCCGGGCGGCGGTGTAGAACGTGGCGAAACCCTGCTCGCCGCGTTGCACAAGGAAATCCGCGAGGAAGGCAATCTCGAAGCCGCCTCTAGGCCGGAGCTTTTCCACGTTTACCTCAATCTGGAAGGCAGCAATCGCGATCATGTCGCGCTTTATCGGCTTGAGGTCACCCAGACCAAACCGAAAAAGCCGGATCATGAAATTGCCGAAAGCGGCTTTTTCGATCTTTCGGCGCTGCCCGAAGGGGTGACGGCCGCAACCCGCCGCCGCCTTGCCGAACTTGCCGGCGAAGCGGCGATTGCCGATTACTGGTAGCGGCGGCGTCTTCGTCAGACGAGCGTCCCACGTCCATGCGCCATGGTCAGGTCGAGCTCCGGGCCGACTGGCACGATGCCGGTCGGATTGATGGTGCGGTGACTGCGGTAATAATGTTCCTTGATGTGGCGCATGTCGACCGTGTCAGGCACGCCCGGCGTCTGGTAAAGATCGCGCAGGTAACCTGTCAGGTGCGGATAGTCGTGAATGCGGCGGATATTGCACTTGAAATGGCCGACATAGACGGGGTCGAACCGCACCAGAGTTGTGAACAGGCGCCAGTCCGCTTCCGTCTGCTCCGCGCCGAACAGGAAGCGGCGGTCCTTCAGGCGGTCTTCCAGCATATCGAGCGTTTCGAAGACCTTCACGGCATTCTGCTGATAGGCATCCTGCGTGGTGGCGAAGCCGGCCTTGTAGACGCCGTTGTTGACCGTGTCATAGATCACGTCGTTCAACGCGTCGATCTCGGCGCGCAGCGCTTCGGGATAATAATCCGCCTCAGAGCCGGTGAGGTCGTTGAAGGCGGTATTGAACATGCGGATGATTTCCGCTGATTCATTGGAAACGATGGTGCCGCGCTTTTTGTCCCAGAGCACCGGCACGGTAACGCGCCCGGAATATTTGGGGTCCGCTTTGGTATAGACCTGCCAGAGCGTGGAGGCGCCGAAGAGGTGATCCTCGGTCGCGCCCGGCGTGCGCTCGCCCTGCGGCTTGAATTCCCAACCGTTTTCCAGCATCAGCGGATCAACGACTGAGACCGAGATCAGGTCGTCCAGCTTTTTCAGCTTGCGGAAGATCAGGGTGCGGTGCGCCCAGGGGCAGGCGAAAGAAACATAAAGGTGGTAACGATCTTTCTCCGCCTCGAAACCGCCTTCTCCGGAAGGGCCGGGTGCGCCATCCGCCGTGACCCAGTTGCGGAACTGCGAGGCGCTGCGCTTGAAATGCCCCTTGGTTTCCTTGGTGTCGTACCAGACGTCTTTCCACACACCTTCCACCAGCATGCCCATGATGATCTCCTTGATTGTTTCCCTGACGGCGATACTACCCGTTTCGCTCAATCCCGCGAACCCGCAAGGCGTTGAACAATGCGTTTCCGGTCCCGCACAGGGTGAATGGGGGAGCGTCGAGATTTGTTCTGGACGGGTGGTGATTTTCCTGATAATTGCGATTTTCACAAATCTGAGGAAATTGCAGACTATGATCGAACCACGGATGCTCCGACGACGCTGACGCTCCTGAACGCCTTTACCGGCGCAGACGTCATCTATTGTCGCATCCGCATTCTGGAAGTTTCGGTCTCTTCATGTCCAAGCACGATCTTGTCTACCTCACCGAGGACGCGTCGCACGACGCCATCATCGAAGTCATCAACGAAGAAGCATTTGGTCCCGGCCGGCACACCCGTGCGGCGGCGCGCATCCGTGAGCAGGGTCCGCATGACCGGTCGCTCTCCTTCGTCTGCGCCGATGACGGCGAGACGATCGCTTCGGTGCGCATGACGCCGGTTCTGGCCGGCGGGGTGAAGGGCCATATGCTTGGCCCGCTTGCGGTTCGGCCCTCGCACAAGAACAAGGGCATTGGCCGGGAGCTCGTTCGCATCGCCATTGCGGCCGCAAGGCGGAAGGGCTCCGAAGCCGTCATCCTGATCGGCGATCCGCCCTATTACATGCCGCTCGGTTTCGAAAAGGTCGCTTATGCGGCGCTCGATTTTCCGGGGCCGGTTGATCCGAACCGGGTGCTGGTGGCGCCGCTTGGCAATGACGTTCATCAGCGGCTGAAGGGCAAGATCGGCTGGCGCAACTGCGAGGCGGTGATGCCTGCCGCAGCTGCGGAAGATGAGGGTTTTGAGGAGCCTCTTCGGGTTTACGGCTAAGGGTCTTTCTGCAAGGCAGCTTTGTCTTTTCCCGCCAGCGCTTCTGTCTTCCCTCATTCCTGTGCTTGTCACAGGGATGAGGGTGGAGGCGCAAGGGTTCGCCTATCGTTGCGCCGAGCCTGTCGTACCAACCGTGCGCACCCTTCCTCAGAATTCAATTCCGTTTCCTCCCCCCATGCGATAGCAAATGAAAGTCGATTTCTGCAGAGGGACGGGGCATGACGGCAATCACCATGAATGATGCGCTGGAGCGCGCAGGCGCAGGCGCCTATCAGCGCAGGCTGATGGGTATTTTCGGCCTCGTCTGGGCGGCGGATGCCATGCAGGTTCTGGCCGTCGGCTTCACAGCCGCTTCGATTGCCGCAACCTTTGGCCTGACGGTGCCGCAGGCGCTGCAGACCGGAACGGCGTTCTTTTTCGGCATGCTTCTCGGCGCTGCCGGTTTCGGGCGGCTGGCGGATCGTTACGGGCGTCGCCGGGTGCTGATCGTCACCGTGGCCTGTGATGCGCTGTTCGGTGTGCTTTCGATATTCTCGCCTGATTTCACCATTCTGCTCGTCCTGCGCTTTCTCACCGGGGCCGCCGTGGGCGGCACGCTGCCGGTGGATTATGCGATGATGGCGGAATTCCTGCCCGCCAAGAATCGCGGGCGCTGGCTGGTCTTTCTGGAAGGCTTCTGGGCTGTCGGAACGCTGATTGTGGCGCTTGCGGCCTGGGGCGCCAGCCTTGCCGGTGTCGCCGACGCCTGGCGTTATATTTTTGCCGTGACGGCCTTTCCGGCCGTCCTCGGCCTTGGCCTGCGCTTTCTGGTGCCGGAATCGCCGCTTTACCTCTTGCGCAGCGGTCGGTCGGAAGAAGCAAAGGCTGTCGTCAACCGTATGCTGGTGACGAATGGCCGTGCGCCGCTCGATGCCGGAACCGGGCTTTTCCAGCCTGACGTGGCCAAGGGGCAGGGGATATTTTCACCGGCGCTCCGGCAACGCAGCATCATGATCCTTGCCATCTGGTTCCTCGTCTCCGTCTCCTACTATGGCGTCTTCACCTGGATGCCGGCGAAACTTGCCGGTGACGGCTTCGGCTTCGTGCGCGGTTATGGTTTTCTGGTGCTCGTGGCGCTGGCGCAGATCCCCGGTTATGCGCTTGCCGCCTATGGTGTTGAAAAATCGGGCCGCAAGCCGACGCTGATCGGCTTCTGCCTGCTTTCCGCGCTCGGTTGCCTTCTCTTCACGCTTGCCACCGGTGGCGCGATGATCGCCGCCTCGCTTCTCATCATGAGTTTTGCGCTGCTTGGCACCTGGGGCGCGCTTTATGCCTTTACGCCGGAGCTTTACCCAACGGAGTCGCGGGCGACCGGCATGGGGGCCGCAGGCGCCATGGCAAGGCTCGGTGGCCTGCTGGCGCCCTCATTGCTTGGTTATGCCATAGCGCAGGGTTTCGGTGTCGCGATCGGCATTTTTGCCGGTCTGCTGGTGCTTGCCGCCATCGCCGCGACGATGATCAATGCGGAAACGCGGCAGGTGGCGCTGACCTGATTGCCGCTCAGGGGCATGGCCTGAGCGTCAAGGATCAGGCCATGCTGTTTGCGGTTAAAGCGTCGTGTAATTGACCGGCAGCCAATCATAATTCGTGCTGTCGGTGCGCACATGGCCTATGCCGGGGAAGGCGATATGCGCGCCTGCCACCAGATACCTGCCTTCCACCGCCTGTTTGAACGCCAGATCGCGGGCGACGACGGCAGCCTTCTGGTCGACGTCGAATTCGATTGCGACATCAGGCTCATCGAACTGGAGGATATCGCCATGGGTGATATCGCCCCAGAAGACGATTTTCTCGCCGTCGCTTTCCAGAACGATGCCGCTGTGGCCCGGCGTATGACCGGCATAAAGGATTGAGCCGAGGCCGGGAACCGGCGCGGCATTATCACCGAATGTCTCGAACTTGCCGGCATCGATATAGGGCTGGATGCTTTCCTTCGCTTCGGCATAACCCTTCTTCAGCGCCTCGGGCGCTGCCTTGGCCTTTGCCTCATCAAGCCAGAAAGCGGCTTCGCGCTTGTTGACGTGCAGGGTCGCATTGGCAAAGACGCGTTTGCCATCCGTAGACAGCCCGCCGGAGTGGTCGGTATGGATATGGGTGAGGATGACATCGTCTATCTCCCCCGCCTTGTAGCCTGATGCCTCGATATTGGCGACGAGCCGGCCGAGGCTCGGGCCGAGATAGGTGCCGGTGCCGGCATCGATCAGCACCAGCCTGTCGCCGGTGTTGACGAGAAAGGCATTGACGGAGGTGGGCGTTTCTTCCGGCAGGAAGGCGTCCTGCAGGACCTTTGTCGCATGCTCCGGCGTGGTGTTGGTGTAGATTTTGGCGAGCGGCAGCGCGATGACGCCGTCCGAAAGCGCGGTGACTTCCACCTTGCCGATCATCAGCCGGTAGAAGCCGGGCGCCTGGGTGGCGACGAGCGGCGCCTTGGCGAAGGCGAGGGAGGGCGCAACGAAGGGGGCGGCGATGATGGCGCTGACAGCGCCTTTGAGAAGTGAGCGACGTGAGGGCATTGAGGGCTCCTGGGTTCGGGGAACGTCTTGAAAGTTTCCGAACTCCAGCTAAGTGTAGAGAGGCCAGCAATCAAATCGATGTGACTTATGCAAACTATCGATCATTTCAATCTCCGTTCCTTTGACCTCAATCTTCTCATCGCCTTCGATGCAATGATGGAGGAGATGAATGTCACGCGCGCCGCGCGACGGCTGAAAATCCAGCAGCCGGCCATGAGCCATAATATCTCCACCCTGCGGACCCTGTTTCAGGACGAGCTTTTCATCCGCGTGGGGCAGGAGATGAAACCGACGGCGCGGGCGCTCAATCTGGCCGGGCCGGTGCGACAGGCGCTCAGGCAGGCGCAGGCGGCGGTGCTGACGGCGGATGTGTTCGATCCGGCAACGGAGCGCCGCACATTCCGGCTGGGCATGTCGAGCGAGGTGGAACTGTTGCTTTTGCCGGATCTGACGGCGCGGTTGCGGGAAATTGCGCCCGGTATCCGCATTCTCGCCCGCAACGGGCAGGAGCAGGAAATCACGGCGATGCTGGATACGGGTGTGATCGACATGGCTGTCGGATGCACCTATTCGAAAGAGCAGCGCCACCATTGCGAACCGCTCTATTCTTCCAGCGTACTCTGCTGTTTCAACCCGGCTCTGCTTGATCTTCCCAATCCCGTGGGACTGGACGCCTATATGGCGGCCAAACATGCGGTCATATCGCAGACGGACAGCCTGCACGGCTGCATCAAGGACGCGCTGGAACTGAGCGGCTTGGAAATCGACGTCGTTGCCGCCGCGCCGGATTTCCTCTCGGTACTGGCAACGGCGCGATCCTCGGCAGTGCTGGCGACCGTCTCCTCGCGTATCGCGCTGCGTTATGCGCCGTTGCTGGGGCTGGAAATAAGCCCGGTGCCGGTGGTGTTGAATTTCCCACCCGTCGCCATGGTCTGGGCCTTGCAGACCGATGCGGATGCCGGGGCCGTGTGGCTTCGCCAGCAAATCCGCGAGGCTATGGGCCGGACGGTGGATGGTGAGGTATCGGGGATCGCGGCTTAGCAGCTTTCTGCAATCTAGAACCGCTTCTCCAGCCAGGTGATCGACTGGCCGCTGGAAAGGGGACCAAGCGAGCCGATTTTGGTGAACCCGTAGCGCTCGTAGGTTCTCAGGGCATCCGGGTTCATCGTGTCGATATAGGCCCCCATGCAGCCGCGTTTTCTTGCTTCTTCCTCGGCCATTGCAAGCAGCTTGGGGCCTGTGCCCTGACCGCGCATGGTTTCCGGTATGAAAAGAAGCTGCACGTAAAGCCAGCCGCGGGCGGTGTGGCCAACCAGACCGCCGGTAACAATGTTTTCGTCGTCACGGATGGTGATGATGAGCTCGCGTTTGTCGCTTTCGCCGAAACGGGCAAGATTATAGGCCACCAGCGGATCGCGGATGGCCTTTTCGGCCTCGGCATCCGCGACATCGCTCAAAATGAAATTCATGGTTTTTTCTCCAGACGCCGGGCGGCGACCGCTTTCGATTTCCAATCGGAGACGGGAAAGCCCGGCGCTGCCGCCGGGCCGAAACGCCCTTACCGGCCCTCACGCCACCAGAGCGCGGAGAAGGCGAGCAGCAGGGCGGCAAGCCCGGCAAAACCGGCAAAGAGCGGCAGGGTGTTGACGCCTTTCAGCACCGTCTCGTCGGTCATGCGTATCAGCATGCGATCCTCATCGGCAACCCTGATATCGCCGCGGACGGGCAATATATCGGGCAGGGCGATACGGCCGGAGTTATCGGCGATACGGTGCACGCTGCCCTTGGTGGCGTCGGCCAGCGGTTTCAGCGTTTCGGTCGTCGAAATCATCGCCTTGAATTCCGGCGCATCCACCGCGCCGACATGGACGAGGGTGGTGAAATCGCCGTTCTTGATTTCGAACAGGCCGGTTTCATCCATGCGGCGCTCAATCCTGTAAAGACCGGGCTCGGTGCTGGTGAAGGCCATATTTTCCGTTTTGCCGGAAGGGAAACGCACGCTTGCCTGACCGGGATCGTCGCCAATGGTCTGGCGGGTGATCTGCAATGTGCGGCCGTTGGCGCGCGCCGTCAGCGCCTCTTCTTCAAGCTCCGGCTCCTTCATCAGCCAGTGGGCGATGCGGCGGTAAAGCGCCACATGCGGGCCACCGCCTTCGTAACCGCGGGCCCACAGCCAGCCCTGATCCGACAGCAGCATGGCGACACGGCCTTCACCCTGCCGGTTCAGCACCAGCAGCGGGTCCTGTCCGTCGCCCAGCATCACGGTCTGGCCCTGCGGCGGGTCGACGCTGATGGTGCGGAACCAGCGGCCCCATTGCGGCGGCTCGTTGCCCGAGCCTTCCAGCCCCCGGGTGACGGGGTGTTTCTTGCCCGCTTCCGAAAGGCGCGGATAAAAGGCGGCCTGATGCACCTGACCGGTCGGCTGTGCCGGCAGCACGGAGGCCAGAGGCGTCATGGCGATCGAATCCTGACCGGCATGTTCCGGCCCGGCGGCAATCAGCAGCGCGCCGCCTTTTTCGACATATTGGGCGATGTAATCGTAATAAAGGATCGGCAGCACGCCGCGATGCTGGTAGCGGTCGAAGATGATGAGATCGAAATCATTGATCTTCTCGACGAACAGTTCGCGGGTGGGGAAGGCGATCAGCGAGAGTTCGTTGATCGGCGTGCCATCCTGTTTTTCCGGCGGGCGCAGAATGGTGAAATGCACCAGATCGACAGAGGCGTCGGATTTCAGGAGATTGCGCCAGGCGCGTTCACCGGCATGGGGTTCGCCGGAGACCAGCAGCACGCGCAGGTTCTGGCGGATGCCTTCGATCAGGTGAACGGCGCGGTTATTGGCGGCCGTTATTTCGCCCGGAAGCTCGGCGACGGAAAACTCCATGACATTGTTGCCGCCGCGCGGAACCTTGAAGCTGAACGGCGTCGGCTGGCCGGGCGTGGCCTGCAGCGTGGCGATTTCTTCGCCATTCATCTTCACCGTCACCTCAGCCGAACCGCCGCCGGAAGGGCGGCCGTCATCGAAGACGCGCAGCGTCAGCTGCTGTTCCTCGTTGACGATGCCGAAGCGCGGGGCGCGGACGATTTCGATACGGCGGTCGAATTCATCGGCCTTGCCGGTGATCAGCCCATGAACAGGCGCCCGAAAGCCCAGCGCCTGTTCGGCATTGGGCAAGGCGTTGGGAATATCGTGAATCTGGCCGTCGCTGAGGAAGATCGCGCCGCCGACGCGGGACGGTGAGACATCCGAGACGGCGGAGGAAAGCGCCGAGAAAAGCTGCGTGGAGGGGGAATCGCTCTCACCATTGTCGCGGACTTCCACGATGCGCGGCTCAATGCGCGGGAAGCGCGAGAGCCGGTCTTTCAGTGTCTCCAGCGCGGTATCGGTCATTTGCGGCCGGTCCTGCACGTCCTGGCTCTGCGAGCGGTCGACGATGACGGGCACGATGGTGGAGAGCGGCTCGCGCTCCTCCTGCGTCAGAAGCGGATTGGCGATGGCGGCAAGCAGGGCGGCGAGCGCCAGCCCACGCAGCCATGCGCCGCGCACGCCGCGCCACAGGCCGATGAAGGAAAGGGCGAGGGCCGCGACGGCCAGAACGGCGATTACGATCCACGGCAGGAAGGGGGCGAAGGTCAATGTCATGTCACTGCCCCAACCGTTCGAGAAGTGCGGGAACGTGGACCTGATCGGCCTTGTAGTTGCCGGTCAGCATATACATCATGATGTTGACGCCGGAGCGGAAGGCGTGTTCACGCTGCATCTCGTCTGGCGGCACGGTTGGCAGAACCGGCGCGCCCTGCGCATCAACGGCCCATGCGCCGGCAAAATCATTGCCCGTGATCATGATCGGCGTCACGCCGTCGCCGGAGGAAGAAAGGCCCGACGTGGTCTTGGCTGCGCCCTGCCGCGATTCCACCCAGAGCGGAGAGCCGTTGTAACGGCCGGGGAAATTGGTGAGCAGGTAAAAGGACCGCGTCAGAACATGGTCTTCCGGCACCGGCTCCAGCGGCGGAATGTCGATATTGGCGAGGATCGCCTGCAGACGTTCGCCGTTGGGGCTCGTCGCGCCGGTATCGAGCGAAGAGAACTGGTCGCGCGTATCGAACAGCACGGTGCCGCCAGCGCGCATATAGGCGTCGATACGCGAGATGGCGGCGCTTGACGGCATTGGTGCCGTGGCGGAAACCGGCCAGTAGATGATGGGATAGAAGGACAACTCATCCTTGGAAATATCGAGGCCGACCGGCTGGCCGGGCTCCAGCGTCGTGCGCCAGGTCAGGAATTCGCTGAGGCCCTGCAGGCCCTGCTCGGAAACGCGGTCGACATCGTCTTCGCCGGTGCGGACGTAAGCGAGATGGGTGGTGTCCAGCCGTTCGAAAATCTGCTCGTCGCCGGGTTTGGGATCGTCGGCGCGGGCGTCGGTTGGCGACATGGCGGCAAAGGCGCCGAGCGCCAGCAGCAGCGTGGCAACTGTCGCGCTGCGGGCTTTCGGCAGGCGCGCGAAAGCGCCGTTCATGAAGAGCACGATCAGGCTATCTGCAATCAGCATCAGGAAGGCGGCGATGAAAAGGGCGGGGCGCAGGGATTTTGCCGTTTCGCCGATCAGCGCTTCGCTTGACGTGCTGATACCTGCGGCCGACGTATCGAGCGGGCGAAGCGTCGCGCCAGCGGCTAAGAGATTGAGAGCCACGAAGCCATCCTCTGTGCCATAAAGGCCGGGGGGATTGTCGAAACCGGTGCGAGGCGGCTGGCCTGCGCGCATTTCCAGCGGCCGAGCGGTGCCGATTTCGGCCGACAGAGCGCCTTCGGCCGTCAGGAGGCGGAAGGGCGGCAGGGCGGCGGCCGGGGCATTGGCGTTGGCGGAAGCGCCGCCCGCCTTCGACAATTGCACGATACGGCGCAGCATGTCGACGAAATGGCCTGAGATCGGCAGATCGGACCAGCTCGCCTCGGCGCTGACATGGAAGAGCACGATGCGGCCGGCTTCGACGTTACGGGTGGTGACGAGCGGCGTGCCATCGGCAAGGCTGGCCCAGGTGCGCTCAGCCAGATCCGGTGTCGGTTCGGCCAGAACCTGACGCTTGACCAGAATACCATCGGCCTTCGGCATGCCGGCGAAGGCGCCAAAGTTCGGGAAATCGGCAAGCGGCTGCGGCTCGGCCCAGGAGAGCGCACCGCCAAGTGCGCGTTCGCCCTGCCTCAGCGTTACCGGCACCAGCGGATCGTCGGCTGGGGCCGCGGCAAGGCGCGGACCGGCAAAACGGATCAGCGTGCCGCCGCCGGCGAGCCACCGCTGCATCGGCTCATAGGTTTCCTGCGGCAGGCGACCGATATCGGCCATGACGATGACGGAGGGGTTGGATTGCAGGATTTCCGGGATCGCCTGCGCCAGATCGGCCTGCCGCTGCGGGATGAGATCGGCAAACGGCTGAAGCGCGCGGCTGATATAATAAAGCGGTTGCAGCAGCGGCTGGAAATCATTGCCGGTTTCGCCGGCGAGCAGCGCCACGCGGCGACGGCGGAAGCCGTCATCGAGAAGATGCACCGCACCTGCCGTCGATACGCCTTCGAGGGAAAGGCGGGCGAAATCATTGCGCAGTTCGAAGGGCGCTTCCACCGTCGCCGTGGCCTCGGCCTCGCCGGGCGCAAAGCTGGCGGTGCCATTGGCGAGAATGCGGCCCTGGCTGTCCTGCGCATTGACGGTCAGCCGGGCGGCTTCGGCCGTATCCAGCCGCGAAAGCGTGACGCTCATGGCGTCGGCATTGTTGGTGGCGCCTGATATGGCGGTGATCGCCTTTCCGTCGCCCTTCACGATGCGGAATTCGGCAGGCGAGAGACTGGCAAGCGTTCTCATCGCGCTTTCATCCTGCGCACTCTGCACGCCGTCGGTGATATAGGCGAGCGTGCCGGGGGGCGTGCCGTTCAGCGCTTCGGTGATGGCCTCTGCCGTGCGGATACGATCGGGAACCAGCGGCTTCGGTTTTGCTGCGGCGAGCTTGTCCAGCGCCACGGCTGTCGTTCCCGGCACGGCGTCATGTTCGGCGTCGGCGGTGAAAACGATGGAGACGGGGCGTTCGGCCCGTTCGGCATCTCCGATCAGAGCTTGCGCGGTTGCCACGCGCCGCTCCCAGTCGGGTGCGGAAGCCCAGCTATTATCGACCACGAGCACCAGCGGACCGCTGCCGGCGATGCTGCTGTTGCGCGGGTTTACCACCGGGTCCGCCAGGGCGAAAATCACGGCGGCGGCGAGCGCCATGCGCAGAAGGGTCAGCCACCACGGGCTTTTCGACGGCGTTTCCTCGCGCTTCAGCACAGTCGCCAAAATTTTCAGCGGCGGAAACACTTCCGCCTTGGGGCGCGGCGGGGTGAGCCGCAGCAGCCACCAGATGGCGGGCAGCGCCAGAAGGCCGAAGAGGATGTAGGGACTGGTAAACACGAAAGGCAATGCGCTCATCGGCGGCCACCGCCTTGCGCGGGCGCGCCGGAAAGATACATGTGAACGGCGACGAGCGCCTCGGAAGCGAGATGATCGGTGCGGTGGAACACGAAGTTCCAGCCGAGACGGCGCAGCGATGAGGACAGCGCCTCGCGTCTTGCGAGATAGGCGCGGGTGTAATCCTCGCGAATGGTTTCGGCGCGGCCGGACACGAGTTTTTCGCCGGTTTCCGGATCGGAGAACTCGGTGCGGCCGGAATAGGGGAAGGTTTCCTCGGCCGGATCGGCGATTTCCACCACATGGCCGCGCAGGCCCCGCCGTGCGAGCGGCGAAATCCGCTCCATCACATTTTTCGCATCATCGAGAAAATCGCCGATGAGGACGATGTCGCTTGCGCCGCGGATCATGCCCGTTTCCGGCATGCCTGTCGTGAGCGGCGCATGCATGATGGCGGCGGCCAGCCGTTCGGCGGCATTTCTGGCCGAGACCGGCTCCATGATACCAGGACAACCGATGCGCTCGCCCGAGCGCGCAAGGATTTCCGCCAGCGCCAGCATCAGCACCAGCGCCCGGCTTTCCTTGGAGACCGAGCCGAGGGTGGATTTGAACATCATCGACGGCGACATGTCGGCCCAGAGCCAGATGGTATGGGCGGCTTCCCATTCCCGGTCGCGCACATAGGTATGGTCGTCGCGGGCCGAGCGCCGCCAGTCGATGCGCGATAGGCTCTCGCCTTCGGCATAGGGACGGAACTGCCAGAAATTTTCACCGATTCCACGCTTGCGGCGGCCATGCCAGCCGGCGGTGACGGTGTTGGCGATGCGCTTTGCCTCGACCATGCAGTCCGGCACCAGGGCTGCGCGCTGGCGTGCACGCGCCAGAACTTCGCTACCCGGCGTCTTGTCTACGATCTGGCCGATGGATGCCACATGCAGTCCTTTCGCGAACGTGCTTTCAGTTCTTCGCCTGCTCCACGAGGGCTGCGATGACATCGCGCACCGACATGCCTTCGGCGCGGGCCGCAAACGTCAGCGCCATGCGGTGTTCCAGCACCGGCTCGGCCAGCGCATGGACATCGTCCAGCGACGGTGCGAGCCTGCCTTCGTAGAGCGCACGGGCGCGGGCGGTCAGCATCAGCGACTGTCCTGCGCGCGGACCCGGGCCCCAGACAACGTGTTTGTCGGTCAATTTGTTGCCATGGCCGGGGCGGGCGGAGCGCACGAGTGACAGGATTGCATCCACCACCTTGTCGCTGACCGGCATCTGGCGGATGAGGGCCTGGATTTCCATCAGGCGCCCGGCATCGATCACACCGCGTGCTTCGCCTGAGGCGGTGCCCGTCGTGTCGAGCAGGATCTGGCGTTCGGCGGCAAGCTCGGGATAACCGACATCGACCTGCAGCAGGAAGCGGTCGAGCTGGGCTTCCGGCAGCGGATAGGTGCCTTCCTGTTCCAGCGGGTTCTGGGTGGCCAGAACGTGGAACGGCTTCGGCAGCTCATAGGTCTGGCCGGCCATGGTGATGTGATATTCCTGCATGGCCTGCAGAAGCGCGGACTGCGTGCGCGGGCTGGCGCGGTTGATTTCGTCGGCCATCAGCAGCTGGCCGAAAATCGGACCCTTGATGAAACGGAAGGAACGGCGACCGTTCTCATCCTGATCCATGACCTCGGAGCCGAGAATATCCGACGGCATGAGATCTGGCGTGAACTGGATGCGATTGGCGTCGAGGCCGAGCACGGTGCCGAGCGTGGTGACGAGCTTGGTCTTGGCAAGGCCGGGAACACCGACGAGCAATGCGTGGCCGCCCGAGAGGATGGCGAGAAGCGTGTTCTGCACCACTTTTTCCTGACCGAAAATGACCTTGGAAACTTCCGTGCGGATCGCCGCAATGTCGGAAAGCGCCTTTTCGGCCGCGGCGACGATGGCCTTTTCATCGAGGGTTTCGCCGGTATTCATCACGCCCATGTCGCTCTCCTCATACCTTCGCCGCTGTCACAGTCGCATCCCGGTTTTGCTGGCCGCTGGCCGGGACGGATTTTGCGCTGCATATAGCTTATTGCTCTCTTGGCCGCTGACAAGCGCCATTCGAATGACTATGTCGTGACTTAGTATTTCCTTATCGGCAAAGCGAGACTCGAATATGGCAGCGGAGACGATAAATTCGGCAGGCGATGCGGCGGGGCTGGCGGCGATGATTTCCCGTGCTGCCGAACAGACTGGCGATGCCAAGCGCGGGCCGGCCCCGGTTGAGCGCTGGAATCCCCCCTTTTGCGGCGATCTCGACATGGAAATTCGCGCCGACGGCACCTGGTTCTACCTCGGCACGCCCATCGGCAGAGCGCCGCTGGTGCGGCTCTTTTCCACCGTTCTGCGCAAGGATGAGGACGGCAAAACCTATCTCGTAACTCCTGTGGAAAAAGTCGGCATCCGCGTCGTGGATGCGCCTTTCGTCGCCGTCGAGATGAAGGTGACCGCGGGTGAGAGGGATGGCGAGCCGCTGCTTACCTTCCGCACCAATGTCGGTGATGTGGTGGAGGCGGGGCCGGAGCATCCGCTGCGGTTCGAAATTTTCGGTGAGAACCGCGAATTGAAACCCTATCTTCTGGTGCGCGGCAGGCTGGAAGCGCTGGTCTCGCGGGCGGTGATGTATGATCTCGTCGCGCTCGGTGAAGTGATCGACGTTGATGGTATCGACATGTTCGCCGTACGCTCGGGCGGGATTGTCTTTCCCGTGATGCCAGCCAATGAACTGGAACGGCTTTCGCAATGACGATGACGACAACGGGCCTTCAATCCTTTACCGCTGCCGATTTCCGCCACCGGGTGCTGCAGGAAGGCGAGGGCGTGGCCGAGCGGGAGAATGGCGATCACCTGCTCAATCCGGGCGTTATTCTCTCTGGAAACGGCATAAGGCTGAAGGATGCCGCCGTGCTGGTGCCTGTTATCGATGACGGCAACGAAGCGCGGGTAATCTTCACACAGCGCACCTCCACTTTGCGCAAACATTCCGGCCAGATTTCCTTTCCAGGCGGCGGCATCGATGCTGAAGACCGCACGCCGGAAGAGGCGGCCCTGCGCGAGACGGAAGAGGAAATCGGCCTTTCCAGGTCTTTCGTGGAAACGGTGGGGCGCCTGCCGGATTATATTTCCGGGACGGGTTTTCGCATCAAGCCGGTACTGTCGGTCGTCCGTCCCGGTTTTGACCTGACGCTTAATCCAACGGAAGTTGATGAGGTTTTCGAGGTGCCGCTGTCCTTTCTGATGGACCCGGCTAACCACGGGCGCGGCAGCCGCATCTTTCAGGGGAAGGAGCGGTTTTTCTATGAAATGCCCTATGGCGAACGCTACATTTGGGGCATTACGGCGGGCATCGTCAGGACGATTTACGAGAGGTTTTATTCATGAGCAGCCTTGCCGGGCGGGACTGGTTCGAAAAACCGGCGCTGAAGCGCATATTCGCGCTTCTGAATGCCGACGGCGGCGAGGTGCGGATCGTCGGCGGCGCCGTGCGCAATGCGCTGATGGACCTGTCGGTCGTCGATGTCGACCTGGCGACGACGCTCACCCCTGACGTGGTGGTGGCGCGGGCGAAGGTTGCGGGGATCAAGGCGGTGCCTACAGGCATCGAGCACGGCACGGTAACGCTGGTGATCGATGGCGAAGGTTTCGAGGTAACGACGCTGCGCCGTGATGTCGAGACCAATGGCCGCCACGCGCAGGTGGCTTTCGGCACCGACTGGCAGACCGACGCCGAGCGGCGCGATCTCACCATCAATGCTCTCTACGCCGATGAAAAAGGCGAGATCATTGATCTTATCGATGGGCTGCCAGATATCGAAACCGGAACCGTGCGCTTCATCGGCGATGCGGCGATGCGGATTTCGGAAGATTACCTGCGGATTCTGCGCTTTTTCCGCTTTTTCGCGCATTACGGCTCCGGACGTCCTGATGCCGACGGCTTGCGGGCCAGCGCGCGGGCCAAGGACAAGCTGGCGACCCTTTCGGCTGAGCGGGTATGGAGCGAATTGAAAAAGCTGCTTTGCGCGCGCGATCCCTCCCGCGCCCTACTCTGGATGCGGCAATCGGGTGTTCTGACGGAAATTCTTCCCGAGACCGAGAAGTGGGGTATCGACGCCATTCACGGGCTGGTGGCGGCGGAGCAGGCTCTCAGCTGGGCGGTGGACCCGATGCTGCGGCTTGCCGCCATCCTGCCGCCTGATAGGGACAGGCTGGCCGCTCTTGCCGCGCGTCTGCGGCTGTCAAAAGCCGAGGCTGCCTCTCTTGCCCGTTGGGCTTCGGCTCCGGCTGTCGACCCCGAGATGAAGGAGACGGCGCTTGACCGGCTGCTTTACCGTCAGGGCGTCGAAGGTGTGAAAATGCGGATGAAACTTGCGCTCGCCGCCGCCCGTGCCGATGTTTCGGCTGGCGACACGGCCATGCAGAAGGTGGCGCGGCTTTCGACCCTGCTGGCGCGGGCGGAAAAATTCCACAGGCCCGGCTTCCCCCTGAGCGGCGCGGATGTGATGGCGGCAGGCGTCGAGGCTGGCCCGAAGGTGGGCGAAGTGCTGAAAAGCCTTGAGGAAAAGTGGATCGACGTTAATTTCTCCCTTGACCGGGCAGCGCTGACCGCCCGGCTGAAGGATATGCTGGAGAATTGAAGTCGCAGCAACGAAGGCGTTGCGGCCTAAGCCGCATTTGCCTCGTCGCGGATGCGGGATTTGATGTTCTCGATCATGTTTTCGCGGATGACGGTTTCGCCGTGGGCCGAGCGCATGTGCTCCACCGTGCGGCGGACGACTTCAGCGTCGTCATCTGCGCGCGTATGCCAGGCACAACCGGGCACGAGCGTTCCGCATTCAAAAAGTCTCATTGTCTTGCCTCCCTGTTTCAGCGAAGGACAGCATGAAGTGACATGCTGTCCTTCGGACATGAAACGAAAGTTCGCCGCTAATGTTCCAGAGCAGCGTCCTTCAACCCTGTTCGGGCCCGTATTCGGGCCCCCTATTCGGGCATTGCCCAGCACTGGAACACAGAGGATGTGCCAGCTGCCGGAATTTTTGTACGAGGCATTTCGTCATTGGCCGCCCGCCGTGCCGTTTTTTGTCCGGCAAGGGAGCGCTTCACCTGTTCGACATAAAAGGAATGCGGCAGTTCACGATCACCCGTGGCGCGCATTTCCGCTGCCAGGCGGTCGATCAGATCAGGGGTATCGATGGATTGCGGCGCTTCCTCGACGGAAGCAGAGATAGGCATGCTGTTCGAAGTAATCATGACGATAGCTCCTCCAGTACGTCTGCGGGAGGAGACTACCACTGCCTTGATTTTTCCATAAGTCCTAATTTGCGCTATTTGCGACAAAATGGCTGATGAGCGTCAAATTTGCGTGAGGTTTTTTAAGGCCAGCGCACCACCGGCGGCAGCGAGGAGAGAATCGATTCGACGTTTCCGCCCGTCTTCAGGCCGAAGATCGTGCCGCGGTCATAAAGCAGGTTGAACTCCACGTAGCGGCCGCGGCGGATAAGCTGCTCGTCGCGGTCCTCTTCCGTCCAGTTCTGATTGAAATTGGCGCGGACGATCTTCGGATAAACGAGATTGAAGGCGCGGCCGACATCCTGCACGAAGGTGAAATTGGCGCCCCAGCCGCCTTTTTCCTCGTCAGGATGCAGCCAGTCGAAAAAGATGCCGCCGGTGCCGCGCGGCTCATTGCGGTGCTTCAGGAAGAAATACTCGTCGCACCAGGTCTTGTATCGCGGATAGTCCGCGACGGGATGGCGGTTGCAGGTGATCTCGAAGGCGCGGTGGAACAGCTGGGTATCGGCGTCCTGCTGCGTGCGCCTGCGGCCAAGCACCGGCGTCAGGTCCGCGCCGCCGCCGAACCAGTGGCTGGTGGTGACGACCATGCGGGTGTTCATATGTACCGCCGGCACATTGGGATTGACCGGGTGGGCGATGAGGGAGAGGCCGGAAGCCCAGAAACGCGGGTCTTCTTCCGCTCCCGGTATCTGCTTGCGGAACTCGGGCGAAAACTCGCCATAGACGGTGGAGGTGTGCACGCCGACCTTTTCAAAGACGCGGCCTTCCATCATCGACATCTTGCCGCCGCCGCCTTCGCCATTGTCGCGCAGCCAGTCTTTCTGCACGAAACGGCCGGGCTCCTGATCGGAAAGAGGGCCGGTGAGATCGTTTTCCAGGGTTTCGAAGGAGGCGACGATGGTGTCGCGCAGATGCTGGAACCAGGCTTCGGCTGTGGCCTTCTTGTCTTCGATGTCCTCGGGCAAGCCCTTCGGCAAGATTGGCCGTTCCATATCTTCTTTCTCCTGCGGTGAAGTCCGTTCCCCGCCGCCTCTAGCAGGTGTTTGCGCCGCGCACAAATTCGACTCGCCAAGGCGGTGCGCCGACACTATCTTTATCGATGTAGGTGCCAGAGGTGAATATCATGACGAAATTTGCCGGACCGCCGCCCCTCGACGGGCTGAAGCGCAGGATCGCCAATCATCGCAAGGAACGCGAAAGCGCCGGCGGTGAACAAAAGCGTGACGGCATGTTCGTGCGCCAGACCTTCTGTCTCGGCCGCGAGGAAGCCCGCGCCAAGGCGCGCGAATGGTTCGACAGCTTTCCCAAAGCGGCCTATTGGACGGAAGTGGAAAGCTGGCGGCAGCTTGAGGGCGACCGCATCGAATTCACCATGCGGCGGCTTCCCTCGGCCGATTGAGTTTTAGAGCGTTTTCGCATTTCCGGACGGAAAACCGGGGGCCACTTTTCCTGGAAATGCTCAGGCACGCGGCTCCGCGTAACGCAGGCGGCTTTCGATCAGCACGCCGCTTTCATCCAGGATGGGATGCGCCACCGAAACGATATGGGCGTTGATCCGCTTCAGGTCGCGCAGCATGTCGAGATGCAGCGAGCTGGTCTGCATGCTTTCCGTCAGCCCGTCGCGCAGCCGCTCCAAGTGCCGGTTGGAGGACTGTTTTTCGAGGCGGCGTATATCCACCTTGCTTTCCATCAACCGGCGGGCAAGCTCGAAATCGCCGGTCACCAGAATGCTCTGGGCGGCGCGCAGGTTCTCGATGGTCATGTCGAACAGGGTTTTCAGCTCCTCATAACCGTCATCGGAAAATTTGAAGCTGTTCAGCACCTTCTTGCGGATCTGCTCGCAGATGCCCTTTTCGATGATATCGCCGATATGTTCGAGATTGATCGCATAATCGATGATGGCGATCGAACGGCGGGCTTCCTCGTCGGAAAGCCCCTTGCGCCCCAGCTGCGACAGATAGACCTTCACTTCCTGCTGACGGCGGTCGACCTTCTTTTCGAGCAGGGAGACTTCCTGAAGCGGCGCCAGATCATTGTGCTTGAAGGCGTTTTCGGCACGGATCAGCATCCGCTCGATGCTGTCGCCGACGCTCAAGACCTCACGGGTGGCATTGGCAAGCGCGACGACCGGCATATCCAGCGCCTGCTGGTCGAGGAAATTCGGGCCGTCTTCAGTCTTCGGATCGCCCGGCACCAGCTTTGCCATCAGGTCGGATATCAGGCCGGAGAAGGGCCAGGCCAGGGCCGCCAGAATGACGTTGAAGATGAGGTGGGCGTCGACGGGCAATTTCGTGGGCGAAAGCGGTAATTGCTGCAGGAGTTCCGCGCCATAGGAGGCGAGCGGCATGGCAATGAGGCAGCCGATGGTGCGCACGACAAGATTGCCGATGGTGATGCGCCGCGCCGAGGCGGGGCCGGAAAGCGTGGCGATAACAGGCGGAATGGCGCCGCCGAGATTGGCGCCCAGAATGAGAACGATGATGAGGCCGGTGGAAAGCGTGCCGGTGGCGGCCAGCGACAGGATGAGCACCACGACCGCCAGGCTGGAAGAGGAGACGAAGGCGAGCACGGCCGAGAAGATCAGCGCGACGGGCCATGCTCCATCAAGCAGGCCGATAAAGACGCCGAGAGCCGGCGAGGCCCGCATCGGTTCGGTCGCGCCGCTTAGGAGATGCAGCGACAGCAGCATCAGGCCGATGCCGATCAGCGCGGTTCCGCCGCCCTGTCTGGCGTTGGAACTGCCCTTTTTCAGCACGATGCCCGCAAGGATCAAAAGCGGCGACAGCCATTCCACCCCGGCCGCCACGATCCATGCGGTAACGGCGGTGCCGACATTGGCGCCGAGCAGCACCACCTGCGCCATGCGCGGCTTGATGAGGTCACGCTCCGCAAAGGAGGCGACGGTGAGTGCGGTCGCCGTCGAGCTTTGCAGCGCCACCGTCGCAAAAAATCCGGAAAAGAAGGAACGGGGACCGTTCTGGGTGCCGGTGGCCAGCACGCTTCGCAGCTTCATGCCGAAAGCGCGGGTAACGCCGTCCTTAACCTGGGACAGACCGAACAGCAGCAGTGCGACTGCGCCGAGAAGGTTGACGATGACAATGGTGGATTGCATGCGACGTCTCCTCACACCCGCCGGGGCATGGTTCCGGCGAGGGCGATTTTTATTGTCCGGCTAAAGAGTATAGGAGCCTCAACGCCCCCGGTACAGGCCGGGTTGCGACAGTTTTGAAGGAAAAACGGTCAAATTTTGTATTTGCCCGAAAAATTGGCGTTAAAAATGGCGCTTACGCCCATGCCGTCTGGCGCAAAGCCTCGCCGGTGATCATCGCCGCCGACATGGCGACGTTGATGGAGCGCTGGCCCTCGACCATGGGGATGATGATTCGCTCATCGGCCTTTTCATGCACATGGTCCGGTACACCTGCACTTTCGCGACCGAAAAGCAGGATATCATCCGTGCGGTAAGTGATGTCAGTATAGGGCAGGGCGGCCTTGGTGGAGGCGAGAACGAGCCGGCGGCCGGTGGTTGCCCGCCATTGCTCGAAACGGTCCCAGCTGACATGGCGCGTGAGCGCCGCCGCTGCAATATAATCCATGCCCGCCCGTTTCAGATTGCGGTCGGAAATATCGAAACCGGCCGGCTCGATGATGTCCACGCCGAGGCCTAGACACGCGGCCAGCCGCAGGATGGTGCCGGTATTGCCGGGAATATCGGGCTGGTAAAGGGCAATCCTGATGTCGAGCATGGACTTCTCACTGCGGTTGGAGCGTCCGTCCGATTATCACGGGCGCGGGGCGGGCGACAGGTGCGTTGGGAAAAGTCCCTCCCAGGCGTTGTTCCCGAGCGGATATTCATTCGCGTGACACACAGCGCAGCTACCCATTCACCAACGTATTGTCAGGTCTGTCCGGACCATCGTGATGGTCGGGACAGGCCATTTCGAGCCGGATTTTCTGCACGCGACAACAGGAGGATTCCATGTCCGAACGGGTGAATTTCGTCCATCTGACCGATCTGCATATTGGCAATCCGCAGGTGCAGGATGATGATCTTTATTCCGAGACCTCGGCCACGCTTTCCGCGACGCTCGCGCAGATCAAGGCGCTCGTGCCGCCGCCTGAATTCATCGTCGTCAGCGGCGATTTGACCAATAGGGGCGATGCCGGCAGCTATGAAGAACTCAAACGCCTGATGGACGAAGCCGAACTGGATGTGCCGGTGCTCTTCGCGCTCGGCAATCACGATCGTCGCGATGGTTTTTATCCGGTGATGCTCGGTCGCCATGAGGATCTGGATGAGCCCTATGATCATGCCGAAGTCATTGCCGGCATCCACATTATCGTCATGGATACCAGCATTCCCGGCAAGGTCGGCGGGGCTTTCGAGCCCGGGCAGATCGAATGGCTCGAGGATGAGCTGGAAAACCACCCCGAACTGCCGAAGCTGCTGGTGATGCACCATGCGCCGGCGCTTGATTTCGACCGTCCCGATGCGGAGTGGGAATCCCTCTCCTTTGAGGATACCGAGGTTCTGGACGAATTGCTGTTCGAGCATGATGTCGTCGGCATTCTGGCCGGCCACATCCACTACGACCGCATGTCGCACTGGCAGGGCATTCCCGTCGTGGTCGGCATCGGCCAGCATTTCGCCACTGACCCGCTGTGGCTGCATGAGGGCGTGCGCATGTTGTCCGGCGCGTCTTTCGCCATTGGCACGATAAGGGATACGGGCCTCACCGTGACTTTTGCGCCCCAGCCCAGCGATCGCCGGGAATTGAAGCGTCACACGCAGGCCGGAATGGCCGAGCTGATTGCCGACTACGAAAACGGCGAAGCGCAGGACGCAGCCGAATAAGGCGACGTCCGCATCGTTTAACGGGCGGAGACCCTGCGGGTCATCTCCGTCCGCTCGCCGTATTGGACGCACTTGCGTGTTTTCTCGCGTATTCGGTGTCTTTCCGACTGGTCATTGCTTAATTTTTGCGCTACAAGGCCATGTCTTCAACACCAGCCAAGGGAGGTTCTTATGCCAAATGACATTCGTATTCGCCTCCCGGCCCCAGTAGTGTCGCTGCTGGCCTAGGTGTTACTCTGCGGCCCGGCCGCGTTTCCCATATTTCGACTCACCATGTGGCTGTCGCGGCCATGTTTAAAGACTTTTCCGTTCCGTCGTGAGCCATATTTGTGTCCGCTCACCATGTCACGATGGAGCGATTGATTGCCGGAGCTTGGCCTATGTTTGGCTGGTTTGAAAAACGCCTCGATCCCTTTCCCGCTTCGGCGCCCTCCGTGGCGCCAAGGAAGCTTTTGCCGTTCCTGTGGCACTATGTGAAGCCCGCATGGCCATGGCTGCTGCTGCTTGGCCTGATGTCCATGGGCATCGCCATTGCCGAAGCCATGCTTTATAAATTCCTCGGCAATATCGTCGACTGGCTTTCCACGGCCAATCGCGAGACGTTTTTTGCCGACGAGGGGTGGCATCTGATCGTCATGGCCGGGCTGGTGCTCTTCCTGCTGCCGCTGATGGGCGCGATCCACACCATGACGATGCACCAGACGCTTGCCGGCAATTTCGGCATGATCGCGCGCTGGAAGATGCATCGCTTCCTGCTGCGCCACTCCATGAACTTCTTCGCCAACGAATTTGCCGGCCGGGTTTCGACCAAGGTGATGCAGACGGCGCTGGCGATCCGCGAAGTGGCGCTGAAGGTGATCGACGTCTTCGTCTACGCGATCAGCTTCGTCGTTTCGATGCTGTTCATGGTTGCGGCAGCGGACTGGCGGCTGGTCATTCCGCTGCTGGTCTGGCTCGGCATCTATATGGGCATCCTCACCTATTTCGTGCCAAAGCTCGGCCGGCTGGCGCAGGAACAGGCCGATGCGCGCTCGATGATGACGGGCCGGATCGTCGACAGCTACACCAACATCTCGACGATCAAGCTGTTTTCCCATGCGGGCCGAGAGGAAAGATATGCGCGTGAGGGCATGAACGTGTTTCTTGGAACCGTTCACCGCCAGATGCGCAAGATTTCCGGCTTCAACATCCTGATCGACCTCAACAATGCCGTGGTACTGTTTTCCACGGCGGCGCTCGGTCTTTATTTCTGGATGCAGGGTTCGGTCACGGCCGGTTCTGTCGCCATCGCCATCAGCCTTGCTATGCGTGTCAACGGCATGTCGCAGTGGATCATGTGGGAAGTCACCTCGCTGTTCGAAAATATCGGCACGGTTTATGACGGCATGTCGATGATGACGAAGCCGCACGATATCGTCGATGTTCCCAAGGCGCCTGAGCTTGCAGCGCCGCAGGGCGCCATCCGTTACGACAACGTCCGCTTCCACTATGGCAAGAATAAGGGCGTGATCGACGGGCTGACGCTCGATATCAAGCCGGGCGAGAAGGTCGGGCTGGTCGGCCGTTCCGGCGCGGGCAAGACGACGCTGATGAACCTGCTTCTGCGCTTCTACGATCTGGAAGGCGGCAGGATCACCGTCGACGGCCAGGACATCTCGAAGGTGTCTCAGGACAGCCTGCGCGAGCTGATCGGCGTGGTGACGCAGGATACCTCGCTGCTGCACCGCTCGATCCGCGACAACATCGCCTATGGCCACCCCGAAGCCACCGACGAGCAGGTGATTGCGGCGGCGAAGCGGGCAAATGCCTGGGACTTCATCGAGACGCTTGTCGACATGCACGGTCGTCAGGGCCTCGATGCCCAGGTGGGTGAACGTGGTGTGAAGCTCTCCGGCGGTCAGCGCCAGCGTATCGCGATCGCCCGTGTCTTCCTCAAGAACGCACCGATCCTGGTGCTGGACGAGGCGACATCGGCGCTCGACTCCGAAGTCGAGGCGGCGATCCAGGAGAACCTGTTCTCGCTGATGGAAGGCAAGACGGTGATTGCGATCGCCCACCGCCTTTCGACGCTGACCGAGATGGACCGGCTCATCATTCTCGACAAGGGCCGGATCGTGGAAGCGGGCAGCCACGCGGAACTGGCGGCAATGGGCGGCATTTATGCCGATCTGTGGCGACGCCAGTCCGGCGGCTTCATCGCCGACCATGAGGCGGAAGTGGCCGCAGAATGAGGAAAAGCGAGAGGGCGGGGAACATTCCCCGCTCTTTTTCATTTGGGCAATGTTACCGAAATATAATCTCTTCCCGCAGCCTCGGCGGCTGTTCCCGCTCCGGGAATCCTCCTATATCCGGATCATGGTTATTACCCGCATCTTCGAGTTTTTCGAGAACTGGATAAAGCCCTTCGCCCGCAAGGACGATTTGCGGCCGCCTGAAAGCACGTTCGCCTTCATCTGGTTCTATATCTCGCAGGCCAAGGCGCCGTTTTTCGCCATGCTGGTGCTGGGCGGGCTGACGGCGGCCATCGAGGCGGCGCTTTTCTGGTTCGTCGGACGTCTCGTCGATATTCTCTCCACCGTGAAGCCGTCAGAGGGCTGGGCGGGGCTGCTTGCGGCCCATGGCGGCGAGCTGGTCGGCATGCTGGTGCTGATCGGCGTCGTGCGTTTTATCGTCACCATGGTGACGGCGCTGGTGGACCAGCAGATCATCACCCCCGGCTTTTACAATCTGGTGCGCTGGCAATCCTATATGCATGTGGCGCGGCAATCGCTGACCTTCTTCCAGAATGATTTTTCCGGCCGCATCGTCACCAAGGTCTGGTCGGGCGGGCAGGCGGCGGGCGATCTCGTCACTTCGCTGATGGAAAGCGTCTGGTTCGTCGGCATTTATTCGGTCTCCATGCTGTTCCTGATCGGTGGGCTGGACTGGCGGCTTGCGGTCGTCGTCCTCGTCTGGGTGGCGATCTTCTCGCTGCTGGCGCGTTATTTCGTGCCACGCATCCGCTACCATTCCAAAGAAACGGCGGAAGCCGCCTCCATGCTTTCCGGCCGCATGGTGGATGCCTATAGCAATATCCAGACGCTCCGGCTGTTCGGGCGTGATGATGCCAATGACCGCTACATGCGGCAGGGCTTCGATATTTTCCAGCATGCGACCATGACGTTCACGCGCTTCATCACCGGCGTGCGGGCTTCCATGGCGCTGCTGTCTGGCGTGATGATCACTTCCATGGCGGCGCTCTGCATCGATCTGTGGCTTTCCGGCAGGATCAGTTCGGGTGCGGTCGCCTTCACGCTGGCGCTCGTGCTGCGCCTCAACTTCCTGCTCGGACGGTTGATGACGCAGTTCAACGGCATCATGCGCAATTTCGGCACGGTGCAGAATGCCGCCGAGCTGATTTCGCAGCCGATCGGTCTCGTCGATAGGCCTGACGCGAAGGCGCTGGAGGTCAAGAAGCCGAGCATCCGCTTCGAAAATGTCAGCTTCCATTACGGGCGGGCGAATGGCGTAATCGACCATCTTAATCTCGATATCGGGGCGGGTGAAAAGGTGGGCATCGTCGGGCGCTCCGGCGCGGGAAAATCCACCCTCGTCAATCTCATCCTGCGTTTCTACGATGTCGAAAAAGGCCGTATCCTGATCGACGGTCAGGATATCGCCGGGGTGACACAGGAATCGCTGCGCGCCCATATCGGCATGGTCACGCAGGATACGTCGCTGCTGCACCGTTCTATCAGAGACAACATCATGTTCGGCCGTACCGACGCCACTGAAGCGCAATTGCAGGAGGCGACGCGCCGCGCCAAGGCGGACGACTTCATCGCAAGGCTCGAGGATCAACGTGGGCGCAAAGGGTTCGACGCGCATGTGGGCGAACGCGGCGTGAAACTTTCCGGCGGCCAGCGCCAGCGCATCGCCATTGCCCGCGTGATGCTGAAGGACGCGCCGATCCTGGTGCTCGATGAGGCGACGTCGGCCCTCGATTCGGAGGTGGAAGCGGCGATCCAGAGCAATCTGGATGAGCTGATGCAGGGCAAGACGGTTCTGGCCATCGCCCACCGCCTGTCGACCATCGCTGCTCTCGACCGACTGATCGTGATGGATCAGGGGCGCATCGTGGAACAGGGCAGCCATTCCGATCTGGTCACGCAGGGCGGTCTTTATTCGGAACTCTGGGCGCGGCAGTCGGGCGGCTTCCTCGCTGCGGACGAGGCGGCGCAGTAAGGCCTTCGACTATTTCCCGATCATGAAATCCGCCATCAGGCCATAATGATTGGAACCGAGGCTATCGGGCAGGCGGGTGATTTTCATGAGCGTTGCCGGTTCGCGGGCGAAGATGTGGTCGATGGCGATGCCGAAGCGACCGGCCTCGGTCGGCCATGTGGCGGGTTCGAAGGTGGCTTTCTTCAGGTCGTTGGCGGCGAGAAAGGCGCGCATATCGGGCGCTATGCTGGACGAGTTGAAATCTCCGGCGAGAATGAGCGGGCCGGTGACGCGAAAGAGGATTTCGCTGACTTCATCCAGTTCATCGCGATGATAATCGTCGAAATAGGGCTTGGTGATGTGGCCTGCGGCGAGCGTCAGTTCCGTGCCGTCGAGGTCGATATGGGCGATGGCAAACCGGTCGCGACGCAGATCGCTGAGACTGTGGAAACGGCCTTCCTGCAATGGTCTTTTTGACAGGATGACCAGATCGCATCCGGATGTGCCTGTGTAACAGCCCAGCCTGTGCGGGTAGGTTTGCTGCAGACGGGGCAGAACCGATTGCAATGCCGCCGCCTCGAAGAGATAGACGGCATCCGCGCCCGATTCGAGAATCTTGTCGGCAATCGCATCCGCATTGGCGGCATTGTCCATCAAGACGTTGAAGGATAGCAGCCGAAACGGCTTTGCATCAGGCGCAGCGGTGGCGGATGTGGAAAATTCCATCAGCATCGCCACGGCATGGATGGCGAGCGCCAGCGACCAGACCACAAGCAGAGCCGAAACCGCATCGCGCGTCAGCCAGAAGACGAGGCATGACAGCAGGATACAGGCGAGCGCGATGTGAAGCTGGAAACTGGTGACGAAGGCGAGAAGCCAGAAATCGGTGATGTAGCGCAGGCTGGCGATAAACAGAACGGCAGCCACTGCCGTGGAGACCATGCAAGAGAGCTTCGCCGTCATCCGAATCCCTGCTTTCCGAGCTCTCCCTTGAAGTCTCCTAACATGGGGCATGGATGCGCACAATGTTGCCCGCCTGCCAAGGGCGGCGAAAAAATGCGAGCCAAATCGGCCCCCTCCGGCAGAATTACGGCAGCTTTGTGTGCTTTGCTCTTGCCAAGTCGGTCAATATTTTGCGATCAAACAGAGTGACGCGGTTTCTTAATGCCGCAGTTGTGTCCAGGACGATGGGACGGAGTTTGTCCTGGATCAAATCATAGCGGGAGGACTCATGCGATTTACGGCAAAAACAGCGCAGAGGATGGTGTAGCGGTGAGCGAGCACGTAACCAATCACGACGCTTCGGGTGAACCGACCCGTCGCGATTTTCTTTATCTAGTGACGGGAATGGCGGGCGCCGTTGGTGCCGCCGCAGTTGCATGGCCTTTTATTGACCAGATGCGTCCCGATGCATCGACGCTGGCGCTCGCCTCCATCGAGGTGGATGTCACGGCGGTCGAGCCGGGCATGTCGCTCACCGTCAAGTGGCGCGGCAAGCCGATTTTCATCCGCAACCGCACGGAAAAGGAAATCGAGGAAGCCAAGGCCGTTGCTCTCGGCGATCTGAAGGATCCCGTGGCGCGCAATGCCAATGTTGCCCCCGATGCGCAGGCGACTGACATCGACCGTTCCGCCGGCGAGGGTAAGGAAAACTGGATCGTCATGATCGGTTCCTGTACCCATCTCGGTTGCGTTCCGCTCGGCCAGGCCGGCGATTTCGGCGGGTGGTTCTGTCCCTGCCATGGCTCGCACTACGATACGGCGGGCCGCATACGTAAGGGTCCGGCGCCTCAGAACCTCGCCATCCCGACATTTGCATTCACATCCGATACCGTGATCAAGATCGGATAAGGGGACAGTTATTCATGAGTGGTCATTCCAGTTATCAGCCGTCCACCGGCATCGAAAGGTGGATCGATTCGCGGCTTCCCTTGCCGCGCTTGATCTATGACAGCTTCGTTGCCTATCCTGTCCCGCGTAACCTGAACTACGCCTACACCTTCGGCGCGATGCTTTCCGTCATGCTGATCGTGCAGATCCTCACCGGCGTCGTGCTGGCCATGCATTATGCGGCCGAAACGACGGTCGCGTTCAATTCCGTCGAAAAGATCATGCGTGACGTCAACCACGGCTGGCTGCTGCGCTACATGCATGCCAACGGTGCGTCCTTCTTCTTCATCGCGGTTTACCTGCATATCGCCCGCGGCCTTTATTACGGCTCCTACAAGGCGCCGCGCGAAATCCTCTGGATTCTCGGCTGTGTGATCTATCTCCTGATGATGGCGACGGGCTTCATGGGTTACGTTCTGCCCTGGGGCCAGATGTCCTTCTGGGGCGCCACCGTCATCACCGGCTTCTTCACGGCTTTCCCGCTCGTGGGCGAATGGATCCAGCAGTTCCTGCTCGGCGGCTTTGCCGTGGATAATCCGACGCTGAACCGCTTCTTCGCGCTGCATTACCTGCTGCCCTTCATGATCGCGGGTGTCGTCATCCTGCACATCTGGGCGCTGCATGTGACCGGTCAGACCAACCCGACCGGCGTGGAAGTGAAGAGCAAGACCGACACGGTTCCCTTCACGCCCTATGCGACGCTCAAGGATGCGCTCGGCGTTTCGGTGTTCCTTATCGCCTATGCGTGGTTCATCTTCTACATGCCGAACTTCCTTGGCCACCCTGACAACTACATCATGGCGGACCCGTTGAAGACACCGGCGCATATCGTGCCTGAATGGTATTACCTGCCGTTCTACGCCATGCTGCGCGCCATCACCTTTAACATCTGGATCATCGATTCCAAGTTGGGCGGCGTTCTCGTGATGTTCGGCGCGATCATCGTGCTGTTCTTCCTGCCCTGGCTCGATACGTCGAAGGTTCGTTCCGCCGTCTATCGTCCCTGGTACAAGATGTTCTTCTGGCTGTTCGTGGTGAATGCCATTATGCTCGGCTGGCTGGGCTCGCGCCCGGCGGAAGGCATCTACGTCATCATGTCGCAGATCGGCACGCTCTATTACTTCGGTTTCTTCCTCGTCATCATGCCGATCCTCGGTCTGGTCGAAACGCCGCGGCGTATTCCGAATTCGATTACCGAGGCCGTTCTTGCAAAGAACGCCGCCAAGACGGGTGCCGCGCCTGCGGCCACAGAAGTCTGAGCGCGAAGGAAGGATGACGACAATGAAGAAGCTTGTAACAAGCATCGCGCTTTTCGCCGCCATCGGCTGTTCCGTCACCGTCGCCTCGGCGGCGGAGGAGAGCCATGATCTCGCCACCAAGACGGAACATGCGATTGCCGGGGGCCACTTCCCGGTGATCAAGCCCGAAGAGCAGAGCTGGTCCTTTGCCGGACCCTTCGGCAAATATGACAAGGGCCAGCTGCAGCGCGGCCTGAAGGTCTATAAGGAAGTCTGCTCCGCCTGCCATTCCATGAGCCTCGTTTCCTTCCGCACGCTGGGGGATCTCGGTTATTCGGACGAGCAGGTGAAGGCTTTCGCCGCGGAATATGAAGTCCAGGACGGTCCGAACGCCGACGGCGAAATGTATAATCGCAAGGCCGTGCCATCAGATCATTTCCCTTCGCCGTTCCCGAACCATGAGGCGGCCGCTGCCGCCAATGGTGGCGCTGCGCCGCCCGACATGTCGCTGCTCGCCAAGGCGCGCGGGGTGGAGCGCGGCTTCCCGCAATTCGTCATCGACATGATCCCGATCATCGGTGGCTATCAGGAAGGCGGCCCGGATTATATCCATGCGCTGCTGACCGGATATCAGGATCCGCCGGCCGGCGTTGAAGTGTCGGAAGGTACACATTTCAACCCGTATTTCGTCAGTGCAGCCGCGCTGAAGATGGCGCCGCCGATCAGTGCCGATCAGGTGACGTACGACGACGGCGCGCCGCAGACCGTGGACCAATATTCCAAAGACGTTGCTGCATTCCTGATGTGGGCCGCAGAACCGCATCTGGAACAGCGCAAGCGTACCGGTTTCATGGTCATGGTGTTCCTGTTCATCTTCACGGCGCTGATCTATCTCACCAAGAAATCGGTCTACGCCAACAAGGAACATTGATCGGCATCCCGATGCCTGCCAATCATCGGCCCCCGCGGTCTTCCGCGGGGGCCTTTTCATGTGCTGAGGGGAGATGGTGGACATGACTAAAATTCGCAGCGGCGGTTGCCTGTGCGGCTCCATCCGTTTTGAAGCGAAGGGTGAGCCCGGCAATCCACACACCTGCTCCTGCGATATATGCCAGCGGCATTCCGGCGCCCCGAGCCTTGCCTGGGTGGAGTTCGAGAGGAATGCGGTGACATGGACGGGAGAGGGCGGTGCGCCCTCGACTTTCCGATCGTCCGATTATTCCAGCCGGGCCTTCTGCCCGGTCTGCGGCAGTACGCTCGGCGCCATTGATGACGCACCAACCGTCGCGCTGGTCTCGGGGAGTTTCGACGACAGGGACGACGAGGCGCTGCGGCCCGTGTCGCATTCCTTCGAGGATGTCTGCCCGGTCTGGGCGCGGATCAAGGGAATGTCACCGGCGGAATGAGCGCCGGTCCTTTTTAGTTGGTCCACAGCCGCCAAGTTGATAGGGTGGTCCGAACCTTCTGATCCACTTCCCTTGTCTTAACTGGAAATACCATGACCGTTATCGCTTCGGAGCTTTCCGCTGCCATCCGCTCCATTCCCGACTATCCGAAGCCGGGCATCATCTTCAGGGACATCACGACATTGCTCGGTAATCCCCGGGCTTTCCGCCGCGCGGTGGACGAACTCGTGCAGCCCTATGCGGGAACGAAGATCGACAAGATTGCCGGCATGGAAGCACGCGGCTTCATTCTGGGCGGGGCGGTGGCGCATCAGCTGTCGGCCGGTTTCGTGCCGATCCGCAAAAAGGGCAAGCTGCCGCATACAACCGTCCGCGTCGCCTACAGCCTTGAATACGGCGTCGACGAAATGGAAATGCATGTGGACGCGGTACAGCCGGGCGAAAAGGTCATTCTGGTTGACGACCTGATTGCCACGGGCGGCACCGCTGAAGGCGCGGTCAAGCTTTTGCGGCAGATGGGTGCGGAGATCGTTTCCGCCTGTTTCGTCATTGATCTGCCCGATCTCGGCGGCCGCAGGAAGATGGAAGACCTTGGTGTCGAGGTCCGGACGCTGGTGGAATTTTCCGGCCACTGAGATGGTAACGGGGCAATGGTGATGCTATTGCCCCGACGCTTTTCTATTCGAATTCCAGAACCCCGCTCTGGAAGGTCAGCACCGTTTCACCCGACTGGTTTACGCCCTCGTTAAATGTGGTGTTCAGCCAAACGCCGGCTCTGGATTCCAGCGCTCGGGTGTCGAGCAGGGTCACGAAATAGGTGACATCGTCTCCGGCAAAGACCGGTTTTTTCCATTTGAGTTCGCGAAAGCCGGGGGAGGGGCCGAGTTTGGGAGGCTCAAGGCCCTGTAGCTTCAATCTTTTCACCTCTTTGGCCCAGTGAGAGAGGAAGCATTTCATCCAGCCTGCGCCGGTGTGCCAGCCGGAAGCGCAGAGAGCGCCGAAAACGCTGTTCTTTGCGGCTTCCGCATCGAGGTGAAAAGGCTGCGGATCGAAATCGCGGGCGAAGCGAATAATGTCTTCGGCGGAAAAATGCAGTGTATCGAGGGTGACGCGTTCGCCGATCGGGGAAAGCTCTGCCAGTCTCATGCCGCCATGCCTCCATTGCTGCGCATCAGGAACATCACGGTGTTTTCCCCATGCGACACCAGAACGCCGCGCTGGTTATAAAGCTCGTGGCGAAATTTCACGAGGCCGATGCCGGGGCGCGAAGCGGAAGGGCGCTGCTCCAGGACGATGGATTTTCCCGAAAGCGTATCACCGGCGAGAACCGGCTTCTTCCAGTCGACGTAATCGATGCCGGGGCTGCCCTGTGAGGTTGAGTCCGAGATATAGCTATCCGCCATCATCCGCATCAGCAGGCTGCAGGTGTGCCAGCCGGAAGCCGCGAGCCCGCCGAGAATGCTCTGGCGTCCGGCCTCTTCGGACAGGTGCATGGGTTGGGGATCGAATTCACTGGCGAAAGCAACGATCTGCTCTGCGGAGATCGATTGTGGGCCCAAAGGAAATTCTCGACCGACGGAAAAATCCTCATAGGCATATGGCGCGACCGGCGTCATGGTTTCCTCCCTTCGCACAGTCAATATCGGCGGCATCTAAAATGATTTTTCCCTTTACGTAAAGGTCAAATCGAGGGTGCGATGCGGAGGAATGGGGCGAGCGGGTGCCACTTGTTTCTTCTCCCCGAGGGGGAGAAGGTCGCGGCAGCAGGATGAGGGGGCGAGGGTAGAGATATTCGGAGAGCTAGCCCCCTCATCCGACCCTTCGGGCCACCTTCTCCCCGGCGGGGAGAAGAAACAAGCCGCGATGTCCGGGCGACTACGCCCCGACCGTCCCCCATTTCAACCCAGATCAGGTATTAAAGCGGAAATGGATGACGTCGCCATCCTGAACCACATATTCCTTGCCTTCGTCACGAGCCTTGCCCGCCTCCTTCGCGCCGACTTCGCCCTTGAAGGCGACATAGTCGTTGTAAGCGATGGTGTTGGCGCGGATGAAGCCGCGTTCGAAATCGGAGTGGATGACGCCGGCGGCCTGCGGGGCCTTGGTGCCGCGCTCGATGGTCCAGGCGCGGCATTCCTTCGGGCCGACGGTGAAATAGGTGATGAGGTCGAGCAGCTTGTAGCCGGCGCGGATCAGGCGGTCGAGGCCCGCTTCTTCGAGACCGAGGGCGGAGAGGAATTCCTTCGCCTCTTCATCGGGAAGCTGCGCGACTTCGGATTCGATCGCCGCAGAGATGACGACGGATTCTGCGCCCTGGGCCTTCGCCATCTCGGCAACGGCCTTCGTATGTTCGTTGCCGTCGACGGCGTCGCTTTCCGCGACGTTGCAGACGTAGAGAACCGGATGCGCGGTCAGGAGGTTGAGGCCCTGGAGAATGCGCAGTTCTTCGGCATCGAGCGTGGAGAGCAGGGTGCGGACCGGCTTGCCTTCGTTGAGAAGCTTCAGCGAGGCTTCCATCAAAGGCAGCTGCGCCAGCGATTCCTTGTCCTTGCCGGTGGCGCGCTTGCGGGTCTGTTCCGTGCGGCGCTCAAGGCTTTCGAGATCGGAGAGCATCAGCTCGGTCTCGATGGTCTCGGCATCGGCCACGGGGTTGATGCGGCCTTCGACATGGGTGATGTCGTCATCCTCAAAGCAGCGCAGAACGTGAACCACGGCGTCCACTTCGCGGATATTGGCGAGGAACTGGTTGCCGAGGCCTTCGCCCTTCGATGCACCACGCACCAGACCGGCGATGTCGACGAAGGAGATGCGTGTAGGGATGATTTCCTTCGAGCCGGCAATGTCGGCAAGGGTTTTCATGCGCGCATCCGGAACCGCCACTTCGCCGGTATTCGGCTCGATGGTGCAGAAGGGATAGTTGGCGGCCTGTGCCGCTGCCGTTTTCGTCAGCGCGTTGAAGAGAGTGGACTTGCCGACATTTGGCAATCCAACGATACCGCATTTGAAGCCCATGGCTTGAAACCTGTCCGTTTGAAAGAATTCGTTGAGGAGCCTTTTGCGGAAAGGGCAGGGCAAGGTCAAGCCCGCGTGCCGATTTGGGTGGGCAAAGCTCCTTTAATGGTGAGGAATTTCGGGCAGGCTTGCCGATGGCGCGGTTGCGGCGCAATATAAGCGGGTCAAGCGATCGATCTTTCGTCATCAACGGGGTTTCCCATGAGCAACCGCGATGAGCGACAGGCACGAGCGGCCATGATGAGTGACAGTCCTGTCGATCTCAAACCAAAACCGAAAGTCAAACCAAAGCTGGAGCGGCCGAAGCTCTACAAGGTCATTCTGCTGAATGACGACTATACGCCGCGCGATTTCGTAACCGTGGTCCTGAAGGCCATCTTCCGCATGAGCGAGGAGACCGGCCACCGGGTGATGATGACGGCGCATCGCTTCGGCAGCGCGGTTGTCGTGGTCTGCGAGCGCGATATTGCCGAGACCAAGGCCAAGGAAGCGACCGATCTCGGCAAGGAAGCCGGATTTCCGCTGATGTTCACCACCGAGCCCGAGGAGTGAGCGTTAATCCTGCCTTATCTGGAAACCCGTCTTGTTCTGCACGAAGCCGCAGCATTCATAAAATGCATGAACCTCCGGACGCTGCCGGCCGGTCAGCAGCATTACCTTGTAGCAATCTGCGGCAAAAGCGGCCTCGACGGCATGGCGCACGACCGCCCGGCCATATCCGCGGCCGCGGCGGGTTTCCAGCGTTACCACGTTTTCGATAAGGGCATAGGGACGGGCGGCGCGCGTCAGGTTCGGAACAATCTGCAGCGTGGCGGTGGCGACCGCTTCTTTGCCTTCGGCCGCAAGAAACACGGTCAGGCCCGGCTGGGAGAGCATGGCCGCGAAAGCCGTATCTGCTTCTTCTGTCGTCATTTCCGGATCGGACGGATTGAGCGCCCGGTAAAGTTCAAGCAGTCCAGCCAGATCGCCGGCTCGGGCTTCGCGCAGGACGATGGTCTCCGAAGACATTCGTGATCTAGTCCTTCTTGCCGAACATACGCTTCAACATTTCGGCCATCGGGCCGGTTTCCGGCAGCTTTTTCGGCTGGGCGCTGTTGCGTGCCTGATGGATATGGGATTGCGCGGCGGGTTTGGCTGCCTTGGCCGGCTTCTCGGCTTCCGGCTTGCTGCCCGTGGCCAGCGCCAGCTTGTTCATCAGCTGTGAATCCTCTGCTTTCACCAGCATGGCGGCATTGTCGGCAATGGCGTCCAGAAGCGGATCGAGCCAGACGCGGTCGGCCTTGGCGAAGTCCCCGAGGACGTGACCGTGCACCCGCTCCTTGTCGCCGGGATGGCCGACGCCGAGGCGCAGGCGGCGGTATTCCTTGCCGCAATGGGCGTCGAGCGATTTCAGGCCGTTATGACCGCCGTGACCGCCGCCGGTCTTGATGCGGGCGCGGCCGGCCGGCAAATCCAGCTCATCGTGAATGGCGATGATGTCTGCGGGTGCAAGCTTGAAGAAGCGCATGGCTTCGCCGACAGATTCACCCGAAAGGTTCATGTAGGTCAGCGGCTTCATCAGCAGGACCTTTTCGCCGCCGATCTCGCCTTCGGAAATCTCCGCCTTGAATTTCTTCGACCAGGGCGCAAAGGAGGGCAGGCGCTGCAGCGCATCGACGGCCATGAAGCCGATATTGTGGCGGTTTCCCGCATATTGCGCGCCGGGATTGCCGAGTCCTGCGATGATCTTCATGGGGCATGTCCGCATGTTGCCAGATGATGCTGTTGTCACCACCCCGAAATCCGCCGGCTGTCAATCTTTTTATGGATTCAGGGCTTTTTATGCGGTCTGGATGGGGTCACGGGCTGACGAGATTGTAGCGGTCGAATATCCGCTGCTGCGTTCCATCGGCAATCAGCCGGTCCAGCCGGGCCTGTAATTTTGCGATGATCTCGTCGGGCACGGTTTTGTTGCAGGCAAGCCCAAGCTGTTGCCGCGTCAGCGTTATCACCTCCCGGAACGTGTCGGCGGGCAGGCTTTTGAAAGTGCTCTCAGACATGGGCATCAGGTCGATGCGGCCGGCTTTCAGCTTGTGAAGCGTGATTTCGAAATCCGCGCCGACATCCACCTGCGGGAAACCGAGTTTTTGCAGCAGCGCTTCGGTGTAATCGCCACGCTGGGTTCCCACCCGATATTTCCTGGCCTCATCGATGCTGGAGGCTTCGACATTCGCTTTGCGGCGGGCCACAAGGATATTGCGGTCGATATGGATCGGCGTCACCCATTTGAACTGTTTTTCCCGCTCCGGTGTTCTCGCAGCGGCGAAGACGCAATGCATGGCCTGTGTGCTGGCCAGCGCGATGGCGCGCGCCCAGGGCATGACGGCGACCTCGTAACTGGTGCCGGTGTCCTCAAGCACGATCTTGAGCTGGTCGAAATAGACGCCGCGCACGCTGCCGTCGTTCGCCTGCAGATTATAGGGTGGGTAAACCTCGGTCGTCAGGAAGAGCTTGGCTGCGCTGGCCGGAGTGGCGAGAGCAAGAAAGATCAGGCAAAAGCGGATCAATCCCATTGCGGCCCCCTGCCGGTTCACGCTTGCCGCGCCGCAATGCGGCTTTTCCCGGACGCGATGTCGAGGGAGGTGATCAGCCTCTCGACCGGCTGCGGGCGTGCGAAGAAATAACCCTGTCCGAAATCTGCGCCTATATCGGTCAGAAGTTCCTTCTGCTCTTCCGTCTCGACGCCCTCTGCAATGACGACGCAATTCATCTTGTGCGAGATGGCGGCGATGCCTTCGACCAGCATGCGGTTGCGCTGCCTGATTTCCAGCGTGTCATCGCAGATCGAGCGGGTGAAGGACTGGTCGATCTTGACGATATCGACCGGGAAACGGCTGAGATAGCTGAGCGAGGAATAACCCGTGCCGAAATCATCGAGCGCGATGCGGCAACCCAGCTGGTGGATCGCATTGAGGATCGCCCGGATTTGCGGATCGTCCTTCATGATGACGGCTTCGGTGATCTCGACGACCAGCCGTCTGGGAAGAATGCCGTGGCGGTGCAGAACGCCGGCGATGCGCGTCGGCAATCCCGGCTCGAACTGCAGCGGCGAAAAATTCACGGCGACATAGGTCTGTTCCATGCCCGGCAGGCGCGACAGCCGGGCGAGATTGGCGATCGACTGGTCGAGAATGACATTGCCGATGCGCTGGATGGTGCCGTTTTCTTCCGCGAGGCTGACAATGGCGGCCGGAGAAAGCAGGCCCTTATCCGGGTGGTTGAGACGCAGCAGCGCCTCGAAACCCGCCGTCTGGCCGGTTGAGAGATCGTGAATCGGCTGGAAATAGGCCTCGAACCAGTCCTCGGAAAGCGCCTGCGCGATATCCCGCTCCAGTTCCGCATGTTCGCGGGCCCGGTCCATGATCGAGCTGTCGAAGATCTGCGAGCCGTTCTTGCCCGTCCGCTTGCGGGTATACATCGCCATGTCGGCGTTCTGCAAAAGCTCTGAGGCGCTGGAGGCGTGCAGGGGATAGACCGCCATGCCGATGCTGGCGCTGAGGCGTATGCTGTTGTTCTCGATCTCGAAGGGCGTATCCAGCATGGTGCAGATGCGCTCGCAGAATTGCAGGGCGCGCTCTTCCACCTTGTCGCCGGCCAGAAGAATGGCAAATTCGTCGCCGCCAAGACGCGACGCGCTGTCCAGCGGCGTCAGCAGCGGCTCGAGCTTCAGCGTGAATTGTTTGAGAACAGCGTCGCCTGCGGCATGGCCAAGATTGTCGTTGATCGCCTTGAACCGGTCGAGGTCGATGAACAGGCAGGCGAGTTCGCTGCCGTTGCGATCCGCATCGCGGATCTGCAGATCGAGAATGGCCTCGAAGCCCTGACGGTTGAAGAGGCCGGTCAGATGGTCGGAAATGGCCTGCTGGCGATTGCGCTTTTCCGACTGGCGCAGTTCGGTCACGTCGGTCATGACGCAGAGGCAGGTGCTCTGATGCGCTGCATCGCCGGAATCAAGGGCCTTTTCGAGGATGAGTGCGTCCATGACACTGCCATCCATGCAATGGAAACGCACCGTGATGCCGCTATGCGAAGCATCGGGCAAGGGGGGCGCCATCTTGCGCTGCTGAAACAGAAGCCGGTCATCGGGATGGATGAGATCGGCAAAATTCAGCCCGAGTATCCGGGTGCGGTCGTAGCCGGTCGCCTGTACCCAATAGTCACTGACGGCGGCGATGCGGTCGTGCCTGTCGAGCGAGAACAGCATGGCGGGCGTGCGGTTGTAGATTTCCGTCTTTCGCTCGTGCGCGTTCTTGATTTCCAGCTCTTCCTTTTCGAGCTGTGTCTGCATTTCGTTGAAGCTTTTCGCCAGCCGGCCGATTTCGTCCTTCGAGCGCCAGTCGACGTGATGGCGCGAACCGAGACGCCGCGTTGCCTCTATCGCGGCCGCCAGCCGCATCAGCGGGCGGATGACCATGAAGCGGTTGCCGGCGACGGCGGCAAGAACGATGGCGAGGACGGCGAGGATGAAAATCGTGATGAAGGCCAGTTCGTTGCGGCTGAGAGAGGTCAGAAGGCTGATATCGTCATAATAGACCGTGAGTTGCCCGACCGTGACGGAGCCTTTTGTGGTCTTGTAGGTCACCTCGCGCGTCGTTGAAGCGGCATCCTGAATGATGTCGCTGCCGGCGGTCTGGATGATATCGAGCTGGCCGGACGTATCCTTGACCTCGACCATGCGGATCACAGGGTCGGAAACGAGGGTGCCGGTAATCTGGTTTATGGTGTCGTCATCAAGGTCCCACAGGGGGCGGGCAAGCGCCTGTGCGTTGGTCGACAGCAGAATTTCAAGGTGGTTACGCTGGCTGCGAATGGCCTCGTGATAGGAAAGCGTCAGCAAAAGCGTGAAGAGCGGGGCGACCACTGTAAGAAGTGCGCCGGAAACAATCGCGATAAAGCGACTTTCGACGGAATGAGCCATGTTCGATTGCAGCTACCCTTTGCCCCAGACTTGCTGCGCCCGTTTCGCCCGTCCGCAGAGGTTTTGCGATGGTTTTCGGCGGAGCCTGTTTCCCATCCCATTTCCTCAGCCCGGCCGGTGTTCCACGACAGCGCAAGGGTATCGTTTCATGGAAGTGTTAATCGACGCTGAAACGGGTTCCGTATCAGGCGCGGGCGGCAAGCTTTCTGGTTTTAAAGTTCATAAAAACTAAAAGGCCCGTTCCGAAAACGGAACGGGCCTCATTCTTCAAAGCTGTCAGGCCTTGCGGCCGCCGATTATTCCTCGGAAGCTTCTTCAGTCGTTTCTTCTGCGACGCCGCCAGCCGGAGCAACGATCGTTGCGATCGTGAAGTCACGGTCGGCAATAACCGGCGAGATGTTCTTCGGCAGCTTCACATTCGAAATGTGGACGTTGTCGCCGATCTTCAGACCAGCGAGATCAACGGTGATGAATTCCGGAATGTCGTTGGCCGGGCAGTGGAATTCCACCGTGTGACGAACGATGTTCAGAACGCCGCCGATCTTGATGTCCGACTTTTCTTCGTTGACGAAGTGAACCGGAACTTCAACGTTGACGAGCGTGTTGCCCGAAACGCGCAGGAAGTCGACGTGCATGGTGAAGTCGCGGACCGGATCGAGCTGGTAGTCCTTCGGGAGAACCTTGATCTTCTTGCCGTCGACGTCGATGATCGCAACAGTCGTCATGAAACCGCCAGCGTGGATACGCTTGGTGACTTCGTTGGTCGACAGAGCGATGGAAATGGGGGCCTGCTTGTCACCATAGATGACAGCGGGAATCAAACCGTTGCGGCGAAGTTCACGAGAGGACCCCTTACCAACTCGTTCGCGCGCCTCGGCCTTGAGCTCATACGATTCTTTGCTCATGGCAATTCCTTTCGAGGTTATATGGAGAGTTCATGCCGAACGAAGCGGCCTGAACTGGAGAGGCCAAAGGCCATCCCGCCCGCGTTGCCTCCAAGGGTGTCTACACGGGTGCGGGCGCTATAATACAAAAGGAAGCCAAAGACAAGAGTGACCCCGTTTTCACGGGTGCCGCTTTATAATTTTATTAGTATTCACTAATTCACTCGTGTGTTGCAACTTTTAATGTATGCTTATCCATGCACATAAACCGGGTGAAAACTTGGCGAATGATAAGGCTACGCAAAATTCCAATTGCGTAGATGACAATGCTCAAAGTTCTCCAGTGCCTCACCATCGATCACGACTATCGATATACCGTTGCAGCGGTCTTCGTCTGCATGTTGGGTAGTTTCGTTTCGATGCGCCTTTTTTCAAAAGCACGTCTGGCGACGGGGGTGCAGAAGGTCAACTGGCTGTTTCTGGCGGGCGTCAATGGCGGGGCGGCGATATGGACCACCCATTTCGTGGCGATGCTGGGCTATGTCGCCGCGGGTGACGTGGGATACGATCCCTATCTGACCGGGCTATCGCTTCTGATCGCCATTACCACAACGACTGCCGGTTTCGGAATTTCCGCCTATGGCGGACGCAGCGTGCTGGTGGAAGCTGGCGGCATGATCCTCGGTCTGGGCATTGCGGCGATGCACTATACCGGCATGGCCGCCTATAATGTTCAGGGCATGATTTTCTGGGACCAGACCTATGTCATCGCCTCGCTGATACTGGGGGCGGTGTTTGGCGCCATTGCGGTCAATCGCGTTGCCCGGCCTCTCAACCGTTTCTGCCAGTATAGCGCGGTGGCGTTTCTCATCCTCGCCATTGCCTCGATGCATTATACCGGCATGGCGTCGATGTCCTTCGCGTTTGACCCGCGCATCATCATTCCGGAAAATCTGCTGCCGCCGGCGATCATGGGCGGAGGCGCCATTGCGGTGACGCTGCTGCTTCTGGCGCTCGGGCTTTCCACCTATGTCATCGACGCCCAGTCCACCCAGCAGGCGGTTGCCCGCTATCGTCATCTTTCGCTGCACGATCCGCTGACGGGCATTCCCAACCGGGCGGCATTCATCGAGCATCTCAATCGTCGCACGCGACATGTCTCGCTGGGCGCGCATACCGCGCTTCTGTCGATCGATCTCGACCGTTTCAAGGAAATCAATGACGTGCATGGCCATGCGGCAGGCGACGCGGTGCTGCGCGCCATCGCCGACCGCGCGAGTTCCGTGCTGAAAGCCGGGGAGTTCCTGGCGCGCATGGGCGGCGATGAATTCGTGGCGATGACCCATTCCTATTATACCCGCGCCGATGGCGCGGAATTCGCCCAGCGATTGATCGAGCAGATCAGCAAGCCGGTGGAATGGAACGGGCAGACATTTTCGGTCGGCGCAAGCGTCGGCATATCGGTCCGCAATACCGGCTCCATCGATGCCGATACGCTGATGGCCCAGGCGGACGTCGCCATGTACAGGGCAAAAAGCGGTACTTCGGACACCATATGCTTTTACGACAAATCCATGGACGAGGCCGCGCGTGAGCGTAACGTGCTTGCCGTCGCCATGCGCAGCGGCCTCGCCAATAACGAGTTCGAGCTTTATTACCAGCAGCAGAACGATACCAGGAGCGGCAGCATCGTCGGTTTCGAAGCGCTTTTGCGCTGGAACCATCCGGAACGCGGCATGGTCTCCCCGACCGAATTCATTCCGATCGCGGAACAGACCGGCTTTATCGTCGAACTGGGCGAATGGGTTCTGCGAGAAGCCTGCGTGCAGGCCGCTCAGTGGAAAAAATCGCTTGCCATCGCCGTAAACGTCGCGCCGCAGCAGCTTGCGGATAATGATTTCCCTGACAAGGTTGAGAAAATTCTCGCCGAGACAGGGCTTGCGCCGGAAAGGCTCGAGCTGGAAATCACCGAAGGCAGCATTATTGCCGACCATCGCCACGCGCTCCTTACCATTCGCAAACTCAAGTCGCTCGGCGTCAAGATCGCGATGGACGACTACGGCACGGGTTATTCCTCGCTTTCGACCCTGCAGAGTTTCCCCTTCGACAAGATCAAGATCGACCGCGCCTTCATTGATGGCCTGTCGACCAATGTGCAGTCGGAGGCGATCGTTCGCTCGACGCTCATTCTGGCGCACAGTCTCAATATTCCAGTGCTTGCGGAAGGGGTGGAGACGAAAGCCCATATCGAGTTCCTGCGGCGCGAAGGCTGCCTGCAGGTGCAGGGCTTCTTTTTCGGAAAGCCCGGACCGCTGACCTCCATCGCCAATCTCGTGGACGATACGTTTCTCTCGGCCGAAGATGAAACGGAAGCGAGCGCCGGCCGGCGTTATTTCAAGGCGGCCCGATAGTCTGGCGCAGCCCGCGGTTGCGCCCGGTAATGGCGGTCGCGAAATTTTTTGTTGAAACGTGAACGCTTCCAGCGCACCATCGCCGAAAAGCTTTGGGAGGAGCGTATGCCGACAGACATCGCCCATGCGGAACGCGTGTATGAAACCGCGCGCCACCGTTCCGCCGCCGCAAGTTCTCCGATTGTCGCCTCCTGGCGTCGCTGCATGGTCAAACATCATCTTGCACCGGAGGAAAACCGCAAGCCGATCTTTCTCAGCGAGTATGAATTCCGCCGCGCCCGTGAAAGTGCGGCCGGCCTGATCGCCGAAAGCACGGATGAACTTGACCGCATTTTCCAAAGTGTCGGCAAATCCGGCTGCTGCCTGCTTTTGACCGATGCGCAGGGTGTTGCGCTGGAAAGACGCGGTGCGGCCGGCGATGACCGAGAGTTCCGGGCGCTCGGTCTCTGGTCCGGCGCGGTCTGGAGCGAGGCGAGTGTGGGCACCAACGGCATCGGCACAGCGCTCGTCGATGAGCGTTCGGTGGTGGTTTATCGCGACCAGCATTTCTTCACGTCGAATACCGAACTCTGCTGCACCACGGCGCCCATCCGCGACCACACCGGCCGGGTGACCGGCGCTCTCGATATTTCCACCTGCCGCGACGATATCAACGAGATGACCTTTTCCTTCGTCACCCAGGCGGTGAAGGATGCGGCGCAGCGCATCGAGGGCAATCTTTTCCGCCGCGCCTTTCCGGGCGCGCGCATCGTTGTCGTGCCGAATGGTTTTGGCGCTGCGATTTCTTTGCTTGCGGTTGATCAGGACGATCTTGTGCTTGGTGCAACCCGCGCCGCACGCCTTGCGCTGAAGCTTGATGATACCCTTATCGCGCAGGGCCTGCCCGCTGCGGATATTCTGCAGGAGCAGCGCCACGACAGCGGTTCCGATCTTGCGGAAGCGGAACGCTCGGCGCTTCGGCGTGTGTTGTCTCGCACCAACGGCAACGTCACGCAGGCGGCGTCGCTGCTCGGCATCAGCCGCGCCACGCTTCATCGCAAGATGAAGAAATTCGACGTGCATTGAGGTCCAGGCGGTTGCGATCCGGCCAATCATGCCGGATCGGAGCGCCTTTGTCGCAGATGTGAGACAATGTGCGCTGCGGAACAGCGCCGCCCCTCTACCGAACAGCGCCATCTAGGCCCACCTTTCTCCCATGCGGTCCGTCGCGGATCGTTTTCATCAGGGAGGATGAAATCATGAATATTCAGGTTCAGCAGAAAGCGGGCGAAGCGCCCTTCAAGCTGAAATACGGCAATTACATCGGCGGCAAATGGGTGGAGCCGAAATCCGGCCGCTACATGGATAATCTTTCGCCGGTCACCGGCCACAAGATCTGCGAAGTTCCCCGCTCGGATGCGGCTGATATCGAGTTCGCGCTGGATGCCGCCCACAAGGCAAGAGAGAAATGGGGCAAGACCAGCGTAACCGAACGCTCCAACATCCTGCTCAGGATCGCCCAGCGTATCGAGGACAATCTCGATCTCATCGCGCGGGCCGAAACCTGGGATAATGGCAAGCCGCTGCGCGAGACGACCAATGCGGATATTCCGCTGACGATCGACCATTTCCGTTATTTCGCGGGCTGCATCCGTGCACAGGAAGGCACGATCGGCGAAATCGACAATGACACGGTCGCCTATCACTTCCATGAGCCGCTCGGTGTCGTCGGCCAGATCATTCCGTGGAACTTCCCGATCCTGATGGCCGCGTGGAAACTTGCCCCGGCGCTTGCCGCCGGCAATTGCGTGGTGCTGAAGCCGGCCGAACAGACCCCGGCCTCCATCCTTGTCGTGATGGAGCTTATCGAAGATCTGTTGCCGCCTGGCGTTCTCAACATCGTCAACGGCACGGGCCTTGAAGCCGGCAAGCCGCTGGCGCAGAGCAACCGCATCGCCAAGATCGCGTTTACCGGCTCGACCTCGGTCGGTAAGGAAATCATGCGCTATGCAGCCGATAACGTCACCAACATCACGCTGGAGCTTGGCGGCAAGTCGCCGAACATCTTCTTTGCCGACGTGATGAACGAGGACGACGCCTTCCTCGACAAGGCGCTCGAAGGTTTCGCTTTCTTCGCGCTTAACCAGGGTGAGGTTTGCACATGCCCCTCACGCGCGCTGGTTCATGAATCGATCTATGACCGCTTCATGGAAAAGGCGATCAAACGCGTGCAGGCCATCAGCCAGGACGATCCGCTCAATCCGTCGACCATGCTGGGGGCGCAGGCGTCGCAGGAACAGTTCGACAAGATCATGAGCTATCTCGATATCGGCAAGAAGGAAGGCGCCAAGGTTCTGACCGGCGGTGACCGCAAGACGCTCACGGGCGATCTGAAGGATGGCTATTACATCCAGCCGACGGTGTTCGAAGGCAACAACAAGATGCGGATTTTCCAGGAAGAAATCTTCGGTCCTGTGGTTTCCGTCACCACCTTCAAGACGGTGGAAGAGGCGCTCGAAATCGCCAATGACACGGTTTACGGGCTGGGCGCAGGCGTCTGGAGCCGCGATACCAACATTGCCTATCGGGCCGGCCGTGGCATCGAAGCGGGCCGCGTGTGGACGAATTGTTATCACGTCTATCCCGCGGGCGCTGCCTTTGGCGGCTACAAGCAGTCGGGCATCGGTCGCGAGACCCACAAGATGATGCTCGACCATTACCAGCAGACCAAGAACCTGCTCGTGTCCTACAGCCCGAACAAGGTCGGTTTCTTCTGAGGTCCTCCCCGGAAGCCGGCGAGGGGGCTGTGGTGCCAGATCGCCGGCGTGTTCCCAGGGGCTTCGGCCCCTGGGAGCCCGGCTTCAAACAGAAAGGCCGGAGGTTTTGCCTCCGGCCTTTTTTGTTGTGGTTTATGCCGCGTAACGCTGGTCCCGTTGGCGGGGGCCACCAACCGAGAACTGCCCCACCTGTTCGGTCAGGCCGTCCGCCTCGCTGGATAGCGAGAAGGCGGCCGCCGTCGTTTCCTCCACCATGGCCGCATTCTGCTGCGTTACATGGTCGAGTTCGTTGACGGAGGCGTTGATTTCGCTAAGGCGGCCGGACTGTTCGCGCGATGCCGTGGCGATCTCGCCGATCTGGTCGTTGACCGACTGGATGCGTTTCTGAATCTGCTCGAGGCTTTCACCCGTCTTCAGCACCAGCGCCACGCCGCTTTCCACATCGCCCGCCGAAGTGGCGATCAGCGTCGTGATGTCCCGGGCGGCGGCTGCCGATTTCTGGGCGAGCTCGCGAACTTCCTGCGCCACCACAGCGAAGCCCTTGCCGGCTTCGCCGGCGCGGGCGGCTTCCACACCGGCATTCAGCGCCAGCAGATTGGTCTGGAAGGCGATCTGGTCGATGACGTCGATGATCTGGCGGATCTTGGCCGACGAGGTCTCGATGCGTTCCATCGCGACGATCGCTTCTTTAACGACAGCCGTGGACTTGTGCGCATCCTGCATCGTGCCCGCCGTCGCCTCGACGGCGACATTGCAGCGCGACAGCGAGAGATTGACGGCCTGCGTCATGTCTCCGAGTGCTGCTGCCGCTTCCTCGAGTGCTGCGGCCTGACGTTCGGTGCGCCGCGACAGATCTTCCGATGCGCTTTTCAGTTCGCCGGAGCCGGAGCGGATGGCATTGGCGCTTTCGCCGATGTTGGAGATGGTCGCTTCCAGGCCTGCCATGGAGTTGTTGAAGTCGATGCGCAGATGATCGAGCGACGGTACGAAGGATTTGTCGATGCGGAGATCGAGCCTGCCGGCCGCGAGATTGGCAAGACCGGTGGCAAGCGCGTCGACAGCTTCTTCCAGTTCCCTGGCGCTTCTTGCCTTTTCCATCTCCCGCTGGGCGCGTTCCTCGTCCAGTTCCTCGCCCTTGCGATGGGCTTCCGTTTCCATGCGCTGCTTGTCCAGAATGCCCTGACGGAAGGATTCCAGCGCGCGCGCCATGGTGCCGATCTCATCGCCGCGCGAAACGGCCTTGATCTCGATATTGTTCTCGCCGCCGTTCAGGCGCTCCATCAGCCCGGCAAGGCCGGTCAGCGGTTTGGTGAGACCAGCGGAAACGAAAATGCCGATCAGCGTCATGATCGCAAGCACGGCCAGTGTCGCAAGCGTCGCCCAGAAGGCGAGATCGTTGGCGGCGGCGAGAACCTTGCTCTCCTGCTGACCGATGGCCAGAAGATGTTTCTGTCCGAAGACGGAGACCGGGCGATAGGCATAGAAGATGTTGCCCGCAGGCGTCTGCGCCATCACCGTTCCGGCCTCGTTTGCGTTGGAAAGAGCCGCGAGGCTTTCGGAAACGGCGGCATCCGCGCCGCCCGAAAGAACGCCAGCCCGGCGTTTGCCGTCGGCGTCCAGAAGAACGGCGTCATCGATGGTCTTGCCGGTTTCCTCGGGCGTCACGACTGCGCCGATGCGATCGGCGGCGATGCGCATGATGACGGCGCCCTTGCGCTGCAGCTGGCCCCAGTTGGAAACGGCGAGCGGCATGCCGATCATGGCCGAATCATTTTCCCCACCGCTGAAGCCGGTGGTGCTGACGACACCGTCCTTGCCGGCCTCGATGCGGTCGAACAGCTCCTTGATCGCGGCGTTCTGCGGTTCCGTCACGCTGGTCAGGAAGTTTTTCCCCTTGGTCACGGTGTATATAATGAGGCCGCTCTTATCGATCACATAGATGTCGCTGACGCGGGTGTTGCGCCAGACGCTGGCGATGGTGGAGTTGATGGTGGCATGGCGAATGGCATAAAGCAGTCGCAACCCTTCGCCGTTGAAGGAGGCGCGCTCCTCCTCGGAGACGCCCTCGCGGCGGAAAGCCTGGAGGATCGCATCCCTTTCCGTCGGCACAACCGTGGTCATCGTCTCCAGCGCCTGCGCGACCGCGGCGTTTTGCGACAGTTCGGAAATGCTCTGTTCGACGCGCAAAGTATAGGCGTCAAGCTGTTTGGACTGGTTGCTTGCAACCGTCTCGAGCCTGATTTCGCTGGCGTCGATCAGGCCCGACTTGCCCATCTCGTAGGATAACAACCCCACGGACAGGCATGAAACCAGTGTTGCGCCCGTGACGAGCGCGGCAAATTTAGCTTTTATCGACAATGATTTAGCTTTTACAGCAGTCGGATTCCCACCCGGCATCCTGTTTCCTCCCCCAAAAAAACGTGAGCGCAGGGTGACAAAAATTGCTTACGGCCACGTTAAAAGCGCTGCGAATTGTACGATTATTTCCCGCATGCCGTGAAAAAATACCCGGCCGCCACTGAGACGTTTCCCGTAATAAAACTGCAATAGAACGGGCGCATATCGGGTGAAGTTCAACGGCTGTTCATGTTCATGCAAGCTTTTCGCGCTCCTTCTCTCGCCACTATCGATGATGTCTGCGGACTGAATGCGGACGGATATGACGGAGCCAGCGTGAGACCGAGGCCGGATTTCGCCGTTGTCGTGCCGATGCACAATGAGGAAGCGAGCGTCGAAACGCTCGTGGCGGAGATCGTTGCTGCCTGCCAGCCGGTTGGCGCCTTCGAGATCGTGGTGGTGGACGACGCATCTGCCGACGGCACGGTCCAGGCGGTGCTTGCGCTCGGTGACCGTTATCCGATGTTGCGGCTCGTCCGGCATGACCGCCAGGGCGGGCAATCGGCGGCGATCCATAGCGGCGTGCAGGCGGCGCGTGCGCCTGTTATCTGCATGCTTGATGGAGATGGTCAAAACCCGCCGGACAATCTGCCGGCACTTCTCGCACCGCTTCTCTCAGCCAGCGCCCCGAGCCGGCTTGGCCTCGTGGCCGGCCAGCGCGTCGGCCGGCGTGATACGCTTGGAAAACGCCTTTCCTCCCGCTTCGCCAACGGGCTTCGGGCGCGGATATTGAAGGACGGCACGCGCGATACAGGCTGCGGTCTCAAGGCCTTCCGCCGCGACGCCTATCTCGCTTTGCCCTATTTCGATCATCACCACCGCTATTTCCCGGCGCTGTTCAGTCGCGACGGCTGGCAGGTCGCCCATGTCGACGTCACACACCGGGCGCGGCTGCACGGAAATTCCCATTACACCAATATTGGCCGCGCGCTTGTCGGTATCCACGATCTGATCGGTGTCGCCTGGCTGTTGCGTCGGCGCAAGCGGTCAAGCTGGGCTGAAACTTTCAAAACGGAGACATTGCCGTGAATGCACCGGCTTTATGGTCCATGCTGCATGTGAACAGCTGGAAGGAATTTCTGTGGGTCTGCACCGGCTTCATGGGCCAGATGCTGTTCACCATGCGTTTTCTGGTTCAATGGATTTCCTCTGAACGGGCGAACCGCTCGGTCATTCCCGTGGCCTTCTGGTATTTTTCCGTTATCGGCGGTCTGGTGCTTTTGTCCTACGCCATCTGGCGGCGTGATCCGGTCTTTATTATCGGGCAGGCCTCGGGTCTCTTCATCTATGCTCGAAATCTCTGGTTGATTCATGCAGAACGCCGCCAGCATGCATGACGCGGCGACCCTGCCTTATGCGCAGGCAGGCGATGAGCGCCGATGGCTGACATTCGCGTTTTCAGCGATTGTCCTCGTAACCGCCCTGCGCGTCCTTGGTCTGGCCTTCAACCGCACCGACCTTTTTGTCGATGAGGCGCAATATTGGCTTTGGGGCCGCGAAATGGCGCTCGGCGCCTATTCCAAGCCGCCGCTGATCGGCTGGCTCATTCGCGCGGCGACCATTCTGGGTGGTGGCGAGGGCACGTTTCAGGTTCGGCTGGCCGCGCCCGTGGTGCATGGCGTGGCGGCGGCGGCGATCCTTGTGCTGGGCCGTATGATCTACGATGTCAGGCTGGGCTCGCTGGCTGCGGTGATCTATCTGACCTTGCCGGCCGTGACGCTCGGCAGCCTGTTGATCTCGACCGATACGCCGATGATGCTGTTCATCGCGTTGTCGATGATCTCCGTGCGCAAGCTTGCGCTCGTCCGCGGCGAGGGCAGGCCGGCGTTGGGCTGGAGCATCGCTCTCGGTCTCTCTTTCGGCCTCGGGCTGATGTCGAAATATGCGATGATCTATTTTCTGCCCTGCTTCATCGCCGCCGGCTGGCTGTGCGAGGCATGGCGCATCCGGCTGCGTGACGCGGCGATTGCGGCACTGGTCTGCGTTGCCGTCATCGCGCCCAATCTGTGGTGGAACGCTGCGCATGATTTCATGACCGCACGCCACACGGCCGACAATGCGAACTGGCATGGCGTCCAGCTGAAGATCGGCTCCGCGCTGGAGTTTTTCTTCTCGCAGGCAGGCGTGGTCGGACCATTCGTTTTCGTTGGCATGATCGTCGCGACTATCCGCGCAAGGACCGGTGAAGCCCGGGCGCTGGTCGTGCTTTCGGTGCCGATCGTTCTGTTGATCACCGCGCAGGGTTTGATGTCGCGGGCGCTCGCCAACTGGGCGGTCGGAGCCTATGCGGCCGGCGTGCTTCTGGCGACGCCGGTGCTGGCGTCGCGGCGCTGGCTCACCGTGTCCACCCTCGTGCTTGGCGGCGTCGTGGCTGTTGTGCTGCCGCTGATGACCATTGCCGGAACGCAATTGCGCCTGCCCAAAGGTGAACTGGCGATGGCGCGGTATCTCGGGCGCGCCGAGCTGGTGTCGACCGGCCTGTCACGGGCGCGCGAGGCGGGGGCGGACGCCATCGTCGCCAATGATCGTTCGATACTGGCCGAGCTTTTTTATCAATTGCGGGACGAAAAACAGGTGCTGACGCGGGCATTGCCCGAAACCGGCGTACCCTCCAGCCACTACGCGCTTCTTTATCCGCTGAGAGCTGGCGAGGCGAAAAATCCCCTGTTCCTGGCAAGCGCGGATGGCCTGCCGGCCTGCCTTGCCGGCGAGACGCCGGTTGCGCGCTGGACCGCCGGGCCGGGTTTCCTCGAGGGCAGGGAAATCGGCCTCTGGCGCCTGCTACCGCAATGCATGCCGGAGGGCAGCAATGGATAATGATCTTTCGCATATGCGGATCACGATCTGGCTGACACTCGCCACATTGGCGCTCGTCATCCTGTTTGCGACTTTTCCCTCCATCGATCTCAGGTTCTCCGCGCTGTTTTTCTCTCCCGTCGAGCAGCCATGGTCCGGCCGTGAACCGTTTCCCGAATGGCTGCGGGATACGCTGCGCGAAGGTACGGAGCTTGCCACTCTTCTGGTCTTCGTGATCCTTGTCGGCAATCTGCGGCTGGGTCCGCTGCAGAGAACCGGATGGCGCGTCTGGGCCTTCCTGTGCGGACCCGTGATCCTCTGCGCCGGTCTTCTCGTCAATGGCGTGCTGAAGGCGACCATCGGTCGTGCGCGCCCGTTCAGCATTACCGAATTCGGCGGGCAGCAACTTTTCACGCCGCCTTTCCAGTTCAGCACGCAATGTTATTCAAACTGCTCGTTTTCCTCAGGTGAAACCGCCCTCATCGCCAGTTTCTTTCTGCCGCTCTGCGTGCTCGTCTGGCCCCGGCTGCAATGGCGCGGACGGTTCGTGATGGGAAGCACTGCCGCGAGCATGATCATCCTCATGTCCGGCTTGCGCATCGCGGCTGGTGGGCATTTCCTCAGCGATGTGGTGATGTCCATCCTGTTTTCCGCCCTGACGACCCTGTTTCTCTACCGGGTACTGGCGGTAAACCGCCACCGTCACCTGTTCACGGGTAATGCCGTCTCGGCCGATACGGTCAGCATCTGGCGTAATGGTCGCCATGCCGTCCTGACCCGGCTTCGGCGCTGGTGGCCGAAAATCAAGGCCGCCGCCTCCCGTGTGCAGCGGCCGCCGGATGCGGGCGCGGCCTCGTCTTAAGCGGAAGGTCGGGCGCTGCATCCATGCGATGAATGGCGAAGAACGCCAGACGCTCCTGCGTCACCCTCGGGCTTGTCCCGAGGATCTGCAACCTAATGATTTTATTCAACGTGACTGAAGCCTCGGCACAGGGCTGAGGATGACGCCGAGAGAATGTTAGCCCGATCGGCAGCCTGCCCGGAAATTAAACCGGGCGGCAGTTAGCAGCGCTAAGGGCGATTGGCGAAGTTCTTTAGTCGAACAGGCCGGAAACCGACTGTTCCTGTGCGGTGCGGTTGATTGCCTCGCCGAGCAGGCCTGCGGTGCTGACAACGCGGATATTATGCGCGGACTGGACACCGGTAGTCGGCTGGATGCTATCGGTGATGACGAGTTCGCGCAGCTTGGAGGAAGCCACACGGGCAACCGCGCCGCCGGAAAGGACGCCGTGGGTGATATAGGCGGTGACGCTCGTCGCGCCCTTTTTCAGCAGCGCTTCAGCGGCGTTGCAGAGCGTGCCGCCGGAATCGACGATATCGTCGATGAGGATGCAATCCTTGCCGGAGACATCGCCGATGACGTTCATGACTTCGGATTCGCCCGGACGGTCACGGCGCTTGTCAACGATGGCCAGAAGACAGTCGAGACGTTTGGCGAGTGCGCGGGCGCGGACCACGCCGCCGACATCAGGCGAAACGACCATGACATTGTTGGTGTCGTAATGGTCCTTCACGTCGCGGGCGAGAATTGGTGCTGCGAAGAGATTGTCGGTGGGGATATCGAAGAAGCCCTGGATCTGGCCGGCATGAAGATCGAGGGTGAGAACGCGGTCGGCGCCGGCTTCGGTAATCAGATTGGCGACGAGCTTGGCGGAAATCGGGGTGCGGGGGCCGGCCTTGCGGTCCTGGCGGGCGTAACCGAAATAGGGCAGCACCGCCGTGATGCGCTTGGCCGAGGAGCGGCGCATGGCATCGATCATGATGAGCAGTTCCATCAGGTGATCATTTGCCGGGAAAGAGGTGGACTGGACGATAAAAACGTCCTCACCACGCACATTTTCGCTGATTTCTACGAATATTTCCTGGTCAGCAAACCGCTTTACAGTGGCATTTCCGAGAGGAACATTAAGATACTTGCAGATCGCTTCGGCAAGGTGCCGGTTCGAATTGCCTGCGAAAACCTTCATTGCGGCCGCCTGTTTCCATGCCATCGCCTTGCGCCACGGGGCTCAATCCACCGTAACCAAGCGTCGTTCAAGGGGAGGAACATCCGGCTGAAAAGCCTTTGCCGGATACGCCTTGTTGCCATGCGCGCCTTAATAGCGCTGTTGCTTCCGATTGCAAGAGGACTCCGCGCTTTCGCAATGATTTTCGTGAAATCTCTGTGACTTCTCCCGTCGATTCACCTCATCCGCGTTGAGATTGCTTCCATGACGAATAATCGTTGAGCGTTTTTGCAGCGATATCCTGCATGACCCTGTCGGTCACGGCGGCCCATGGATCGCTGCCTTTTGCCGCCACCGCCTCCTGTCCCTGCAGGCGATGCAGCCGCACGCCATTGGCGTCGAGAATGTCCCAGACGTAAACGATATTGACCTTGCCGCCATCGGCAAACGCGGAGAAATATCCTTTCAGGATATTTTCGGCCGAATTGTCGTTTGAGGCGCGGATGGTCAACCCCTTCGCCCGCGCTTCGGCCCCGAGCTGGCGCGACAGCGGGGTCACCGCCTGAACGGGTGCGCCGATGATGGGCAGGAAGCGGATCGAGTTTGCAGAGGAGGCGGGCGCAAGTGACGCCGTCTGCTGCGAGGGGGCGGATTGCGCGGCTGCGGCGGGCTGGGCCGCGGTCTGGTTCTGGCGCAGCGGTTCGCCATACTGACTGCCATTGGACAGCGCCTGTGCCTGCGCCTGCAGCGAGTTTTGCGGTGCATAGGCGGGAACGGATGTCGCGGTTGCCGGGGCGGTGGGCGCGCGGTCGGCGGCGGCCGCCATCTGGTCGAGATCGCCCTGCGTTACCGGCGTCGATTGCGAGCTATTATGGCCGACATCCACCTGCGGTGTCAGCGCTTCCGTCGTGTTGCAGCCTGACAGAGCCAGGACAAGCGCTGGAACAATGACGGCCAGACAAAGGGGAGTGAACCCCGTCCGGCTCATGCGATTTTCCCTCTCATGTTCCGCTCCTTCTTGCCCAAGGTGGCGCAATGTAAGGGCGCTTTTCCCGCTCTGTCAAACCCGGCGGCGATTTAAGCTGTGAGAAGATCGAGGTTGTGGCGCGAGAGCGGCTCCGGCGCGCCGTCGGTGGTGAGATAGGTCTGGCCGAGCGTCATGGCCGTGCCGGAATCGGAATCCATCACGATCATATGCACGAACAGTGTCATGTCGGCGGTGATTTCCTGCGGATTGCCGGCGTGGAACATCTGATGCTCCATCCAGGAGGGCGAGAAACGCGCACCCAGCGAATAACCGCAGGAGTTCAGCCGGTGGCGGGTCAATCCGCGTTCGTCCATCACGCGGGCATGGACGTCGAAGACATCGCCAAAAGTCTTGCCGGGGTGGAGTACTTCTTCGATGGCGGTGAGGTTTTGCAGGCAGGCGCTGTAAAGTTCCTTCTGGCGGAAATCCTGTTCGCCGATCACCACCGTGCGCATCATGGCGGCATGGTAATGGGCGCTGACGCCAGCCCATTCCAGCGTCAGCTGATCCTTGGCGTCGAGCCTGCGGCGGCCGGCCTTGTAACGGCACAGCAGCGCATCCGCGCCGGAGCCGATGATGAATTCATTGGCGGGATAATCACCGCCGCCGGCCAGCACCGCGCCCTGCATCGCCGCGAGAATGGCGGCTTCGTCCGCGCCGGGCTTTATGAGGGGCAATGCCGCATCCAGAGCTTCATCGGCCAATCGCCCGGCCTTGCGGGCATAGGCGATTTCGGCCGGGCTTTTGACAAGCCGAAGGGTGCTGACGAGATAGGAGGCGTCCACCATCTGGCCGAAGCTGGCAAGCTGGTTGTCCAGCAGGCGAGCGACACGGCCGGTCATGCCGTGGGTGTCATATTCCACACCGATCTTTGCGCCGAGCAGGTCGAGATCACTCAGCAGGTTCTTCAGGTCGAGCGTCGGGTCGGCATTGGGCCGGTCGACCCACAGCAGGACGTTCTCGATGATGGAAGTGTTGCGGGCCTGGCGCAGATCGGCCGAGCGCGTCAGCAGCGTCATGGAGCCGTCCGACTTGACCACCAGAGTCTGGAAAAAGCAGTAGCCGAAAGTGTCATAGCCGGTCAGCCAATACATGCTTTCCTGCGCGAAAAGCAGCAGCGCATCCAGCTTCTCCTCGGCCATTTTCGCGAGCAGCCGCTCGCGGCGGGCATCGAATTCCGAAAGCTCGAAATGCAGGGCCATATCAGTCCTCCAGAATTGCGATTGCGGAAATCTGCCGGCCATAATCGGGTTCGGCGCGGTGGGTGGTGCGACGGTATGAATAAAACCGTTCTTCGTCCGGATAGGTGCAGAGGCCGAGGTTTTCCGCCTTCACACCGGCCTTGGTCAGCCGGTCTATGGTGAATTGCTTGAGGTCGAACAGGGCGTGGCCCTGCTTCTCCGTCTCGGCGAAATAATCCGCATAGGCCGGATCGATATCGGTGAAACGCGCCACATATTCCGGCCCGACCTCATAATTGCTCTGGCTGATGGAAGGCCCGAGCGAGGCGGCGATGCGCTCGCGGCTGGCGCCGAGCTTCGTCATGGTCTCGATGGTGTTTTCGAGCACGCCGAAGAGCGCGCCCTTCCAGCCGGCATGGGCCGCACCCACGACGCCTGCTTCCGCATCTGCAAACAGGATTGGCCCGCAATCGGCGCTCAGCACGCCCAGCACGAAACCCGGCGTTGCCGTCACCATGGCGTCCGCCTGCGGGCGGCTGCCGTCATAGGTGTCATCGACCACGAGGACATCGGGGGAATGGACCTGATGCACGGTGGCGAGGTGGCTTGAGGGCAGGCCGAACCATTGCGTCACGCGCCGGCGGTTTTCCTGCACCTTTTCGGGTTCGTCATGGGAGCCAAGGCCGACATTGAGGCCCTGATATAGCCCTTCCGAGACGCCGCCCTGCCGGGTGAAGAAACCGTGCCGGACACGGTTTTCACCTGACGCGGCGAGCAGGGGGGACTGGAGCGGGAGCGGCAGCGTTGCGTTCTGCATGGTGCGGGAGTTCCTTGGAGAATATCGCTGTTGGCCAGTGAGCTACGGTTAAGCGAGATGTTTCCGGTTGCTGCGGCGTTGCGCGGCGTGTGTGATGCAGTGTGCCTGCTTCGTGTGTCGCGGCGATGTTGGCCCAGAGGTTATTGCGCTGTCAATCCACCGCGCGAAACGGCAGGAGATGAAGCGCGGGACTTGAAACGGCGATGACCTTGAAAAGTTCCCCCATCTTGCCGGCGCCTTCACCGGCGAGGCGATTGACCGCTTCGGCAATCTCAAGCGTCTGGTCAGGCGTCGCCTTGGCGGCAAGCGCGCCTGCTCTTTCCTTGAGGCCGAGACCATAGAGAAAATCGCCCTGTCGCAGCGCGCCGTTGACATGCACGCCGGTCGCTTCGGCCGTCTTTACGAGGCTTTCGAAATCGACATGGCTGGTGAGATCGGCTTCGCCGGGATGCGCAAGCGCCGGGTCGAAGGCGTGGTTGCGCATGGCCTGCAGCGTATCGCCATAACCGGCGACCAGATGGCCGTAATCAATGGCGAGCGCCGTGCCGCCATGGGCGGAGAGGCGCTGGCAGATCGCCGTCATCACGGCCTCGCGGGCCGGCGAAATCTCGAATATGGCGCCAAGCGGCTGCCGTTCGGGCTGCGGCGGCAGCAGGGACGGGTCTATGCTGGCAAGGCCCGTCGAGAAGACGAGTTCGTCATTGGCATCGAGGCTGACCACGCGCTCGCGGAAACCCTGCGGTGTCCTGACGAATTGCCGGATCGGAATGGCATCAAAGAGTTCGTTGGCGACAAGCAGCAGGAAACCATCCGGCACATCGTCGAAACTGTCATGCCATGTCAGCCTGTCCGCATGTTCGGCCAGCGTTTGCTTCTGGATGGTGGAAAGGCGAGGGCTGGTTTCGACCAGATGCACTCGCATGGTCTCGTAAAGCGGCGGCGCGATGCGGCGGATGACGCGCAGCATATCCGACATCATGGTGCCGCGGCCGGGGCCGATTTCCACCAGTTGTGTTTGTGCGGGAGCGCCATGCCGTTGCCAGGCATGCACCACGAAGACCCCGAGCATTTCGCCGAAAAGCTGGCTGACCTCTGGCGCGGTGATGAAATCACCCGAACGGCCGAAGGGTTCGCGACTCTTGTAATAACCGTGTTCAGGATCGGCGAGGCAGAGCGAAAAATAGTCGGTAACGCTGAGCGGACCATTGAGCCGGATAAGTGATTTGATACGTTGCGCAAGCGGTGTCGTCATGGGCAATCATACCGCTTAGGCGCTTTTTGTCGCGCTGCGCGCCCGCAGGACCGCCCAGAGGCCGAGAGCGAACATCGGGGTGGAGAGCACCATGCCCATGGTCAGCCAGTTGCCGGCGAGATAACCGATCTGGGCGTCCGGTTCGCGGAAGAATTCCACGAAGATGCGTGACAGCGCGTAACCGCAGACGAAGATGCCGGTGACGGTGCCGGGTGTCTTCAGCGCCCTGAAGGCATAGATGGCGATTGCCAGGATGACGACGAGCACGAGCCCTTCGAGGCCCGCTTCATAAAGCTGGCTCGGGTGCCGTGCAAAGGGGCCGCCCGTTGGGAAGACCACCGCCCATGGCACATCGGCAATGCGGCCCCACAATTCACCATTGATGAAATTGGCGATGCGCCCGAACAGCAGGCCGATGGGCGCGACGGCGGCGACGACGTCGAACATGCTCCAGACCGGAATGCCGTTCTTGCGGGCGAAGAGGATCATGGCGATCGTCGTGCCGATCAGGCCGCCATGGAACGACATGCCGCCGTTCCATATCTCGAGCGCCCTGATGGGATTGGCGGCCACGGCTGCCATGTCGTAAAACAGGATGTAGCCGATGCGGCCGCCGAGCACGATGCCGCCGGCTGCCCAGAGGATGAAATCATCAAGATGCTGCGCCGAGATGGGCGAGACGTCGTTCGGCCACAGGCGATCCGTGCGGGCGAGGCGACGGGCGTAAAACCAGCCGAGCATGATGCCGGCAACATAGGCAATGCCGTACCAGTGGATCGAGAGCGGGCCGAGGGACAGCGCCACCGGATCGATATTGGGGAAGGGCATGATGGCGAGTTGGGTGGGAGCGGCTAACAATCCGTATATTCCGTCATCGTTGCTGGGCGGACAACGGAACGATCCATTGCCTCAGGAGGGGCCGGGCGATGATGCTCACCGGTCTCCCTGACGCCAAGGAAAATGGCGATTGCGGTGGCGGCGGTCAAGGTGATTCTTCAAGCTCCGGTTCAAGATACCGTAGGCCACGCAAGCTCTTGCGATTTTTCGATTTCGCTTGCAAGGCGGCGGTGGAGTGCCTACCTGAAGACTATCAACAGCGGGCAAGACGATGCCCCTGAACCGACGAAGGACAAGCGCCATGAGCACGACAGGCACCAATCGTTTTCTGGATGAATTCGCCAAGCTGATGACCGACGCGGCCGGCGCGGCGCAGGGCGTGCGCAAGGAAGCCGAAGCGGCGTTTCACGCGCAGGCGGATCGCTGGCTCAATAGTCTGGATGTCGTCCGCCGTGAGGAATTCGACGCGGTGCGCGAAATGGCCATTCAGGCGCGTGATGAAAATGACGCGCTGCGCGCCCGGATCGAGGCTCTGGAAGCGAAGCTTTCCGCCGCCAAGGACTGATTTTATTGCTTTTTCTGACGGGTCCCGGATCGCCTGCGATTCCGGGACTTTTTATTTGCGGCTCATTCCGCCCGAAATGACTCCCGGTTGTTGAAAAAAGGGGCCTCGGACGCGAATTTTTTGGGCCTGTGGACACTTCCAAAAAACGCAGTCGGCAGAGTCGCTTATGTATCTCGCCTGAGGTGATGGGGGAGAAGATATCCACTGTTCAAAAAGCAAAAATGGCGGGGAAGGGGTGGCAGCAGGACTCGGCCATTATACACTGATTTTAAATGATGATTCGAAAAGACCGGTAAGCTCCAGACAGGGTGAATGCGTTATTCTGGTGGTGTCGGGCAATCGTCTCAAATGTTTATCCCGGTTTGTATGTGCGTTTTGTGCCCGGCGTTCAAAACACGACATTCTGACCGGCTGAGAAGGTGCCGCATGAGTCTGATAGAATTTGAAATTGAGCGTCAGTCCAATCCCGTCGATATGATCGAGATTGTCGCCGCCTCGAATGACTGGTCGTTCGAGCGTTCGGGCGAAGACGAGATCGCCATGACTGTGGCGGGCCACTGGGCCGATTATCACGTTTCCTTTGCATGGATGGAAGATTTCGAAGCGCTGCATCTTGCCTGCGCCTTCGACATCAAGGTGCCGGACCACCGTGTCAACGAAGTCATTTGCCTGCTGTCGCAGGTCAATGGTCAGGTGCTGATGGGGCATTTCGATCTGTGGCGACAGGAGGACGTCGTGATCTTCCGCCAGTCGTTGCTTCTGTCCGGCGGCGCGGAGCCGAACAACCAGCAGGTGGAAGTGCTGCTTTCCAGCGCGCTGGAGGCCTGCGAACAATATTATCAGGCATTCCAGTTCGTCGTCTGGTCGGGGCTGGATGCGAAAAGTGCAATCGAAGCGGTCATGTTTGAGACCGTGGGAGAAGCGTAACATGGTGTACAAGGCTTCCGGGCCGCTCGTCCTCGTTGGCGCCGGCAATATGGGCGGCGCCATGCTTTCAGGCTGGCTGAAAAAGGGTGTGCCGGGATCGCAGGTCATCGTCATCGACCCGCGCCCTTCCGACGCCATGCGCACGACGATTGCGGAAGCCGGCGCCACGCACGCCGAAAGCGTGCCTGGGGGCGTCAAGGCCGGCATTCTTTTCGTGGCGGTGAAGCCGCAGATGATGGAAGCCGTGCTGCCGTCGCTGAAGCCTCTGCTGGGCCCGGAAACGGTTGTGGTCTCCATCGCGGCGGGCACCACCATTGCCACCTTCGTTTCGCATTTCGGTGCGGTTGCCGCCGTGCGGGCCATGCCCAACACGCCGGCCATGGTCGGCCGCGGCGTGACGGGGGCCTATGCCAACGACCTGGTGACGCCCGAGCTTAAAACCGTGGTGGACGGGTTGCTGAAGGTCAGCGGTCCGGTTGAATGGGTGGATGCCGAAAGCGATATCGACGCGGTGACTGCGGTTTCGGGTAGCGGCCCTGCCTATGTCTTTTATCTCGTGGAATGCATGGCCGAGGCCGGGCGCAAGGCCGGCCTGCCGGCGGATGTCGCCATGCGTCTGGCGCGTGAAACCGTGGCCGGCGCCGGCGAACTCCTGCACCAGTCTTCCGACGAGGCGGCGCGCCTGCGCCAGAATGTGACCTCGCCGGGCGGCACAACAGCTGCTGCGCTGTCCGTGCTGATGGCTGAGGACGGCATGCAGCCCCTGTTCGACAGGGCGGTCGCTGCCGCGAAAACGCGCGCCGAAGAGCTGGCGGGCTGAAGGGGCGAGCGATGAGCGGTGAAATTTCCTATGCCGATTTCGAGAAGGTCGATATCCGTGTCGGCACCATTGTCGAAGCAGAACCTTTTCCCGAAGCGCGCAAGCCGGCCTTCAAGGTGAAGATCGATTTCGGGCCGGACATCGGCATCAAGAAATCCTCGGCGCAGATCACGGTGCATTATACGCCGGAAAGTCTTGTCGGGCGGCAGGTTCTGGGCGTAGTGAATTTTCCGCCGCGCCAGATCGGCCCTTTCCGGTCCGAAGTGCTGACGCTCGGCTTTGCCGATGCCAAGGGCGATATCGTTCTGGCCGCGGTTGAGCGGCCGGTGCCGAACGGCGAGAAGATGTGCTGACCGGCGTGTTTACCGCTAAGCCGGAATTTTGACGATTACCCGCAATCCGCCCATCGGGCTTTCATCCAGAGATACGTCGCCGCCATGGCTGCGGGCGATGTCGCGAACAATGGAGAGGCCAAGGCCCGTGCCCGAGGCGTTGAGGTTGCGCGCCTCGTCCAGCCGGAAGAACGGCTTGAACACATCCTCACGTGAGATTTCCGGAATGCCGGGACCATCATCGTCAAAGGTCATGATGATGGAGCGTGGCGCCTTGCGGATATCGACGTGGAGATTGCCGGCGTAACGCCGCGCATTTTCGGCGAGATTGGCGACGAGCCGTGAAAGCGCATTCGGTCGCGCGATGATCCGCTCGATATTATAGAGCTCGTAGCTGAATTTCTTGCCGTGCAGTTCGAAATCATGGCCGATTTTTTCGAGAAGGGCTGGAAGCTCCAGCGTGCCGACATCCTCTTCGACATCGGTGCGGGCAAAGGTCAGATAGGCCTCCAGCATAGACTGCATGTCCTCGACATCCTTGTCGAGCCCCTCGAGATCGGGATTGTCGCCGGCGAGCGCGAGTTGCAGCTTGAAGCGGGTGAGGATGGTTCGCAGATCATGGCTGACGCCGTTCAGCATGGCGGTGCGCTGCTCCATCTGCCGCTCGATACGCTCGCGCATCAATATGAAGGCGAGGCCTGCGCGCCGCACTTCGTCCGCGCCGCGCGGGGAGTAGGCGGTAATCTTCTGGCCTCTGCCAAAGTTTTCAGCCGCCTTGGCAAGCGCTTCGATGGGCTTGATCTGGCCGCGCAGGAACAGGATGGAGATGGCGATCAGCACCAGCGATGCGCCCACCATCCAGACAAGGAAGATATGCGTGTTGGAGGCATAGGCCGCGCTGCGGCTGGTAAAGACGCGCAGGGTCTTGTCTTCCAGCTGGACGCGGATTTCGACCAGCGAGCCGTTGCCATAGGTATCGATCCAGAACGGCCTGCCGATCTGCTGCGTCAACTGATCCGCCAGAATCCTGTCGAGGATCGAAAACAGCGGCTCAGGTCTCGGAGCAGGCAGATCAGCCTTTGGTTCGATATAGACGCTGAGATCCAGCTTGTCGCGCGCAATGCGGATGACGCGCTGATAGTCGTCTTCCTCCGGGTCCGTCTGCAGAAGTTCGATGATCGCGGCGATATCGCGCGTCACGGCGGAGGAGAGGCGTTCGGTCACCAACTGCCAGTGACGCTCCATGAAGACGGCCGCGACAACGGCCTGAAGCAAAATCATCGGCAGGATGATGATGAGCAGGGATCGGGTGTAAAGGCCGGTGGGCAGCCAGTGGCGCAACCATCTGCCGGAAAGGCGCCAGGCCTTGGCCACGCCGCTTTTTTTGACCGCGCTCAGAAAATCGAGGCTCGCCATGGCAGTGCGTTCGCCTTTCCTTTGGTGCTCGTCAGTCCACGCTCAGGCGGTAACCGATGCCGCGCACCGTTTGCAGATAGACAGGATTGGCAGGGTCGTCCTCGATCTTGCGGCGAAGACGGTTGATCTGCACGTCGATGGTTCTTTCGCCCACTTCCGATTCCGCTTCCACCAGTTCGTGGCGTGGAATGGTGTCGCCGGCGCGCAGTGCAAAAAGCAGCATGATCTCCTGTTCGCGATCCGTCAGGCGGATCGTTTCGGGGCCGCGCCGCAATTCCTTCTTCGGAATGGAGAAACTGTAGGGACCAAACATGATCTGTTCGATCTTGGGCGTGTCAGGCGAGGTGTTGCGCCGCAGGATATTGTTGATGCGCAGGACAAGTTCGCGCGGATCGAAGGGCTTGGCGAGATAGTCGTCCGCGCCCGCTTCCAGCCCGGCAATGCGCGAATCCGCCTCCGAACGGGCGGTCAGAAGAATAACCGGTACGGATTTATCCTCGTTCAGCGAGCGGGTCAGCGAAAGCCCGTTTTCGCCCGGCATCATCACATCGAGGATGAGCAGATCGAAGCGGATGCCTATCATTTTACGCCGTGCTTCGGCCGCATCGGCTGCCACGGAGATGCGGTAACCCTTGTCGCCAAGGAAGCGCTGCAGGAGATCGCGAATGCGGGCGTCGTCGTCGACGATCAGGAGATGGGCCGCATCGTCATCCGCTGGCGGTCGTTTTGTCGGAGCTTGCGCCATCGTCACTCGCCTTCCACGGTTGTCGGGCTGCGCATCTGCGCCAGAAACTTGCGCACGCAGGCGCGGGCGTCAGGCCCGAGCCCTTCCAGCGCCCGGTCAATGCGACGCGATTGCGGCTCGCTCAGCGCCAGCGCCAGTTCGCGGCCCGTCAGCGTCGGATAAAGCCTGCGCTGACGGCGATCTTCGGGGCCTGCCATCTGGCGGATGTAACCGTCGTCGATCAGTTGCTTGAGCACGCGGGCAAGGCTCTGCTTGGTGATCTGCAACGTGTCGAGCAAATCCGCCACCGTCATGCCCGGCTGCCGGCTGACGAAATAGACCACCCGATGATGCGCCCGGCCATATTCCAGCTTCGACAGAATGACGTCGGGATCGGAGACGAAATCGCGATAGGCGAAAAACAGCGCCTCGATCGTGTCGAAGTCGATCTTGCCGTCGTCCACCTTCGGAAGTGCCGGTGTCTGTCTGGCGGCTGCGGTTTTGAGCGATTGCGGTGGCACTGCGGTTCCTTCATATTCTGCGGCTGACATACGTCGATGCGCCAATATTCTGTAAACATAGCCGAAAATGCGTCCGCTCGGGAGAATGCCGCGATCATTTTCTGTTGCGGTGGATAATATGCTGCGGGAGCGGGTGCAACTGGAATCCTGAGTGACCTTTACCGGAAATAGAAAAGAGCGCGGAAAGCCCGCGCTCTTCATTGGCTTCATGTCGCCCGATGGACGATTTGTCCCGCAGAAGCCTCTACTGGTAAACGTAGACGATCCGCCGTGTTGAAGGTTCGACGAGAACCGGCACATCGTTCACCCGGACATAACGATACTGATAGTCGGGGATTTCGACGAGACGTGTATCTGACGGCAATACACTCCCGATGGCTATGTCGCCGTCATAGGTAACGGTGTCGGCGGGATGTTCGTCAATATAGGTTATCACCGATTGCGGCGGATCCACCTCGCCAACCCGGCCGAGGTTTGGATCGCCGGGATTGGGTTCGGCCTGCACGCTCGAGGTCTTTTCATAGGTGACCACCGGAACGCTGAGGTCCGAGCGGCGCTGTTCGAGAATGACCGGAGAACCCTCATACATGACATTCAGATAATCCGCATGAGCCCAACCGCGCAGACCGTTGACTTCGATGTGGCACCAGCTGCTGCCTTCCATGCAGCCATCCAGAACCGCATTGCTGCCGCGGGTGGCCAGCCCCACCTCGGGATAGTCTTCACCGGGGCCCGAGCGAACGGAAATATCCGATGCTGTCGTGGCGACCATGGCGGCGTTCGCGTAACCAGCCATCAGGGCGAAGGCGCCGCCAGCCATGAGCATTTTAAGCGTCTTGTCCATGTGTCTCACTCCTTTTCAAGACTGGAGCTAGAACGTCGCAACCATCAGGGCGTTCCACATTTTTCGCCGGCAATTCCCGAAATATGCGGAAAGTTTCTTGTTATCTTGCTGTATTTCATGGTTATTTTTGGAGTGGGCGGTCCCTGAAAGCGGGTGTCATTTCCGCCGCCATTGTGCCGAAGGCGGTAGCGGGCTATAGGAGGCGCAACCTTTCAGACAGGAGATGCAGGATATGGGAAAGTTGCAGGCGGGTATTATTCCGGTCACGCCATTCGAGCAGAACTGCACCATCCTGTTCGATCAGGACACCAAGGATGGCGTCATCGTTGATCCCGGCGGGGATGTGGACGTCATTCTTCAGGTCGTGGCTGAAAACGGCATCGCGCTGAAGGAAATCTGGCTGACGCACGGGCATCTAGACCATGCCGGCGGCGCCGACGAACTGCGCGAAAAGCTCTCTTTGCCGGTGATCGGGCCGCATGAGGATGACCGGCCGCTGCTGGAGAGGATCGAGGTGCAGGCCGAAAAATACGGTATCAGCGGTTTGAAGAATGTCGTGCCCGACAAATGGCTGAAGGATGGCGACAAGGTATCCTTCGGAGACCATGTCTTCGAGGTCTATCATTGCCCGGGCCACGCACCCGGCCATGTCATCTACTACAACCGCGACCAGCAGTTCGCCCATGTCGGCGACGTCTTGTTTTCTGGATCGGTTGGGCGCACGGACCTGCCTGGCGGAAACCACGAACAATTAATGGCGTCCATTCACGACAAGCTGCTGCCGCTCGGCGATGATGTCGGCTTCATCTGCGGCCATGGCCCCGGCGGGCGGCTGGGTGAGGAGCGGCGCAACAATCCCTATCTCAAGGGTATCTGAGGTTCCGGTGATTTACACTGATGGAACGGCACAAAAAAACCCGGCATTCCTGCCGGGCTTCAACTAGAAAAGAAAGCCGTTTTAGGGTCAGCCAGCAATCTGCAGATTGACTGCCTTCGGGCCCTTGCCGCGACGATCCGGTTCCGTGTCGAAGCTCACTTTCTGATTTTCTGAAAGTCCGGACAGGCCGGAAGCCTGTACAGCAGAGATGTGAACAAAGATATCAGCGCCACCATTGTCTGGCTTGATGAAGCCGAAGCCTTTGTCTGTATTAAAGAATTTTACGGTGCCAGTTTCGGCCATGCATCAGGTCCTTTTCGCTCTGCCCGCGTTCAGCTACAGGCAGCATTACAGTTTTGCCCCGCGTGGGCGTTGGCAGGCAGTTTTTGACTATTGAGAAAATGGACCTTCGCAGCGGGAAGTAATGGCGTTCTCATCCAACGTTTTTCGTCCCACCGCCCGAGGTTTATAGCGTCCCCAGTGCGCAAATTTATAGGCCTTCCCATGCTCGCAAATTGCCCGAACCGCGGTAGAGTGATGCGTTTATCAAAAATTGGCAAGCAAAAGTTTTCACGGGCTTTTTGTCAGATAAAAAACCTGCGGTAGAATAACATCGTGCAATCGCATATTTTTTCTGCATGGGTGACAATTGATGAAATAATTGCCGTTTGCCGCTGGATTTCACGGCAAAATTTGAACGCGGCACCCCGCATTTATGGCGGAATAAGAAAAATAAGTTCTTTTTGCGTCAGGCAGCGCCGGCCATGGGTTTTTGCCGTTTGCGCGTCAGTTCGGGCACCAGTTCGACGATCAGGATCGCGACGAATATGATCAGGCAGCCGATATAGCCGGCGCCCGAAATGGTTTCGTTGAGGAAAATCGAGGCCAGCAAAGCGCCGAAAAGCGCCTCCGAAGACAGGAATATCGCGGCCTGCGGGGCCGTCGTGTAACGCTGGCCGATGACTTGCAGTACGAAGGCGAGGCCGGAGGAGACGAGGCCGACATAGAGGATTTCCGCCAGCGACGCCTCGATGGAGGCCATGCTGATCGGTTCGAACACGACGCCGATCATGCAACTAAGAAGGGAGCAAACGGCGAACTGGGTGCAGGAAAGCGCCAGCGGCCTTCCGCTTTCGGAAACGAAGCGTCCGGCCAGCGTGATCTGGATCGCCCAGAAGAAGGCGCAGATGATGCTGAGAATATCACCCGTTGTCAGCGCCTCGAAGGCGCCGCCGGAGAGCAGGAATATGCCGCCCAGCATCATCAGCGCGCAAGGCCAGACGATCCAGTGGGGATGACGCCGGTAAAGCACGACGGCAATCACGGGCACGAAGATGACGTAGAGCCCGGTCAGGAAGCTGGAATTGGTGACGGTCGTGGTCAAAAGCCCGACCTGCTGGGTGGTGGCGCCGCCGAACAGGGCGAGGCCCACGAGGATGAAGCTGCCGATTTCGCGCCGGCGCGGCGGTGATTTCAGCGACCGCGTTTCCATGAGCGCGAAGGGCAGCACGGCAATGGCGGCGATGGCGAAACGCAGACCGACGAACCAGAACGGGCCGATCGAGGCCATGGCGGAGGATTGCGCGACAAAGCCGCCTCCCCAGATTGCTGCGGCGAGCAGAAGCAGCATATTGGCCTGAATACGCGTCATTGTTGGCACCAGCAGAGCAGGGGCCGGAAGATCATTCAGTCACGGCCGTGGCAGACAGGGGATTTCTGGAATGTCGATCCGGCGATGCGGACGACTGTTCCCGGGTGCTTTAGCAGCAACATGCCGAGGCCGCAAGTCGAGGGGGAAGGCCGCTTATTTGTAGCGGCGGGCCTCGTCCTTCAGGCTGCGCCGGGTGAGCGTCAGGCCGCCGATGCCAAGGCCGATAAAGGCTGCGGCTGACAGGACGATGAGCAGGATGTGAGGGCCGGCCTTCGTGGTTGCCGCTACCTGAGGGATGGCGGATGTGTGCAGGGAGTCGATCGCCTGAGCAGCCGCATTGGCCGAGGTTGCGATGCCGGCTGCCATGGTGACGATGACAAGAAAAGCCGCAACGGCCATCCAGAGGGAAAACAGCGTTCTCTGCGCCCTTAACCTTTCAACGGAAGTCCGATCGTTGGTAAACATGGCTGTCGCCTCTTGTCCCTGTTCTTAAGGATAAAAGAGGCTTCGAAATGGACGGCTTGGAGACCGAATTCTGGCGTTCCGCAGCATTTATTGCGGCAATATTGTGGCAAAGCCTGATATGGCGTCCTTTTGGCCGGATATGGCGTCAGAGGCCGCGTTTTCCGAAGGTCCTGACCTGGCGCAGGGGATGCGGATCGATCGGGCGGTCTTCGCGTGAAAATGCCGGTGGTCCAGCGTTTCTCTCCGTCCTTGACGGGGCGAAATATTCACTGCCGAGTTCCGGGAAACGTGCGTCGAAACTGGTCGGGGCAAGTTCGGGCTTCGCCAGCACGTAACCCTGCATGAGCAGGACGCCGAGTTCCTCGCAGAGATCGACTTGCCAGCCTGTCTCCAGCCCTTCGAAGACCGGCTCAATCCCATCGTCGCGGAACTGGTGGACGATGACGCGCAGAAGGGCGGCGCCCGCCGAATTCTGCATGAAATCGCGCACCCAGCCCGCTTCGAATTTCACATAGTCCGGCTTGATGAGTTTTACCCGGTCGATGTCGGAATCGCCGGCGCCATAGTCATCAAGCGCCACGCGAAAGCCGATATCGTGCATGTGGTAAGCGAAGTCCGCGACCATCTGTGTGTCGGAGGCCTTTTTCTCGGAGATTTCGCAGACGATGCGATCCGCCGTCATGCCGGCCTCGTGGGCGGCAAGCCGCATGCGCTCCACTTCCTGGCGCATCTTGGCCGGCGTCTGGAACAGACCCGGATGGAAGTTGACGAAGATGCGGGCGCGGGAACGGTTGAGCCTGCCGGTGTTGAGAATATGGATCGTGCGCAGGATGCTGTCGATGTTTTCGATGTCTTCAGGCGCGACCAGCGAGAAAAATTCGCCCGGCGTTACCGGCTCGCCATTGCGATGGGGACGCACCAGACCCTCGAAGGAATCGATGTCGAGCACCCCGCTCATCGTGCGGCGGAAAATGGGCTGCAGGGCCGATTTCAGGTTAAAGGTGCGATAGGCCGTGGACCATGTGCCATCGACCTCGCGGACAAGACTGGAAAAGATGCTTTTGAGCGCCATTTTTCAACCAGCTATAGAGACACGACCTCTAGGCTCGCGAATGTAGCGTATCAAGCGTTACTTCCGGGTTAAGGAAGGTTAAATTCTCCGCCGCGGCACATAAGCCGGCTTTTGACCTTGAAAGAAGGCCTGTCTTTCGACATAGAAAATGCCGCAGATGACAAGTTTTCCAACCTCTGCTGATGTCAACCCCAATAGGACCGATTAAAAATGGCCTTCCTTGCCGACATTCTCTCCCGCGTAAAGCCATCCGCCACCATCGCTGTTACCCAGAAAGCCCGTGAGCTGAAAGCGAAGGGCCGCGATGTGATCAGCCTTGGCGCCGGCGAGCCGGATTTCGATACGCCCGAAAATATCAAGGAAGCGGCCATCGACGCCATCAAGCGCGGCGAAACGAAATACACGCCTGTTTCCGGCATTCCGGAACTGCGCAAGGCCATTGCCGACAAGTTCAAGCGTGAAAACGGCCTGGACTACAAGCCGGAGCAGACGATTGTCGGCACGGGCGGCAAGCAGATCCTCTTCAACGCCTTCATGGCCACGCTGAACCCGGGTGATGAAGTCGTCATTCCCGCGCCTTACTGGGTAAGCTACCCGGAAATGGTGGCGATCTGCGGTGGTACGCCGGTTTTCGTCGACACGACGCTCGAAGACAATTTCAAGCTGAAGCCGGAAGCGCTGGAAAAGGCGATCACGCCGAAGACCAAGTGGTTCGTTTTCAATTCGCCGTCCAACCCCTCGGGCGCTGCCTATTCGCATGACGAGCTGAAGGCGCTGACCGATGTGCTGGTCAAGCATCCGCATGTCTGGGTGCTGACTGACGACATGTATGAGCACCTGACCTATGGCGATTTCAAATTCGTCACTCCGGTGGAAGTAGAGCCTTCGCTTTATGACCGTACGCTGACGATGAATGGCGTCTCCAAGGCCTATGCCATGACCGGCTGGCGTATCGGCTATGCCGCAGGCCCGCTGCCGCTGATCAAGGCCATGGACATGATCCAGGGCCAGCAGACCTCGGGCGCCAGCTCCATCGCGCAATGGGCAGCTGTCGAAGCGCTGAACGGCACACAGGATTTCATTCCGGCCAACAAGAAAATCTTCGAAGGTCGTCGTGATCTCGTCGTCTCCATGCTCAACCAGGCCAAGGGCATCAATTGCCCGGCTCCGGAAGGCGCGTTCTACGTCTATCCGTCCTGCGCCGGCATGATCGGTAAGACCGCGCCGTCGGGCAAGGTCATCGAGTCGGATGTGGATTTCGTCTCCGAGCTTCTGGAAGCCGAAGGCGTTGCCGTCGTGCAGGGATCGGCCTTCGGCCTTGGCCCAAACTTCCGCATTTCCTACGCCACGTCGGAAGCGCTGCTGGAAGAGGCCTGCAAGCGCATCCAGCGCTTCTGCGCCGATTGCCGCTGATCGGTTGATACGGTCTTGAAGGAAGCCCGGCAGCGATGCCGGGCTTTTTTTGTTTTCAAAGTCCCGCAAGCTCTCTCCGTCATGCTCTGGCCTGTCCCGAGCATCTGCAACGTCCAGATTTATTTGGACGTGCTTAGATCCTTGGGACAAGCCCAAGGATGACGTCGTGTAGGAGGGCAGCGTTGTCATCACCCTCAGCCCGGCAGCCTGCCGGGCTTTTCTTTCGGCTAAAGCCCGAGAAACAGCAGCATGATGAAGGTGGCGAAGAGGATGAAATGGGTCATTCCCTCGATCGCGTTGGTTTCACCGTCATTGAGATTGATGGCGGCGGCGATGAGGGTGATGAAGACCATGACGGTCTGAACCGGCGTCATGGCCATGATGAAGGGCTGGCCGGTATAAAGCGCGATGCCCTCCATCACAGGAACGGTCAGGATGACAGTCGAGAGCGATGCGCCCATGGCGATATTGACCACGGCCTGCATGCGGTTGCGCAGGGCGGAGCGGAGCGCGGTGAGGATTTCCGGCGATGCCGAGATTGTTGCCACCACGACCGCCATCAGCGCGGGCGGTGCGCTGGTGCCTTCGAGGCTTTCGCTCAGGAAGGTCGACATGAATTCCGCCAGCACGCCGATCAGCACCACGCCGGCGATGATGAGGCCGATAGAAAGCGGAACGCTGCCTTCGTCTTCCTCCTCCGCATGACCGTCTGACGGCTGACCGGCCGGATGCGTCTTGCGAGGGTAGGCGTAGCTGAAGAAATAGCTGTGCGGGCCAACCTGCATTTTGAGGAAGAGCGCATAAAGCGCGATCATTGCGACGATGGTGAAGGCGGAATAAACGTGCCAGCTCTGCTCTGGAATGAACTCCGGCACGATCATCGAAATACCCATGGCCGTGAGGATCATCACGCCATAGGTCTTGCCGGAATCGTCATTATAGGGCTGTTCGCCGTGGCGCAGGCCGCCGAGCAGGGCGGCCAGGCCCAGAATGCCGTTGATGTCGATCATGACGGCGGAATAGATCGTATCGCGCACGAGGGTGGGTGAACTGGATTCGCTCATGATGATGGCAAGGATCAGCACTTCCACGGCGACCGCCGAGAGGGTGAGGATCATCGTTCCATAGGGATCGCCGACCTTGGCGGCGAGGATTTCGGCGTGGTGGGCGACCCGCATCGAGATGAGAACGATCAGTCCGATCAGCACGATTGCGGCAATGAGCGCCGCCGTTTTTCCGGCTTCGAATATGGCATGCTCGGTCATATAGGCGATGATTGCCGCCGGTATCGCGAGAAGCAGCATCCGCTCCTGTTTCAGAATAGAACCCGCCATCGATTTCCCTTCCCCGTGTCAGTCCCAGGCTGTGACGTATCGTCCATGAGATCAAGCAGGATTTGCGCTTGAGTGCTTTTGGTAGGATAGTGGTGTCGCAGGACATGCTGCTCATGCCGCGCTGTCCCATCGGGTGCAATGCTTGAAACGCGGTTGTGGTTGCCATGTCGCCTACCGAGACAGGAGGACCATGCATGACCAAAGTGGTGTATGAAATCGTCGAACATGACGGAGGCTTCGCCTACCGCATGAACGGCGCTTATTCCGAAACATTTCCTACCTATGCCGATGCGGTCGAGGCCGCGCGCATCGTTGCCGCCGAACAGCAGGTTGGGGGCGATGACGAGGAAATCAGCTATCAGGATGAGAGCGGCCACTGGCATGAGGAATATAGCCAGGGCGGCGATCGGCCGGAAGCCGAGGTGGTCGACAAGACGTCACAGCCGGCCAGACCGTTTTGATGAGCGAGTTTTGCGGTATCGATGCCGGATTGGCGCTAGCGCCGTTTCGGCGGAGCACCCGGATCGGTTTCTTTGAGATGACCCTTGAGGCCTTCGACGAGGGCGCTGAAGACGGCACGGCATCGCGGTGAAGTCTTGAGATTTTCATGCATCGCCACCCAGGTGTGGAGCGGGATGTCGATTTTCGGAAGGACCTGCACAAGCCGAGGGTCCTTGCGCGCCAGACCGATCTGACAGACGCCGATGCCCGCGCTGGCGCGGATCATGGCAAGCTGGGCGAGGTTGCTGTCGGCGCGGATTTCGAAGGAAATTTCCTCAATATCGGGTATTTCAGGATCGAGCGAGCGCATCCGCTGGATGGCCGCCCGGATGAAAGGCGTCTTGCGGTCGAAGCCGACCATGCGGTGATGGTTGAGATCTTCCATGCTCTTCGGAGCGCCGGCTCTCGCCAGATAGTCGCGCGTCGCATGAAATCCCAGACGGAAATTGCCGATGTAACGCATGACGATCGCATCCTGCTGTGGTTCGGTCATGCGAATGGCGATATCGGCCTCACGCCGCAAAAGGTCTTCCAGCGTATCGGACAGTGAAAGCTCGATTTCAAGCCGGGGGTGGATTTCCTGCATGGCCGTGATGATCGGCGGCAGCATCTCCACGCCGATGATGTCAGAGGCGCTGATGCGCACGGTGCCTTCGATCTTGCCGACCTCGCCGGAGGCCGCGCGCATGAGGGCTGCGGTCGTCGCCGCCAGATTTTCCGCATAGGGGCGGAGCGCAAGCGCTGCTTCCGTCGGCATCAGCCCGTGGGGCGAGCGGATGAACAGCGGAAAACCGACGGCTTCTTCCAGAGCGCCGATGTGGCGTCCCGCCGTCGGCTGCGTGATGCCGAGTTCGCGCGCGGCGGCGGAAAGCGAGCCGTCACTCAGCACGCTGAGGAAGGTGCGGTAAAAATCCCAGCTGATGTCACGGCTTCTTGTCATAAGATTTTGTATAGCTGCTCCACTCATTTCGATAATTTCGTATATCGCAGAACGGGACGATACTCCAGCCCATAACAAGGAGTACGGCGATGGTATATGAGAACAATGCAGATACAGCGGCGAATGACCGGCCTCTGGCCCTGATTTTGGGGGTGAATGGCGGTGTCGGCAGTCAGGTCTCCAGGATGCTGCAGCAACGGGGATGGCGGGTGAGGGCGATGACACGCCAGCAAACGGCGTCCCGGACCACTGGTGATATCGAGTTCGTAACCGGAGACGCCATGAACCGGCAGGATGTTCTCGGCGCGGCAAAGGATGCGCGGCTGATAGTCCATGCGGTTAATCCTCCGGGATATCGCAACTGGGACAGGCAGGTATTGCCGATGCTGGACAATACCATTGCCGCCGCCGAGGCCTGCGGGGCGAGGATCGTCTTTCCGGGCAGCGTCTATAATTTCGGCCCGGATGCCTTTCCCCTCCTGACGGAAGAAAGCCCGCAAAAGCCCTTTACCCGCAAGGGCACGCTGCGTGTGGAAATGGAGCGGCGGCTGAAAATGGCGTCGATGCGTGGTGTGCCTGTTCTGATTGTCCGGGCGGGGGATTTCTTTGGGCCGGATGCGAGAAATAACTGGTTTTCGCAGATGCTGGTAAGGCCGGGAAAGCCGGTCCGCAGCGTCCAGAATCCCGCCGCCCCTCATGCGGGGCATCAATGGGCCTATCTGCCTGATGTGGCGGAGACGATCGGTCGGCTGCTTGACCGTGCCGGTGAGCTTCCGGCTTTCGCCGTCTATCACATGGAAGGTTTCTGGGATTTCGACGGGCTGCAGCTGATTGACGCGATCGAGCGGGTTGTGGGGCATCCGGTCAAGCGGCGGCGGCTATTCTGGCCGGGGATCAAATTGGCCGCGCCTTTCGTTCCCCTGTTCCGCGAAGTGCTTGAAATGCAATATCTCTGGCAGATGCCGATCCGGATGAGCAATCGCAAGCTGACGGATTTCCTTGGAACGGAACCCAAAACACCGATCGATGTCGCGGTATCGGCGACATTGGCGAGCCTCGGCTGCCTTGAGCAGAGGCAGGCCCCGGCGAGCCTTCCTCATCCGGCCGATGCCGGGGGCAGGGTGTGATGGCGACGGCTGCGAATGGGGTGTCGGCTCGGCGTCGCCTGTTTGCCGTGATTTCGGCAAGCGTGCCGGTCCTGATCTTCGCGCAGGTGCTGCTGGCCGGGCTGTCGATCTATTATGATGGATCGCTGCTTTCGCTGCATAAGGGGCTCGGTGTCCTGATCGCCGTTCCGATCCTGTCGCTGGTGTTCCTCGCTCTGCGGTACGACGATCTGCGGCCTAACCTTGCCCGCACGCTGGTCCTGCTTGGTCTTTATTGTCTTCAGGTGGCGCTGATGAGCATCGGCCGGGAAACGGGCAATGGCTTTCTGCAGGCGCTGCATGTGCCCAACGCCTTCGTCATGGGCGCGTTTTCCGATTTTGCCGCGCGGCAGGCGCGCGCCCTGCACTGAAAGAAATACGCCGCACCGCTCTCGAGCAGTGCGGCGTATTTGCTTGATCCTTTATCAGGCGAGCGCCGGATAGTCGGTATAACCCTCGGCTCCGCCGCCATAGAAGGTCGGCTGGTTTGGCTCATTGAGCGGCGCATCGTTTTTCAGGCGGCGCACCAGATCCGGATTGGCGATGAAGGCCTTGCCGAAGGCCACGGCGTCCACCTTGCCGCTTTCGACGGCTTCGATGGCGCTCTCGCGGTTATAACCATTATTGGCGATCCACAGGCCCTTGCCGCCGGCATTGCGATAGGCGGCCTTGAAGGCGGCGTAATCGAAAGGCTTGTCGCCCTGCTTGAAATCGCGCGGGCCGCCGGTTGCGCCTTCAACGACATGGATGAAGGCGAGATTGCGCTTGCCGAGCTGTTCCACCACGTAATTATAGAGCGGCTGCGGATCGGCTTCGAAAATATCGTTGGCGGGGGTAACGGGGGAAAGGCGGATGCCGGTGCGGCCCGCGCCGATCTCTTTCGCCACCGCATCGACGACTTCCAGCAGGAAGCGGGTGCGGTTCTCGATCGAGCCGCCATACTCATCCGTGCGCTGGTTGGTGCTGGATTTCAGGAACTGCTCGATCAGGTAGCCATTGGCGGCATGGATTTCGACGCCGTCGAAACCGGCCTCCAGAGCCGCGCGTGCGCCGCTGGGGTAATCCTCAAGGATGAGGCCGATATCGTCGATGGTGAGCGCGCGGGGCTCTGAGGTTTCGGCAAAAGCGCCGGTGCCGTCATCATTGATGATATAGGTCTTCGACTTGGCGGGAATGGCGGAAGGAGCAACCGGCTGGCCGCCATGCGGCTGCAACGAGGTGTGGGAAATGCGGCCGACATGCCAGATCTGCGCGACGATCTTGCCTCCGGCTGAATGCACGCCATCGGTAACCTGTTTCCAGCCCGCAATCGCTTCCCGCTTGTAGAGGCCCGGAACATCCGCATAGCCCTGACCCTGCTGGGAAATCGGCGTGCCTTCGGTGACGATCAGCCCGGCCGTGGCGCGCTGCTCGTAATAGGTGGCGTTGAGATTGTTGGGAATTGCGCCCGGCGAGCGGTTGCGGGTGAGGGGGGCCATGACGATACGGTTGGCGAGTGCGATATCGCCGGCCTGTGCCGGTTCGAAAAGACTGGTCATGCGACTTCACTTTCTGGTCGGTTGGCGAAATTGCGCGGCAGGCGCGCTATCTGGGTCGGGCGCCGGATCGAAACCTGCGTTGCGGTTCCCATCCGGCACCCCGGGGCTCAAAGCTTGGGAGGCTCAGAGATTGGCGTGCAGATAATTGCGGAAGGCGTCGATGGTTTCCTCGTTGCGCTCAAAAAACACCCATTGCCCAACCTTTTTCGACCTGATGAGGCCAGCCGCCTGCAATACCGCCAGATGCGACGAGACGGTGGATTGCGACAGGCCGCTGATCTGAAACTGGTTGGCGCACACGCCCATGCTAAGCGGATGCTCCTGACAGAAGTGACTTTCCGGCCGCTTCAGCCATTCCAGAAATTTCAGCCTTGCGGGGTGCGAAAGGGCCTTGAGGATTTCCTCCGGGTTCATCTGGGTTTCTTTAATATCTGACATGAGCGATATTTATATCGATCATTTTCGATATACAAGTAACGTCTCTGTGAGGACCGTGGGGAGCGGGCAGGCGGTTCCAAAAAAGAAGGCCGCAGGATGTCTCCGCGGCCTGACAAGTTTGAAGGTCAAAACCTCCAGAGGGGAACAGCTGTCGCGTGCCTTGGGCGAGCGTGACAGCCAACTAAAATATGGGAGCGGCAATAATGCAAAACAAGGTTGCATCATGCGATATTTCGCCAATTTGGAGAAAATTCTTGCGGGTAAAAAAAGAGGGCCGCCGGATGGATCCAGGGCCCTTTAAGTGTGAAGGTCAAAAACCTCCAGAGGGGAACAGCTGATGCGGTGGAACTGGGAGGAAAAGCCACCGTGTGCATCAGCTGAGAGCGATATGGTGCTTTTTTGTGCACGAAACAACTCTTTTTTGTGCAGGTCAGGCATGCGCACCACGCAGCCCTCGATATTTCCGGTATATTTTATGTGCAATGCTGCCGGAGAGCGCCAGCGTTCCGCTCACGCAACGCTTTGCGTAAGCTGTTGAAATTAAAGCACGATAGACAAGTATCGGCTATTTTAACGTCAGAAGTTCCAGTTTCGCGCCTTGGCGACGATGAAGTCGCGGAAGGCTTTCAGCTTTGCAGCGTTTTTCATCTCGTCAGGATAACAGAAGTAGGTATCGAATGACGGAATATCTGCGGCGAGCGACAGCTGGATGAGGCCGGGATCGCGCCCGACGATATAGTCAGGCAAACAGGCGATGCCGATTCCCAACAGGCAGGCGCGCTTGATCGATGTCTGGCTGTTGATCTGCAGATGCGGCGTGCGCGTGTTGTCGGAAGACCGTCCGGCATTTTCCAGCCAGTTGACATCAAGGAGATAGTTGGGCGCCGGCTCGCCGAAAGAGATGATGCGGTGGTTGTCGAGATCCTCGATCGACTGCGGCTCTCCGTGACGGTTGATGTAGGACGGTGCGGCATAGACGTGCATATGCACCGTGAATAGCTTGCGCTGGATGAGGTCCGACTGCTGCGGCTGGCGCAGGCGGATGGCGCAATCGGCGTGGCGCATGTTCACGTCCAGCTCCTCATTGTCGAGGATGAGCTGGATCGACATTTCCGGGTAGAGCTGCAGGAATTCCTGCACCTTGTCCGTCAGCCAGCCCTGGCCGAGACCAACGGTCGTCGTCACGCGCAATTTGCCGCTCGGCTTCTCCGTCGTCTCCGTCAGTTGCATCTTGACGGTTTCGAGCTTCAGCAGCACGTCATGGGCGGTGCGATACAGCAGCTCGCCCTGTTCGGTGAGGATCAGGCCTCGGGCGTGGCGATGGAACAGCTTGACGCCGACATCCTGTTCCAGCGCGCTGACCTGACGGCTGATGGCCGACTGGGACAAATGCAGCTTGTCGGCAGCATGGGTGAAAGACCCCGCTTCGGCTGCGGCATGAAAAATGCGCAGTTTATCCCAGTCCAATGGCATTGCCATGCCTATCCTGCCTTTCGGTTATTCCGCTGCTACCGCGAGCGGTTGTTGCGCGGTGAGATAACGTTCCGCTTCCAGCGCCGCCATGCAGCCCATGCCGGCGGCGGTGATAGCCTGACGGTAGATGTCGTCGGTGACGTCGCCGGCAGCGAAAATGCCCTCAACATCGGTGGCTGTGGAATCGGGAGCCGTCCACATGTAACCATTGTCCTTGAGCTTCACCTTGCCCTTGAACAGTTCGACTGCGGGCGCGTGGCCAATGGCGACGAAGACGCCGTCGATCGGCGTGTCGCTGATCGCGCCGGTCTTGGTGTCGCGCAACCTTACGCCAGAGACGGAGGGCGGCATTGGCGGCTTGGCGGGAGCGCCGGTGATTTCGGCGATTTCCGTGTTCCACAGGATCTTGACGTTTTCCTTCGCGAACAGCCGTTCCTGAAGGATTTTTTCCGAGCGGAAGCTGTCGCGGCGGTGCACGACGGTAACGGTCTTGGCGATATGGGCGAGGTACAGCGCTTCCTCCACGGCGGAGTTGCCGCCGCCGACCACGATCACATCCTTGTTGCGGTAGAAGAAGCCATCGCAGGTGGCGCAGGCGGAAACGCCGAAGCCCTGAAATTGCTGTTCGGTTTCGATGCCGAGCCACTTGGCCTTGGCGCCGGTGGCGATGATCAGCGTGTCGGCGGTCCAGACCTGACCGGAATCGGTCTTGACCACGAAAGGCCGTACATTGGTTTCAACTTCGGTGACGAGGTCGCTGACGATTTCAGCACCCACATGGGTCGCCTGCTTCAGCATCTGATCCATCAGCCAGGGGCCCTGGATCGGATCAGCAAAGCCCGGATAGTTCTCGACATCGGTGGTGATCATCAGCTGGCCGCCCTGTTCCATGCCGGCAATCAGCACGGGTTTCAGCATTGCGCGGGCCGCGTAGATCGCCGCTGTATAACCAGCGGGACCAGAGCCAATGATCAATACCTTGGTATGGCGGGCAGACATGGAAACGTTCCTTTTTACGGTAGCGGGGCCTTTGAGCAGCAAGACCTTCCAGCCGCAGCACGGCGGACAGGCCACAACCCCTTCATTGCCCGGTATTTAAGGTTGTCTAGTGTCTTTATTCAAGGGCAGCCTTGCGTTACCAACAAGGCAGTTGTGGATGCGCGCGCAATTTTGTGACCGGGCGGTGGCATAATGTTGCGAATCCCGCGCCGAATAGTACAAGGAAGTTCTACAGCTTAACGAGGTACTCCTCCGTGACCAGCGTCGAACTCGATGCCATCGATCTGAAAATCCTGCGCGAATTGCAGCGCGACGGGCGTATGACCAATGTGGAACTGGCCGAAAGGGTCGGTATTTCCGCGCCGCCCTGCCTCAGGCGGGTCCGCAAGCTGGAGGAGGCGGGCGTGATCGAGGGTTATCACGCCATGTTGAACGCGCCGAAGCTCGGTTTCGACCTCGTCGCCTTCTGCATGATCGGTCTCAAGCGCCAGTCGGACAGCAATCTGAAGGCTTTTGCGGCGGCAACCGCCGGCTGGTCGCTGGTGCGGCAGGCCTGGATGGTGTCTGGCGAAAGCGACTTCCTGCTGCATTGCGTCGCCAGGAACCTGACGGAATTTCAGGATTTCGTCATCGAGGTTCTGACGGCGGATGAAAATGTCGATACGGTGCGCACCATGCTCACCATCCGTCAGGTCAAGCGCGTCGGTCTGGTGGAAATCTGATCGGCCGGCTTTTCGTCGACTTCGGGGGCATTACCCCCGCCGCAACGCCTCATAGACTTCGCCGAGACTTGTCGCTTCTTTTTCCAGCGGAAAAGTGCTGCGCACATGCGCAAGTCCGGCACTTGCGTGGGCTTTTGCCAGAGCAGGATCGGCGAGATAGGTCTTTATCGCATCTCTCAGTGAGGCATAGTCACCCGCGTCAACAACCGCCCCGGTCTCGCCGGTGACGATCATCTCTTCGTAAGCGCCGGCATTGCTGGCGACAACGGCCGTCCCGGAGGCCATGGCTTCGAGCGGTGTCAGGCCAAAGCCTTCATTGCGGGATGGGGCGACATAGAGCGTCAGCCGCCGGTACCAGGGCTTGATGTCATCAACTTCGCCCTGAAATACGATGCGGTCGGAAAGGCCGGCTGCGGCGACATCGGCCTTGAGCGCATCACCGAAGGCCTTGTGTTCCGCCGTGACGCGGCCGGACACCACGGCTGTCCATTCCGGATAGGCGGGTAGAAGCTCGATCATGGCGCGCACGAAGAGATCGGTGCCCTTCTGGTGGCGCACCCGCCCGAAACAGCCGATCAGATAGTGGCCCGGCAGGCCGGTTGCCGCGATCGTATCTCCCGGGCCGGTTGCCGGGTGGAACAGGTCGGTATCGACGCCATGCATGACGACGCGATGGGGCACTTCCAGAAACGAGCCGGAGCGGGCGTTGGTCGCAACCACGGCATCCATCTTCGAAATCAGAAAACGGGTATAGGCGGAATGCCGCCTCTGTGCCGCGGAGGTAAAGAGCAGCTTCACCTTCATGCGCAGCACATCGCGCATCAGAAGACCCGGCAACATTTCGAGGTTGCGGCGGGCATGCCAGATGCGCGGGCCACCCTGCGGGCCGTTTTGCCAGAGCCGCCACAGATCGCGGAAGCGCACATGCGGCAGATGCGGCGGCAGGCCGGGGCCGATGGTGGCCACCTTCTGTCCCAGCCGGTTCTGCACCGGTATCAGCTGAACGATGGTGGAGGTAACGCCCGAGAGCCTGCGCTTGAAATTTGGCGCAAGCACCTGCACATCTTTCAGACTGACGTGGGACAAGATGGGCTTCCGTCTCTGCGGCTGGTTTGGGAATTTAATACGTCAAAAAGCAACGCGCCCGCATGGGGCGCATTGCACGTCGGGCAATCAGCCCCACTGAACCGCGAGAATCTCGTAACCCTTGGCGCCGCCAGGTGCATTGACTTCGATGCTGTCGCCGACTTCCTTGCCAATGAGGGCACGGGCGATGGGCGAGGAGATGGAGATGCGGCCAGCCTTCACATCGGCCTCCTGATCGCCGACGATCTGGTAGGTCTTTTCCTCGTCGCTGTCTTCGTCCACCAGTTTCACGGTGGCGCCGAACTTGATCTTCGAGCCCGACATCTTGGAGAGATCGATGACTTCCGCGCGTGCGGTCAGGTCTTCGAGTTCAGTGATGCGGCCTTCATTGTGGCTCTGGGCTTCCTTGGCAGCATGGTACTCGGCGTTTTCCGAAAGGTCGCCATGGGCGCGCGCCTCCGCAATCGCCTCGATGATACGGGGACGTTCCTCCTGCTGGCGAAAGCGCAGCTCCTCCTGCAGCTTGACGAATCCACCCTGAGTCATCGGTACTTTTTCTACCATTTTTTTATCCTTCGCATTCCGGTCGCTTTACGTGCAGACACAAAAAGAAACAGGTTCCGGAGAGGAACTCCGGAACCATGCCAAAATCATAACTGAGCCGACTATATCAGAAGACGACAGCGAAATGCCAGCAAATTTGAGGTGTGAGTATTTCCTCATTCAATCAAAGGCTTGACTGCCAATATTGACATTTCTCAATGGAACATATAGTGAACATGATCATGAAGAAGTCGATCAGGCAACGGCTGGCCATTCTCTCCGACGCGGCGAAATACGATGCCTCCTGCGCATCGAGCGGCACGACAAAACGCAACTCCGCAGTGTCAGGCGGTCTGGGTTCCACGGAAGGCTCGGGCATCTGTCACGCCTATGCTCCGGATGGGCGCTGCATTTCGCTTTTGAAAATTCTGCTGACCAATTTCTGCATCTATGATTGCGCCTATTGCATCAACCGCTCTTCCAGCAATGTCGAGAGGGCGCGGTTTACACCAGAAGAAGTGGTGTGGCTGACGCTGGAGTTTTATCGGCGCAACTATATCGAGGGGCTGTTCCTGTCCTCCGGCATTATCCGCTCCTCCGATCACACGATGGAGGAGATGGTGCGCGTGGCGCGCGAACTGCGCGTTACCCATGGTTTTCGCGGCTATATCCACCTGAAATCGATTCCCGAAGCATCGCCCAGGCTCATCGAGGAAGCGGGGCTTTATGCGGATCGCCTTTCGATCAACATCGAGTTGCCCACTGACAGCGGCATTGGCCGTTTCGCGCCGGAAAAGCAGCCCGCCAATATTCGCCGCTCCATGGCCGATATCCGCCTGAAGATCGAGGAGGCGGGGGAGCCGACCGTTCGCACACGCAAGACCAGGCGCTTTGCGCCGGCCGGTCAGAGCACGCAGATGATCGTGGGGGCCGATGGCGCAGACGATAGCACCATTCTCTCCACCAGCGCCCGGCTTTATGGCAGCTACGGTTTGCGGCGCGTTTATTATTCGGCCTTCAGCCCCATTCCGGATTCGTCGAAGAACCTGCCGCTCATCAAGCCGCCGCTCATGCGGGAACACCGGCTTTATCAAGCCGACTGGCTTTATCGCTTTTATGGCTTCGACATCGGTGAGATAACGGCGATCGGCGGCGACGGCATGCTCGACCTCGATATCGACCCGAAACTCGCCTGGGCGCTCAAACATCGCGAACGTTTCCCTGTGGACGTCAATGTTGGGGATCGGGAAATGCTGCTGCGCGTGCCCGGTTTCGGCACGAAGACGGTTGCTTCCATCCTGTCCTCGCGGCGATTCCGGCGGCTGCGGCTTGAAGATATTGCCCGCTTCGGTGTTTCCCTGAAAAAGGTGAAGGCCTTCATCGTCGCAGAGGGCTGGACGCCGGGCAAGCTGACCGAGCGGCCGGATCTGCGGGCGATGTTTGCGCCGCAGCCCGAACAATTGTCGCTCTTGTGATGTATGGCCCGGTTCTGGAAGGGCGGGGTGATTTCGGCGAGTGGCGCGACGCCGCCCGCGCGGCCCTTACCGCCGATATTCGACCCGAGATGATTGACTGGCGGCTGCGGGATGACGGGGCAGGGTTGCTGGAATTTGCCGGCCAGCCCTTGCCGGCGGTCGGCTCCGGGTCTGCGCAGGTTTCCGTTCCAGCCTCATTCGTCGCGCTGGCGCAGGCCGTCATCTGTCACAATGATCCAGGCCGTTTTGCACTGCTTTACCGGCTGTTGTGGCGGCTGAGGCAGGATCGCGCGCTGTTACAGTTCAAGTCCGATCCGGATGTTTCAGAGGTTCGGCTGCTTGAGAAATCCGTCCGCCGCGATTGTCACAAGATGACGGCTTTTGTTCGCTTCAAGGAAGTGCCCTTACCACAGGGGCAGGGCGGGCGGCGGCGGTTCATTGCCTGGTTCGAGCCTGATCATTTCATCGTCGAGCGGACGGCAGCCTTTTTCCAGCGGCGGTTTACCGACATGGACTGGCTGATCGCCACGCCGAAGGGTTCTGCACAGTGGGATGGAAACGCGCTACGGACCTCGCGGGAGGCGGCGGCGAAACCCGACCTGACGGACGAGACGGATGAACTCTGGCGGACCTATTATGCCAATATATTCAATCCGGCCCGCCTGAAGATCAAAGCCATGACCGCGGAGATGCCGAAGAAATACTGGAAGAACCTGCCGGAAGCCGATCTTATTCCCGGTCTGGTTCTCGGGGCGGAGGCGCGGGTGCTGGAGATGGCCGCCAAGGCGGCAAGCCAGCCGCAGCCGTTTCACCACCGTCTGCAGGCTGCGGCCGCTGCACGGGAGACACCGCGGCCGGCGCCGGATGGCACGCTCGCGTCGCTGGCGCGGGAGGCGGGCCATTGCACCCGCTGCCCCCTGCATTGCAACGCCACGCAGACTGTTTTCGGCTCTGGCCCGGAGGATGCGAACATCATGATCGTTGGCGAGCAGCCGGGCGATCAGGAGGATCTCGCCGGCAAACCTTTCGTCGGCCCGGCCGGCCAGCTCTTTGACCGGACTCTCGCCCAAATCGGCATCGAACGCAAAAAACTTTACGTCACCAATGCCGTCAAGCACTTCAAATATGAAACGCGTGGCAAACGACGTATCCATCAGCGGCCAAATGCAGGCGAAGTGGAGCAATGCCGTTGGTGGCTCAATCAGGAAATCGCGCTTGTTCGGCCCAAACTGATCGTTGCCATGGGCGCAACGGCGCTTTATGCGCTGACCGGCGGCAAGGAAAAAGTCACGGAGATTCGGGGGCGTTCTTTACCAATGGAGGAGGGCCGGACGCTTTTTGTCACCGTGCACCCGTCTTTTCTCCTGCGCCTTGTCGATACGCAGGCAAAAGCGGCGGAGATGGCAAGATTCACGAAGGATATGGAGTTTATTAGAATGTTCGAATAGATTTCTATTTTCGATTGGAGACTTATTTCGGAATGTGAATATTAACTTACAGTAGTGTAATTTATTGATTATTTATATGTTATTTTTATTGAAATTTTATACTTAATATTATAATTAAGTCCTCCGAATTTATATACCGTATGGACAAATCATGTTAGGTGAACTCGACCTTACGACAGTCATACTGATGCAAAAGTGTTCCTATATCGTTGGACTTTTGAGTTTTATCTACCTGAAAATGACCAATCGCGGTTTGCGCGGGCCCGTTCCTCTCGCGGCGGGTTTCGCGACGATGACGATTGGCTCCACGCTCGCCGGTTACGGAGAATGGGGAATATTGTCGCCGGCCTTGTGGCAACTCGGCAGTGTCGTTTTTGGTATTGTGGGCTATGCGCTGATCTGGCTCGGCCTGAAAACGTTGAGCGATGGACGCGCCGTCGACCGGGGAATCCTACTCTTTGTGTGTTTTATCACCGTGCTGGCGATGGTTGTCGCGTATCAGGTGGCGGACAATAATGCGCTTCGCGCGGCGCTCTTTAATGGCTGCGCGTCGCTGGCCTATCTCGCCGGGGCATTGGTGCTTCTTGAAGGATGGCGCAGGGAGCCGCTGCTTTCCCGTCTGGCGCTGGGTGCGATTACCGGCGTCTCCGGTCTCATTTCGCTGGCGGTGATGAAAAGCGTGCTTTTCCCGGCTTATGCCGCCCTCAATTTGGTCAATGCGTTTTTCTTCATCATCATGCTGAACTTTGCCATCGCCCTGTTCGTGATGATGCTGGTTGCCGAGCGGTCGGAACGGAAATTGCTGGTTCTTGCCAATACGGACCCCCTGACCGGCGTCAAGAACCGACGCTTCTTCTTCCAGACCATGCCCGCGACGCCTCATCCCACTGACGCGGCCATGTTGCTGGATATCGACCACTTCAAGTCGATCAATGACCGTTTCGGCCACGCCATCGGCGATAGCGTGCTGCAGGAAGTGGCGAAGCGCATCGGCGGCAGCATTCGCGGTGGGGACGTGCTGGCGCGTTACGGTGGAGAGGAATTCATCATCTACCTGCCGGGCGCCGGCGTTCACAAAGCCTGCATGATCGGCGAACGCATTCGCGATGCGATTGCGGTCAGCGAGGTCGACTGCGGCGGTCTGCGTGTCGGCGTGACGATCAGCATCGGCGTTGCAGCCACCGGCGACATGCGCTGCGATCTCCAGACGCTCGCCGAAATGGCGGATCGTGCGCTTTACCGGGCAAAGACCGAAGGGCGCAACTGCGTCCGCGAGGCGCTGGCGGCCTAGGAGCATCCTCGTTTCTGCGGCTGGCAGCTTGCGGCTCAGCCGCTCGGCGCACTCGCATCCATCGCGGCGCGATGCCGTAGGGCCTCTTTCAACAATATCTCGATCTGGGCATTGATGCTGCGCAGTTCATCGCTCGCGGTGTGGCGGATTTCATTCAAGATTGCGGGTTCGATCCGCAGCGGAAAAGCCACGCGCTCCGGGCCTGGCGGACGTCCAGCCATGATTTAACCCTGCAGCTTCAAGTTCAGGGAAATCATGCGACCGCTGGCGGGGGCGGATTTTTCAGGCGTAGGAAAAGACATCATGGGCCTCGCGTGGGAATGATGTCTTTTTGATACCCGCAACGGATTGCAGCGGGATTACGCGATGCAAAACGCCGCGGACATGGCGATCCGCGGCGTTTTGTTTTCAATCTTGCGGACTTTTCCCGCAGAAACTTAGTTGAAGTAGCTCTGCAGCGGCTTCACTTCCAGATTGCCGGCCTTCAGCGCCTTGATGGCGAGGGCTGCGGCTTCCGCACCGGCCATCGTGGTGTAGTAGGGCACCTTCTGCATCAGCGTTGCGCGGCGCAGCGACTTTGAGTCGGAGATCGCCTTGTTGCTGTCGGTGGTGTTGATGACCAGCTGGACCTGACGGTTACGGATGGCGTCCTCAATATGCGGACGGCCTTCCTGCACCTTGTTGATCTTTTCGGCGTTGATGCCCTGTTCAGCGAGGAAACGCTGGGTGCCGCCGGTTGCCAGCACCTTGAAGCCGCTTTCCACCAGAATGCGGATGGCCGGCAGAACGCCTTCCTTGTCCTCGTCACGCACGGAAACGAAGACCGTGCCGGAGCGCGGCAGGTCGACGCCGGCGCCAAGCTGGCTCTTGGCGAAGGCCAGCGCGAAATCCGTGTCGAGGCCGATGACTTCGCCGGTCGAGCGCATTTCCGGTCCGAGCAGAATGTCGACGCCGGGGAAGCGGGCGAAGGGGAAGACCGCTTCCTTGACGGCGATGTGCTTCAGGTTGCGCGGATCGGGCTTTTGGCCATAGGCGGCAATCGCCGCATCGAGCTTTTCACCGGCCATGACGCGGGCGGCGATCTTGGCGATCGGCGCGCCGATGGTCTTGGCGACGAAAGGCACGGTACGCGAAGCGCGCGGATTGACCTCGAGAACGTAGATGGTGCCGTCCTTGATGGCGTACTGAACGTTCATCAGGCCGCCGACATTGAGCGCCTTGGCAAGAGCCGTGGTCTGGCGCTCCAGTTCGTCGAGCATTTCCTTACTCAGCGAACGGGAAGGCAGCGAGCAGGCCGAGTCGCCCGAGTGGATACCGGCTTCTTCGATGTGCTCCATGATGCCCGACACGAAGACGTTTTCGCCGTCGCACAGTGCATCGACGTCGACTTCGACGGCGTTGGTCAGGTAGCTGTCGAACAGAAGCGGGTTCTTGCCGAGCAGGGTGTTGATCTGGCCGGTCTTGTCGTTCGGGTAACGCTGCTTGATGTCCTCTGGCACGAGGCCCGGAACCGTGTCGAGCAGATAGGTCTGGAGCTGGCCTTCCGAATGGATGATCTGCATGGCGCGGCCACCCAGAACATAGGATGGACGCACGACCAGCGGGAAGCCGATTTCCGAAGCGACGAGGCGCGCCTGTTCAACCGAATAGGCAATGCCGTTGTTCGGCTGGGCGAGGTCGAGCTTCATCAGCAGCTTCTGGAAACGGTCGCGGTCTTCGGCAAGGTCGATCATGTCAGGCGCGGTGCCGAGGATCGGAATACCGTTCTTTTCCAGCGCTTCGGCCAGCTTCAGCGGCGTCTGGCCGCCGAACTGCACGATGACGCCGACCAGTTCGCCCTTTTCCTGCTCGGCGCGCATGATCTCGATCACGTCTTCGGCCGTCAGCGGTTCGAAATAGAGGCGGTCGGAGGTGTCGTAGTCGGTCGAAACCGTTTCCGGGTTGCAGTTGATCATGATCGCTTCGAAGCCTGCATCCTTCAGCGCGAAGGCGGCATGGCAGCAGCAATAGTCGAACTCGATGCCCTGGCCGATACGGTTCGGACCGCCGCCGAGGATGACGACCTTCTTGCGGTCGGAAACCTGCGCTTCAGAGCGGGCGGCGCCGACGAAGGGGATTTCATAGGTCGAATACATGTAGGCGGTGGGTGAGGCGAATTCTGCCGCGCAGGTGTCGATGCGCTTGAAGACCGGGCGAACATTGAGGCTGTTGCGCAGCTCGGCCACTTCCTTCGGGCGCTTGCCCGTCAGAATTGCAAGGCGCGCATCGGAAAAGCCCATGGCTTTGAGCATGCGCAGGTTCTCGGCGTCCTGCGGCAGGCCCTGCTCGCGGATACGGGCTTCCATATCCACGATGGCCTTGAACTGGGCGATGAACCAGGGGTCGATCTTCGAGTTTTCGTGAACTTCTTCCGCCGTCATGCCCATGCGCAGCGCCTGGGCGACCATGCGCAGGCGATCCGGCGTCGGCGTGCCGATGGCGGCGCGGATGGCGTTCTTGGAGCCTTCGCCTTCTTCAAAGCCGGGGATTTCGATTTCATCGAGACCGGTGAGGCCGGTTTCCATGCCGCGCAGCGCCTTCTGCAGCGATTCCGCGAAGGTGCGGCCGATGGCCATGACTTCACCGACCGACTTCATGGCGGTGGTGAGGATCGGCGAGGCGCCGGGGAATTTCTCGAAGGCGAAACGCGGGATCTTGGTGACGACGTAGTCGATCGACGGTTCGAACGAGGCAGGCGTCGCGCCGCCGGTGATGTCGTTTTCCAACTCGTCCAGCGTATAACCGATGGCGAGCTTGGCGGCGATCTTGGCGATCGGGAAGCCGGTCGCCTTGGAAGCGAGAGCCGAAGAGCGCGAGACGCGCGGGTTCATTTCGATGACGACGAGGCGGCCGTCCTTCGGATTGACGGCGAACTGCACGTTCGAGCCGCCGGTCTCAACGCCGATCTCGCGCAGCACCGCGATCGAGGCGTTGCGCATGATTTGGTATTCCTTGTCCGTCAGCGTCAGCGCTGGCGCAACCGTGATCGAGTCGCCGGTGTGAACGCCCATCGGATCGATGTTTTCGATGGAGCAGATGATGATGCAATTGTCCGCGGTGTCGCGGACCACTTCCATCTCATATTCCTTCCAGCCGAGAACCGATTCTTCGACCAGCACTTCTGTCGTCGGCGAAGCGTCGAGGCCGCCGGAGACGATGTCGAAGAATTCCGAGCGGTTATAGGCAATGCCGCCGCCGGTGCCGCCGAGCGTGAAGGACGGGCGAATGATGGCGGGCAGGCCGACATGGTCGATGGCCTGGGCGGCGATTGCCATGGCGTGCGCCATGTAACGCTGCTTGCGGTCTGTTTCGCCGAGGTTCCACTGGTTTTCGAGGTCGTCCAGCGCCTTGTCGAGGTCGGAGCCGGAAAGCTTGCCCTTCAGCTCAGTGCGGGCGGCTTCGTGTTTCTTGCGGTCGGCGTCCTTGATCTCGGTCGCATTGGCGAGCATGGACTTCGGCGTTTCGAGGCCGATGCGGGCCATCGCCTCGCGGAAGAGGGCGCGGTCTTCGGCCATGTCGATGGCTTCGGGCTTGGCGCCGATCATTTCCACGTTGTAACGGTCGAGAACGCCCATGCGCTTGAGAGAAAGCGCGGTGTTGAGCGCGGTCTGGCCGCCCATGGTCGGCAGAAGCGCGTCCGGGCGCTCCTTGGCGATGATCTTGGCGACAACTTCAGGCGTGATCGGCTCAACGTAAGTGGCGTCCGCAAGGCCGGGGTCGGTCATGATGGTGGCCGGGTTGGAGTTGACCAGAATGACCCGGTAACCTTCTTCCTTCAGCGCCTTGCAGGCCTGCGTGCCGGAATAATCGAATTCACATGCCTGGCCGATGACAATCGGTCCCGCGCCGATGATGAGGATGGACTTGATATCTTGGCGCTTCGGCATGGGCTCTCTCGTTCCGCTTTTTGGTTGCGCAAAACACCAGCCAGGGTGAAAGATCACCGGCCGGGGAGCGCAATTCAAATGTTTTCAGGCTAGAAGCGGCTTATAGGCAAATGTTTTTGAGAACGGAACCCCATAAATTCCGGAATCGACAGAAACTCTTAACGGGCAGGGGCAAGGGCCGTAAAACGGGCCTGCACCGCTGCATTATAAGAACGGCTGACGGGGATCTCCGAACCGTCCCTTGTCATGAGAAGCAGACGACCCGCCTGTTTACGCAGCGCGATGACATCCGTATCGGCAATCCAGTGGGAGCGGTGCACCTGCAAGCCCTGCGTCTCGCCAATCTCTTTCAGCGCATCGGCAAAACGCAACAGAACGAGCTGACGCCCGCGGGTGGTGACGATTTCAGTATAATGGTCCTGCACTGACAGCCGCAGCAATTCTCCGCGCTTTTGCGGCGGCAGCCGCTCCAGCAGCGGTGCAACGCCTTTTGCCTCGCGTTTGGTATCAACGTCTGTGTCCGTAACGGCATCGGCCGCCGCTTCGAGTGACTGGCAGGCGGTGAGATAGCTCAGCAGGCAGAAGATGGCGCAGAGAGGTAGGGACGACAGGCTGCTTTGCAGAAAGGGTCCGAAACCCATTTCCTTGCCTGAAAAGACCCGGTTCGTGATGGTAAGCAGGAGCCCGATCGGCAGGGCCGCCGTCAGCGAACCGATCATCATGCGCGCCAGCATGTTTCCGATGCGGCCGGCGAGGATGCTGTTGGCGATGATGGAAAAGGATATCGCGAATGTCCAGGCGCCGGCCTGAATGATTGTCCAGTAAAGCAGCCGGTCGGCGAAACTCATGTTTTCGCTTGTGCCGAAAGGCCCGGTCACGATGAAGATCGCCAGCACGGCGAGAAATGTCAGCCACAGTCTGCGCGATTGCAGGACGGCGTGCATTTCACGAAGCGTGGATTGCAGATACGGGTGATCCACGAAGTTTTCCTGCGGTTGGCGTCAATCCGTTTTTCTTGGGCGCATGTTTTGCTGAAATTGCCGGTGATTTCAACCGAGCCGAAACAGCACCCATGTCATTCCAGCCTTTATTAGATGCACCGATCGCCGTGCAATTCCATGTCGCCACCGTCGTGCCCGCCGCCATTCTCGGCGCCTTCATCTTCCTGCGCCCCAAGGGCACAGCCATCCACCGGCTGCTCGGCAAGATCTGGGTCATGCTGATGGTCACGACGTCCGTTTCGACGTTCTTCATCCATGAATTGAGGGTGTTTTACGGTTTCAGCCCGATCCATCTTCTCTCCGCCTTCACGATATATGGCTGTCTGCAATCGGTCTATTTCGCCCGGCGCGGCGATATCAGACGCCATATGCGCATCATGCAGGGCGTTTATATCGGCGGCATCGTTGTTGCCGGAGGCTTCACCTTCGTTCCCGGTCGTCTCATGCATGAGGTTGCTTTTGGTGATGGCAAAGCCGGTTTTGCGGCCCTTTCCGCTGGCGCTCTCGTTTTCGTCTTCCTGTTTCTGACCGTCCTGAGACAAAGACGCAGAACCGCTTGAGAGACTCCGCTCACTGCCTCTGCTTTCTTCCGGAACAAGATGTATTATAGTGCCGTTATATGGCAGCTTGTTAAGGCGGTATCCGCCGGGAGAATAGCATGGAATGGAGAGGGCGCCGCCAGTCGGACAATATCGAGGATCGGCGTGGCATGTCGGCGGGATCGGGGCCGGGCGGTAGCGATCCTTTTTCCCGTGGCGGAATGCGCGTGCCGATCGGGCGTCGCGGTGGCGGCATCGGTATTGGCGGCATTGTAGTCATCCTGCTGATCAGCTGGGTGCTTGGCATCAACCCGCTGACGCTGCTTACGGGCGGCGACATCTCGATGGATGGCGGCGGCACGACGCAACAATCCGGCACCCAGCAATCCGGCACACGCCCGCAGGGCGAATCGTCGGACGAGACGACGGCTTTCGTGCGCACCGTGCTGGCTGAGACGGAAGATACCTGGAGCGGCATCTTCCAGTCCGCCGGGGAGACCTATCAGAAACCGACGCTGGTGCTGTTTTCCGGTCAGGTGTCTTCCGCCTGTGGTTACGCGTCCGCCGCCAGCGGCCCGTTCTATTGCCCGGGTGACCGTAAGGTTTATCTCGACACCAGTTTCTTCCAGGAACTTGACAAGCGTTTCGGTGCGGCCGGTGATTTCGCGCAGGCTTACGTGATTGCGCATGAGGTCGGCCACCACATCCAGAACCTGACCGGGGTTCTGCCGGAGTTTAACCGCCGCCGCCAGTCCATGAGCCAGGTGGACGCGAACAAGATGTCCGTGCGTGTCGAGCTCCAGGCGGATTGTTATGCCGGCATCTGGGGCAAGTTTACCGAACAGAAGGGTATTCTTGAGACTGGCGACCTCGAGGAAGCGCTGAACGCGGCCCATCAGATCGGCGATGATACGCTGCAGAAGCAGACTCAAGGATATGTGGTGCCTGACAGCTTCAACCACGGCACCTCGGCGCAGCGCATGGAATGGTTCAAGCGCGGCTTCCAGAGCGGCCGTGTAGAGGATTGTGATACTTTCTCGGCGAATATCTGAGATATCAGACGGAAAAGGGGGCTTTCAGCCCCCTTTTTATTCAACGCATCAACAGCGCTACGGCATACATGCCAAGGGCGAAAACCGTGTGGGCCACAAGGTTGAGGATGCGGACCTTTGTGGGGTTCGGCGTCTTCGATGCCGCCCAGCCGATGCCCAGCCCCGGCTGCAGCAGGAACCAGCCCGCACCCACCGTGACGATGCCGACGATCCACGGCTCAATGAAGGACGGATTGGCAAACCATGCGGCCGGGACGACCAGCGCAAGAACGATGCCGTAAAGGATGCCGACGGCGTAGTGCGAAATCCAGCCGAGCGCCAGTTCGTGCTCATAGGGTTCAGCCGTGGCGATGCTGTCGTGAAATATCCGGCCCTTCGGCACATGCCAGAACCAGCGGCCGACCGGCGCCCAGTTCGGCGCGGACTGGCCGAAAAACCGGTGCAGTATGATTGCCCATATATCCATAAACAGGGTGCCGCCAATGCCCATGGCAATGCCGCGCCAAATCAGTTCCAGCATGAATTCCTCCAAATATCATGATTGATCAAGCTCTAGCGGATCATGTGAATGGCGGGAACCGACTATTATGAGGGTGAACAAAAAAATGGCCGGATCGCTCCGGCCATTAGGGTGAGAAAGGTGCAAGACCTCGCCTCCGTCATGCTCGGGCTTGTCCCGAGCATCTGCGACGTAGCTTTTAAACGAGACGTGGTGGATCCTCGGGACAAGCCCGAGGATGACGTCGAGAGCGGGTAAGGGTTGGCAGCGATCTGGTTACGATAGCGCCCCGGTCAACGTAGTTTTCCCTTAAGCCGCCCGCCCATATTCCGCCTGCCGCCGCGTGGCCGAAGCGAGCTGGAATTGCGCCAGCAGCTCGTTCAGCGCCGCCGCTTCCGAGGCAAGACCGTGGCTGGCCGCCGTCTGTTCCTCGACCATGGCGGCATTCTGCTGCGTGCCCTGATCGATGGTGTTGATGGCGGTGTTGATTTCCTGAAGCCCGGTCGACTGTTCGCGCGACGAGGTCACGATGGCGTCGATATGGCGGTTGATCTCCTGTACTTCGCGGACGATGGTTTCCAGCGCCTTGCCGGCATTGCCGACGAGTTCGACGCCGGACTGCACCTGCGATGTCGAGGCGTTGATCAGCGTCTTGATCTCCTTTGCCGCATTGGCCGAGCGCTGGGCGAGCTCGCGCACTTCCTGCGCGACGACGGCAAAACCCTTGCCTGCTTCACCGGCGCGGGCGGCTTCGACACCGGCGTTCAGCGCAAGCAGGTTGGTCTGGAAGGCGATTTCGTCGATCACGCCGATGATGTTGCTGATCTCCGACGATGATTTTTCAATGCCTTCCATGGCGCGCACGGCGTCTTCCACGATGACGCCTGATTGTTCGGCATTGCTGCGAGCGCGGTCGACCAGACGGCCGACTTCTTCCGCACGGCTGGCGGAATCCTTCACCGTCGTGGTGATTTCCTCAAGCGCCGCTGCCGTTTCTTCCACCGAGGCTGCCTGCTGTTCGGTGCGCCGTGCGAGATCATCCGCCGACTGGCGGATTTCTCCGGCGCCGGCGTCAATGGCGCGGGCATTCTGGCCGACGGTGCTGAGCGCTGCGTTCAGCTTGGCGACGGAATTGTTGAAATCGTTGCGCAGGCGGTCGATGCGGTTCACGAAAGGCGTGTCGATGCGGTAGTTGAGATCGCCATCCGACAGGTGCGCCAGTCCTCGGGCAAGCGAATCGACGGCGAACTGGATGTCCGCCGCATCTTTTGCGGCCAATCTTTCGCGCTCATTACGCTCCTGTTCGGAGAGCGTGCGGTTTTCTTCGGCGTCGCCTTCGAGGCGCAGGCGTTCCATGGCGTTCGACCGGAACACGGCGACCGCTGCAGCCATCGAGCCGATCTGGTCGGTGCGCTCCTGACCGGGAATGGCGACATCGAGATTGCCGGCGGCAAGGCCTTCCATGGCCGAGGTCATCTGCGTGACGGGGCGGACGATGAAGCGGGAGAGCACGGTTGCGAGAAGTCCGATCATGATCGTGGCTGCGAGGATCGTGGCGATGGTTGCCGCCAACCGGAACTGGCCGATTGCGCTGTAGGCAACATCGGAATCGACGACGAAACCGAGATACCAGTCAACCGAGGGCAGGCCGGCGACCGGAATGAAGCTGGTGATCTTGCCCTTGCCGTCGATTTCCGTCTGTGAAATCGCCGAGGAAATCGCCGGTGTGTTGCCCTTGAAGAGGTCGGTCAACGGCTTGTCGACGAATTTCGGATCGGGATGGATGAGGATCTTGCCATCCTTGCTGACAAGGAAGGCATATCCGTCCGTGCCGGCATCCACGGACTTGATCATCGTTACCAGCGAATTCAGCGAGAAGTCGCTGCCTGTCACGCCGGTGAGCTTGCCATCGATCGAAACCGGAATGGCGGCGGTGATGATGAGGCCGCCGGTTGATGCATCGTTGTATGGTTCGGTCAGAACGGTCTTGCCAGCCTTTACGGCATCCAGATACCAGGGACGCTTGCGCGGGTCATATCCTTCCGGCAGCGGTGTTTTGGGGAAGGTGGTAAAGCTTCCCGTTTCGGCATTGCCGAAATAGGTCGACATGAACTGGGCGGTCAGAACGTCGTTTTCCAGAAACCGCAGCTTGGCCTCTTCATCAGGCAGCTTGGCGAGCGTCTTTGCCACCGTCTCCGTCAGCATGATGCGGCCGTTCAGCCAGTTGGCGATGCTTTGCGCGGCCTGCTTGCCGGAGGAATCGATATTCTCCGCCACCGCTTCCGTCGTGACCCGGTGCTGGAGGCTGTCAATGTAGAAAGAGAAGCCGGCAAAGGCGGCGACGACAAGTGACGACGCAGCAACGAGAATGCGCGTCATGAGATTGGTTTTTTTAGGCAAGCTACACGTCCTTGAAACCGGGTGAACCCGTTCGACTCATCTTGGAAAATGGTGGGGAAAGACATGCCTCAATGGCGGGAATATTCTGCGTCATGCAGCTTTTGGTTTAGAAGAACTACGCGATATTCTAATAAGTAAATTGAAATGGTAAAATTCGACTAAATTTGTCTTTTGTCAGCGGCGGTTGACCGAGGCGCGCGCCAGATTGCCGTTTTGCGTAAATTTTGATCACCTATCTGCAAAGGTTGCGTGCAGGAAGGGAATATTTTATTCATCACCGTGCTGCCGTTGCGCAATTCGCGGGCAACGGCCAAGGTTCAGGTGAATTACAATGTCTTCGTCGGTTGTTGCAGGAACCGTTCCGTCCGGATCGGGGTCGTGGTTTTCGCATTTCAAGGCTACGCTTGCGCTGGGAATTCCGCTCATCGGCGCTCAGCTCGCGCAGCTTGGTATCCACACCACTGACATGGTCATCGTCGGCCAGCTTGGCGCCGAAAAGCTGGCGGCCATGGTGCTGGCCGGGCAGTTCTTCTTTGTCGTCTTCATTTTCGGCTCCGGCTTTTCCGTCGCCGTGGTGCCGATGGTGGCGCAGGCCTACGGGCAGGGTGATGCGACGGCGGCCCGCCGCTCGCTTCGCATGGGCATGTGGGTGGCGATTGCCTACTGGTTGCTTGCCCTGCCGATCTTCTTTAATGCCGAGCGCATTCTCGTTTCGCTCGGGCAGAACCCCAATGTTGCGGCGCTGACCGGGCATTATCTCGCCATCGCCAAGTTCGGTCTCCTTCCGGCGCTGTTGTTTTACGTGCTGCGCAGTCTCGTCAGTGCCATCGGGCGTGCGGGCATCATTCTTTATGTCACCATCATCATGCTCGTTATGAACGGCGTGCTGGCCTACATGCTGGTATTCGGCCATTACGGATTGCCGGCGATGGGCATGAATGGCGCGGCGGTCGTTGCCGTCATCGTGAATGCCTTCAGCTTCATCTTCATCGTCGCCTATGTGCAGACGCGCGAGGAAACGAAAAAATACGAGCTGTTCGTGCGCTTCTGGCGGCCGGACTGGCATGCGCTTTTTGAAGTGCTGCGTCTTGGCCTGCCGATCAGCATCACCATTCTTGCCGAAGTGACGCTGTTTGCCGCCGCCTCGATCCTGATGGGGCAAATCGGCACCGTGCAGCTTGCGGCACATGGCATCGCCTTGCAGCTTGCCTCCATCGCCTTCATGATTCCGCTCGGCTTATCGCAGGCGGCGACCGTTCGGGTGGGCATCGCCCGCGGTCAGGGCGATTTCAAGAACCTCATCCGCGCCGCCATCATGATTTACGCGATCGCCTGCGGTATCGCGATTTGCGGTGGCATCCTGTTTGCGGCCGTGCCGGAATTTCTGGCGAAGTGGTTCCTGGATGCGAAGTTACCTGAGGCGGCGGAAGTGCTTGCCTATGCCAGCAGCCTCGTGGTGATCGCCGGTATCTTCCAGCTGGTGGACGGCATTCAGGCCGTGACAGCGGGCCTGCTGCGCGGATTGAAGGATGCGCGCATTCCAGCGATGCTGGCGCTGATTTCCTATTGGCCGATCGGGCTGGCGCTTGCCTGGACCATGGCCTTTCCGCTCGGCTTTGGTGGACGCGGCGTCTGGTTCGGTTTCGTGATCGGCCTTTCGACGGCGGCTGTTCTGCTCACCATCCGCTTCGTCATTCTGGTGAAGCGTGAAATGCAAACGGCCCGCTGAAAAGCGGGCCGCATAATATTTCCTGATCTCCGGAGGTATCAGCGCTCGGCGAGCGCTGCCTCACCCTTCTTTTCGCGCAGCAGGTTGACGAAGCGGCGGAAGAGATAGTGGCTGTCCTGCGGGCCGGGCGATGCTTCCGGGTGGTGCTGGACGGAGAAGACCGGCTTGCCGACGATGCGCAGGCCGCAATTGGTGCCATCGAACAGCGATGTGTGGGTTTCCTCGACACCATCAGGCAGCGACTTGGCGTCGACCGCAAAACCGTGGTTCATCGAGACGATTTCCACCTTGCCTGTCGTGAAGTCCTTGACCGGATGGTTCGCGCCATGATGCCCCTGATGCATCTTTTCAGTCTTTGCGCCAACGGCGAGGCCGAGCATCTGGTGGCCGAGGCAGATGCCGAAGATCGGCAGCTCGCTCTTGATGAGGTTCTGGATAACAGGCACAGCGTATTCGCCCGTCGCGGCCGGGTCTCCTGGGCCGTTGGAGAGGAACACGCCATCCGGCTTCAGCGCCAGGATGTCTTCGGCCGAAGTCTGGGCAGGAACGACGGTGACCTTGCAATCCAGACCGGCAAACAGGCGCAGGATGTTGCGCTTGACGCCGAAATCGACGCAGACGACGTGATACTTGGCATCGGCTTCGCCGAGCGTACCGTAACCCTTGTTCCAGACCCATGGCGTTTCCGTCCAGGTGGAGGACTGGCCGGAGGTCGCTTCGATGGCGAGATCGAGACCAACGAGGCCGCTCCAGGCCTTGGCTTCGGCCTTCAGCGCTTCGATGTCGAAGACGCCGTTCGGGTCATGGGCGATGACTGCGTTCGGCGCACCGTTTTCGCGGATCCATGCGGTCAGCGCGCGGGTGTCGATGCCGCAAAGGCCGATGACGCCGCGGGCCTTCAGCCAGGCATCCAGATGCTTGACGGCGCGGAAGTTCGAGGGATCGGTGATGTCGGCCTTGAAGATGACGCCGACAGCGCCGCGGCGGGCGGCGGGTGTCAGGTCTTCGATGTCTTCCTCGTTGGTGCCGACATTGCCGATGTGCGGGAAGGTGAAGGTGACGATCTGGCCGAGATAGGAAGGGTCGGTGAGGATTTCCTCGTAACCCGTCAGCGCCGTGTTGAAGCAGACTTCGGCCTGAACCTTGCCGGTTGCGCCGATACCTGTTCCCTCGATCACTGTGCCATCGGCAAGAACAAGCATTGCGGTCGGTTTGCGGGTAGTCCAGGGCGCTGTCTCGGTCATCTCGTTCCGTTTCTGCCGCTTCGCACCCCGCCTCTTGAAAGGCAGGGGGTAAGGGGCCATTTTTGTCGCAGGCTTCGTGACATAAAGGGGCGCGCGATAAAGCTCGCGTTCCGACCCTTCGTTAAAATCTCGTGCAGGTGCCGGAAAATAACGAAAGCAACCCAAGCGGTCAACCGCAGGGCCGAGATTTACGCGGATTTAAGCTGTCGTAGATTCAAGGGCTTATGCAATTGATTTGCTTGGGCGTGTTTGCTCGTTTATGTCGTTGCGAAAAATAAGGCGGAAAGTTTCCGTATCAGGAAGCTGTGGAACGGGCTTTCCCAAGGAGAAGAAAAATGCTGCGCGACGTGTTCGCTAATACTTTGAAAGATGCGCTGAAGGCTCGTGACGCCCGACGTACATCGACCGTGCGTCTTATCCAGACGGCCATCAAGGATCGCGATATCGCCAATCGCGGCGTGGGCAAGGACCCCGTCAGCGATGAAGATATCATGCAGATCCTGACCAAGATGGTAAAGCAGCGGGAAGAATCCGCCACCATCTACGAAGGCGCCGGCCGTCCCGAGCTTGCCGCTCAGGAGCGCGAGGAAATCGTCATCATCAAGGAGTTCATGCCGGAAGAAATCCCGGCCGAAAAGGTGCGCGAACTCTGCCAGGCCGTCATCACCGAGACCGGCGCTTCCGGCCTGCGCGACATGGGCAAGTGCATGAATGCGCTGAAGGAGCGTTATCCGGGCCAGATCGACTTCGCGAAGGCCTCCGGTGTTGTGAAGGATTTGCTGAAGTAATTTTCGGTGCTCCGAAAAAGTAAAGGCAGGGCAGATGTGAACTGCCCTGCCTTTTTTCTGTCGACGAAACGCATTCCGGCGGATCAGAATGCTCTCAAGCGCAGGCTTTTTTCGGGGGACGTGCCTGCGGGCGTCGGCAGATTATACGGAGGTCAATTGCTGCCTTCGTTGATGTTTTTACATCGCCGCTGCGGCCGGCTCAAATTACAAAAACATAATTTTTGGTGATGCTGCGGTGCCATAAATTCGCCCGAAGCGGGCGCAATCGCGACTTGTTTTCTTCAACCCGCTCGAAGGCGCTGTTGGCCTCTCAGTCGGGACGCTTCAACCCTGCGGCTTCTTTTGCTCATGCACATGGTGGCGCTGGATCGCCTCCATGTGGGTTTGATAATCTTTGCTGGTGGGGAAAACCACTGTGGCCTTTGACCAGTCGATATCGTCGAAGCCCGCCCAGTCCGGATCGTCGCGCGTGGCGCGGTCGATGTCCTCGTCGGTCATGGCATCGACGCGCGCCCAATCGGCCTTGCTTTTCTCGCCGCGAGCCCACTTGGCGCGTATTTCTTCCAGGGAATATCTGACGATATGCTCTTCGCTCATTTTTCGTCTCCTGCGATGTCAATTCCGCCTGTGAATAGTGGGTATTGTTTATCTCTCCATTTTGTATTGCGGCTCTTATGCGCTTATATGAAAGACTGGCCTCGAACAGGTAACCCATGCGCTTTTCCAATTCTTTCCTTGATGAGATACGCGACCGCGTGCACATCTCCGATGTGATCGGCCGACGTGTGTCCTGGGACAAGAAGAAGACCAACACGTCGCGTGGGGATTATTGGGCCTGCTGCCCGTTCCATGGCGAGAAAAGCCCGAGCTTTCACTGCGAGGACCGTAAGGGCCGCTACCATTGCTTTGGCTGCGGTGTTTCGGGCGACCATTTCCGTTTTCTGACGGAGCTTGAGGGTCTGAGTTTTCCGGAGGCCGTGCAGCAGATCGCCGATATGGCCGGCATTTCCATGCCGCAGCCCGATCCGCAGGCGGAAAAGCGCGAGCGCGAGCGGACCTCGCTTCAGGACGTCATGGAAATGGCGACGCTGTTTTTTCAGGACCAGCTGCAGACGGCGCTTGGCGCGCGGGCGCGGGCTTACCTGCGCGATCGCGGGTTGACCGGGCGCACCATCGAGACCTTTCGGCTCGGTTATGCGCCGGATAGCCGTAATGCACTGAAAGAGCATCTGGCAAGCAAGGGCGTGTCGAAGGAACAGATGGAGGCCTGCGGGCTGGTGGTGCATGAAAACGTACCGGTCTCCTATGACCGGTTTCGCGATCGCATCATGTTCCCGATCCTGTCCTCGCGGGAAAAGGTGATCGCCTTTGGCGGTCGCGCGATGGCTTCGGATGCCGTGGCGAAATATCTGAACTCCAACGAGACTGAACTCTTTCACAAGGGCAATGTTCTCTACAATTTCGCCCGCGCCCGGCGTGCGTCGCAAGTGGCAGGCGGTTCTGTCATTGCCGTCGAAGGTTATATGGACGTTATCGCGCTTTATCAGGCGGGTGTCGAAAATGCCGTCGCGCCCCTCGGCACGGCGCTGACGGAAAGCCAGCTCGATCTCCTCTGGAAAATGTCGCCGCAGCCGATCCTCTGCTTTGATGGTGACGGTGCCGGCATTCGCGCCGCCAACCGTGCCGCCGATCTCGCTTTGCCGCATATCAAGCCGGATCGGTCGGTCAGCTTTGCGCTGCTGCCCGATGGCAAGGATCCGGACGATCTCGTGCGGCTGGAGGGGCGCGCGCCGCTTGACCGGGTATTGTCCGAGGCCAAGCCGCTTGCGGCGATGATCTGGAGCCGCGAGACGTCAGGCGTCACCTTCGATACGCCGGAAAAACGCGCCCAGCTCGAAAGCCGGCTGCGGCAGATTGTTGCCGTGATCGGCGACGAGGCCGTGCGGCGGTTTTACCAGCAGGATATGCGTGACAGGCTGAATGGCTTTTTCCAGCCACGTTTTCAGCAGGGCGGGACACAGAACGGCAATTTCCGCCGCAATGGTGCGCAGCCGACGGGACGTGGCTTCCAGCGCAATGCGCCAGGGCGTGGCGGGGCGATGGCAGCACCAACCAGCAGCATTTCCGATCGCCTGGCGCAATCGGGCCTTGTCAGGGGCTATCAAACCAAGCCTTCGCTCCGGGAAAGCGTTCTCGCCATCACCATCGTCAACCATCCCGAACTGCTGCTCGAGGAATATGACGAGATCGCCGCTATCGATTACGAGAATCGCGATCTGCAGCGCCTGTGGTCGACGGTGCTGACCTATGCGGCGGAAAGTGCCGCGGAGATTTCGCGAGCAGGGCTGATCGAGCGGCTGTCGCAGCACGAGTTCGAGGTGCTTTTGAAAGCCATGGACCAGCAGGTACGCAATGCCCGCCTGTGGACCGCAACTGAACAGGCGGCGATGGAGGATGCGCGTGAAGGTTACGTGCAGGCGCTTTCCCTCCACAAGCGGACAAAATCCCTGCTCTGGCAGAAACGCGAGCTGGAGCGGGAAATAGCCGAAGCGACGGATGATGAGCGCGGCACACTTCTGGTGCGGGCTCTGGCCGAGGTCCAGCTGGAAATCGGCCGCATGGAAAATCAGGAAGCGATCATCGATGGTTTCGGGGTCATGTCCGGCCGGGTGAAGGGGCCGGCTGTTGGCCATGGCTGAGGATGGTCGGCAGAATTGAAAGGTGTTTGGGGTTGCCTTTTGCGGCAAGCGTCCTAAATAGGGGGTAGTTTGGTGATAACCCGCAAAATGCGGCTCTTTTTAAGAATTTCCGTGTCTGTCTCGCCCGCAAAGGCTTGACGGGGCGGGAAATAGCGGGAATCACCATTTCAGGAAAAGTAAGGTGGAATGAGCCTTGGCGGATAGAAATTGCATGAGCAAGCATTTCCGGGTGCACTGTCTTTGCATTCTGCCTGAGGCTGCCGTGGTTAATCGGCAATTAAAGATCACTCCGTTAGGTGTCTGACAGTGATTCGCGGCAAACCGCTGGATGCTCAAGGGGCGGACGGCGATGCGGCGGAACAGGTGTTAGCGTCAGGGAAAGCGACGAGATAGATGGCAACCAAAGTCAAAGAAAACGAAGAAGCAGAAAACGAACGCGACGGTGCGACGGACGGCCCGCTTCTCGACCTTTCGGATGACGCGGTCAAGAAAATGATCAAGGCCGCCAAGAAGCGCGGCTATGTGACGATGGACGAGCTGAATTCCGTCCTGCCGTCCGAAGAGGTGACTTCCGAGCAGATCGAAGACACGATGGCGATGCTGTCCGACATGGGCATCAATGTCATCGAGGACGAGGATGCCGAAGAGGCAACCGCGAGCGACGACGACAGCGATTCCGACGGCGAAGAGTCCGAAGGTGGCGAACTCGCCCCCTCCGGCGGCACCGCGCTTGCGACCGCAAAGAAGAAAGAACCGACCGACCGTACCGATGACCCGGTGCGCATGTATCTGCGCGAAATGGGTTCCGTCGAGCTTCTGTCGCGCGAGGGCGAAATCGCCATCGCCAAGCGTATCGAGGCCGGCCGCGAAACGATGATTTCGGGCCTTTGCGAAAGCCCGCTGACGTTCCAGGCGCTGATCATCTGGCGCGACGAACTGAATGAGGGCACGACGCTTCTGCGCGAGATCATCGATCTCGAAACGACCTATTCCGGTCCGGAAGCCAAGGCGGCTCCCCAGTTCCAGAGCCCGGAAAAGATCGAGGCTGACCGCAAGGCCGCCGAAGAGAAGGAAAAGACCCGCAAGCTGCGTGCGCCGACCGGTGACGAAGATGTGACTGATGTGGGCGGCGATGGCCTTCCGCCGGAAGAGGAAGAAGAGGACGACGACGAGTCCAATCTTTCGCTTGCCGCGATGGAAGCCGAACTGCGTCCGCAGGTCATGGAAACGCTCGACACTATCGCTGACACCTATAAGAAGCTGCGCAAGCTTCAGGACCAGCAGGTTGAGGCGCGTCTTGCCTGCACCGGTACGCTGTCTTCCGGCCAGGAGCGTCGTTACAAGGAATTGAAGGATCAGCTGATCACGGCCGTCAAGTCGCTGTCGCTGAACCAGAACCGTATCGACAGCCTTGTCGAGCAACTCTACGACATTTCCAAGCGCCTAATGCAGAACGAAGGCCGTCTGCTGCGCCTTGCCGAATCCTACGGCGTCAAGCGCGACAGCTTCCTCGAGCAGTATCACGGTGCGGAACTCGATCCGAACTGGATGAAGTCGATCGCCAATCTGGCCGCCCGCGGCTGGAAGGAATTTGCCCGCGAGGAAAGCAACACGATCCGGGAAATCCGTCAGGAAATCCAGAACCTCTCCACGGAAACCGGCATTTCCATCGCCGAATTCCGCCGCATCGTTTCGATGGTGCAGAAGGGTGAGCGCGAAGCGCGTATCGCCAAGAAGGAGATGGTTGAGGCCAACCTGCGTCTCGTGATCTCGATTGCGAAGAAATACACTAACCGTGGTCTTCAGTTCCTCGATCTCATTCAGGAAGGCAATATCGGCCTGATGAAGGCGGTCGACAAATTCGAATATCGCCGCGGTTACAAGTTCTCGACCTATGCGACATGGTGGATCAGGCAGGCGATCACCCGCTCGATCGCCGACCAGGCGCGCACCATCCGTATTCCGGTGCACATGATCGAGACGATCAACAAGATCGTTCGTACCTCGCGTCAGATGCTGCACGAGATCGGCCGCGAGCCGACCCCGGAAGAACTGGCCGAGAAGCTCGCCATGCCGCTTGAGAAGGTGCGCAAGGTTTTGAAGATCGCCAAGGAGCCGATCTCGCTCGAAACCCCCGTGGGTGACGAAGAGGATTCGCATCTCGGCGACTTCATCGAGGACAAGAATGCGCTGCTGCCGATCGACGCCGCCATTCAGGCGAACCTGCGCGAGACGACGACCCGCGTATTGGCTTCGTTGACGCCGCGTGAAGAACGCGTTCTGCGCATGCGCTTCGGCATCGGCATGAACACCGACCATACGCTGGAAGAAGTCGGCCAGCAGTTCTCGGTTACCCGCGAACGTATCCGTCAGATCGAAGCGAAGGCGCTGCGCAAGCTGAAGCATCCGAGCCGCTCCAGAAAGCTCCGCAGCTTCCTCGACAGCTAAGCTTTTGCTTCCTTTAAAATTGAACCCGGTCAGTCACCTCTGGCCGGGTTTTTTGTTTCCCGCACTGGCGAACTCTGCGACAAGCCTTATGTGTGAAAACAGGCATTCCGCTTTTATTGGAAATGCTCCGGTTCGATTTGGTTCGATGAGATGCAACAGGTTTCGGCAGGCAGATGGCGTGGGAAAGGATGGGCTGTGCCCGTCTCCGTGCTGCTGCACCTTGCCGTTGTCGCGATTTTCCTTTTCGAACTGCCCGAGCGGATAGCCGAGCCGCAAGAGCCTGAAAGCATCAGCGTCGATCTGGTGCCGCCGCCCGAGGAGAAAAAGGTGGAAGAGGCTCCACCACCGGGTGAAGAGAAGGCGAAAGAGGAAAAGCCGCAACCTCCGCCACCACCGCCCGCGCCTCCGGCCGAAGAAGCGAAACCTTCGCCGCCGCTTCAGGCGACGTTGCCGGCTATCGCCATGCGACCGGAAGAGACGCAAGCGGACCCCGAAGACAAGCCGGGCAAGACCGAGGAAGCGGAAAGGAGCGAGCCCTCCGAGGAGCCTGCAAGCCAGCCTGAGAAAACGGCTGAGGAAAAGCCCGCGCCTCCTGCCGCCAACAGCGACCTTCAGGCTTCCGCCGAGCAGGGCGAGATTGCGGTTTCGCCGTTGAAGGAGGAGGCTCCGCCGGAGCAGCCGCCTGTGCCGCAGGCAAAACCGCTTGAGGAAAAGCCTGCTGAGGCGGAGGAAAAGAAGCCCGCGAAACTTCCGGCGGCCAAAAACCTTCTATCTTCGTCCATGCTGTCACCGGCCCAGAGACGCCAGATGTTCGGCGATCTGCCGCCGCGCCGCCGCATCGTTCAGCTTTGCAGCACCGAAGCTCTGGCGCAGATTCAAGGGGCGGGTTTTGTCGCCCGAGGCATGATCCCCTATTCGGACACGGGCGGCAGGATTTCCGGAAATTCGATCGATGCTTCCGGCGGCGCGTTCAACACGGGCAATGGCTGGCACGATGTGTCGTTCCAGTGCGAAGTCGATCTGGAAAACTACACCGTGACGGAATTCCGGTTTAAAATCGGCAATGAAGTCAGCCCGGAAGATGCGAAAAAGCGGGGCTTTACGAGATTCCAGTGAGGGCGGGTTTTCTCGATTTTTGAAGATCGGCGGTCGGTTTCACGACCTCCCTCTCGTCATCCTTTGGCTTGTTCCAAGGCTTTAAGCACGTCGAGACAATCAAGAGGTTGCGGTTCCTCGGGCAAGCCCGAGGATAACGCCGCGTTCCTATACCCGCTCCGTATCGCCCACCAGTAACCCAATGCCCGCCATCAGCGCATCCTCGTCATAGGGCTTCCTGATAACAGGCACAGTGCCAAATTCATCCGGCACCATGCTGCCATCCGCATAACCGGTGGCGAAAAGGAATGGAATGCCACGGCGGTGAAGTTCCCGGGCAATGGGGATTGAGGTATCGGAGCCAAGATTTATGTCGAGAATGGCCACGTCAGGCACGTAGCTCTTCAGTTTTTCAAGTGCCATTGCCGACGAGGTCGCCGTTTCGATGGTCTTGATGCCGTTATCCTCCAGCATGTTCTCGACATCCATCGCGATCAGCATCTGATCTTCAACGAGTAATACTTTCAACGGCTCCTCCCGGTTATAGCGTCTGGGCTGTGGTGCGGTTTCATCCTCGGTTTGCGCGCTGGATGCGACCGTCGCCGATGAGACGTGACGGGCGGGCAGGAAAATTTCCGCCTCCAGTCCATCAGGCAAATAACGCATCGTGCTGCGCCCGCCGAGATCGTAGGGGATGCTGCGGCTGATGAGCGCCGTGCCGAAACCGGCGCGCGACGGGGCAGGCAGTTTGGTGGGCAGGATTTCGCGCCACCCAATCTCGCAATCGCGGTTTTCGCTGATCTGCCAGCGCACATGCAATTGCCCGCCATTTTGCGAAAGCGCGCCATATTTGGCGGCATTCGTCGCCAGTTCATGCAGAACCAGCGCCATCACGGAGAAGGCGCGTGAATCGAGGGTGACCTGAGGACCCTCAAGTTTCACCGTCGTTTCCGGCGAACGATGGGGCGACAATTCGGCGTCCAGCAGATCGCGCAGCGAGCCGCCGCCTTCACCACGGATGATCTGGTCATGGGCAAAGGACAATGCCTGAATGCGGCCCTTCAGCGCGGTGACATATTCCTGCAGGGTCTTGCCCTCCTGCGAGGGATTGCCGACCAGCGATTTGATGATGGCGAGAACATTCTTGACGCGGTGGTTGAGTTCCTCGTTCAACATGCGCTGGCGCACTTCGGCGCGTTCCCTTTCGCCCGCCATCAGTTCGCTGTGATGGAATGCGACCTCGACCAGCGCAATTCTGGCGGCTTCGGCGATTTCACGATCGGCTTCCGACCAGGGTTGCGCCTGCAGACGCACCGTCTCTTTCCAGATAGCAAAGCTTTTCCGTGGAGTGAGACGATCCCCCATCGGCCCGGTTTCATAGGATTTTTCCGGATTGCCGGCCCAGTTCAGGTTCTGCACGATCTCCTTGCGGAAAAACAGGAGATAGTCGTTCTTCACCTGCGAGAGCGGTATGGCGAGCATTCCGGCCGCTGTGCCGGCGTAGATTTCCGCTTCCGGTATGGCCTGCGACAGGGCATGGGTCGCCCAGACCTTGCTTTCGGAAGCCGAGGCGACAAAACGAACCAGCCTTGGAATGGCGTCGTGCGGCGGCGTTGCGCCATGGCAATGCCAGTTGTTTCCCACCCACAGGCCAACGCCGTCACACGGCATCAGATCGGCAAAATCCTGGAAACTGTCGATCAGCAGTTCTTCAATATTGGCGTGATGCGCGGCAAGCCGCAGGAAACGGTCGAGCGCGGCATGGGCGTGGTTGACGGTATCGAGCCGGCGCTTCTGTTTCAGAACCTGCAGATGCATGGAGAAAAATTCCCCGAACATTTCTGCGGCGATCCGGACAGGCATGGTCAGCACGCGCGGGGAATAGTGATGGCAGGCGATGAGGCCCCACAGGGCCCCGTCGACAATCACCGAAATGGACATGGAGGCGCCGACGCCCATGTTGCGAAGATATTCGCAATGGATGGGCGAGACGCTGCGCAGATGCGCGAAGGACAGATCGAGCGGCTCGCCGGAGGCATCGAGAGCCGGCAGGACCGGTACGCGGTCGCCGCTGGCATCGGAGATGATCCGCAGCGTGTTCTTGAGATAAAGCGCACGGGCCTGCTGGGGGATGTCGCTGGCGGGGAAATATTGCCCGAGAAAGCTTTCCAGCTCCGGCTGCTTTGCCTCCGATACGACCTTGCCCGCGCCATCCTCCTCGAAACGATAGATCATCACCCGGTCGTAACCGAGCGTCGCCTTTACCAGCCGCGTCGTTCTGGAGATCAGGCTTTCGACGGTGTCCGCCTCGCGGATGCGGTCCACCATCTTGCGCGCCGTGCCGAGCGGCTGCGTTTCGCTGCCGGAGGGCTCGAATTCGATGATCGTGGTGGACTTGTAGCGATGGAGCGAAATATCGAAACTGCGGCCGTCGCTCATTTCCATGGCCGGCAGCATGGCGGGACGCGTTGTTCTGCCGGTGACGGTCAGCGCATTGCGAAGATCGTGCACGAGTTTTTTGCCGAGCACGTCCTCGGCGGTTTGGCCATTGATATCGCCGTCAATGCCCAGCAGCTCGCGGCAGTTTTCGGAATGCCGCAACACCATGCGCATGGCGTTATCGCAGGCGATGAGACAGCCATGCGGTTGAATATAGCCTGGGATATGGATGGGTTCGCGGTCGCAATTGGTCAGGTCGACTTGATAGTCACTGGATGCCATGAATCAGTCTTTCGCACCCTGTGTCTGTTTGTGGCGAAGATAATCTGGTTGTCGCGAGATGGGAAAGCCTGAATAGTCCATTCTGATAGTGCCAACCCTTCCCCGAATTTTGCAACTGTGACGCCGGTTTTCCGTTGTGCTTTTATGAGCCGCCGTCATGCGATTGTCGTATCCGCGATGTCATCGGATACAATTTGACATGTTGCAACGTTGGCAGCGTGGATTTTGTTCCAAATTATTTGAAGGAAAAATTGTGCCGCAGAAGAAAATGACCATCCCCACCCACGGACAGGGCCTTTACGAGTTCACATCCGAGGCCAGGGCATTCGTCAATCATGCCGGGGTGGAGGTAGGCCTGCTGACAATCTTCGTCAGGCATACATCCTGCTCGCTGCTCATTCAGGAAAATGCCGATCCCGATGTACGGCGTGATCTCACGGTATTTTTCGCACGGCTCGCGCCGCCTTCCGATGATCCTTCCATGCGATGGATCATCCACACGCTGGAAGGCCCCGACGATATGCCCGCCCATATCAAATCGGCGCTGACCACTGTTTCCATCGGTGTGCCGATCAGCGACGGCAGGCTTGTGCTCGGCACCTGGCAGGGCCTTTATCTTTTCGAACATCGCGACCAGCCGCATCGGCGGGAAATCGTGCTGCATATCTCGCCGTGATGTCTGGATCCGGATTGATGTATCGCGCGTTAACCTCTCTGAACGCCTGCTGAACATTCGGTTCTGCTGATATTCAGATGGGCGAGTCTAGGGTCTCGTCAATCGCCGGGGGATGTTCCCCTGTCGGCAAGGAAACAAACGGAGTGAAGTTCATGTTCAGCACCTTTGCAAAAGCCGGCCTGGCTACCCTCATCGCCCTCGGTGGAATTTCCTTTACGGCGCCAGCGGCGTCCGCAGGCTCGGATGTCCAGTTCAGAGTTCAGGTTCAGGACGGCTATGGTCATCGTCCCGGCTGGGGCCGTCCGGACCGCCCGCGCCGTGGCTGCTCCGTTTCGCTTGCGGAAGAAAAGGCAAGCCGCATGGGTCTTCGCCGCGCCCGCGTTGTTGATGTATCGCCACGCCGTGTCGTGGTGGCAGGCTTTGACCGTCGCGGCCGTGATCGCATCGTTTTCGCCAATGAGCGCGGTTGCCCGGTGATCCGGCGCTAACAGCGGCCAGTCTTATCGATCTGCTGATATCCCCGTCCGGCGGAACGATTAAAAAATGCCCCTCGCTTGTCCAAAAAGGCAGGCGAGGGGCATTTCGTTTTGCATCATGCCAATGGCTGAATTCAGGATGGGGGAAGAGCGGCACAGGAGTGCCGCTCGCCGCCGATCTTACTGCTCGAGAGCGAAGGTGACGTTGACCACCACATTGTAGCTGTTCTCACCCGAAGCGATCGGCACGCTGTCGGCTTCCTTCATCATCGAAGCACGCATCATGCCCGCCGGTACCGGCATCGGGCGCTGCGAGTTTTCGCTGATCTGAATGACACGGCCAAGCTTCACGCCCGCCGCTTCCGTCAGCGTCTTCGCCTTGGCCAGCGCATCGGCTACAGCCTGCTTGCGGGCCTCGGTCACCGTCGCTTCCGGCTTGTCATTGGTGAAGGTGATGTCGCCGCCCTGGTTGATGCCGAGCTTGACGGACGTATCGAGGATCGTGCCGAGCTTCTTCAGGTCGCGCACCCGCACGGTCAGGCCGTTGGATACCTGGTAACCGGTGATCTCGGGCGCGACATAGACGCCATCCTTGGGTTCGTAGTGCTTGTAGAGCGGCTGCACGGAAAAATTGCTGGTCTGCAGGTCACGATCTTCGATGGCGGCCTCTTTCAGCGCTTTCAGAACATCGGCGAGCGCCTTCGAGTTCTCCGTAAGAGCCGCAGCCGCGGTCTCCGCCTGCTTGACGACGCTGAAGGACAGGATCGCCATATCAGGGGCAATGGCCGCCTGGCCTTCACCGGAAACACTGATGGTGGCTTCGCGCGGGGAAGCCTCCTGCGCAGACACCTGAGCGGCAAGCGGCGTCATGGCTGCTGCGGTCATTGCGGTGAGTGCGAAAAGGCGGGCCGTTTTTGTCTTCATGGTGTTTCCTCGTTGATTGAGTCCCTTTGAAGGGTATTGCCTTAGATTGTGTAGCTAATACGGCGGCGCTGCTTTGGGAAAGCATCATTGGCTTGTCGGGTTCAAAAAATTACGTTAGAGCGTGACCCACCGGATTCGAACCATTGCGAAGCCGGTGTTTCGGACTGCTTTTTTCCGAAAGGGGCCTGTAGCTCAATGGTTAGAGCCGGCGGCTCATAACCGCTTGGTTGGGGGTTCGAGTCCCTCCGGGCCCACCAATCGACGCAAGCCATTGATTTAAAACGAGAATTTCCAAGGCATTTTTCCACGGTACGCGGCGGAATACTCCGCTACGTACACATTTCGAGCCAGACTGAGAGGCTTGAAGTGTATTTATGGAAACGCGAGAATGGATTTACGTATCAGCAAAGGATTCCCGCTAGCGTCGAATCTCAATTTGGAAAATCGCCAATCCGGGTGAACTTGGGGCCACTTCCTGCTGCTGCGGCACGGAAAAGAGCAATAATTTTGTCGGGTGCGGCCATGAGAATGATGGACGATCCGACCATGACCAGAGAAACCCTTTCTCATAGCCTCAAAGCTTTGAATGTCGAGCTTCAACAACTGCACCGACGCCATTTTCCGCTTGGTCTAAGAATCACAAGCCGCCTTCAACAGGCGGATGAATTCGAATCCGAAGGCGACCATGAGGCCGCCCAAATATACCGCCGTCAAGCGAAGGAACTGGCAGCACAAAAGGCTTCGCTGCAAGATTTCAAACAAAGACTTCAGACGATTTCGGACGCGCTTTCAAAAGATTCCGTGGCATGGGAGGCGGAGCGCGACACATTTCAGTCTGTCGTTCGCACCCTCGGTTCTTTGGGTGCACAGGTTCAATCGCCCCAAATTCAACCTCTCCAGCAGCCTCAACCTCAACCTATCCCGCATTCTCAACCGCAACCTCAGCCTCTCGAACATCGAGATGAAAGAACTGTAACTGCGTCCACCAAGCTTAGCGTAGCAGGTCGTATCATCCTCGATTCTCGAAAAAATGCGCTGGACAAAGGAAACAAGGATAAGGTGCGCTATGAGGAGCGGCTTGAAAACACGTTCGCGGCATTTCTGGACGTGGTCGGCGATCATCCTCTCAGCTACTATTTGCCTATCCATTTGCAAGACTTTGCTACGGTCATGGTGAATAGCCCCTAGATTTGTAGACACCTTCTTTCCTAATTTTGAGGCAAGAAGAGCATCATGAGCAAATCGAATTTCAGCGAAGAGTTTAAGCGTGACGCGGTGCGGCAGATCACGGAGCGGGGCTATCCGGTTGCTGAGGTTTCGCAGCGTCTCGGCGTCAGCCAGCATTCGCTGTATGAATGGAAGAAGAAGTTTGCTGGGTCGGACTCCAAGGGTAACGACGAGGCCGAGGAGATCAGGCGGCTGAAGAAGGAACTG